>NZ_NEUF01000011.1 GCF_002910915.1 Streptomyces sp. SM10 | reverse complement strand
CGCGTGCAGCCCTTCCAGCGCGTGGGCCCGGGCCCTGGCGTGCTGCCCGGCGCGGAGTTCGGCGTAGGCGAGCTGCTCCAGGGCGTGCGGCAGCAGCGCCTCGTGCCCCCGGGTGCGTACGACGGCGAGGGCACGGGCCCCCGCGCGGCAGGCCGCGTCGACCTCGCCGAGCACCAGGGCACAGGCGCCCGCCCTCAGCAGCTCACCGGCGTCCTCGGCCCGGCCTGCGGAGTCCAGGCAGCAGCGCAGGAGCGCGTGGCCCCGGTCGGGGTGCCCGGCGAGCACGGCGCACATCCCGGCGCGGTACTGGGCCATGGACCGGTCGGCCGCCGCGACGGGGATGCGGTTCATGGCGTCCAGGTACGCGATGGCGTCCCCCATGTCCCACGCCGCTTCCGCCGCACCGAAGAGGGCTTCCAGGGTGCGGCGCGGGTCGTGCGGGGCGAGCAGTTCGGCCGCCGTCAGGAGCGCCTCGCGGGCGTCGGCCGCCGGCCCGTCGCGCAGGGCGAGCATGCCGCGTACGTAGGGCGCCGCTCCCCCGGCGAGGTGGGGCCCGACCCGGGCGAGCATGGCGCGGGCCCGGCCGGTGTCCCCCGCCAGCCGCGCGTACCGTGACCAGGTCGAGTTGTCGATGGCT
>NZ_NEUF01000001.1 GCF_002910915.1 Streptomyces sp. SM10 | reverse complement strand
GGACCCGGTCCGTCGCCACCCGTGGACCCGCCCCCTCCCGTCCGCCCGCTCCCGCCCCACCGGCCCCGGGAGTCCCGCGCCAGCGGCAGACGGACCGCGGCACCGTCCAGCGGGTCGGCAGCGGCGACGTCGCCGCGCTGCGCTCGGTGGGCGAGCTCTTCCGCACGCTCGACAACGCCTACGGCGGGGGGCACGCCAGGCAGGCCCTCGTCCGGTATCTGGAACACGAGGCCGAGCCCATGCTCCGGGGGAGCTACGGCGAGGCGATGGGCCGCCGACTGTTCTCCGCCGCGGCCGATCTGACCCGGCTGGCGGGCTGGACCTCGTACGACATCGCGGCGCACGGTCTGGCCCAGCGCTACTTCGTCCAGGCGCTCCGGCTCGCCCAGGCCGCCGGGGACCGGGCGTACGGCGCGTTCGTCCTGATCACGATGAGCCGGCAGGCCGTGTACCTCGGGCACGGCCGGGAGGCGGTCCAGCTCGCACGCGTCGCCCAGCAGGGCATCGGCTCCTCCGCACCGCCGGTCGTCATGGCGCTGCTGCACTCGGTCGAGGCACGGGGGCACGGCGTCCTCGGCGAGAACAGGGCCTGCATCGCCGCGCTCGTCCGGGCGGAACGTGCCCTCGGGAGCTCCCGGCCCGGGGACGACGTGCCGCACTGGGCCCGCTACTTCGACGAGGCACAGCTCGCCGACGAGTTCGGTCACTGCCACCGCGATCTGCAGCAGTACCGCGTGGCCGCCCAGCACGCCGAGCGGTCGCTGCAGCTGCGCGCACCGGCGTACGCCCGGAGCAGGCTGTTCTGCCGGGTGGTGCTCGCCTGCGCGCGGCTCGGGCTCGGCGAGCTGGACCAGGCCTGCCTGCTGGGCGCCGAGGCGGCCCAGCAGGCGGCGGAGATGCGGTCCGTGCGCGCGACGGAGTACGTACGGGACTTCGAGCGCCGCCTGGAGCCGTACCGGGACGCCGTCGCCGTCCGCGGATACCGCGACCGGGTCGCCGCTCTGGGCTGACCCCCTACGCGGCGGCCGGCAGCCCCGTCCCGCCCGTGCGCCGCCCGTCCACCCCCAGGTCGGTGAGGATCGCCGAGGCGGCGCGCCTGCCGGAGCGCAGGGCGCCCTGGACCGTGCTCGTGTCGCGGTGGTCGCCGCACACGTACAGCCCGGCGAGCACCCGGACCGGGCGGAGCGGATCGTGCGGCGGCGGCATGGCGGGCACGGCCTCCGGATCGTGACGGGAGGCCAGCAGCTCCCAGTCGCCGGTGGGGGTGCCGTAGAGCGTGGCGAGATGGGCGCGCACCGAGCGGTCGAGGTCGGGCGGCGGGGGGCCGAGCACCGTCGAGGTGATCAGGGCCCGCCCGGCAGGGGCACGCGAGGGATCGACCTCGCTCATCACGGCGGTGTGCGCGACCGGCCCCGTGCGGTCCGCGTCCAGCAGCAGCCGGGCGCCCGTCGACGGTGCCTCCGGGGCGGTGTGGTGCAGCACGGTCACCGGGTGGAACGCGGGCATCCGCAGACCCGGCAGCAGCTCGCCCGCGGCCCCCGCCCCGGTGGCCAGCAGGAGCGACCGGCAGGCGAGTTCGCCGTGCTCCTTGGTGCGCACGCAGGTGATGTCGGCGGCCGTCACATGCACCCCCGTGCGTACGGTCCCCGGGGGCAGGGCGGCCGCCAGCAGCTCGGGCAGCGTCGCCGAACCGCCCGAGGGGACGCAGAGCCGGCCGCGCGCGTACTCCCGCAGGGTGAGGTCGGCCATGCGGCTCGACGTGGTGAGCCCGGGGTCGCCGAGCAGCGCCGAGAGCAGCGGACGCAGGAATCCGCCCACGGCGCGGGACGAGAGGCCGCGTGCCGACAGCGCCTCGTGCGCCGCCCTGTCGGGCCGGGCCAGGATCCGGGACTCCGGGGTGGTGGCGAGCCGGGCCAGCCAGGCACCGAGCCTCGCCTGTTCGATCGCCCCACCCAGGGGCGCGCGAGGGGCGCTCGGTCGGGAGCGCACGGCACGAAGTGCGCCCCGCGTGCTCCGTACGTCCCCGGCGCGGTACTGCCGCCCGCCGCTGTGGACGAGCACCCCGGGGGCGAAGTCCCGCAGGACCAGCCCTTCGAGCCCCGGGGTGATGCCCAGCTCCGGACAGGCGGAGCTGAGCAGCGGACCCAGATGGTCCAGCCGGAAACCGTCCACGTCGTCGGTGGCCATCCGGCCGCCCACGTGCGCCGCGGCCTCCAGGACGCTGACGTCGACCCCTGCGCCGATCAGCTGGTGCGCCGCCGACAGGCCGGCGATCCCGGCCCCGATGATGACCACATCCGCGTGGTCTGCTGTGTGTGCCCTGAGCACGTGCCCCTCCCCGAGTCGGTGCGACTGGTGGGGGGCTATTGCCCCCGACAGGCCCCCGGAACGCCCGAGTTCGGGTCGAGGCTAGGAGGATGGCCGAGTCAGGCGCAGTCGCGCGCACCCCGGGCACCGGTGCACGGGGTCGCACGGCGGCCCGAAGGCGGAGCCCGGGACGGGCCCGGCGGTGGTCAGCGCAGCGCGGCGCGGACGGCGTCGTCGATGCCAGGGAAGGCGAACGCGAAGCCCGAGTCGAGAAGTTGGCCGGGCAGCACCCGCTGGCTGCCCAGGACGTCGCCCGCGAAGTCCCCGAGCGCGAGGCGCAGTGCGGGCGCAGGGGCGGTGAAGAGGGTCGGACGGTGCAGCACCCGCCCCATCGCGGCCGTCACCTCGCCGTTGGTGACGGGGGAGGGGCTCGTCAGATTCACCGGACCCGACAGCGTCTCCGCGTCCAGGATGTGCCGCAGTGCCGCGATGTGGTCGTGGAGCGCGATGAAGCTCCAGTACTGCCGGCCGTTGCCCATCCGCCCGCCGAGTCCGGCCTTGAACAGCGGGAAGAGCCGCCCCCAGGCGCCGCCCCGCCGGGAGACGACCAGACCGGTCCTGGCGTGGACCGTGCGCACGCCCGCCTCCTCGGCGGGAGCCGTGGCCTCTTCCCATTCCACGCAGACGGACGGCAGGAAGCCTTCGCCGGGCGGTGCGCCCTCGTCGACCGCGCGGTCCCCGGTGTCGCCGTAGAAGCCGATGGCGGACCCGGACAGCAGCACCTTCGGCGGGGTGTCCAGCGAGGCCACCGCCTCGGCGACGGCCGCCGTGCCCAGCACCCGGCTGTCGCGGATCTCCCGCTTGTACTCCTCGGTCCACCGGTGGTCCCCGACCCCTGCTCCGGCGAGGTGGACGACCGCGTCGCAGCCGACCAGCCCCGCCACGTCGACGTACTGGCGCGCGGGGTCCCACTCCACCTCGTCGCCGGTGGCGGCCGGGCGGCGGACCAGGCGCACCACCTCGTGCCCGTCCGCGCGCAGCGAGCGCACGAGCGCCGATCCGATGAGGCCGGTCGATCCGGTGACGGCGATTCGGGAACGCAGCATGACGCCCATCCTGCCCCATGTACCCCTGGCCACACGGAAAGGGCGTGGCGCGGCGCCCCGTCAGACCGGGCCGAAGCGTTCCCAGAGTGCGGGGAATCGCTCCGCCAGCGCCGCGTCGTCGTCGAATCCGATGGGCGTGCCGGCCGGTTCCGTGGCCTGGGGCGGCAGTCCGAGGTCGGGGGTGACCACACCGGTGAGCTGCTCGTAGGCCTCGTCGGCGGCGTAACCGAGGTCCTCGCCGTCCCCGTCGAGCTCCTCGTCGAAGTCCACCAGCAGCTCGGCCAGGCTGTCCGGGTCGTGCACGGCGCCCTCGAAGACCTCGCGGCCCTGCGCGATCAGCCAGCAGCGGAAGTAGTCGAAGGCGTCGTCGCTCGCCCCTCCCAGCAGAACGGCGGCGGCGCCCCACAGGTCCCAGCGGTAGGCGCGGTTGTATCGGGCCTCGAAGTGCCTGGCGAAGTCGAGCACGGAGTCGGGGTCGAGCCGCACCAGCCGTTCGACGAGCAGGTCGGCGTGGTCCTCGGGGTCGCCCTCGGCGGCCTCGCGGGTGCTGTCGATGATCTCCCAGAACTCCGTCTCGTCCATCACTGGTCCAGCATCTGCCCCGAGGACGGGCGACGCACGCCCAGACACCGAAATGAAGCCTTCGGCATCACTTCCGGGCCACTTCAGCGATAGAGGTCGCGCAGTCGTTCGGCGGTATCGGCAAAACGTTCGCGCAGGGCGGCGGGGGCCAGGACCTCCACCTCCGGTCCCAGGGACAGCAGCTGGCCGTACGCCACCTCCTCGGACTCCACCGGCAGGACCACCGTGCGCAGGCCGTCGGCGTCCGGCTCCGCGGCCCCGGCCAGCGCGTCGTCGGCGGCGGGCCGGTCCACGACGTGCGGAAGCCGCCGTACGCCCTTCCCCGACAACCGCACCGTCACCTCGGTACGCAGCAGCGACCGGGCGAACTGCGCCGCCCGTTCCTCCCAGAAGCGCGGCAGGTCGAAGTCCTCGTCCCGCACGAAGCGCGTGGGGGAGACGGTGACGGCGGTGAACCGGTCGATCCGGTACACCCGGACGTCGTCCCCGGCCCGGGCGCAGAGGTACCAGACACCGGCCTTCAGGACGAGACCGTAGGGGGCCAGTTCCCGCTCCACCTCGTCCGAGTGCCGGCGCCGGTAGCGGGCCCGGACCAGCCGGTCGTCCCAGACCGCCTCCGCGACGGCGGGCAGCAGTTCGGGAACGGCCGGATCGTGGTACCAGCCGGGGGCGTCCAGATGGAAGCGCCGGGCGGCGCTGTGCGAGGCGTCGCGGAGCGAGGGGATCAGGGCGGCCGAGACCTTCAGCCGGGCGGCCGAAGCGGCGTCGTCCAGCCCCATCTCGCGCAGGGCGGAGGGCAGCCCGGACAGGAAGAGCGCCTCGGCCTCGTCACGGGCAAGCCCGGTGAGCCCCGTCCGGTAGCCGCCCACGAGCCGGTAGCCGCCGGCCCGCCCCCGGTCGGCGTAGACGGGCACACCCGCCTCGGAGAGCGCCTGCGCGTCCCGGGTCACGGTGCGCTCCGACACCTCCAGCTCCCCGGCCAGCTCGGCGCCGGTCATGGAGGGCCGGGACTGCAGGAGCAGCACCATCCTGATCAGCCGGGCAGCACGCATGGACCCATTGTGCGGCGGGCCCGGCGAGCGCGGGTACCGGGGTCTCCCGGCACCCGCCCCCGCGCGGACTCACATGCCGTACCGCTCCCGGGCCTCCTTGACCTTGGAGGCCGGGATCTCGCCGCGGCGGGCCAGCTGGGCCAGCGCCGCGACCGTGACGGACTCGGCGTCGACACCGAAGTGGCGGCGGGCACCCTCGCGGGTGTCGGAGAGGCCGAAGCCGTCCGTGCCCAGCGAGGACCAGTCCTGCTCCACCCACTGGCTGATCGAGTCCGGTACCGCCCGCATCCAGTCGCTGACCGCGAGGACCGGACCCGGTGCGCCGGAGAGCGCCTGCGTCACGTAGGGCACGCGCTCCTCGCCGCGGAGCAGCGCCTCGTCGGACTCCAGCGCGTCACGGCGCAGCTCGCCCCACGAGGTGGCGGACCAGACGTCTGCCGTGACGCCCCAGTCGGCGGCGAGCAGTTCCTGCGCCTTCAGCGCCCAGTGGATCGCCGTGCCCGAACCGATGAGCTGGAGGCGCGGCGCGTCCTCCGCGGCGGGCGTGCCCTCCTTGAAGCGGTACAGGCCCTTGACGATGCCGTCCTCGACGCCCTCGGGCATCGCGGGCTGCTGCTTCGGCTCGTTGTAGACCGTCAGGTAGTAGAAGACGTCCTCGGCGTCGGGGCCGTACATCCTGCGCAGGCCGTCCTTGACGATCACCGCGATCTCGTACGCGAACGCCGGGTCGTAGTTGAGCGACGCCGGGTTGGTGGACGCGATCAGGTGCGAGTGGCCGTCCGCGTGCTGGAGGCCCTCACCCGTCAGGGTCGTACGGCCGGCGGTGGCGCCGACGATGAAGCCCTTGCCCAGCTGGTCGGCGAGCTGCCACATCTGGTCGCCGGTCCGCTGCCAGCCGAACATCGAGTAGAAGATGTAGAACGGGATCATCGTCTCGCCGTGCGTCGCGTACGACGACGCGGCGGCGATGAAGTCGGCCATGGCGCCGGCCTCGGTGATCCCCTCGTTGAGGATCTGCCCGTCCTTGGCTTCCTTGTAGTACATCAGCTGGTCGCGGTCGACCGGCTCGTACGTCTGGCCCAGCGGCGAGTAGATGCCGGCCGAGGGGAACAGCGACTCCATACCGAAGGTACGGGCCTCGTCCGGGACGATCGGCACCCAGCGCCTGCCGGTCTCCTTGTCCCGCATCAGGTCCTTCACCAGGCGGACGAACGCCATGGTGGTCGCCATCTCCTGCTTGCCGGATCCCTTGTAGAGGGCCTTGAAGGCGCGCTCCTCGGGCTCGGGCAGCGCCACCGCGTGCACCCGGCGGGCGGGGGCCGGACCGCCGAGGGCGGCACGGCGCTCCTGGAGGTAGCGGACCTCGGGGGAGTCGGAGCCCGGGTGGCCGTAGGGGACCAGCCCGTCCTCGAAGGCGCTGTCCGGGATCGGGAGGCCGAGCAGCTCGCGCATGCCCTTGAACTCGTCGATCGACAGCTTCTTCATCTGGTGGTTGGCGTTCTTGGACTCGAAGCCCTTGCCGAGCGTGTAGCCCTTGACCGTCTGGGCCAGGATCACGGTCGGCGCGCCCTTGTGCTCGATCGCCGCGCGGTAGGCCGCGTACACCTTGCGGGCCTCGTGGCCACCGCGGGAGCTGTAGAAGCACTCGGCGATCTTCGCGTCGCTCAGCAGTTTCGCCAGCTCGACGAGCGCGGGCTCGGATCCGAAGAAGTGCTCGCGGATGTAGGCCACGTCGCGCGTCGCGTACGTCTGGAACTGCGCGTCCGGGACCTCGCGGAGGCGGCGGATCAGCGCACCCGTGGTGTCCAGCTGGAACAGCTCGTCCCAGGCGTTGCCCCAGAGCGTCTTGACGACGTTCCAGCCGGCCCCGCGGAACGCGCCCTCGAGCTCCTGGACCACGCGGAAGTTGGCGCGGACCGGGCCGTCGAGACGCTGCAGGTTGCAGTTGATGACGAAGGTCAGGTTGTCGAGTTGCTCACGCGCCGCGAGGGCGAGGGCGGCGGTCGACTCGGGCTCGTCCATCTCGCCGTCGCCCAGGAAGGCCCAGACGTGCGAGTTCGACGTGTCCTTGATCTTGCGGTTGGTCAGGTAGCGGTTGAAGCGCGCCTGGTAGATCGCCGAGAGCGGGCCGAGGCCCATCGAGACGGTGGGGAACTCCCACAGCCAGGGCAGCCGCCGCGGGTGCGGGTAGGACGGCAGGCCGTCGCCCCCGGACTCCTGGCGGAAGTTGTCGAGCTGCTGCTCGGAGAGGCGGCCGTCGAGAAAGGCGCGGGCGTAGATGCCGGGCGAGGCGTGGCCCTGGATGTAGAGCTGGTCGCCGGAGCCGTCACCTTCCTTGCCGCGGAAGAAGTGGTTGAAGCCGGTCTCGTACAGCCACGCCGCCGAGGCGAACGTGGCGATGTGACCGCCGACGCCGTACCGGGCGCCACGGGTGACCATCGCGGCCGCGTTCCAGCGGTTCCACGCGGTGATCTTCGATTCCATCTCCAGGTCGCCGTCGAACGACGGCTCGGCGGAGGTGGGGATGGTGTTGACGTAATCGCTCTCCAACAGCTTGGGCAGCGCGATGCCGGCGCCCTCAGCGTGCTGGAGCGAACGCCGCATCAGGTACGCGGCGCGGTGCGGGCCCGCGGCCTTGGTGACGGCGTCAAGGGAGGCCGCCCACTCGGCGGTCTCCTCGGGGTCGCGGTCCGGGAGCTGGTCGAGCTCGCTCGGAAGCTTTGCTACGGGGTCGGTCATGATCGCCGCCTTCCGGAGTGGGAGGGGGTGGAGAAGGCCCTGGCTGGCAGGACAGGGCGATCGGGCCGGTGGGCCCGCGGATGAACTGTAAGTCGCCGATCGATGATCGATCAAAGGGTGAAGGGCAAAACTTCTCGATATGAAGAAAAGTGGCATGCGGTGCCGCGAAAGGGGGCACGGAGTGACGGGATCAAGGGGGTGAAACGGGCACCGGCCTGCACGGCCGAGCGCCCTCCGTCGCAGATGGGCGTCTGTCCGGGGCCCTGTCTCAGGCGCGCGGCGCGCACCCGAGGACGTGCTCCTTCACCAGCACGGCGATCTGCGGGTCACGCCGGAGGAACGCCTCGATGAGCGCCTCGTGCTCCTCCGCGTAGGACTTCTGCACGGTGCCCAGCCAGCGGATCGACAGGGCCGTGAACACCTCGATGCCCAGCCCCTCCCAGGTGTGGAGCAGGACGGCGTTCCCCGCGGCCCGCACCATCTCCCGGTGGAAGGCCACCGTGTGCCTGACCTGCGCCTCGCCGTCGGCCAGCCGGTCCGCCTCGTACAGCGCCGCCACGTGCGGCGTGAGCGCCGAGCAGTCCTCGCCGAGCGCGGGGGCCGCCAGCTCCGCCGCGATCTGTTCCAGCCCGGCCCGTACGGGGTAGCTCTCCTCGAGGTCGGCCGCGGTGAGATTGCGTACCCGGACCCCCTTGTTGGGCGCGGACTCGATCAGCCGCAGTGTCTCCAGCTCCCGCAGCGCCTCGCGCACGGGCGTCTGGCTGACCTCCAGCTCGGTGGCGATCCGGCGCTCCACGATCCGTTCGCCCGGCTTCCAGCGCCCGCTGACTATCCCTTCCACGATGTGCTCGCGGATCTGTTCGCGCAGCGAGTGGACGACGGGCGGGGTCATGAGGAGCTCCTTCGGAGGCGAACCGGTGCTGCCTGCGCCGACACGGTGGCGGAGATGACCGGTGGTGTCTAGACAATACGGCGGCGCCCCCGTCCGGAAGTGATCCGGACGGGGGCGCCGCTGGTGAGGCTGGTTACAGCTGTACGACTCAGAGGCCGAGCTCGACCTCGAACTCGCCGGCCTCGAGGATCGCCTTGACCGTCGTCAGGTAACGGGCGGCGTCCGCGCCGTCCACCAGACGGTGGTCGTAGGAGAGCGAGAGGTAGGTCATGTCGCGGACGCCGATGACGGTGCCCTCGGCGGTCTCGATGACCGCCGGACGCTTGACCGTGGCACCGATGCCCAGGATGGCCGCCTGGTTCGGGGGCACGATGACCGTGTCGAACAGCGCACCGCGCGAACCGGTGTTGCTGACCGTGAAGGTGGCACCGGACATGTCGTCCGGGGTCAGGCCGCCACCGCGGGCCTTGCCGGCCAGCTCGGCGGTCTTCTTCGCGATACCGGCGATGTTCAGGTCGCCCGCACCCTTGATGACCGGGGTCATCAGACCCTTCTCGGCGTCCACGGCGATGCCGATGTTCTCCGAGTCGAAGTACGTGATGGTGCCCTCGTCCTCGTTGATCCGGGCGTTGACGACCGGGTGGGCCTTCAGTGCCTGGGCCGCCGCCTTCACGAAGAACGGCATCGGGGACAGCTTGACGCCCTCACGGGCGGCGAAGGACTCCTTCGCCTGGTTGCGCAGCTTCATCAGCTTGGTGATGTCGACCTCGAGGACCGAGGTCAGCTGGGCCTGCGAGTGCAGCGCCTTCATCATGTTGTCGCCGATGACCTTGCGCATGCGGGTCATCTTGACCGTCTGACCGCGCAGCGGGGACGCCTCGAGCTTCGGCGCGGCCTTGGCCGCGGGAGCGGCGGCGGCCGGAGCCGGAGCGGCGGCGGCCTTGGCGGCCTCCGCTGCGGCCACTACGTCCTGCTTGCGGATACGGCCACCGACACCGGTGCCCTTGACCGCGCCCAGGTCGACACCGTTCTCGGCGGCGAGCTTGCGGACCAGCGGCGTGACGTACGCGCCGTCGTCACCGGCGGGGGCGGCCGGAGCCGGAGCCGAGGCGGCGGGCGCTGCCGGAGCCGCCGGAGCCGG
>NZ_NEUF01000010.1 GCF_002910915.1 Streptomyces sp. SM10 | reverse complement strand
CGCGCCCGCCCCGCCGGCGTCTCTTCTCCCGGCCGGGTCCCCGGGGGTACTGACCGCGCCGCGCCGCGGGACAGGGCGAGGAGGACCAGACCGGCGCACGCGCAGAGCACCGCGCCGGCCGCCACCCAGGCGCCCGGCGCGTCCAGGGCAAGGGCTGCCGCCGCCCATCCCGCCAGCGTCGGAGGGACCAGCCGCAGGTCGGCCGGAGCTTCCTGGCGGGGGTCGGCGACGCCCAGCCGCCGCCCCGATTCCGAGTGCACGTCAGGGACGTTCATGGCCTGACCAGCGGCCGCAGGTCCGCGAACCGGCGGTCGCCGATGCCGTTGACCTCACGGAGCTCGTCGACCGAGCGGTAACCCCCGTGCTCGGTGCGGTAGTCGATGATGTGCTGGGCGAGCACCGGCCCCACACCGGGCAGGGTGTCCAGCTGTTCGACGGTGGCCGTGCCCAGGCTCAGAGGGGCGACCGGTCCCGCCTGCCCCACCGCCGATCCGCTCCCCGCCGCCACCCCACCCCCGGGTGGTGGGGCGGCGGGCGTGCCCACCGCCACCTGCTCACCGTCCGTCAGTACCCGCGCGCGGTTGAGCGTGCTGATATCCGCGCCCTCGCGGGCACCTCCCGCGGCCCGCAGGGCGTCCTCGACGCGTGAGCCGGCCGGTAGATGCTGGATCCCCGGCTTCCGCACCTTGCCGCTCACGTCGACGACGATCCGTCCGCCGGACGTGACCTGCGGGCCTGCGGTGGGACCGGGTGTCAGGCCGGGCGGCTCAGCAGTCGCGGCCCCAGGACCGCCCGCCTGGACCGCGGCGGCCTCGGTGACCCGGTCGGGGACGCGTACGGGCTCGGCCCGGGCGGACCAGAAGTGTGCCGCCGCGAGGACCGCGGCCCCGACCAGGAGGACGGCGAGCGCGGCGAGCGCGCGTGGCTCCATGCCGCACCGCAGCTGCGTCCACAGGGGTAACCGGTCGCGCAGAGCCGGCAGCGCCTCTCTCCACCACCGAGGCGGCTCGGCGACGCCGTCCGGCGCTCCCCTGCCGGGCGGACGTACCGGATGGGACGGCGCTCGCGAGGCACTCACCTCGGCCGCCCGTACCGGCGGAGTCGAAGCCCAGGAGGGCGTGGTGCGGGACCGCGGTGCCCCGCCCCGCAGAGTCGCGGCCCCGCCCGGCCAGGCACACGGCACCGCCGGATACGCGGCCCCGGTCGCCGTCGTGGAGCCGGGCGCAGGACCGGTCGCAGCCGCGGACCCGGCCGCCACCCCGACCCCTGCCGTGGTCGTGGTTCCGGCCGTGGTCGTGGCGGCCGCTGCCATGGT
>NZ_NEUF01000009.1 GCF_002910915.1 Streptomyces sp. SM10 | reverse complement strand
GCGCAGCTTCAGCCGGTACGGCGTCTTCTCGCCCGTGGACCGGCTGTACGCGGAGGCCGAGCGTGCGACCGAGCGGTACAACGCGGCCCGGGAGAGCCTCGGCCGGCTGCGCGGCCGCATCGACCGGGCCCAGGACTCGGCGGCCCGCACGCAGGAGGACATCAACCGGATGCGGACGTCCCTCGGCTCGATGGCGGGCGCCCAGTACCGCTCGGGCGGCATCGACCCCTCGGTCGCCCTGCTGCTCTCCTCGGACCCGGACACCTACCTGGACCGGGCTGCCGCCCTGGACCGTGCGGGCGAGCGGCGCGCCGTCACGCTGGACAAGCTCCACCGGGCCCAGCGCAAGATCGCCCAGAGCCGCGCGGAGGCCGCCGGCGCCCTGGTCGCCATGGAACGCGACCGGGCCTCCGTGGCGCGCCACAAGCGCGCCGTGGAGGGCAAACTGGCCCGGGCCCGGCAGCTGCTCCACGCGCTGCCCGCCGCCGACCGCCGGTCGCTCACCCGCACCTCACGCTCCGGACGCCCGTACGAGGCGTACCCCGGGTCCGGGGCGGAGGCCGGCTCGGCACGCGCCCTGGCGGCGCTCATGGCGGCCCGGGGGGCCCTGGGCCGCCCGTACGTGTGGGGTGCCAACGGGCCCGCCGGGTTCGACTGCTCCGGACTGATGCAGTGGGCCTACGCGCAGGCCGGCGTCGGTCTGCCCAGGACCTCGCAGGCCCAGCGGTACGCGGGCCGCATGGTGCCGCTGTCCCAGGCGCGCCCCGGCGACCTGGTCGCCTACCGCGCGGACGCCAGCCACATCGGCATGTACGCCGGAAACGGCCAGGTCATCCACGCCCCCTACCCGGGCGCGCCCGTCCGCTACGACCCCGTCGGCATGATGCCCGTCTCCTCGGTCACCCGCGTCTGACCGTACGATCGGCAGGATGGCTGTTCGGACGCAGGACGCGCGGCGGGAGCGCACCCGCAGGCGGAGCACGGCGGGCGCCGTGGTCGCCGCCCTGCTGCTCGCGCCCGCGTGCGCCGGTCCCGGGGACTCGGCCACCGGGACCACCGCCCGGGAGGTCGCCGCCACCCTCGACCGCCGGGCGGCGGCGGTCATGGAACACGACACCGCCGCGTACCTGGCCGCGCTCGACCCCCGGGCCGCCTCCTTCCGGGCGGCCCAGCGCACCGAGCTGCACAACCTCGCCGACGTACCGCTGGAGTCATGGGCGTACGAGGTGAAGGAGGTGACCGGTGAGGGGGCGGACCGGGTCACCGCCGAGGTCGAGCTGCGCTACCGCATCCAGGGCTACGACACGGCGCCCATGTCCTCCTCCCGCACGGTGGAGCTGGTCCGGCGGGGAGAGGACCGCACCTGGTACATAGCCGCCGACCGGGCCGCGGACGGCGCACCGGGCCAGCTCTGGCAGCAGGGCGACGTCGAGGTCGTACGCGGCACGCACAGCCTGGTCCTCGGGGTCGGACGCAGGACGGAGGAGCTGCGCCGCATCGCGGCCACCGCCGACCGGGCCGTCCCGGCCGTCACCGGCGCCTGGCCGGAGCCCTGGGCCGAGCGGGTCGTGGTGCTCGTCCCCGAGTCCGTGGAGGACATGGCGGGGCTCCTGGACTCACCCGTGGCCAGCTACCGGGGCATAGCCGCCGTCACCACCGGCGAGGTCGGCGGCAGCGCCACGGCGCCCGCGGACCGCGTCATCGTCAATCCGGGGGCGTACGGCATGCTCGGCGACTTCGGGCAGCGCGTCGTCCTCACCCACGAGACCACCCACGTGGCGACCCGCGCGCACACCTCCGCCGCTACCCCGGTCTGGCTCTCCGAAGGCTTCGCGGACCGGACCGCCTACCGCCAGGAGAGCCGGACCGCCCCGGAGATCGCCCCCGAACTCGCCGAGGCGGTCCGGCGCGGTGACCTTCCCGCGGGGCTGCCCACCGACGAGGACTTCGGCTTCGGCGGGGACGCCGCGAAGCTCGCACGGGCCTACGAGGGCGGCTGGCTGGCCTGCGAGCTGATCGCGCAGGAGTGGGGCGAGGAGAAGCTGATCGCCTTCTACGAGGCCGTGGGGAGCCGTTCGGAGCGCGACGGGGCCGTGGAGCAGGCCATGCACACGGTGCTCGGCACCACGCCCCAGGACTTCACGGCGCGCTGGCGGGAGTATCTGCGCGACCGGCTGGCCTGATCCTCTCCGTGCCGCGCCCCTTGCGTGCGCCGGGTACGGTCTCCCGCCACAGCCGCCGCCCCGCGCTCACCGTCGCCACGGCCAGCAGACCGTTGCGTACGGCCATGAGCGCCACGCCCCCGGCGTCACTGGCCACCACGTGCGCGAAGCCGAGCGGGAACTCCAGCAGCGTCACGGCGGTGGCCACCAGCACCAGACACGCGGGCGGCGCCATCCGGCTGCCCCGGAACACCAGGCAGACCGCCCCGACGCCGAGCGGCCACACCATGTACTGGGGGCTGACGACCCGGCTGGTCACGGTGAAGAGCAGCACCGCGGTGAACGCCGCGTCCGCCGGGGTGTGCACGGCGAACGTCCGGGCCCTCAGCCGCCACACCAGCAGCCAGCCGAAGGCCGGCACGCTCAGCGCCAGGGCCAGCGTGCTGACCAGCGCCACATGAGGTCCGGCGAACTCCATCGAGCCGTAGCGGAGCTCCACCCGGCCCTCCCAGCCGAACTGCCTGGCCACGTGGAAGGCCAGCGCCCCCAGCGACTCGATCTCCAGCCCCCGGTCCCGCTGGAACGTCAGGAAGGCGAACGCGCCGGGCAGCGCCACCGCCGACACCAGGGCCAGCACGGCCGCGGTCACCGCCGCGGCCGACCAGGACCGGCGGGTGGCCCTGCCCCGGGCGGTGCCCACCAGCAGCAGCACCGGCCACACCTTCAGCAGCGTGCCGAAGGCGGCCAGCGCCCCCAGCACCCTGGGGTGCCGCACGCCCGCCAGCAGCGCGGCCACCGCTACGGCCGTCACCATCAGGTCGTAGCGGGCGTAGACGGTCGGTCCGAGCAGCGGCACACCCGCCACCCACAGCCACGCACCCGCGTCACGGGCGCCCGGCCGGCCTCCCGCGTACAGCAGCAGTCCGAACACCAGGGCGTCGCAGAGCAGGACCAGGACGAAGAAGGCGGAGGCGTACTCCAGGAAGGGCAGCAGACCGGGGGAGAGCACGGCGAGCGCGGCGGCCGGCGGATACTGCCAGGTGACGTCGTCCAGCGGATACGAACCGGCCCGGAACACCTCGTACCAGCCCCGGTAGATCGCCGAGACATCGCTCGTGACGTCCGGGCCCGGCACCGTGAACACCTTGAAGACGCAGAGCAGCAGCACCGCCCGGGTGAGAGCCCACACGGAGAGGGACAGAGCCCGGCCTCCCCGGCCACTCGTACCTGTCATGCCCGCCATGATGCAGGTCCCGGCTGTGCGGGAGCCGTCAGGCAGGGCCGTCGGGCCGCCCGGTACTGTCGGCGGCGATGGACAAGACGCTGATCGTGACGAACGACTTCCCGCCCCGCCCCGGCGGCATCCAGGCCTTCCTGCACAACATGGCGCTGCGCATGGACCCCGAGCGGCTCGTCGTCTACGCCTCCACCTGGAAGCGCGGGACGGAGGGCGCCGAGGCCACCGCCGCCTTCGACGCCGAGCAGCCCTTCACCGTCGTACGCGACCGTACGACGATGCTGCTGCCCACCCCGCGCGTCACCCGCCGGGCGACCGGGCTGCTGCGCGAACACGGCTGCTCGTCCGTGTGGTTCGGCGCGGCCGCACCCCTCGGGCTGATGGCGCCGGCGCTGCGCAGGGCGGGCGCCCGGCGGATCGTGGCCACCACGCACGGCCACGAGGCGGGCTGGGCCCAGCTCCCCGCGTCCCGGCAACTGCTGCGCCGCATCGGCGAGGGCACCGACACGATCACCTACCTCGGCGAGTACACCCGGTCCAGGATCGCTGCCGCGCTCACCCCGCAGGCCGCGGGCCGCATGGTCCAACTGCCCCCCGGGGTCGACGAGGAGACCTTCCGCCCGGACTCCGGGGGCGACCGGATCAGGGCCCGGCTCGGCCTCACCGACCGGCCCGTCGTCGTCTGCGTGTCACGGCTCGTCCCGCGCAAGGGCCAGGACACCCTGATCCTGGCCATGCCCGCGATCCTGGCGCGGGTGCCGGACGCCGTCCTGCTGGTCGTCGGCGGCGGACCGTACGCCGGGCAGCTGAGGAAGCTGGCCGCCGAGACGGGCGTCCAGGACTCCGTGCGTTTCACCGGACCGGTGCCCTGGGAGGAGCTCCCCGCGCACTACGGGGCGGGCGACGTCTTCGCCATGCCCTGCCGCACCCGGCGCGGCGGGCTCGACGTCGAAGGCCTCGGCATCGTCTACCTGGAGGCGTCCGCGACCGGGCTGCCGGTCGTGGCGGGCGACTCGGGGGGCGCCCCGGACGCCGTGCTCGACGGCGAGACCGGGTGGGTGGTCCGGGGAGGCTCCGCCGAGGAGTCCGCCGACCGGATCGTCACCCTGCTCGGCGATCCGGAGCTGCGCCGTCGCATGGGGGAGCGGGGCAGGGAATGGGTCGAGGAGAAGTGGCGCTGGGACCTGCTCGCCGGAAAGCTCGAGGCGCTGCTCTGAGCGCGTAGGGATCGCGGACACGAGGAGGGGCCCGCACCGGTCACGCGGCACGGTGCGGGCCCCCTCCTCGCTGTGAAGCGTCCGTATCAGCCGCGGTAGATCGACTCGACCTCGTCGGCGAAGTCCTTCGCCACGACGTTGCGCTTCAGCTTCAGCGAGGGGGTGATGTGGCCCGCCTCCTCGGTGAACTGCGCCGCCAGGATGCGGAACTTGCGCACGGACTCGGCCTTGGAGACCGCCGCGTTCCCGTCGTCCACCGCCCGCTGCACCTCGGCCAGCAGCTCGGGGTCCTCACGCAGCGACACCGCGGTCGACCCGGCCGGCTTGCCGTTCTCCTCGGCCCAGCGCGAGAGGAACTCCTCGTCGAGGGTGAGCAGCGCGCCGACGAACGGCCGTCCGTCGCCGACCACCATGCACTCGGCGACCAGCGCGTGCGCGCGGATCCGGTCCTCGATCACGGCCGGCGCGACGTTCTTGCCGCCCGCCGTCACGATGATCTCCTTCTTGCGGCCCGTGATCGCGAGATAGCCGTCCTCGTCGAGCGTGCCGATGTCACCCGTGTGGAACCAGCCGTCGGCCAGCGCCTCCGCCGTCGCCGTCTCGTTATTCCAGTACCCGGTGAACAGGTGCTCGCCGTGCAGCAGCACCTCGCCGTCGTCGGCGATCCGCACGACGGAACCCGGCAGCGGCTGGCCGACCGTGCCGATCTTCTGGCGGTCCCAGGGGTTGAAGGCCGTGGCGGCGCAGGTCTCCGTGAGGCCGTAGCCCTCCAGGACCGTGAAGCCGATGCCGCGGAAGAAGTGGCCGAGCCGCTCACCCAGCGGTGCGCCGCCCGAGATGGCGTACTCCCCGCGGCCGCCGAGCACGGCACGCAGCTTGCTGAACACCAGCTTGTCGAAGACCTTGTGCTTGACCTTCAGGCCCACCGAGGGCCCCTCCGGGGTGCCCAGGGCGCGGCTGTACGCGATCGCCGTGTCGGCGGCCCGGTCGAAGATCTTGCCCTTGCCGTCGGCCTGGGCCTTGGCGCGCGCCGAGTTGTAGACCTTCTCGAACACGCGCGGCACACCGAGGATGAGCGTCGGCCGGAAGGAGGCCAGCTCGTCGGTGAGGTTCTTGATGTCCGGCACACAGCCGAGCTTGATCGGGGCCATCACCGAGGCGACCTCGACCAGCCGGCCGAAGACGTGCGCGGCGGGGAGGAAGAGCAGGACGGAGCACTCACCGGTCCGGAAGAGGGGCTTGAGCCGCTCCACGATGTTGCCGCACTCCGCGAAGAAGCTGCGGTGCGTCAGGACACAGCCCTTGGGGCGGCCGGTGGTGCCCGAGGTGTAGACGATCGTCGCCGGGTCGTCGGCCTTGGCGCTCACCATGCGCAGGTCCAGGGTCTCTTCGGAGACTCCGGCACCCGCCGCGGCGAGCTCACCGACGGCGCCCCGGTCGATCTGCCAGACGTGCTGCAGGGCGGGGAGCCGGTCACGCACCGCGGCGACGGAGTCCGCGTGGGTGTCGCTCTCCACGACCACCGCGACCGCGCCCGAGTCGCCGAGTATCCACTGGACCTGCTCGGGCGAGCTGGTCTCGTACACGGGGACGGTGACGGCGCCCGCGCTCCAGATGGCGAAGTCGAGCAGGACCCACTCGAAGCGGGTCCGCGACATGAGGGCCACCCGGTCGCCGGGCTGGATCCCGGAGGCGATCAGGCCCCGGGCGGTGTCCTTGACCTCAGTGAGGAACCGGGTCGCCGTGACGTCCGTCCAGACGCCGGCCACCTTCCGGCTCATCACCGCGACGTCGGGATGCTGAGCGGCGTTGCGGCGGATGAGATCCGTCAGGTTGCCGTCCGTAGGGACCTCGTACAGGGCCGGAAGGCTGAACTCGCGCAAGACTGCTGCTCCTCATCGGGCTCCGGTTCCACGGCTCTGTGCGACGCACCGGATCGGTCCAAGACTGGCAGATGCTCAGTGGGGTGAGCACGACTGGACTGGCCGGACGTTACCCACCGGTACTCGGTTCCGGAAAGGGGTTTCCGGCCAGATGTCTTATGCATCACACATATCGGTGGTCCTTCGGCGCACATTAGTCCACCCGTGTCCCGATCCGGAAGTAATCGCAGGTCCGACGGCCTCTACCCAGAGTGGCGAGCGGAGACCTAGGGTGATCTCCATGCGAGCCGGCACACCGCACGATCAGCACGGAACCCCCACTCGACGGACACGCGTGCACGTGGTCAGCGACGTGCACGGCAACACCGAGGCGCTGGCGCGGGCAGGGGACGGCGCGGACGCCCTGATCTGCCTCGGGGACCTCGTCCTCTTCCTCGACTACGCCGACCACTCGCGCGGCATCTTCCCCGACCTGTTCGGCGTCGCCAACGCCGACCGGATCGTCGAGCTGCGCACCGCGCGCCGCTTCGACGAGGCCCGCGCCTTCGGCCGCGAGCTGTGGGCGGGCCGGGACCGCAACGCGGCGATCCTGTCCGCCGTACGCAAGCAGTACGCCGAGATGTTCGCGGTGATGCCCACCCCGACGTACGCCACCTACGGCAATGTCGACGTGCCCACGCTCTGGCCCGAGTACGCCCGATCCGGTACCACGGTGCTGGACGGCGAGCGGATCGAGATCGGCGGCCGGGTCTTCGGGTTCGTCGGGGGCGGGCTCAGGACCCCCATGAACACCCCGTACGAGATCAGCGACGAGGAGTACGCCGCCAAGGTCGAGGCCCTCGGTCCCGTGGACGTCCTCTGCTCCCACATCCCGCCGGAGGTCCCGGAGCTGACGTACGACACCGTGGCCCGGCGCTTCGAACGCGGCAGCCGCGCGCTCCTCGACGCGATCCACCGCACCCGGCCCCGCTACGCGATCTTCGGCCACGTCCACCAGCCGCTGGTCCGCCGGATGCGGATCGGCGTCACCGAGTGCGTCAACGTCGGGCACTTCGCCTCGACCGGCCGCCCCTGGGCCATGGAGTGGTGAGCGACACGGCCGGGCGCCCGCGGGGCCGGGGCGCGGACGGGAGGGCCGCGGCCACGCGATAGCCTGCACACGGCAGGCCTCTGCCGAACGCGACCGGTACACCGCACTGGAGGGCCACGGCGATGGCTGAACACACCAGCTCGAGCATCACGATCGAGGCGGCACCGGCCGACGTCATGGGAGTGATCGCAGACTTCGCGCGCTATCCGGAATGGACGGGCGAGGTGAAGGAGGCCGAGATCCTGGCCACCGACGACCAGGGACGCGCCGAGCAGGTGCGCCTCGTCCTGGACGCCGGCGCGATCAAGGACGACCATGTCCTCGCCTACACCTGGAACAGCCCCTACGAGGTCGGCTGGACCCTCGTCAAGTCCCAGATGCTGCGCGCCCTCGACGGGAGCTACGCGCTGGCGCCGCTGGGCGACGGCGACCGCACCGAGGTCACCTACCGGCTCGCCGTCGACGTCAAGATCCCCCTCCTCGGCATGATCAAGCGCAAGGCCGAGAAGGTCATCATCGACCGCGCCCTCGCCGGGCTGAAGAAGCGCGTCGAGTCCGTCCCGAAGGCCTGATCAGGTGCGTACGGTCCTCGTCACCGGCCCCGGCGGCGGAGGCCGTACGACCGTCGCCGCGGCGACCGCGCTCGCAGCGGCCCGCAGCGGCCGGCGCACCCTCCTGGTCTCCGCCGACGCCGTGCCCGCCTTCGCCGCGGGTGCCGTCCCCACCGAGGTCACCGAGCGGCTCCACTGCGCCCGCATCGACTCCGCCGCGCACTTCCGCGAGGAGCTCCTCGCGCTCCAGGACCGGGCGTCCGGGGTGCTCGACCTGCTCGGCGCCAACCGGCTCGACGGCGAGGAACTCACCGAGCTGCCGGGCAGTGCGCAGCTCGCCGTCCTGCACACCCTGCGCCGGGCGGCCGAGGGTGACTGGTCCGAGGACGGCTACGAGGTCCTCGTCGTCGACCTCCCCCCGCTCACCGAGGCCGTGGCCCTGCTCGCGCTGCCCGGGCAGCTGCGCCGCTACCTGCGCCGTCTCCTGCCCCGCGAACGCCAGGCCGCCCGCGCCCTGCGCCCGGTGCTCGCCCAGCTCGCGGGCGTCCCCATGCCCGCGCAGTGGCTCTACGAGGCCGCCGCCCGCAAGGACGCCGAACTGGCGGCCGTCCAGGCGCTGATCGAGGACGACGCGACCACCGTGCGGCTCGTGGCGGAACCCGGGCAGGCCGCCGGGGAGGCGCTGGGCGCCGCCCGTACGGGACTCGCCCTGCACGGACTGCGCGTCGACGCCGTCGTCGCCTCCCGGGTCCTGCCGCGCCACTCCGCCGACCCCTGGTTCGCGGATCTCGCCGCCGCCCAGGAGAAGTGCCTGGACCACTGGCACCAGGAGTGGGCGCCCTCGACACCCGTGCACGAGACCGACCACCTCGGGCGCGAGCCGCGCACCCTCGACGACCTGGCGCTGCTCGCCGAGGTCCTGGCACCGGACGGCCGGGAACCGGGACACGCCGGAGGCCCCTGGTGGACCGAGGACGCCGGCGACGGTGTCATCGCCTGGTGCCTGCCCCTGCCCGGCGCGGTCAAGGAGGGCCTCGGGCTGATCCGGCGCGGTGACGAACTGCTCCTCACCGCAGGGCCGTTCCACCGGATCGTGCGCCTGGAGTCCGCGCTGCGCCGCTGCACCGTCTCCGGAGCCGCGCTGACCGACGGAGTCCTGCGTGTCCGGTTCACACCTGACCCCGCGCTCTGGCCCCGGACACCATGAACGGCGTACCACCGTTCGGGTAACGTCGGTAGTACGTGGCTCGCACGGCCACGCAGGCAACCGCGTCGCAGGAGTCCGCCATGAGTGAAGCCACCGATCGTCCCGCCGACGACGACGCGTGGGCGGAGGCCTGCGCCGAGGACCTCGAAGCCGAGAAGGCCCGTCGGCGGGCGGAGTACGGACAGCAGCCCGGTTCCGCCGCCGAGGAGCTGCGCAAGCTGATCGACGCCGTGGCCGACAAGGTCTCCTCCCTGCAGTCGCCCCTGCTGGGCATGGCCGCCCAGGGGACCGTCCAGCAGGTGATCCGGCAGGCCAGGTCCGCGGTCGAACCCGTCATCGACCGCAACCCGGAACTCTTCGACCACCTCGCCGCCGCGGGGAACGAGCTCCTGGCCGCCTACCGCTCCGCCGTGGAGGGCCAGGAAGGCCGCTGGACCCGGGGCACCGAGGGCGCCTCCGGCGGCACCGGAAGCACCCCCGGCACCGGGAAGAAGGCGGCCGAGGACCCCTCGGACCCGCGTGACGAGGGCACCGGGGGCAGCGAACACATCGACCTGGACTGACCCTGGGCAGGAAATACCCGTCCCCGGCTCGGGTACGGTTGGCCGTAGCGGGGCTCGACCGAAACTGAGGGATTCATGGGACTCACCATCGGCGTCGATATCGGCGGCACGAAGATCGCGGCTGGAGTGGTCGACGAAGAGGGCCGGATCCTCTCGACGTTCAAGGTATCGACCCCGCCGACGGCCGAAGGCATCGTGGACGCCATCAGCGCCGCCGTGGCCGGGGCGAGCGAGGGACACGACGTCGACGCCGTAGGCATCGGCGCGGCCGGATACGTCGACGACAAGCGCGCCACCGTGCTGTTCGCCCCCAACATCAACTGGCGTCACGAGCCGCTCAAGGACAAGGTCGAACAGCGCGTCGGCCTCCCCGTCGTCGTCGAGAACGACGCCAACGCGGCGGCCTGGGGCGAATACCGCTTCGGCGCCGGCCAGGGGCACGAGGACGTCATCTGCATCACGCTCGGCACCGGGCTGGGCGGCGGCATCATCATCGGCAACAAGCTCCGCCGCGGACGCTTCGGCGTGGCGGCGGAATTCGGTCACATCCGGGTCGTCCCGGACGGGCTGCTCTGCGGCTGCGGCAGCCAGGGCTGCTGGGAGCAGTACGCCTCCGGGCGGGCGCTCGTGCGGTACGCGAAGCAGCGTGCCAACGCCACCCCGGAGAACGCGCCGATCCTGCTGGGCCTGGGTGACGGCACGGTCGAGGGCATCGAGGGCAAGCACATCAGCGAGGCCGCCCGGCAGGGCTGCCCCGTGGCCGTCGACTCCTTCCGCGAGCTGGCCCGCTGGGCCGGTGCCGGACTGGCAGACCTCGCCTCGCTCTTCGACCCGTCGGCCTTCATCGTCGGCGGCGGCGTCTCGGACGAGGGCGAGCTGGTCCTCGACCCGATCCGCAAGTCGTTCCGGCGCTGGCTGATCGGCGGCGAGTGGCGCCCGCACGCGCAGGTCCTCGCGGCCCAACTGGGCGGCAAGGCGGGCCTGGTGGGTGCGGCGGACCTGGCACGCCAGGGCTGAGCCAACCGAGCACGTCCGACGCCCGTCGCGCCCTCCGGGGCGCGGCGGGCGTCCGTCGTATCGTGCCTCCCATGGTCACGACGCCGATGCCCCTGCCCGACTCCCGTACCGAGCCGGACGGTTCAGCCGTCGTCCGGGTGCTCAGCTACAACATCCGCTCGCTGCGTGACGACACCGAGGCGCTGGCCCGTGTCATCCGCGCCTGCGCACCCGACCTGGTGTGCCTCCAGGAGGCCCCCCGCTTCTTCCGGTGGCGCAAGGCGGCGGCCCGGCTCGCGGCCATGACCGACCTGGTGATCCTCAGTGGCGGGGCCACGGCGGCCGGGCCGCTGCTGCTCTGCTCCCTGCGCGCCACCGTGGAGCGCACCGAGGACGTCCTGCTGCCGCTCACCCCGGGGCTGCACCGGCGCGGCCTGGCCACGGCGGTCGTACGGATCGCGCGGGCCAGGCTCGGCGTGGTGAGCTGCCATCTGAGCTTGCAGCGCGAGGAGCGGCTGGCCCAGGCGGGCATGCTGCTGGAGCGGGTCGAGGCGATGGACGTCCCGCACGCGGTCGTGGCCGGTGACCTCAACGACGTACCGGAGGGGCCCGCCTTCCGGCAGCTGGCCGGGAGCCTTCAGGACTGCCGGACCGCGCGGCCGTGGGGCGGGGAGCTCACCTTTCCGCCGGCCGCGCCCCGCAAGCGCATCGACGCGGTGTTCGCGACGGACGGCGTCGAGGTCCTCGGATGCGGGGTCCCCGCGGACCTGCCCGGGGTCACCGGCGCGGATCTGAGGGCGGCCACGGACCACCTGCCCGTGCTGGCGGCTCTCAGGGTGCCCGCGACGGGCTGAGCCGGTACGGGGCCGGGGGAGGAGGGCGCTCTCCTGCCCGCCAGGGCACGCGGGTCAGACGACCGCGCCGCGCCCCGGATCGTCGTCCTCCTCCGCGTCGTGGGGCATGCGTGCCACCAGGGTGGCGAAGCCACCCAGGAAACCGCCGATGGAGAGCGTGGTGAGCCACCACGTCATCTCCCACTGCATCAGCACCGCGACCAGCATCAGCACCGGGCCGCCGACCACGGCGAGCCAGGCGAACTTCGCCGTCACATCGGCCTCGGGGAGCGGCGGCGGCTCCGGGGGGACGAAGTGCCCCTCCTCGCTGTCGTCCGGGTCGTCGATGCCGTCGTCCCCGGGCTCCTCCAGGCCGTAGTCACGCGGGCCCGCGACCCCCGGGGCGAAGACGACCGATCCGCCGAGCGGCCTCCTCTCCGCCGGTCCACCGGGTGCCTTCCCGCTCACTCCCTTGTCCGCGTCCTCGCCCGCGCCGGACTCCGGCTCGGGGCCCAGGACGTTCAGCTGGTCGTCCTCCAGCAGGGCCAGGTCCTCGATCGACTTGAACGGCTTGGCGCCCGGCGGGTCCGGCGGCTCCTCGCCGTACCCCGCGACGATCGCCTCCCAGGCCGCGGCCTCGTCGAACGGCCCGGCCCCCTCCGCACCCTCGGGCACGGCCTGTCCCTCCGTGGGGCGCGGTTCGCGCTCCTCGTCACTGCCCGCGCGCTCCGCGTCGTGCTCAGCCACCGGACGTGCTCCCCTTCTTGCCAGCGTCGAGTGCGAGGCGGTCGATGAACCGGAGGCTCTCCTCGAAGATCCGCTCCGCATCGTGGTCCAACGTCGCGACGTGGTAGCTCTGTTCCAGGAGGATCTCCCGGACGTCCCGGGACGAGACCCGGCTGAGGATCCGCGCCGAGTCCGCCGGCGGCACGACGTGGTCCTGCGGACTGTGCAGCAGCACGACCGGCTGGGTGACCTGGGGCAGATCGGCGTCGACCAGCCGGAAGAACGCCCGCACGGAGTGCGCCGCGTGCAGCGGCACCCGGTCGTAGCCGACCTCTTCGGAGCCCTCCAGCGCGATGTCGCTCGTCAGCCCCTTCGTCGTCCGCACCAGGTGCCGGGCGAGGGGCAGGGCGTACGCCGAGAGGCCGTGGACCTTGTTGGCCGGGTTCACCAGCACCAGGCCCGCGATCTCGTCCCCGTGCTTCGCGGCGAGGCGCAGCGCGAGGGCCCCGCCCATGGAGAGGCCGAAGACGAAGACCCGCTCGCAGCGGTCACGCAGGGCACGCAGCTCCCGGTCCACCTCCGCGTACCAGTCCTGCCAGCCCGTGACGGCCATGTCCTCCCAGCGCGTGCCGTGTCCGGGCAGCAGCGGGAGGGAGACGGTCAGCCCCCGCTCCGCGAGACGGTCGGCCCAGGGGCGCAGCGACTGCGGCGAACCCGTGAATCCGTGGCAGAGGAGGACGCCGACCTCTCCGCCCTCGTGGCGGAACGGCTCGGCTCCAGGCAGGACCGGCACCGGGGTCTCCTGTTCATGAAGCGGGGCGGGGTGCGGGGGGTGTGCAAAAGGACTACTTCACCGTACGCGACCGGGCCGACACCGACCAGGGCCGTCACCGCCCGAGCGGCCGTCACCTGCGGGGGCGGCCGGGAGGGAGCCCGTCCCGAGGGGGCGGGGGAGGCCGCGGCGCCACAGGTTAAGGTCTCATCGACGGCACACAGGAGGCACCCGACTTGATCTACGGCGCAATGAAGTTCTCCATCGGAGGGTCTCTGAAGCTCGCCTTCAGGCCGTGGGCGGAGGGCCTGGAGAACATCCCCGCACGCGGGCCGGCGATTCTCGCGAGCAACCATCTGTCCTTCTCCGACTCCTTCTTCCTGCCCGCGGTCCTCGACCGCAAGGTCACCTTCATCGCCAAGGCGGAGTACTTCACCGCGCCCGGGGTGAAGGGCAAGCTCACCGCCGCCTTCTTCAAGGGCGTGGGACAGCTCCCCGTGGACCGCTCCGGAGGCCGCGGTGCCGGGGAGGCGGCCATCAAGGCCGGCATCCAGGTGATCGAGAGCGGCGGACTCTTCGGCATCTACCCGGAGGGCACCCGGTCACCCGACGGACGGCTCTACCGGGGCAAGCCCGGCGGCCTCGCCCGGGTGGCGCTCGCCACCGGTGCCCCCGTCATCCCCGTGGCGATGATCGACACGGAGAAGATCCAGCCTCCCGGGCAGGTGGTGCCCAAGCTCATGCGGCCCGGCATCCGGATCGGCGAGCCGCTGGACTTCAGCCGCTACCAGGGCATGGAAGGGGACCGCTTCATCCTGCGCTCGGTGACCGACGAGGTCATGTACGAGATCATGAAGCTCTCCGGCCAGGAGTACGTGGACATCTACGCGACGGCGGCCAAGCGGCAGATCGCCGAGGAGGCGAAGAAAAAGGGAACGGAGCGGTCCGGCGCGTAGGGGTGCGACCGGCCGTCCGGAGCGGGCAGCATGACAGGGGCGGGTACCGGGGGAGGGCACATGGCGGGGCGTGAACGGGTCGTACGGATGTCGGTCGAGCAGCCCCTGTGGCGGGCGCTGACCGCGTACCGCGTGCTGACTCTGGTCTACGCGGCGCTGCTCGCCGGTTTCGGCCGCGAGAAGTACGAGCGTCCGTGGGTGGCCGTCGCCTTCCTGGTGGTCCTCGCCCTCTGGACGGCTCTCACCCTTCCCAGGGTGGCCAACGCCGCGAGCTGCACCAAGCGCTTCCTCGGCCTGGACCTCGTCGTCGCCCTGACCGGGATCCTCCTGACCCCGCTCGCCGACTTCGACGCCCAGCACTCGGACGGCCCGACGCTTCCCTCGATCTGGACCGCGGGCTCCGTCCTCGCCTTCGCGCTCAAGGGCGGCTGGCGCTGGGCGGCCTTCGCCTCGACCCTCGTCGCCGCCGCCAACATCGTCGAGCGCGGCGAGCCCAGCGAGGACACCTTCCACAACGTGCTGCTGGTGTGGGTCGCCTCCATCGCCATCGGCTACGTCGTCGAGGTGGCACGCGCCAGTGAGCGCACCCTGGCCCGCGCGCTGGAGATCGAGGCCGCCACCCGGGAGCGCGAGCGCCTCGCCCGCGACATCCACGACAGCGTCCTGCAGGTCCTGGCCATGGTCCAGCGGCGCGGCACGGCGCTGGGCGGCGAGGCCGCGGAGCTCGGACGGATGGCGGGGGAGCAGGAGGTCGCGCTGCGGACCCTGGTCTCCAGCGGTCTGGTGCCCACGACCCGGGTCTCCGAGGACAGCGCCGAGGGCGCGGTGGTCCGCGTGGTGGAGGCCGAGGGGCCCGGGAGCGCGGAATCCGACCTGCGCACGCTGCTCGCCCCGCACGCGAGCTCCCGGGTCACCTTCGCGGAGCCCGGCGCCCCGGTGATGCTCGCCGCGGGTGCCGCGCGTGAGCTCGCCGCCGCCGTCAGCGCCGCGCTGGACAACGTCAGGGTCCACGCGGGGCCGGCCGCCCAGGCGTGGATCCTGGTCGAGGACGAGCCGGACGAGGTGATCGTCACGGTCCGGGACGACGGCCCGGGCATCCCGGAGGGCCGGCTCGACCAGGCGGAGGGGGAGGGCCGGCTCGGAGTCGCCCTGTCGATCCGCGGGCGGCTGCGCGACCTGGGCGGCACAGCAGAGCTGATCTCGGTGTCCGGTCAGGGCACCGAGGTCGAGTTGAAGGTTCCGAAGGTTTCACGGGGGAAGGCAGGATCGGCCCGATGAGTACACCGAACACAGAGGCGTCCGAGGAGCGGGCCATCAAGGTGATGGTCGTCGACGACCACCCGATGTGGCGCGACGCCGTCGCCCGCGACCTGGCCGAGTCCGGCTTCGAGGTGGTCGCGACCGCGGGGGACGGCCCGGGTGCCGTGCGCCGTGCCAGGGCGGCCGCACCGGAGGTCCTGGTGCTCGACCTGAATCTGCCGGGGATGCCCGGCGTCCAGGTCTGCAGGGAACTCGTCGGCTCCCTCCCCGGGCTGCGGGTCCTCGTGCTCTCCGCCAGCGGTGAGCACGCCGACGTCCTGGAGGCGGTGAAGTCGGGCGCCACCGGCTATCTCCTCAAGTCCGCCAGTACCCAGGAGCTGACCGACGCCGTACGCGCCACCGCGGCCGGCGACCCGGTCTTCACACCGGGGCTGGCCGGACTGGTCCTCGGCGAGTACCGTCGGCTCGCCTCCGACCCCGCCCCCGCGGCCCCCGACCGGCCGAAGGTCCCACAGCTCACCGACCGGGAGACGGAGGTGCTGCGCCTGGTCGCCAAGGGGCTGTCGTACAAGCAGATCGCCGAGCGCCTGGTCATCTCCCACCGCACCGTGCAGAACCATGTGCAGAACACCCTGGGCAAGCTCCAGCTGCACAACCGGGTGGAGCTCGTGCGGTACGCCATCGAGGCCGGCCTCGACGACGTGTGACCCGCACGTGCTGCGTACGGCAACGGAATTGACCGTCCGGCCATCCCGGAGTGACCCGGGTCACCATGAGCGTGGCCCCAGCGAGCTCACTTCGGCGAGGGGATGCTTCCATGCGGGTCGGAGTACTGACCGGGGGCGCCCCGGGGGTGCGGGCCGTATATTCGCGAGGACCCCGTATTCGCGAGGGCCGGAACCGCCCCCTCACCCGGGAGACGTCGTGGAAATCCTGGCATTCGGCGTGCAGTCCGACGAGAAGCCGCTGATCGAGAAGGCCTTCGCCGGCCTGCACGACGTCCGCTGCCTGGACGTCTTCCTCACCGAGGACACCGCCCCGATCGCCGCCGGCTACGAGATCATCTCCACCAGCGTCAACGCGGACCTCGGCAGCCAGGTCCTGCAGACGCTCGCCGCCGGCGGCACCCAGATGATCGCCCAGCGCTCCACCGGCTTCAACAACGTCGATCTCGACGTCGCCGAACGGCTCGCCCTGCGCGTCGCCCGCGTCTCCTCCTACTCACCCCACTCGGTGGCCGAATTCGCCTGGACCCTGGCCATGGCCGTCAACCGCCGCATCGTCCGCGCGGTGAGCCGCACCCGGGACTTCGACTTCCGGCTCGACGGGCTCCTCGGCCGGGACATGCACGGCCGCACGGCCGGCGTGGTCGGCACCGGGAAGATCGGTGAGGCGTTCACCCGGATCGCCCACGGCTTCGGCATGAACCTGCTCGGCTGGGACATCGCCGAGAACCCGGCCTGCACCGCGCTCGGCATGACGTACGTGGACAAGGAACGGCTCTTCGCGGAGGCCGACCTGATCAGCCTCCACGTGCCCCTGATGCCGGCCACCCAGCACATCATCGGCGCCGACGCCCTCTCCCGGATGAAGGACGACGCGATCCTCGTCAACTCCAGCCGGGGAGGCCTCATCGACAGCCGCGCGCTCGTCACCGAGCTGCGGGCCGGCCGGTTCACCGGGGTAGGGCTCGACGTCTACGAGGCGGAGGCCGGGCTCTTCTACGTCGACAAGTCCGTCGAAGGCATCGACGACGACACCCTCGCCCGGCTCGTCACCTTCCCCAACGTCGTCGTGACCTCCCACCAGGCGTACTACACGCGTGACGCCGTGGGGCAGATCATCGAGGCCACCGTACGGAACGTCACCGACTACCTGGCCGGCCGCCGCAGCGACAACGTCCTGGTCCCGGCGCACCCCGCACGCTGACTGCCTCCTCGCGCGGGGCCCGCCGGTACCTCAGCCGGCCACCGGCAGCCGGGCCAGCAGCCCGGTCACGATCGCCGCACCGCGCAGCGTCAGCACCGACTCCGGGTGGAACTGCACCGACGCGAAGCCCCTGCCCCGCAGCGCGTGCAGCTCGCCGCCGGCGGTGTCCCGGCTCACCTCGATGCCGTGCGCGCCCAGCTCCGTCTCCGCCGCCTCGTCGCAGCGCGCGGTGAAGCTGTTGTAGAAGCCCACCGTCTCCGGCCTGCCGAACAGGTCGATCCTGGTCTGCGCCCCCTGGTACGGCACCTCCTTGCGCACGATCTCCAGGCCCAGCTCCGCCGCGATCAGCTCATGGCCGAGGCAGACGCCGAGCAGTCCGTGGCGGTGGTCCCGCACGAGCTCGGCGGTCAGCTCCCTCAGCATCCGCATCTTCGGATCGGTGGTGTCTCCCGGGTCGCCGGGGCCGGGCCCCAGCACCACGGGCCCCTCATGCGCCCGCACGGTCCCGCGCAGCCCGGGCTCGTCGTACCGGCGCACCGACACGGTGAGGCCCGAGGAGCGCAGCAGGTGCGCCAGCATCGCCGTGAAGGTGTCCTCGGCGTCCACCACCAGCGCGTGGCCGGACAGGTCGTCGTTACGCTCCTGCATCCGCAGCCAGAAGGGGGCGAGCCCGCCGCGCCGGTCGTCCAGCGCCCCCTGGACGCGGGGGTCGGCGGCCAGCCGCGGACGGCTCGCCTCGGATCCGGGCCGGCCGGGGCGGACGCCGAGCGCCGCGAGGACACCGGCCGCCTTGGCGTGCGTCTCGGCGACCTCACCCTCCGGATCGGAGTGGCGCACGAGGGTGGCCCCGACCGGCACGCGCAGCCGGCCCGACGCGGAGATGTCGGCGGTCCGGATCAGGATCGGCGAGTCCAGCGTCTGGGCCCCGCCGGGCTCTTGGCCCACCAGTGCCAGGGCGCCCGCGTAGTAGCCGCGGCCCTCCGGCTCGTACCGCTCGATCACCCGGCAGGCGTTCTGCACGGGTGAGCCCGTGACCGTCGCCGCGAACATCGTCTCCTTCAGGACCTCGCGCACGTCCAGCGAGGAGCGCCCCCGCAGCTCGTACTCCGTGTGCGCGAGATGCGCCATCTCCTTCAGGCGGGGACCGACCACCACACCGCCCATGTCGCCGACGGTGCACATCATCTTGAGCTCCTCGTCCACCACCATGGAGAGCTCCTCGGTCTCCTTGCGGTCGCCGAGGAAGGCCAGCAGCCCCTCCGCCGTCGGCCCCTCGTCCGGGTAGCGGTAGGTCCCGCTGATCGGGTTCATCACCACCGTCCCGCCGGACATCCGCACGTGGACCTCCGGGCTCGCACCGACCAGGGTCCGCTCCCCGGTGTGCACGACGAACGTCCAGTACGCCCCGCGCTCACCGGCCAGCAGCCGCCGGAACAGGGCCAGCGCGTCCGCCCGCCCGAACCCCGGGATCTCACCGCCGAAGGTCCGCCGGATCACGAAGTTCGCGCCCTCGCCCTGCCCGATCTCGTCCTCGACGACCCGCCGGACGATGTCCGCGTACGCCTCGTCGGCGACGTCGAAGGCCCCGTCCTCGACCCGCACGTCGTGGCCGGGCAGCGCCGCGAGCACCTCGGCCAGCGGCAGCTCGTGCGCCTCGTCGGCGACGAGCACGGCGAGCGGGGTGCCGTCGTCCCGCACGTCGAAGCCGCGCTCGGCGATCTGCCGGAACGGCACGAGGGCCAGCGACGGCAGGTCGCGCACCGGGACGGCGGCGAGCCGCTCCACCTCACGCACCTCGCCGGTCAGGACCTCCACGGTGTCGTGGTCACGGCCGGGGGTGCGCCTGCGCAGCAGCGCGAAGGGCGGGGAGTCGTCACGGAGGAGGGCGGACAAGAGGTCGACGGCACGGTCGGGCATGGGCGTTCCTTCCTGGGGGAGGAACGGCTCCCGGCGCCGGAACGCAGAGAAGGCCGCCCCTCGGGCGGCCTTCGCGAAGTCTGTACGCGCGATGAATCAGCGGGCCGCCGGATGAGCGGTCCACCACCAGTTCTGGATCGTCTGCGCGAACATGCCACGAACCCTAGCGCAAGGGGGGCCACAAACGAGCGCGCGTCTCATTTGCTGAGCGGGCGGATGGGACGGCCCCGCCGACCCCGTAATGTTGTCAAGGTGACCGTGAACGCCAATACCTCCGTCGCCGGTGGCAACACCTGGCGAGACCTTCCCGCGGCGCAGCAGCCCGAGTACCCCGATGCCGAGGCTCTGCGCGACGTACTCGCGGACCTCGAGTCGTATCCTCCGCTCGTCTTCGCCGGCGAGTGCGACCAGCTGCGCGCCCGCCTGGGAGCCGTCGCCAAGGGCGAGGCGTTCCTGCTGCAGGGCGGTGACTGCGCCGAGGCCTTCGACGCCGTGTCCGCCGAGCACATCCGGGCCAAGCTGAAGACGCTGCTGCAGATGAGCGCCGTCCTGACGTACGCGGCCTCCGTGCCGGTCGTCAAGATCGGCCGTATCGCCGGGCAGTACTCGAAGCCGCGCTCCAAGCCGACCGAGACCCGCGACGGCGTGACCCTGCCGACCTACCGCGGCGACTCCGTCAACGGCTTCGAATTCACCGAGGCCTCCCGCGTCCCGGACCCCGAGCGGCTGAAGCGGATGTACCACGCGTCCGCCTCCACGCTGAACCTGGTCCGTGCCTTCACCACCGGTGGCTATGCCGACCTGCGCCAGGTGCACGCCTGGAACCAGGACTTCGTGAGGTCCTCGCCGTCCGGGCAGCGCTACGAGGCGCTGGCCCGCGAGATCGACAACGCCCTGAACTTCATGAAGGCGTGCGGCACGGACCCGGCCGAGTTCAAGGCCGTCGAGTTCTACGCCTCCCACGAGGCGCTGCTGCTCGACTACGAGTCCTCGCTCACCCGCACCGACTCGCGCACGGGTCAGCTCTACGACACCTCGGGCCACATGGTCTGGGTCGGCGAGCGCACCCGGCAGATGGACGGCGCGCACATCGAGTTCGCCTCGAAGATCCGCAACCCCATCGGGATCAAGCTCGGCCCGACGACCACCGTCGACGAGGCGCTCGGCTACGTCGACCGCCTCGACCCCGAGCGCGAGCCCGGCCGGCTGACCTTCATCGTCCGCATGGGCGCCGACAAGGTCCGCGACAAGCTCCCCGAGCTGGTCGAGAAGGTCACCGCCTCCGGCGCGCAGGTGGTCTGGGTCACCGACCCGATGCACGGAAACACCTTCGAGGCCGCGTCCGGCCACAAGACGCGCCGCTTCGACGACGTCCTGGACGAGGTCAAGGGCTTCTTCGAGGTGCACAAGCAGCTCGGGACGCACCCCGGCGGCATCCACGTCGAGCTCACCGGTGACGACGTCACCGAGTGCGTCGGCGGTGGCCACGAGATCTTCGTGGACGATCTGCACCAGCGTTACGAGACCGCCTGCGACCCGCGCCTCAACCGCAGCCAGTCCCTCGACCTGGCCTTCCTCGTCGCCGAGATGTACCGCGACCAGTAAGGATCACCCGTGGTGACGCCCGTGGGGCACGGATCGATGTGATCCGTGCCCCACGGGCGTACCGGGGCTTTTCTGTGCTCGACGTCTTGGGTAAGGTTAGGTTAGCCTCACCGAAAGTTCGGGACGGCGCAGCGATCGATCCTCGGGAGGTGAACCGCATGTACGTCTGCTCCTGCTTCGGCATCACGGAGGACCAGGTCAAGAAGCATGCGGACGGCGGAGCGTGCACGCCCCGCCAGATCGCCTCCGCCTGCAGGGCAGGCACCGACTGCGGCGGCTGCGTCCGCAGGATCCAGGCGCTGCTCGGCCGCGGCGACTGCCCGCGCCGTGAGCTCGTCGAAGGGCGTACGGAGCCGGCGGCCGCCCCGGCCGGTTCATCCGCGGGCCTCGGTGCCGCACCGGTCGTCAGGCTCTCCGACGCCGCCTGACAGGGGCGCGCCGGACCGTCGCGGAACCGTGCCGGGACCGTCTGCGGATCAGCTCTCCGGCTGCTCGATCACCTGGGCGATGTAGAGCGCTTCACCGAGCTTCTCGACCAGCTCCAGCTGGGTGTCGAGATAGTCGATGTGGTGCTCCTCGTCCTCCAGGATGGATTCGAAGATGTTCGCCGACGTGATGTCGCCCTTGCCGCGCATCACCTCGATGCCCCGCCTGAGGCGGTCGATCGCCTCCACCTCGACCTGCCGGTCCGCCTGGAACATCTCGGTGACCGTCTGGCCGACCCGCACATGGAAGAGCCGCTGATAGTTGGGCAGGCCGTCCAGGAACAGGATTCGGTCGGTGAGGATCTCCGCGTGCTTCATCTCGTCGAACGATTCTGCCCGGGTGTACTTCGCGAGCTTCGTCCAGCCGAAGTTCTCCTGCATCTTGGCGTGCAGGAAGTACTGGTTGATGGCAGTCAATTCGGCGGTCAGCTGTTCGTTCAGGAACTCGAGGACCTCGGGGTCGCCCTGCATCGCAGAGGCTCCTTCCAACCGGTGAACTGGGCATGTTTGCGCGCATCTTCGCATCGCGCCACGCGGCCGTCCAGTAAGTGCATGCTTAGTACGAGTTGCCCGAATCGGCTCTCCCCTGGTCATGACCACCCCTACCTGTCTGTCACCATGGAGGCATGGGTCAGCCGGAAAGCCGGAAACGCGGCACAGCAGAGCAGTCCGGGCTTCCACCGGGTCAGCGGCTGCAGCGAGGTTGGCCGGTCACCCATTACGGTCCCGTGCCCAAGTTCAAACCGGACCGCTGGGAGTTCCGGGTCTTCGGGGCCACGGCCGACGGTGACAAGCACTGCTGGAATCACCAGGAATTCTCGGCACTCGCCTTCTCGTCCGTCGTCGCGGACCTCCACTGCGTGACGAAATTCAGCATGCTCGGTGCCGAATGGGGCGGAATCCCGGCCCGCGAGATCATGGAACTGGCGCCGCCCGCACCCCACGTCACGCATGTCATGGTCTGGGCCGAATACGGATTCAGCTCGAATCTGCGGCTGGCCGACTTCGCGTCGGACCGGGCGCTGTTCGCCACCCACAAGGACGGCGAGCTGCTCACCGCGGAACACGGATTCCCGCTGCGCCTGGTCGTACCGCATCTCTATGCCTGGAAGGGGCCCAAGTGGGTCCGGGGCATCGAGTACATGACGGCCGACCGCCGCGGTTTCTGGGAGGAGCGCGGCTACCACAACATCGGTGACCCGTGGAGCGAGCAGCGCTACTCCTACCAGGAGGAGCCCGGGGACGGTCCTGAACTCTGACGCCCCCGGGTGGTCGTTCAGTGGTGGCGGTGCACCACCGCGTGACCCTTGCCGCGGCCGATCATCCACTTGTTGACCGGTGTCGTGACGACGAAGGCGGCCGCCAGCGCGATGGCCAGGACGGTCCAGAACGTCGTGTCCGAGAGGTGGGCGTCCATGGCTCCCGGCCAGAGCGCGATCACCCCGTTGTCGATGAGCTCCATCACGGCGATGGAGGCGGTGTCGGCGGCGAGCGCGACCCTGACGGCCGCGCGGAGGCCCATGCCGGAGCTCAGGACCGAGTGCAGGGTCAGCGCGTAGCCGAAGAAGAAGGCCAGGACGATCGCGAGCACCATCGTCCGGACGTTGCCCCAGCCGAGCGCGGTGCCGATCACCATGCCGAGGATCTCGCCGATGGCGCAGCCGGTGAGGCAGTGCAGGGTGGCCCGCGCGGCCATGGCCCAGGACGAGCCCCCGCCGTGCGTGCTGTGGTGTCCCTGGTGCGCGTGGTGTGCGTCGTGCTGCATGAGGAGCCCCCGGAGCTCTGTCGCGGCTACCTGACATCCACCGTAACCACATACCCCCCTGGGGTATTCCATCGCTGTCTCAGCGGGTGTCCCGGAGTTCCTTCAGCCGTGCCACGTCCGCGGCGTGCCCCTCCTTGCCGCCCGGCGTCTCGATGATCAGCGGCACCCCCTCGGTCGCCGGATGCGAGAACAGCTCGGCAAACGGCTCGGCGCCGATATGACCCGCGCCGATGTTCTCGTGCCGGTCCTTGTGGGCGCCCACCACGTCCTTCGAGTCATTGGCGTGGATCAGCTTCAGCCGCCCCTCGCCCACCGTCCCGACCAGCAGATCCAGGGTCTGGCGCATGCCGGAGGGGCCGGCCAGGTCGTGCCCCGCCGCGTAGATGTGGCAGGTGTCCAGGCAGATCCCCAGCTTGGGGTGGGAGTCCATGGCCTCGAAGTACGGGCCGAAGTCCCAGGTCCGCGAGCAGAGCGAGGAGCCCTGGCCGGCGGTCGACTCCAGCAGCAGGAACGGATCGTCGTCATGGGTCAGCTCGTCCAGCAGCGGAAGCATGTGCGTACGCACCTGGGCGAGAGCCACCTCGCGCGGGCGTCCGCCGGTCGCCGAGCCCGTGTGCACCACCACGCCGAGGGCGCCGATCTCTCTCGCCCGGCGCAGCGAGTGGCGCAGCGACAGGACCGACCGCTCGACCGTGGCCTCGGTGTGCGAGCCGAAATTGATCAGGTACGGGGCGTGGACGTACGCCGGAACCGCGTCGGCCGCGCACTCCGAGCGGAACAGCTCGTCCTGCGCCGGATTGCCGGCCGGGGTCGCCCAGCCGCGCGGGTTGGCGACGAAGACCTGCACGGTCTCCGCCGCCAGCTCCCGCGCGTAGCCGAGACCGACCTTGGCCAGTCCACCGGCCACGGGGACGTGGCCGCCTACGGGGTTGCGCATGTGCTGCCTGTCCTTGCCTGATCTACAGAGCCTTGGTCCTGATGGTGATCGTGGAGCCTTCCGGGGCCTTCTCGCCGCCCTCGACCGACTGGCTCTTGACCGTGTCGCTGAAGGAGAGGAACGGGCGGTCCACCTCGACCTCGAACCCCGCGTCCTCCAGTGCGCCGCGGGCCTCGTCGACGTCCTTGCCCGTGACATCGGGGACCGGGAGCATGCGCGGGCCCTTGGAGACCGTCAGCTCCACGGTGTCGCCCTCGGCGGCCTCCGCACCGCTGCCGGGCGTCTGCCGGGCGATGTCGCCGTCCGCCTCGGAGGAGCTGACCCGCTCGGTCAGCACCTTCGCCCTGAGGCCCTCCCCCTCCAGGGCCGCCGTGGCGTCCTCGACGGAGAGACCGGTGACATCGGGTACGTCGACGGGGCTGCCCTTGCTGATCACCAGGGCGACCGCCGAGTCCGGGCGGCGCTCGGTGCCGACGCGGGGATCCGTACGGATCACCTTGCCCCGGTCGATCTCCTCGCTGAACTCCCGGGTCACCATCCCGGGCGCGAGGCCCGTCTCCTTCAGCTCGCGCCGGGCGTCGGCGAGGGCGAGCCCCTCGACGTCGGGCACCTTCACGATCTCCGGGCCGCGCGAGATCACCAGCTTCACCGCGTCGTTGCCACGGATCCGCTCACCGGAGCCGGGATCGCTGCTGATCACCGCGCCGCGCTCCACCGTGTCGCTGTAGGCGCGCTCGACCCCCTTCAGATCGAGGCCCTCGTCCGAGAGCCGCCGCTCGGCGGCGCTCTGGCTCTGGCCCAGGAGGGAGGGCACCCGGGTGAACTGGCCGGAGTTGATGTACCAGACACCCGCACCGGTCCCCAGCGCCAGCAGGACGGCGACGACCAGGGCGAGCATCCCGCGACGGCCCCGGCCCGCGAAGGACCGGCGCCGCCCACGCCCGGGCTCCCCGGGTCCGGACGGGGGCGGCATCTCCAGACGGCTGGTGTGGTGCGCGGTGCCCTGGCCGGCCGGGATCACCCGGGGGATCACGCTCGTACGGTCCTCGCCGGCGTCGTGCGCCTCCGCCAGGGCCCCCGGCGGCATCGCGTCGAGCTGCTCCCCGGTGAGATCCGCCCGTATCTCACGGGACCGCGCGAGGAGCGCCACCGCATCGGCCGGACGCAGATCGGGATTCCGTGCCGTGGCCGCGGCCACCAGCTCGTCCAGCCCGGCGGCCAGGCCCGGAACGGCACCGGACGGCGCCGGGACGTCCTGGTTCAGGTGCTGGTAGATGACCTGGGCGGCGGTGTCCCCGGCGTGGGGCTTGCCGCCGGTCAGCATCTCGTAGAGCACCACACCGCAGGCGTACACGTCGGACCGGGTGTCCGCCGTGCCCTGCTCGATCTGTTCCGGGGCGAGATACGAGACCGTGCCCAGGAGCGAGCCGGTGGTGTCCGTCGCGGTCCCCACCGCCCGTACGAGCCCGAAGTCGGCGACCTTCACCCGGCCGTCGTCCCCTATCAGAACGTTCTCCGGCTTCATGTCCCGGTGGACGAAGCCCGCGCGGTGGGCGGCGCCGAGGGCGGCCAGCACCGGTTCGAGGATGTCCAGGGCGGCACGGGGCTGCAGTGCGCCCCGCTCGCGCAGGACGTCTCGCAGGGTGCACCCGGCGACGTACTCCATCGCCAGGTACACGTAGGCGCCCTGGGCGCCCTGGTCGAAGACACCCACCACATTGGGGTGGGCGAGCCGGGCGACGGACTTGGCCTCGCGGATGAAGCGCTCGACGAACGCGGCGTCGGTCGCCAGCGCCGGGTGCATCACCTTGAGGGCGAGCACACGGTCGAGCCGGGTGTCCACGGCCCGGTAGACCGTGGCCATACCGCCGACGGCGATCCGCGCATCGATGCGATAGCGGCCGTCGAGCAGCTGCCCGACCAAGGGGTCCTGGAGGGTCGTGTCCACAGGGCGAGTCTACGAGCCGGCACGGACACCGCGGACGGGGTCGGGGCCCCGGAGCCGTTCCGGTGCGGAGCCGTGACAGGGGCATGCACGTGCTGTGACCGGGCGACGCCCGCCGGTGCCCGGATCAGAAGGCCGGACGCTCCGGATCCAGCACCGCACGGCCCTCCACCGGGGAGGACGCCTCCGCGAAGTGGCGGCGCGGGATCCGCCCCGCCCGGTACGCGAGGCGCCCGCCGTCCACCGCGTGCCGCATCGCCGCCGCCATCAGCTCGGGTTCCTGGGCCCGGGTCACCGCCGAGGCGAGCATCACAGCGTCACAGCCCAGCTCCATCGCCAGCGCCGCGTCCGACGCCGTCCCGGCACCGGCGTCCAGGATCACCGGGACCTCGGCCCGCTCGACGATCAGCTGGAAGTTGTGGGGGTTGCGGATGCCGAGTCCCGACCCGATGGGGGAGCCCAGCGGCATGATCGCCGCGCACCCCGCGTCCTGGAGCCTGCGGGCCAGGACCGGGTCGTCACTGGTGTACGGAAGGACCGTGAAGCCGTCGTCGACGAGGACCTCGGCCGCGTCCAGCAGCTCGATCGGATCGGGCAGCAGGGTCCGCTCGTCGGCCACCACCTCCAGCTTGATCCAGTCGGTGCCCAGCGCCTCCCTGGCCAGCCGGGCGGTCAGCACGGCCTCACCGGCGGTGAAACAGCCCGCGGTGTTGGGCAGGACCCGGATGGAGAGGCGTTCCAGGACGGAGAGCACCGAGCCCTGCACGGTCGGGTCGAGCCGGCGCATCGCCACGGTCGTCAGCTCGGTGCCCGAGGCGATCAGGGAACGTTCCAGCACGTCGAGGCTGGGGGCCCCGCCGGTGCCCATGATCAGCCGGGAGGAGAACGTGGTGGAACCCAGCGTGAAGAGATCGTCGGACATGGTCAGCCTCCCTGGACGGCGGTCAGGATCTCGACGCGGTCGCCGTCGCGGAGCGCGGTGGCGGACCACTGGCCGCGGGGGACGACGGTCTCGTTGACCGCGGCGGCGACACCGGATCCGGCCGCGGTCAGTCCGGCGACCAGGGTGTCCAGCGCGGTGCGGGCGGGGACGGTGCGGTGTTCTCCGTTGACGGAGACCCGGACGGGGCCGGCGGACGGCACGGACTGTGTCATACGGGCTGCTCCTGCGATGCGGGGGCGGTGGTCACGGGGGAGGGGGGCCGTGAGGCGTCCGACGGGACGGCCGTCGGCGCGAAGCGGCGCGGTGCGAAGGGGCGGCCCAGTTCGGGCAGCTCGCCGGTGGTCAGCACGTGGGCCATCACGTCACCGGTCACCGGGGTCAGCAGCACCCCGTTGCGGTGGTGGCCGGTCGCGAGGTGGAGGCCGTCCAGCGCGGTGGGGCCCAGCAGCGGCGCGTTGTCCGGCGAGGCGGGCCGCAGTCCGGCCCTGGTCTCGGTCAGCGGCAGCTCGGTGATGCCGGGCACCAGCTCGTGGGCGTCCCGGAGCAGCTCGTAGACGCCGCCCGCGGTGACGGTGGTGTCCCAGCCCTGCTCCTCGGTGGTCGCGCCGACCACCAGCTCACCGTTGGCACGCGGCACCAGATAGACGTGGCTGCCGCGCACGACGGCCCGCACCGTCCTGCTGAGGAAGGGGGCGTACGCGGGCGGCACCGTCAGCCGCAGCACCTGCCCCTTGACCGGGCGTACGGGCGGGACGACCGCCTCGGGTATCCCCGCAAGGCGGCCGCTCAGGCTGCCTCCGGCGAGGACCACCTGGCCGGCGGCGAGCTCCGTACCGTCCGCGAGGACGACCCCCGTCGCACGGCCGCCCGTGACCAGGAGCCGCTCGGCCCAGGAGCGGCGGAACCCGACCCCCGTCCGCTCGCAGGCCGTGACCAGCGCCGAGGCCAGCCGCCTGGGATCCACCTGATGGTCCCCGTCGACCCGGAGCCCGCCGCGTACACCGGGGGCGAGCATCGGCTCCAGACGCCGGCACTCACGGCCGGTGAGCCACTCCGACCGCAGCCCCGAACGCTGCTGCAGGGCGTGCAGCTCCCGCAGATGCGCCCGGTCGTCCGAGTCCAGCGCGACGGAGAGCGTGCCGCAGGCGCGGAAGCCGGTCTCCTGCCCGCTCGCCTCCTCCAGTTCGGCCACGAACTCCGGATAGCGCTCCGCGGAGGCCACGTTGAGGCCGAGCAGCATCTGCTCCCCGTAGTGGAGCTCGGTGACGGCGGCGAGCATCCCGGCCGCCACCCGGGCGGCGCCGCCGCCGGGTTCGGGGTCGGCCAGCGTCGTGCTCAGGCCGCGCTGGGCGGACCGCCACGCGGTCACCAGACCGATGATGCCGCCCCCGACGACCAGGACGTCGGAACTCTGTACGGAGGTGCGCATGGGCGTCCAGCCCCTCCCTTCGCCGGCATGACCCGGATCAGGTTCGTACGGTCGGAGGCCGGTCAGCCTCCCTCTCAGCCCGGTGCGTCCGGGCTCCCGCGAGTGTCTTACGGTGGCCAGCCTAGACCCCACCGGCCGCAGCCAGTAAGGGAGCCTCACCCGTGGCCCGTTCGCTCGACGGACTCGTCCTCTCGCCCGTCGCCGACCAGGCGCCCGGCCAGGTCGGCACCCGCACCCGCTTCACGTACCACGAGCGGGACGGGAGGATCTGGGCCGAGTACACCGGCGGCGACATCGTCCGCGGGCATCTCGTCGGAACACGGGCCGCGGACACCCTGGACTTCCGGTACGTCCAGCTGAAACAGGACGGCACCACCTCCTGCGGGCACTGCACATCGACCGTCACGGACCTCCCCGACGGCCGCGTCCGTCTCGAGGAGACCTGGGAATGGGAGTCCAGGGAAGGCAGCGGTACGAGCGTGGTGGAAGAGCTCACTCACTGACGTCACGTCAGGTGATTAGGGTGGACGGGTGAGCGAGCAGACAGAGGATCCGGCAACGGGACACCGGCCGCACGGAGTCGTGATCGTGGGCGCGGGCATGGCCGGGGTGCAGACGGCCGTGGCCCTGCGCGAACTGGGCTTCACCGGCCCGGTCACGCTGATCGGCGCCGAACCCCACCAGCCGTACGACAGGCCGCCCCTGTCCAAGGCGGTCCTGCTCGGCAAGGCCGAGGACTCCGCCTTCGACGTCGACTTCGAGGGGCTGGACATCACCCTGCGCCTGGGGCTCGACGTGGCCGGCCTGCGGGCCGGGGCGCACGAGCTGGACACGGCCGAGGGGCCCGTCCCCTACGACGCGCTGGTCCTCGCCACCGGGGCGGAACCCGTCGGTCTGCCCGGTGCCGAGGGTGTCCCGGGTGTGCACCTGCTGCGCACCCTCGACGACGCCGCACGGCTGCGGCCCGTCCTGGAGCGGCAGCACGACGTGGTCGTCGTCGGCGCGGGCTGGATCGGCGCCGAGTTCACGACGGCGGCGCGTGCGGCCGGCTGCGCGGTCACCGTCGTCGAGGCCGCCGACCGTCCTCTCGCGGGCACGATGCCCGCCGAGGTGGCCGCTCCGATGGCCGGCTGGTACGCCGAGAGCGGAGCCGAACTCCTCACCGGCACCCGGGTCACCCGTGTCGAACAGGGCGCGGTCCGCCTCTCGGACGGCCGGGTGATCCCCGCAGGAGCGGTGGTCGTGGGGATCGGGGCACGGCCCGCCACCGGGTGGCTCGCGGGCTCGGGCATCGCGCTCGGCCCGGACGGCTCGGTCACCGCCGACAGCTCGCTGCGCTCCTCGCTGCCCGACGTCCACGCGGTGGGCGACTGCGCCTCCTTCCCCTCCGCCCGCTACGGGGAGCGGCTGCTGGTCCACCACTGGGACAACGCCCTCCAGGGCCCCCGGGCGGTCGCCGCCGCCCTCGTGAACGGGGCGGCCGGGACGTACGACCCGGTGCCCTACTTCTGGTCCGAGCAGTTCGGGCGCTTCGTGCAGTACGCCGGGCACCACACCGGTGCCGACACCCTCCTGTGGCGGGGCGACCCGGCCGACCCCTCCTGGACGGTCTGCTGGCTGCGGCAGGGGGTCCTGGTGGCCCTGCTGGCGGTCAGCCGGCCGCGCGACCTGGCGCAGGGGCGCAAGCTCGTCGAGGCGGGTGCGCGGATCGATCCGGCGCGGGCCGCCGACTCCTCCGTCCCGCTGAAAACGACGGTGCTCCAGGGGTAGGCACGGCCTCGTACGCCCGGCCCGGCTACCGACTGTCGGTCCGGGATGGCACGCTTGTCCCTGTGACCGAGATTGACGCAAAGATCGATGCTCTCGTCCCTGCCTGGCTCCACCTTCCCGACATCGCGGAAATGCTCGATGTCGAGGTGACGCGCGTCCGGCAGCTGGTCAAGGAAGGCCAGCTGATCGCCGTACGCCGTGGTGAGAACCGGGCGCTCCAGGTGCCTGCCGCCTTCATCGACGGCGACAAGGTGGTCAAGGGCCTCGCAGGGACCCTGACGCTCCTGAGGGACGACGGCTACAACGACGAAGAGATGCTGGACTGGCTCTTCACCCCCGACCCGACCCTGCCCGGCACCCCCGCGCAGGCCCTGAGCGAGAATCGCGGTACGGAGGTGAAGCGCCGGGCCCAGGCGCTCGCCGTCTGACCGGACGACCGTAAGCGGGGTGCGGGCCGCGGCACACGCGGCCCGCACTCCGCCGTTACCGGGGTCCGCCGGCCGGCGGATCACCGACGCACCCGGCGCTCCGGCGCCGCACCAGAGATCCATCGACGCACCGACGGGGGAAACCACCATGCCCACGCCTCGCTCCCAGCTCTCCGGCGCCCGGCTCTATCTGTGCACGGACGCCCGCAAGCGGCAGGGGGACCTCCCGGAGTTCCTCGACGCGGTGCTGTCCGGCGGCGTGGACATCGTGCAGCTGCGGGACAAGGGCTTGGAAGCGGGTGAGGAGCTGGAGCACCTGGAGGTGTTCGCCGACGCCTGCAAGCGCCACGGACGGCTCCTCGCGGTGAACGACCGGGCCGACGTGGCCCACGCCATCGGCTCCGACGTCCTGCACCTCGGGCAGGGCGACCTGCCCGTGCCCGCCGCCCGCGCCGTCGTCGGCGGCGACGTGGTGATCGGCCGCTCCACCCACGCCGAGGCCGAGGTCGACGCGGCCGTCGCCGCGGCGGGCGTCGACTACTTCTGCACGGGGCCCTGCTGGCCCACCCCGACCAAGCCCGGCCGGTACGCCCCGGGTCTCGGCCTCGTGCGCTACGCGGCCTCCCTCGGCACGACGAGGCCCTGGTTCGCCATCGGCGGGATCGACGCGGGCAACCTCGACGAGGTGCTGGACGCCGGCGCGCGCCGCGTCGTCGTCGTGCGGGCGATCACCGAGGCGCAGGACCCGGCCGGGGCCGCGGCCTCGCTCGCCCGGCGCATCCGGGAACGCGCACTCTGAACCGGGCCGCCCGCGTCCGGCGCGCAGCTGTCCGAGGGGTGGACAAAATCCGCCTCATTCCGGTCAATTCGCTCCCTCTTGTTGGGGTACCGCCGGGCCCTGGTTAACCTCCCAGTATGGCCCTTGGCACACCTTCCACCAGGACAGATCACGCGCGCACCGTGCGTGAGCTGCTCGCGACCGGCGAGACGTCGTTCTCGTTCGAGTTCTGGGCGCCCAAGACCGAGAAGGGTGAGCGGAATCTCTGGAACGCCCTGCGCCGGGTCGAGGCGGTGGGACCGAGCTTCGTCTCCGTGACGTACGGGGCGGGCGGCTCCACCCGCGCGGGCACCGTCCGGGCGACCCAGCAGATCGCCGCGGACTCCACGCTGACCCCGGTCGCGCACCTCACGGCCGTCGACCACTCCGTCGCCGAACTGCGCAACATGGTCGGCCAGTACGCCGACGCCGGCATCCGCAACATCCTCGCGGTCCGCGGTGACCCGCCGGGCGACCCGATGGGTGAGTGGGTCGAGCATCCGCAGGGCGTGAAGTACGCGGCGGACCTCGTCCGGCTGATCAAGGAGGCCGGGGATTTCTGCGTCGGAGTCGCGGCATTTCCCGAAATGCATCCGCGCTCCACCGACTGGGACTCCGACATCGGTCATTTCGTGGACAAGTGCCGCGCCGGCGCCGACTATGCGATCACCCAGATGTTCTTCCACCCGGAAAGCTATCTGCAGATGCGTGACCGAGTCGTCGCTGCGGGTTGCGACACCCCGGTCATTCCCGAGGTGATGCCGCTCACCAGCGTCAAACAGCTGGAGAGGTTCGCGCAGCTCAGCAACGCGTCCCTGCCTTCCTCGCTGAAAGACCGCATCCACGCCGCAAAGGACGACCCGGCCGCTGTACGCTCCATTGGGATCGAGTTCGCCACGGAGTTCTGCGCGAAACTGCTCTCCGAGGGTGTCCCGGGGCTGCACTTCATCACGCTCAACAACTCGACGGCGACGCTCGAGATCTACGAGAATCTCGGACTGCACAAGCAGTCCTGACCGGCCGTACCCGCCACCGACCGGGGCGGTGGCCGCAGGAGGGGGCGGGCGTGGGCTGGACGGTCCTCTACATCGCATTCGGGATAGTGGCGCTGTGGCTGCTGGGCGAGGTGCTGCTGCAGTACAAGGCCCGCCTGCGCTGGCGCCTGCTCGCCTTCGCCGGCTTCCTCGGCGTGGTCCTCGGTGTCCTGATCGCCTCCGTGCTGGTGATCGCCGTGGGCGCGATCGCCTTCGCGACGGGCCAGACCTACGTGACGCTCTCCTTCAGGCGCGGCTTCTCGACGGGATGGGCCATAGGCGGCAGCCCGGGTGAGAGCCGCCGGCGCCGCGGGGCTACGGGCCCGGACGACCGGGGGGCCACCCTCGAGGTCTCCGGTCTCGAGTACGAGGAAGCCCCCGCGCCCCAGCACGCGGAGGCCGCCCCCTCGGCGGTCTACGAGCCGGAGCCGATGCCGGACGACACCGGGCAGTACGGCATCTACACCGACCCCGCACCGGCCGGCCGCGACGACCGCCAGGAGCAGCAGCCGCAGTACTCCTCCCACGACCCGTACTCCGGCTACGACGGCCAGGCCGCCCAGGACCCCTACGCCGCCCAGGGCGGCTACCAGGACCAGGGCGGCTACCAGGAACAAGGCCCATACCAGGACCAGGGCACCTACGCCGGCACGTACGACTACGGGACGGACCAGGGGAGCTACGCCGCCTACTCCGACCCCTACACCGGCACCGCCACCACCGCGGGAACCGGGCAGTACGCCCCGTACGACGACACCTACGGCAACGGCAGCGGCTACGACCCCGCCTACGGCACCGGGCAGCAGCCCGCCGATCCGTATGCCGGGCAGTACACCGACACCCCGCCCGGCGGAGTGTGGGTCCCGCAGCAGCGCGAGAGCGACCAGTACCCCCCGCTGCCGCCGGAAGCTCCCGCCCACCCCGCCCCGTACGGCAACGGCTACGACACGGGCCAGAACGAGCAGTACCGCTACTGAGCCGCCGGCCGGCCGCCGCTGTCCGGCGGCCGGTACCGGGTGCGCCGCCCCCGGAATCGCGGGCGGCGGGATCAGCGGGAGCCGCGGAAGCCGTCACCCTCCACGACGAGCCCGGCCACCAGGGCGCCCGACATACCCGCGTGCGCCGTCCCGCCGCCCGGATGGGACCAGCCGCCCGCCAGATACAGCCCCGGCAGCGGGCTGCGGTTCCCCGGGTGCAGATAGGCGCCCCCCGCACCGGCCAGGGCCGGGGGCGGCACCGAGCCGCCCCCGGCGCCGGTCTCGGCCGCGGTCTCGGCGGGCGTCCGCACCTCGGCGTGGAGGATCCGCCCACGCAGCCCGGGAACGGCCTCGGCCCCACGGCCGGTCACCACCTCCGCGAACCGCTCGCGCAGCGCCCCGTCCGTCCAGTCGACCGGACCGTGCGGCGCCACCGTCGCCATCAGGGTCACCGCCTCGTGCTCCTGGTCGGGGCGGGTGGCCGGATCGTCCGGGCGCAGCACGGTCACCGTCGGCTCGTGCGCCGTCCGGCCGCCGAACACCGCCTCCTGCTCCGCGCCCGGGTCCCCGGTGTGCACCACGGTCCGGTGCACGGCACCGGCCTCCCGGGCGTTCCGCAGCGACAGCATGACGAGGAAGCGGCCCGGTACCGGAGCCCCCTGGGTCCCTGCCGGCGGCTCCTCCCTGACCGGCAGGAGTCCGGGCGCCGGCTGCGCGCCCAGGACGACGTGATCGGCCTCCACACCCGTGCCGTCCGCCAGCTCCACGCCTGCCGCCCGGCCGTCCTTCTCGGACACCCGGACCACCTCGGCGCCGAAGACGAAGTCCACCTTGCGGGCCAGACACCGCTCGTACACCGCGTCGGCAAGCGCGCGCATGCCCCCGCCGACGTACCAGCTGCCGAACGTCTCCTCCATGTACGGCAGGAGGGCGGCGGCGGCCGGGGCGCGGCGCGGGTCGAGCCCGTACGACAGGGCGTAGCCGTCGAGCAGGGCGGCGAGCCGGGGATCGGCCAGCTCCCAGGCGCCCACCTCCGCCGGCGTCCCGGCCTGCCGGGCGCCGCGCAGCAGCCTGCGCCGGCGCACCCCGGGGTAGGGATCGCGGCCCAGCGTCTGCCGGTCCTCGGGCAGCGGCTCCTCCAGGAGCGGTCTGCGCGACCGGTTCCAGGCGATGCCGGCCCGGTCCAGGAAGTCGCCCCAGCGCGCTCCGGCGCCCTCGCCGAGCGCCCGGTCCAGCGCGCCGGTCACCCCTGCGCGGGAGGCGTTGGGCAGGGAGACCGCGGTGCCGTCGGCGAAGAGATGACGGCTCGCCGGGTCGACCTGGGTCAGCGTCACGCACTGCTCCAGGCTCTCCTTGCCCGTCTTGACGAACAGGTCGCGGTAGACCGCGGGCAGGTGCAGGAGACCGGGGCCGGTGTCGAAGACGAAGCCGTCACGGGCGTACCGGCCCAGCGAGCCGCCGTAGGTCTCCGAGCGCTCGTACACCGTCACCCGGTGGCCTGCCACGGAAAGCCGGGCGGCCGCCGCCATCGCGCCGGTCCCGGCGCCGATCACCGCAATTCGTGCCATGTCAGTGACCCTACGGGGTGCCACCGACAGGTCAGTCGTGAGGCCGGTACCCGGCCGCCCCGGCCGGGCGTCCCTCCTCGCGCCGCTGCGCCCTGCGGCGCAGGAACCGGCGGATCCGGGAGGCCATGAAGACCAGTATCACCAGGCCCAGCAGCAGCAGGACCCCGGCGACGACCGCGGACGCCACCGGGTGGAAGACCGCGAGGGTGATGATCCCGGCGACGCCGAGGTCCTCCGCCACGCTGACCCCGATGTTGCTGAAGGGCTCCGGGGAGGTGTTCACCGCCATCCTGGTGCCGGCCTTCACCAGATGGCTCAGCAGCGCGGTCGAGCCGCCCACGGCGCCCGCCGCCAGCTCCGGGAGCGATCCGCTCCCACCGGCCAGCAGCGCCGCGACGACCGCCCCCGCGACGGGCCGGATCACCGTGTGGACCGAGTCCCAGGCCGAGTCCACGTACGGGATCTTGTCGGCCACCGCCTCGAGGAGGAACAGAACCCCGGCGGCCACGAGCACATCGGTACGCTGCAGCGACTCGGGCACCTCGTCGGTGAGGCCGGTCGCGCCGAAGAGGCCGAGGAGCAGGACCACCGCGTAGGCGTTGATCCCGCTCGCCCAGCCGCTCGTGAACACCAGGGGGAGTACGGACACGGACGCGATCGTAGCCAGTCGGGGCGGGGCCCGGGTGGGTCCTGGCGCAGGGGCCTGAGTATTCCTACCCAGTGCCGGAGATGAGTAGCGACACGGATGGGCTCTCACCTGCGAGGACGGAAGAGTGGGGACCACGGAAGGGGCGCGGCTCCGGGACCGCCGGCACGGGGCGGCGGAACGGCGCGGCACCCCGGACGCAACGGGGGCGCACGACGCGGGGCTCCGGGACCACGGGGGACGACGGGGTCACGGGGGAGGGCTCCGCGGCGCTACGGGACGCCGGTCCGGCGGAATTCGGGGGGATCGAATTCCGCCGGACCGGCGTTTCCGTGCGCGATGGCCCTTCCAGGCGCGGCGGTTCAGCGCCCGCTGACCCGGCCGTGCAGCAGCAGCGACAGGGCGGAGTGCACGTCGTCGATCGTCCGCTCGGGCTGGAAGGCCTGCCAGTCGAGGGCGGCCACGAGGACCATCCCGACCAGGGCGGCCGCCGTCAGCTGGATGTCGATCTCCTCGCTGAGCTCACCGGCGGCGACGCCCTCCCGGAGCACCCCCTCGACCACGGCGACCGCCTCCTGACGCAGCACCAGGAGGGTCGACTGCCAGGCACGGTTGGTGCGCCAGAGCTCGGCCACGTACAGCTGGGTGAAGGCCGGGTAGCGGTCGATGAAGACGAGACCGGCCCGGATCATCGCGTCCAGTGCCTCCACACGGGTGCCGCCGCGGGCGTCCGTCGAGTCGGCGGCCGACCGCAGCGACTGCGTGAGGAGTCCGACCCCGTGCCGCAGCAGCTCCTCGAAGAGCTCGGTCTTGCTCTTGAAGTTGTAGTAGACCGTGCCCTTGGCGACCCCCGCGCGCTCGGCGATCTCGTCCACCGTCGTCGCGGAGAATCCCTTCTCCGCGATGAGGGTCACCGCCGCCTCGTAGAGCTTCTGCCGGGTGACCTGGCGGCGCGTGGTGCTACTGCTGTCCATACCCTTGATTCTCACAGGTCCCGGCGCGGTCACAGACTCAGCTCCGGGTGGAGCCGGTCCAGGGTCCACACCTGCTTGCGGCGCGCGGACAGGGCGGTCAGCGCCAGGGCGCCCGCGGTGAAGGCCACCAGCACCGCGCAGCCCTGCCAGACCGGGCCGAGCCCGCCACCCGTGATCAGCCGGCGCAGTCCGTCCACCACGTAGGTCATCGGCAGGTAGGGGTGGATCGCCCCGAAGAACCCCGGGCTGGTCTGGACGGGGTAGGTGCCCCCGGCCGAGGTCAGCTGGAGCATCAGCACCGCCAGGACGAGGATTCTGCCCGCCGCGCCGAAGCGGGCGTTGAGCCACTGCACGATCGCGGCGAAACAGCAGGTCACCAGCGCGAGGAAGCCGATCGTGCCGGCGGCGTGCGTCATCTGCAGACCGAGCCGCCAGTGCAGCACCGACATCAGTGCGGCGACCTGCAGCAGGCCGATCGCGGCGACCGGGAGCCACCCCGCGAAGGCGATGCGCCAGGCGGGAGCCCCGGCAGCGAGCGCACGCCGGTTGAGCGGCTGGACCAGCATGTACGCCACCATCGCGCCCACCCACAGCGAGAGCGGGATGAAGTACGGGGCGAACCCGGTGCCGTAGTTGGGCGCGGCGTGCAGCGAGGAGGAGGCCAGCCGCACGGGGTCGGACATGACACCGGTACGGGCGTCGCGGTCCTCCTTGTCGTAGTCGGGAATCTTGCCGACGCCGTCGTTCAGCCCCTGGGCGAGCGTCGCGGAGCCGTCACCCAGCCGGTACAGCCCGCTCTTCAGGGTCGTGGAACCCGTCTTGAGCTTCTTGACGCCGGCGTCCAGGTCCCCCGCTCCGGTCTTCGCGGTGCCGAGACCGGTGTGGAGCGCGTCGGCCCCCGCGGCGACCTCGTGCGCCCCGGTGTTGAGCGCGTTGATCTTCTTCACGGTCGCTTCCAGGTCCGTGTCGAGGTGCGGCGAGCGCTTCGCCAGGGCGTCGGCCTGCTTCTGCAGGGTGGCCAGCCGGCTCCGCAGTTTCGTCAGATCGCCCTTCTGGTTCGTGACCAGGGCGTTCACGTCGTCGGCGACCTCGGTGACATCCGCCGCCGCGGTCCTGGCGCGCTTCAGCTGGGGGCAGACCCCCGGGTCGGGCAGTGTCTGCTCCTCGCAGCGGAGGCGGTAGACCTCGGCCAGGTCGTCGGAGGCCGTGTGGGCGGCCGCCGATGCGGTGGGCGCCGCCTCGGCCAGCAGATCGAGGTTGTCCCGCACGGCCTTCGAGGAGTCGGAGACCAGGCGTGCGGTGTCCCCGATGGCCTTGCCGTTGTCCTTCAGGAAGGGGCGCACGTCGTCGGCGACCGCGTTGACCTTGTCGGCGAGCAGCTGGGTCCCCCCGGCCACCTGGCGGGAACCCGTCTCCAGGTCGCCCGCCCCCTTGTTCAGCGTCGTGACGCCGGTGGAGAGTCTGCCGCTGCCGGACTTGGCGTCCTTGAGGCCGTCCGCGAGGGCCTTGGAGCCCTTCTTCGCCTTGGTGAGGCCGCTCTCGAGGTCGTCGGCCCCCTCGGCGGCCTTGGCGGTCGCGTCGTGGAGGCTCGAGAAGTCGATGAAGATCCGGTCCAGGAATCGGCGCGAGGCCTTGGCCGACGCGGCACTGCGGACCTCGGCGAAGACCGTCCTGGAGATCTGCCCGACGATGTAGTTGTTCGCGTCGTTCGTGCGCACCCGCAGGGCACCGGTGCCGGGGGAGTCCCCGGCGCTCGAGGCGATCCTCTCGCTGAAGTCCGACGGCATGGTCAGCGAGAGGTAGTACGTTCCGTCCTCGACGCCCCGAGCGGCCTCCGAGGAACCGACCTCGTGCCAGTCGAAGACCTTGGAGCCGAGCAGCCGGTCCGCGATCTCGTCCCCGGCCGCCAGACGTTCGCGGCCGGCGTTCGCGCCCTTGTCGTCGTTGACGAGGGCTACGGGGATGCGGTCGAGACGCCCGTAAGGGTCCCAGAACGACCAGAGGTACAGCGCTCCGTACAGCAGAGGCAGCAGGAGGAGTGCCACGAGTGCGGCACGCGGCATCCGGCCCCTGCCGAACCGTCGCAGCTCAAGCGCGGCCAGTCTCGGCGATCGCATCGGCCGTCCCCTTCCCGGTCGTCGTGTCGTCGGCCGCTTTCCCGGCCTCCGTATCCGCTGCTGCGTCCGGCTCCGCGTCGGCCACCGGCCGGGTGCGCACGGTGAGCGCGTCCTCGGGTGCCTCGCTGCACACCGCCAGCACCGTGGTGCCGTCCGCGGCGATGGCGCGCAGCAGTTCCCAGGCCAGGGCGCGGTCCGTGACGGAGAGCTTGAGGTCGGTGTCGTCCACGGCGAGGAGCCGCGGACGGCTCATCACGGCGAGGGCGACGGACAGGCGCAGGGCCTCCAGGCGCTCCAGGTCCCGCACCGAGGTCCGTTCGGCCTTGGGCAGGGTCGAGGTGTCGAGGCCCGCGGTCTCCAGCGCGGCGTCCACCGTCGCCCGTGCCGCGGCGGCGCGCCCGGCGCCCGGACGCAGCAGGGAGCGGAGCGATCCGTCGAAGCGGCGCCGCAGGAGGGCGCGTTCGCGCAGATGCTCGGCGACGGTGAAGGAGGGGTCCAGTTCGCTGACCCCGGGGACGGGCCCCAGCGCGCTGAAGCGGCGGACGGCGGCGAGCCGGCCCGGCAGGCGCTCGCCGCCGACCTCGGCGTGGCCCTGCGTGGAACGCATCCGGCCGGTGAGTGCGAGCAGCAGACAGGTGCGGCCCGAGCCCGACGGCCCCTCGACCGCGACGAGCGATCCGGGACCGGCGGTGAACCCCACGCCCCGGAACGCCCAGCCACGTGGTCCCTTCAGACCGAAGTCCTCGGCGCCCAGCGCCGCCCCGTGCGGGCCGTCCACGACCCCACCCCCATCTTTTGAACTGACCAGTCAGTGCAAAAAATCTAACCCGAACTCGCGCTCGAAGCAAAGTGCCTGGTCGGAGCCGGATTCTGAGGGATTGTCAGTGGGGGGCGTCACGATGGACACATACGGCCACGGAGCCGTCACACGACGACAGGAGGCTCGTCATGGCCAGCTCGTCCGCAGCCGCCGCCCCGCGGCGCCGCGCAGTCAGCCCTGCCCCCTCACCGACCGGTCCGGCAACCGACGTCCACCCCGTTCCGCGCCGCACCACGGCGCCGCCCGCCGCGCTCGATCTGCTCGCCCAGGCCCACGCCGGCCTGGACGAGGCCGCCGTACTCGACGTGCCCAACGAGAGGTACGCCACCGCGCACCTCGCCGCGCTGCGCACCGCGGCCGCCGTGCTCGCCGCCCGCGCCCGGCCCGAGACCGGCAGGCGCCGCAAGGAGCGGATCCGCAGCGCCTGGGAGGTCCTTCCGGACATCGCGCCGGAACTCACCGAATGGAGCGCCCTGTTCGCCTCCGGAGCCCCGCGCAGGGCCCGTGCGGAGGCGGGCATACCCGGCGCGGCCAGCAGCCGCGACGCCGACGATCTGCTGCGCGACGCGGCGATGTTCCTGCGCCTGGTCGAGCGACTGCTGGTCCTCCAGCCCGCCCTCCCGCAGCCGCGGACGGACGGGACCGGGCGGCGGCCCGACGCGGAGTGACCGCGAGGGTGGTGCGAGGCAATAGGGTGGAGCGCACCCGTACCACCTGCACCGTTCACGCTCCGCCGTCCGTGGCGGCACCGTGCCGAGGAGTCAACTGCCGTGTCGGACCAGCTGCGCCCCCGCGCCTCCCTCCGTACCGCCGTGGTCTGGGAGGTCCTCAAGGACGCCCTCGAGCGCCGGGTCAAGGCGACCGGCAGGGAAGCCTTGGACGTGCTGGACACCGGCGGCGGCACCGGCAACTTCGCCGTGCCCGTCGCCCGGCTCGGCCACCGGGTCACCGTCGTCGATCCCAGCCCGAACGCCCTCTTCGCGCTGGAGCGCCGTGCCGACGAGGCCGGAGTCGCCGACCGGGTCCGCGGCGTCCAGGGCGACATCCTCGGCCTCTTCGAGGTGGTGGACCGTGCCGACTACGACGCGGTCCTGTGCCACGGCGTCCTGGAGTACGTGGACGACCCCGCCGAAGGCGTGCGCCACGCGGTCGACGCGCTCCGGCCGTCCGGCGCTCTCAGCCTGCTCGGTGCCGGCCTCGGCGGCGCCGTCCTGGCCAGGGCGCTGGCCGGACACTTCGCCGAGGCCCGGCAGGCCCTGACGGACCCCGCCGGGCGCTGGGGCGACGGCGACCCCGTGCCGCGCAGGTTCACGGCCGACCAGCTGACCGGACTGGTCGCCGACGCGGGCGTCGAGGTCGGAGCCGTCCACGGTGTCCGGGTCTTCGCCGACCTCGTGCCGGGCGTTCTCGTGGACACCCAGCCGGGCGCGATGGAGGAGCTCCTCAGGCTGGAGGCGGCCGTCGCGGAGCTGCCGGCCTTCCACTCGGTGGCGACCCAGCTGCACGTTCTGGGAGAGAAGCGGCCCTGACCGCCGGAGGGCACACCGGTGGAGCAAGGCCGCCGAGCGGCCGGAGCGGGGCTGATCAGCAACGCAGCTGCAGACGGAGTACCGCTGAGAACACCCGATCGGGCCGGGAGCCCCGTATGATCGGGTGACACCATCCGGCATGACGGATCGGAGGTCGGGGAATCTACGCCTCAGCAGCCGAGCCGATATGGCGGTCCGGACTGGCTATGGCTAGAGGGCGGGTTTCACGGGGGCGAATCCCTGCCTATCCTGGAAGGGCCGCATACCGGTCGCCCCCGCGGCCGACGACGAGGAGGACTCCGTGCCGCTCTCGGAGCACGAGCAGCGCATGCTCGAGCAGATGGAGCGAGCGCTGTACGCCGAAGATCCCAAGTTCGCTACAGCGCTTGAGGGAAGCGGGCTGCGCAGGTACACCCGGCGACGGGTCTACCAGGCGGTAGCCGGTTTTCTTGTGGGTATCGCGCTCCTCATGGCCGGAATGGTTTTCCAGCAGACCTGGGTCAGCGTGGCGGGATTCCTCGTCATGCTGGGCTGCGCCGTGCTGGCGGTCACCGGATGGCGCAAAGCGCCGAAGCCCGGTGAACAGCAGCCGGCAGGGAGTGCGAGCAGGGGCGAAGGCGAACGCCGACATCCCAGGCAGCGCCGGTCGATGATGAACCGGATCGAACAGCGGTGGCAGCGCCGCCGCGACGAACAGGGCCAGTGAGCCCTTCGCGTCCCGGACGGCGGCGGGTGGCCCCGGCCTCCGGGCCCGGACGCGGAGTGCGCACACCGAGAACTTGACGCTGGGCCTCGCAGGTGAGGGGCGGTCGCTTCGCAGCGACCGCCCCTCACGCGTTCTCCTCGGCGGGCGGCACCGCGCCAGTGGCAGCTCCGGCCGGGTGCGGAGCCCCTGGCGGGGCTGCGTCCGTATCGCGCCCGTCCCGGCCGCAGGACCCGGCCACCGGAGCAGGTCCGGGGTCCGGCCGCCCGAGGCCGGTCCCGGACGGCCGGATTCGAGAGCCCCGTCCGCCCGGACCTCGGCCCCGGCGGATCAGCCCCGCTGCCGTGACGGCCGGCGCAGCCGGGCCGCCCAGCGGTCACGCCCCATCCGGTCGGACCATCGGCGTCCGGCCTCCGCCCTGCGTTCCGCGAGCGCCCACACCACCCGAACGGCCGAACGAGGCGCGAGCGTCGCCCGCAGCCTGTCCCAGCGGCCGGCAGAGGCCCACAGTCCAGCCCGGACCGCGTGGACGTCCGCGGCCGACGCGGAGGCCGTGCCGGGCTCGGGCGCGTACAGCACCTGCTCCACGGCACCCGCGACCCGGTGGACCGCGGCCACCGCCGGTCCCTCAAGGCGGCCCACCCGTACGACACGGGCGGCGGCCTTCCGCGGGGTCTGTGACTCGTCCGGCGCAATGCCGTGGTCCCAGGCCGTGTCGGTGATCTCCCGCCAGGCGGCCAACACCCGGGCCGCGGCATCCGCGGCCGTACGCCCGCCCGAGGAGCCCAGCCGCCTGCCGCGTACCCGCATCCTCAGGAGCATCGGCACCAGCGGTAGCGTGAGCACCACCAGGGAGCCGAGCACCCACAGCACCACCGTGCCCGTCGGAGTGCCCGAATCGCCGGAATCCGCCGCACCGGGAGCCGCGGAGGCACCGCACTCGCCCTGTCGGCGCATCTGCTCCGGACAGGACTCCGTGGCGGAGGGCGCGGCCGTGGGCGCCGTGGACGCGCCGTCCGTCGGCAGGGCGGGATCGCTCGGGTTCTGCGAGGGCACGTCGGGCCGTGTGTACGCCGGGGTGCTGCCCCGGGACGGGGTCGGCTCGAAGCGGGTCCAGCCCACCCCCTCGAAGTACAGCTCGGGCCAGGCGTGCGCGTCCCGCAGCCCGACCGACACCGAACCGTCCGCCTGGACCGTGCCGGGCGTGAAGCCCACCGCGACCCGGGCCGGAATGCCCAGGGTCCTCGCCATCGCGGCCATCGCGAAGGAGAAGTGGACGCAGAAACCCTCCTTGTCCTTCAGGAAGCGCTCGATCGCCGCGGTGCCCGTACCCGACGTCACCGTCGTGTCGTACCGGAAGCCGCCCTCCGAGGCGAACCAGTCCTGCAGCTTCACGGCCCGCTCGTAGTCGTTGGCGGAACCCTCGGTCACCCGTTCGGCGGTCTCCTCGACCACGTCGGGCAGCGACGGGGGGACCCGGGTGTACTCCCGGGCGACCTCCGAGCGCGGTGCCATCGAAGCGGCGAGCTGAGCGGCCGTCGGCTCCACCACCAGGCTGCTCACCTCGTAGCGGGCTCCGCGCGTCGTCTGGCCGTCGTCGCCGACGAGGGTGCGCCCCTCGGGTTCGTACCGCCAGCGGCCCTCGATGTCGATCTCGCTCGCCGGATAGGGGAGCGGCAGATACGTCTGCTGGTACGAGCGCGACGCGGAGATGTTCGTCCGGATCTCGGTGACGGAGACGTCCCCTGCCAGTCCGGTGGGCTGTGGCAACCTGTCCGGCACGTCGCTCAGCCGGCGGGTCGACGGACGCCACTCGCCGCCGTTGAACTGGTCCAGGGCCTGGATGCGCAGATAGAGGTCCTGCGGGTCCCCGGAGTTGGTGCGATACGTCATCACCTCCCGGTTCTCCGGCTGGTTGAGATTGTTCTGCAGCGAGACCAGGGGGTTGACCGCGGAGATCGTGCCTCCGCCGCCGCCCCGGCCCGAGCCGCCCGAGCCGCCCAGCAGCCCGCCGTCCAGAGCGGGCAGGGCGGCGGGCACGGCCAGCGCGATACCCAGCGCCACCGCACCGATGCGCCGCCCCGTGCGGACGGACGCCACGGCGTTTCCGGCACCGTCCAGGCCGGCCGTGAGACCGCCCGACGCACGGGACACGCCGCCGAAGACCCGGCCCCACCGGGAGAGCCGGTCCCGGCCTTCGGCCAGCAGGAGAAGCAGGTAGCCGCACGCCGCGAGCAGGAACCAGAGCCATCCCGCCCCGCCGTCGGAGAGCCCCGCCGCCACCGAGTAGAGCGCCAGCAGCGGCAGGCCGGCCGGAGCCGCGGCGCGGATGGTGACCGCCAGGACGTCCACGGCGAGCCCGATCAGCAGCACCCCGCCGATCAGCATCAGCCTGATGCCGTCCGTCTCCGGTGCGGGAATGGCGTACCGCCCGACGTCGTCCGCCCCCGCGGTCAGCAGCTCGGCGAGCCGCTGGACCGCCTGGGGGCCGGGCACCACCCCGAACAGGGCGAAGTCCCTGGCGAACGCCACGGTCAGCGTCAGCAGGGTGGTGAGCACCTGGAGGGAGACCGTCAGGATCCGCGCCAGGCGCATCCGGCGTGCCAGCATCCCCACACCGCTCTGGAGGGCCAGCAGGAACCCGGCCTGCAGCACCCACTTCGACGTCTCCACCAGAGGGAGCAGGGCCCCCGCCGCCATCGTCGTGGCCGCGAAGGCGCACAGCGCCAGTCGGGTACGCCCGCTCATGACCATCCCCCGGAGAGCCCCGTCGTCGATCCGGCCCCGGAGGGCTGCGCGCCGGAGCCCTCCGGACCTGCCTGCTGCCACAACCGGGCGAGCTCGTCCCCGGGGCACACCGCCATCGCCGTCCATCCCGCCTCGCGCAGCAGCCGCAAGCGGTCGGAGGCCGGCGCGAGCGGCGCGGCCTCCAGGCCGCGCGCCCAGTCGTCACCGTCCAGCACGAACGCGACGGCCCCGCGGCTCCGCTGCCGCATCCTGGCGGCCACAGCCGTCTGCTCCTCGTCGAGATCGCCGAAGAACGCCACCAGCAGCCCCTCGTTGCTGCCGCGCAGCACGTCGTGGGCGCGGGAGAGACCGCCTCCGTCGGAGTGGTCGACGACCGCGAGGGTGTCCATCATCAGCCCCGCCGACTCCGCGGACTCCTGGGCCGATCCCGCGAAGCCGTCGGCGCTCTCACCCGGCACGACGCTCCCCTCGTCGGTGAGCAGCCGCACCGCGAAGCCACGCTCCAGCATGTGCGTCAGGGCGGAGGCGGCGCCGGACACCGCCCACTCGAAGGCCGACCCGGGTCCGGCACCGTCGTAGGCGATCCGCCGGGTGTCCAGCAGCACCGTGCACCGGGCCCGCTGCGGCTGTTCCTCCCGCCGCACCATCAACTCTCCGTAGCGCGCGGTGGAGCGCCAGTGCACCCGTCGCAGGTCGTCGCCGTGGCGGTAACCGCGCGGAATGATGTCGTCCTCGCCGGCCAGCGCCAGCGAATGCTGCCTGCCGTCGCCGTATCCGGAGGCGTCCCCGCCCAGCCGCAGCACCGGAAGCGGTTCGGTGCGCGGGACGACGACGAGGGTGTCGTAGGCGCTGAAGGAGCGCGTCAGCTCGCACATCCCGAAGGGGTCGCTCAGCTGCAGCTGCAGCGGACCCAGCGCATAGCGCCCGCGCAGATCGGACCGGACCCGGTAGGACACCTCCCGCATCCCGCCCGGCTCGACCCGGTCCAGCACGAACCGGGGCCGGGGGCCGAGGACGTAGGGGACGCGGTCCTGGAGCATGAGCAGTCCCGTGTGCAGCCGGGACACGTTGTCCATCCGCAGGTGCACCCGCGCCTCCGAGCCGGCCGGGACCCGGGACGGCGACAGCCGCCTGCTGCCGGCGACCCGGTAGCGGGTGCGGTAGAGCACGGTGACGCAGACCAGCGGCAGCACGGCCAGCAGCAGTCCGACCCGGAGCAGGTCGCCCTGGCCCAGCGCGTAGGCGCAGACCGCCGCCGCCACACCGGCGGCGAGGAAGGACCGCCCGCGCGTCGTCAGCCCGCCCAGAGCCGCCCGCAGGCCGCCCTTGTCGTCGCTGTCGTCCACGGGGCCGGGTGCGCCGGCCGCCATCACAGCCGCCGTGCGCCGGGCTGACGGCCGTACACCGGTCCGCCGGGCCGGGGCTGGGCGGGGGCGGAATCGGTGCCCGACGTCGGCACCGGCGTCCGCTGCAGGATGTCCAGGACGACCTGCTCGGCCGTACGGCGGTTGAGCTGCGCCTGTGCCGTCGGCAGCAGCCGGTGGGAGAGCACCGCGACCGCGAGGGCCTGGACGTCGTCCGGCAGGGCGTAGTCCCGCCCGGCCAGCGCGGCCGACGCCTTGGCGGCCCGCAGCAGATGCAGGGTGGCCCGCGGCGAGGCCCCGAGTCTGAGATCAGGGTGCTGACGGGTGGCGGCCACCAGCGTCACGGCGTACCGCCGGACGGCTTCGGCCACGTGGACCGAACGCACCGCGTCGATCAGCTTCACGATGTCGTGGGCGTGCGCCACCGGCTGCAGGTCGTCCAGAGGGGAGACCCCGCCGTGCACGTCGAGCATCTGGAGCTCGGCCTCGGCACTGGGGTAACCGATCGACACCCGCGCCATGAACCGGTCGCGCTGCGCCTCGGGCAGGGGATAGGTCCCCTCCATCTCCACCGGGTTCTGGGTGGCCACGACCATGAAGGGATCCGGCAGTTCATAGGTCTGGCCGTCGATGGTGACCTGGCGTTCCTCCATCGATTCCAGCAGCGCCGACTGGGTCTTGGGCGACGCGCGGTTGATCTCGTCGCCGATCACGATCTGGGCGAAGATCGCGCCGGGCTTGAACTCGAAGTCCCGCCGCTGCTGGTCGAAGATCGAGACCCCCGTGATGTCCGAGGGCAGCAGGTCCGGCGTGAACTGGATACGCCGCACCGAGCAGTCGATGGACCGCGCCAGCGCCTTGGCCAGCATCGTCTTGCCGACCCCGGGCACATCCTCGATGAGGAGGTGCCCCTCGGCGAGCAGCACGGTCAGCGAGAGCCGTACGACCTCAGGCTTGCCCTCGATCACACCCTCGACCGACCTGCGTACCCGCTCCGCTGTGGTGGTCAGATCTGTGAGGCTCGCTCGATCGTCATAGGTCGTCACCCGGCCCTCCTCGGCCCTTGTGCACGGACCGGCGCACAAAGCACCAGGCCCGCCCTGAAATACGGACACTCTCCGGAGGACCCGGAGAGATGTCACACCCGCATTCTTGTTGCCGTTACCGCTTCGTGTCACTCGCCTGTGGACAAGTGAGCGCGATATGCCGGATGTGGCCCGTATGTCGAGGGGGCGTCAGGAGGTGGAGACGGGCAGGATCTCGCGCAGGCTGCCCGTCTTCACGTCGAAGACGAAGCCGCGGACGTCGTCCGTGTGGAGGAGGAAGGGAGAGGTGCGCACGCGCTGCATCGACTGCCGGACGTCCTGGTCGGCGTCGGAGTAGGCCTCGACGGCCCACGCCGGGCGCTGGCCGACCTCGCGCTCCAGGTCCTGCCGGAACTCCTCGGTGAGGGACTCCATGCCGCAGTTCGTGTGGTGGATGAGGACCACGCTGCGGGTGCCGAGCGCCCGCTGGCTGATGGTCAGCGACCGGATGACGTCCTCGGTGACGACGCCCCCCGCGTTGCGGATGGTGTGGCAGTCACCGAGTTCGAGGCCGAGTGCCCGGTGGAGGTCGAGGCGTGCGTCCATGCACGCGACCACGGCGACGCGCAGCACCGGCCGCGCGTCCATGCCCGGATCGGTGAACGCCTCCGCGTAACGCGTGTTCAGTTCGACGAGGCGGTCGGTGACTGTCCCTCCGGTAGGGGCGTCGGCGCCGGCGGGGGAATCGGTCTCGGCGGAAGAGTGCGCAGAAGTCGACATGGAGACGACGTTAGTCGTCACGCTCGCTCCTGGCGTGCCGTGGAAGGGGACAAAGAACGTCAACGGGGCTTGTTGTGAGGTAACCCACAAGCCTCACGTCCGGGCACCCGACCGGGTGAGGTTGCCGCACCGCCGCGGCGGTGCGACGCGCTGCCCGGTTCGTTGATCGGGAATGGATCGAATGGCAGGGTGGACTAAAGTGACGCGAAGTTACCGACACGCCTGCACATTCTGCATATTTTTATACGTTTCGACTTCCCTGTGATGTGCGGCGTACGTGCGGCCCGGCCCTCTCCCGCTCGCGGTCGGCCGACGCCTCCTTTCCTGGCGCCGGCGGACCTCCCCTTCCGGGCGGGCGGGGACCGGACCGCACGTGCGGCCGCACGGGACAGAGCCTGAGAGGGCGCTTTGAGCCAGACCCGACACGTCCCGGTGATGCTCCAGCGATGCCTGGACCTGTTGGCCCCGGCTCTGGAGGAGGCAGGACCGCGACCACCGGTCGTCGTCGACTGCACCCTCGGGCTCGGCGGGCACAGCGAGGCCCTGCTCGCCGCCTTCCCCGCGGCCCGGCTGGTCGCCCTGGACCGGGACAAGGAGGCGCTGCGGCTCTCCGGCGAGCGCCTGGCCCCGTACGGCGACCGGGCCACCCTGGTGCACGCCGTCTACGACGAACTGCCCGAGGTCCTGGAGAGGCTGGGGATCCCCAAGGTCCAGGGTGTCCTGTTCGACCTCGGCGTCTCCTCCATGCAGCTGGACGAGGCCGACCGCGGCTTCGCCTACGCCCAGGACGCGCCGCTCGACATGCGCATGGACCAGACGACCGGCATCGGCGCCGCCGAGGTGCTCAACACCTACCCGCCCGGCGAACTCGTGCGGATCCTTCGCGCGTACGGCGAGGAGAAGCAGGCCAAGCGCATCGTCTCGGCCGTCGTGCGCGAACGCGAGAAGGAACCCTTCAGCAACAGCGCCCGCCTCGTCGAGCTGATCCGCGACTCCCTGCCGCAGGCCGCCAAGCGCACCGGAGGCAATCCGGCCAAGCGCACCTTCCAGGCCCTGCGCATCGAGGTCAACGGCGAACTGACCGTCCTGGAGCGTGCCGTTCCGGCCGCCGTGGCGAGCCTCGACGTCGGGGGCAGGATCGCCGTCCTGTCGTACCACTCGCTGGAGGACCGGCTCGTCAAGCAGGTCTTCGCCGCCGGTGCGGCCAACACGGCGCCGCCCGGACTGCCCGTCGTCCCCGAGCGCTACCAGCCCCGGCTGAAGCTGCTCACCCGCGGAGCCGAACTGCCCACGGAGGAAGAGGTCGCCGAGAACAGGCGGGCCGCCCCCGCCCGGCTGCGCGGCGCCGAGCGGATCCGTGCGGAGGAGCGATGAACGGGCCCGGCCGGACGCGGAAGAGGACGGTGGCCCCGCGGTGACCAGGACGGCCGAGCAGATGAAGGGGCGGGCCGGCCGGCTCGCCCGGCTGATGCCGTCGGGGCCGAGCACGGCCGCCCGTACCCCCTTCGTCCTGCTCGTCGTGCTGCTGCTCGCCGGTGGCCTGATTTCGCTCCTGCTGTTGAACTCCGCGCTCAACGAAGGATCGTTCAGGCTGAGCAAGCTCAAGCGGGAGACCACCGAGCTGACCGACGAGCAGCAGGCCCTGCAGCGGGACGTCGACGGCTACTCCGAACCCGACGCGCTGGAGCGCAGGGCGAGGGAGCTCGGCATGGTGCCCGGCGGCAGCCCCGCCTTCCTCGACCCGGACGGCACGGTGCGGGGCGTGCCCGAGCGGGCGAGCGCCCAGCCGTCCCCCACCGTGGCGCCCGCACCGGCCTCCAGCCCGGCCGAGCCCGCCGGAACACCCGCCCCGCCCGCGTCCGTGGCGCCGCCGGCATCCCCCGCCACGCCGTCCACGACCCCGACCACACCGCTTCCGACGAGCTCCGGCAGGTGACGCAGTGCCGTCCAAGGAACCGCCGCGCCGACGCGTACCCGGCCCCGCGCGCCCCCGTAACACGGCCGGCGGATCGGGGCGTCCCCGTCCCTCCGCCCGTCCCGAAGCGCGCCGGCCCCGGCGCCCGGCGGCCGGGAAGCGCCGCGGCGGCACCCCGCAGTCCATCCGGCTGGGCAGCCCGCGCCCCCGGCTGCGCCTGATCAGCCTCTGCCTGACCCTCGTCATGCTGGCGTTCGTCATCCGGCTCCTCCAGGTCCAGGCGGTCGACGCGAGCACGTACGCCGCCAAGGCCGAGAAGAACCGCTACCTGGAGTACACGATCGCCGCCGAGCGCGGCGAGATCACCGACCGCAGCGGTATCGCACTGGCCACCAGCGTCGACGCGCACGACATCACCGCCGACCCGAAGCTGTTCACGCCCGAGGAGAGCAAGGCCCCGGACGCCCCCCAGCAGGCCGCCGCGCTGCTCGCCCCGATCCTCGACAAGGACGAGGCGGAGCTGGCGAAGAAGCTCTCCACCCCCGACAGCCGCTACACGGTGCTGGCACGGCGGCAGACCCCGCAGGTCTGGAAGCAGATCAAGGACCTCAAGTCCGTCTTCGCGGAGAAGGCCGGCGAGGACAGGGCGAACGGAGGCCCCGGAGCCAACGTGCTGGCAGGAGTCCTCCAGGAACCCACCACCAGGCGGGTGTACCCCAACGGCGACCTGGCCGCCGGAATACTGGGCTTCGTCAACGCCGAGGGCAAGGGCGGTGGAGGCCTGGAGGCACAGCTGAACAAGGAGCTCCAGGGCGAGGACGGCAAGATCCGCTACGCCCAGGCGGGCGGCCGCCCCGTCCCGACCGCCGGCTCCGAGGAGAACCCGGCCGTCGCCGGCACCGACGTCGAGCTGACGATCGACCGCGACATCCAGTGGGCGGCCCAGCGCGCCATCGCCGACCAGGTCGAGAAGTCCGCGGCGGACCGCGGCTACGTGGTCGTCCAGAACACGAAGACCGGCGAGGTGCTCGCGATGGCGAACGCGCCCGGTTACGACCCCAACGACCTCGCGCAGAGCAACTCGGCGGCCCTGGGCAACGCGGCCCTCCAGGACGTGTACGAACCCGGCTCCACGAGCAAGGTCATGTCCATGGCCGCGGTACTGGAGGAGGGGGCCGCCACGCCCGCGACGCACGTCACGGTGCCCAACAGGCTGCACCGCGGCGACCGGCTCTTCCGGGACGACATCGACCACCCCACCTGGTACCTCACGCTCAACGGCGTACTCGCCAAATCGAGCAACATCGGCACCATCCTGGCCACCGGCCAGCTCGGGAAGACCCAGACCGAGGCCAACAAGGTCCTGTACTCCTACCTGCGTAAGTTCGGCCTCGGCAGCACCACCGGGCTCGACTACCCGGGGGAGTCGCCCGGCATCCTCGCCAAGCCCCAGGACTGGTCGACCTCGCAGCAGTACACGATCCCCTTCGGCCAGGGGCTCTCGCTCAACGCCATGCAGGCCGCCTCCGTCTACCAGACCATCGCCAACGGCGGGGTCCGGGTCGAGCCGTCCCTGGTGCGCGGCTCCAAGGACGCCGACGGCCGCTACACGGCGTCCGAGGCCCCCGAACGCACCCGGGTGGTCAGCGAGAAGACGGCCAAGACCCTGGCGAAGATGCTGGAGTCCGTCGTGGACGACGAGGAAGGCACCGGGACCAAGGCCCACATCCAGGGCTACCGCGTCGCGGGCAAGACCGGCACCGCCAACCGCGTCGATCCCGTACGCGGCATCTACAAGGGCTACACCGCCTCCTTCGCGGGCTTCGCCCCCGCCGACGATCCGCAGGTCACCGTCTACTGCGCGATCCAGAACCCCACCAAGGGCAGCTATTTCGGCGGCCAGATCTGCGGCCCGATCTACAAGAAGGTCATGGAGTTCGCCCTCAAGACCCTCCAGACCCCTCCCTCCGGCAGCGACCCCGCCCGGCTGCCGGTGTCCTTCAAGCCCGGCGAGTAACTCGGGGGAACCCTCAGTGACGACCATCACCCCTGATCCCTGGAACCGGAACGAGAAGTACCGCAACCCCGGCCCCTCACTTCGCGAGAGGCCGGGTCCGCCCGGTACGCTCACCGCCGTGCCCCACGCTGATCAGTGCCAAACCACTCAGAAGGACGCGCCTGTGAACTACCCGGGAGCGCCCCGACCGGACCGGCTCAGGCCGACTTCCCTCGGAGAGCTGGCAGCCCGGCTCGGTGCCGGACCGCAGGATTCCGGTGAGGTCACCGGCATCACCCACGATTCCCGGGCCGTGCGCCCGGGGGACGTGTACGCGGCCCTGCCCGGTGCCCGCTTCCACGGCGCCGACTTCGCCGCCCAGGCCGCGAGCCTCGGCGCCGCCGCGATCCTCACCGACCCGGCGGGCGCCGAGCGTGCCTCCGCCACCGGCCTCCCGGTCCTCGTCACCGACGACCCACGGGGCCGGATGGGCGATCTCGCCGCCGAGATCTACGGACGGCCGGGGATCGGCCTCCTCCAGATCGGCATCACCGGAACATCCGGCAAGACCACCACGGCGTACCTCGTCGAGGGCGGGCTGCGCGGAGCCGGACGCAGCACCGGACTGATCGGCACCGTCGAGATGCGGATCGGCGACGAGCGCATCAAGTCGGAGCGCACCACCCCGGAGGCCACCGAACTCCAGGCCCTGTTCGCCGTCATGCGCGAACGCGGTGTCGAGGCGGTCGCCATGGAGGTCTCCAGCCACGCCCTGGTGCTCGGCCGGGTGGACGGCTGCGTCTTCGACGTCGCCGTGTTCAACAACCTCAGCCCGGAGCACATGGAGTTCCACTCCGGCATGGAGGACTACTTCCAGGCCAAGGCGCAGCTGTTCACCCCGCAGCGCAGCAAGCTCGGCGTCGTCAACTTCGACGACGAATACGGCCGCAGGCTGGTGGACGAGGCGTCCGTCCCGGTCGTCACCTTCTCCGCGGAGGGCCACCCGGACGCCGAGTGGCGGGCCGAGGACGTGGAGGTCGGTCCCCAGGACAGCACCTTCACCGTGATCGGCCCCAAGGGCGAGCGGATCACCGCCAGGGCCCCGCTGCCCGGCCCGTTCAACGTCGCCAACACCCTCGCCGCGATCGTCACCCTGGCCGTCGCGGGTGTGGACCCGCAGAACGCCGCCGACGGTGTCGCGGCCGTCCCCGGTGTCCCCGGCCGGCTGGAACGCGTCGACGCCGGACAGGAGTACCTCGCGGTCGTCGACTACGCGCACAAGACCGACGCCGTCGAATCGGTCCTGCGCTCCCTGCAGAAGGTCACCGAGGGCCGGGTGCACATCGTGCTGGGCTGCGGCGGCGACCGCGACACGACGAAGCGCGGCCCGATGGGCGCCGCGGCGGCACGGCTCGCCGACACCGCGGTACTGACCTCCGACAACCCCCGTTCCGAGGACCCCCTCGCGATCCTCGCCGCGATGCTCGTCGGCGCGGCCGAAGTGCCCGTCCACGAGCGTGGCGACGTGATCGTGGAGGCCGACCGGGCCGCGGCCATCGCCGCCGCGGTGGCCCGGGCCGAGCCGGGCGACACCGTGCTGGTGGCCGGAAAGGGACATGAGCAGGGCCAGGACATCCACGGAGTGGTTCGTCCCTTCGACGACCGGAAGGTCCTGCGCGAGGCCATCGAGCGCTCCCTGGGGCGCACCGGCGCCGGGCGCGCCCCCGAGGACCTCGTACACACCCAGAACAACAGTCAGGGATGACCCAGTGATCGCCCTTTCCCTCGCCGAGATCGCCGGAATCGTCGGCGGGCAGCCGCACGACGTCCCGGACCCGTCCGCCGTCGTCACCGGCCCCGTCGTCATCGACTCCCGGGAGGTGCGGCAGGGCTCTCTGTTCGCCGCGTTCGCGGGCGAGCGGGTCGACGGCCACGACTACGCGCAGCTCGCCGTCGACGCGGGCGCGGTGGCCGTGCTCGCCGCCCGCCCCGTCGGCGTCCCGGCGATCGTCGTCGACGACGTCGTGGGCGCGCTCGGCGCCCTCGCCCGCGCCGTCGTCGAACGCCTCGGCGCAGCCGTCGTCGCGCTGACCGGCTCGGCGGGCAAGACGTCCACGAAGGACCTGATCGCCCAGCTGCTGGAGCGCAAGGCCCCCACGGTCTGGACGCAGGGCTCCCTCAACAACGAGATCGGCCTGCCGCTCACCGCGCTGCGTGCCACTGCCGAGACCCGTCACCTCGTGCTGGAGATGGGGGCGCGCGGTATCGGCCACATCCACTACCTCGCCGACCTGACGCCGCCGAGGATCGGCCTGGTCCTCAACGTGGGCAGTGCCCACATCGGTGAGTTCGGCAGCCGCGAGGCCATCGCCCAGGCCAAGGGTGAGCTGGTGGAGGTCCTCCCGGAGGACGGCACCGCGATCCTCAACGCCGACGACCCGCTCGTGAGGGCGATGGCGTCCCGCACAAAAGCCCGGGTGCTGCTCTTCGGAGAGGCCCCGGATGCGGACGTACGGGGAGAGAACGTGCGGCTCACCGACGACGGGCGCCCCGCTTTCGAGCTCCACACACCCACCGGGTGCAGCGACGTGACCTTGCGCCTGTACGGTGAGCACCACGTGTCGAACGCGCTCGCCGCGGCCGCCGTCGCCCATGAGTTGGGCATGTCCGTGACCGAGATCGCCGATGCGCTCTCCGGGGCGGGCACCCTCTCCCGCTGGCGCATGGAGGTCACCGAGCGTCCGGACGGTGTGACGGTCGTCAATGACGCCTACAACGCGAACCCCGAATCCATGAAGGCCGCACTCCGTGCGCTGGCCGCCATGGGTAAGGCCCGACGGGCGGGAGGGGGGCGCACGTGGGCGGTGCTCGGTCAGATGGCCGAGCTCGGTGACGCGTCGCTCGCCGAGCACGACGCGGTCGGACGGCTCGCCGTCCGGCTCAACGTCAGCAAGCTCGTCGCAGTCGGAGGGCAAGAGGCCTCATGGCTGCAACTGGGCGCATATAACGAGGGTTCGTGGGGTGAGGAGTCGGTGCACGTGTCCGACGCACAGGCGGCCGTCGACCTGTTGCGCAGTGAACTGCGCCCGGGAGACGTCGTGCTGGTGAAGGCGTCCCGGTCGGTCGGCCTGGAGAAGGTCGCCCTGGCACTGCTGGAGACGACCGAGGGCGAGGTCGCCGTCCGATGAGGCAGATCCTCTTCGCGGGGGCCATAGGGCTCTTCCTGACGCTGGTCGGCACCCCGCTGCTGATCAAACTTCTGGCCCGCAAGGGCTACGGGCAGTTCATCCGGGACGACGGCCCGCGTACCCACGGCAGCAAGAAGGGCACCCCCACCATGGGTGGGATCGCCTTCATCCTGGCGACGATCATCGCGTACGTCCTGGCGAAGGTGATCACCGGCGAGGACATGCGCTTCTCCGGCGTCCTGGTGCTGTTCCTGATGGCGGGGATGGGCCTCGTCGGCTTCCTCGACGACTACATCAAGATCGTCAAGCAGCGTTCGCTCGGCCTGCGGGCCAAGGCGAAGATGGCCGGCCAGCTGATCGTCGGCATCGCCTTCGCGGTGCTCTCGCTCCAGTTCGCCGACATCCACGGCAACACCCCGGCGTCCACCCGTCTCTCGTTCGTCGAGGACTTCGGCTGGTCGATCGGCCCGGTGCTGTTCTGCGTCTGGGCCCTGTTCATGATTCTCGCCATGTCCAACGGCGTGAACCTGACGGACGGTCTGGACGGTCTGGCCACCGGCGCGTCGGTGATGGTCTTCGGCGCCTACACCTTCATCGGCCTCTGGCAGTTCCAGGAGTCCTGCGCCAACGCGGAGACCCTGACCAACCCCCAGGCCTGTTTCGAGGTACGGGATCCGCTCGACCTGGCGGTCGTCGCCTCCGCCCTCATGGGCGCCTGCTTCGGCTTCCTGTGGTGGAACACCTCGCCCGCCAAGATCTTCATGGGTGACACCGGGTCCCTCGCCCTCGGCGGCGCGCTCGCGGGCCTGGCGATCTGCTCCCGTACGGAATTCCTGATGGCCATCCTCGGCGGCCTCTTCGTGATGATCACGATGTCCGTCGTCATCCAGGTCGGTTCCTTCAAGATGACCGGCAAGCGGGTCTTCCGGATGGCACCGCTCCAGCACCACTTCGAACTCAAGGGGTGGTCCGAGGTCCTTGTCGTGGTCCGGTTCTGGATCATCCAGGGCATGTGCGTGATCGTCGGACTCGGCCTCTTCTACGCGGGATGGGCAGCCAAGAAGTGAGCAACGTGGACTGGCAGGGCAAGCACGTCACGGTCGCCGGGCTCGGCGTCAGCGGTGTCCCCGCCGCTCGCGCCCTGCACGGGCGGGGGGCCCTCGTCACCGTCGTCAACGACGGCGACGACGAGCGCTCCCGTGCTCAGGCGGCCGAACTGGAGGCGCTCGGCATCACCGTGCGCCTCGGCGACGGCGACACCCTGCCGGAGTCCGCCGAGCTCGTGGTCACGGCCCCCGGCTGGATGCCGGGGAAGCCCCTCTTCCAGGCAGCCGCCGAGGCGGACGTCCCCGTCTGGGGTGACGTCGAACTCGCCTGGCGGCTGCGGGGGCTGGACGGCAGGGAACCGGCGCCCTGGCTCGCCGTCACCGGCACCAACGGCAAGACCACCACCGTCCGCATGCTCGCCTCGATCCTCGAAGCGGCCGGGCTGCGCACCGCCGCCGTCGGCAACATCGGGGTCTCGCTGCTCGACGCGGTCCTCGCCGACGAGCCGTACGACGTGCTCGCCGTCGAGCTCTCCAGCTACCAGCTCCACTGGGCGCCCTCGCTGCGCGCCCACTCCGGGGCCGTGCTCAACCTGGCCCCCGACCACCTCGACTGGCACGGCTCGATGGAGGGCTACGCCGCCGACAAGGGCCGTGTCTACGAGGGCAACACCGTCGCCTGCGTCTACAACGCGCAGGACGGGGCGACGGAGGACCTCGTGCGCGAGGCCGACGTCGAGGAGGGCTGCCGGGCCATCGGCTTCACCCTCGGTACGCCGGGGCCCTCGCAGCTCGGTGTGGTCGACGGGATCCTCGTCGACCGGGCCTTCGTCGCCAACCGCCAGAAGCAGGCCCAGGAGCTCGCCGAGGTCGGCGACGTGAACCCTCCGGCGCCGCACAACATCGCCAACGCCCTCGCGGCGGCGGCACTGGCCCGTGCCTTCGGCGTGCAGCCCTCCGCCGTGCGGGACGGGCTGCGGGCCTTCCGCCCCGACGCCCACCGGATCGAACACGTCGCGGACGTCGCCGGTGTCACGTACATCGACGACTCCAAGGCCACCAACACCCACGCCGCCGAGGCCTCCCTCGCGGCCTACGAGCCGATCGTGTGGATCGCGGGGGGCCTCGCCAAGGGCGCCACCTTCGACGAACTGGTGAGCGGCGCCGAGAAGCGGCTGAGGGGCGTGGTGCTGATGGGCGCCGACCGGGCGCTGATCCGCGAAGCCCTGGCGCGACACGCCCCCGAGGTACCGGTGGTCGACCTCGACCGGACCGACACTGGGGCGATGTCCGCAGCGGTCCGCGAAGCGGCACGGCTGGCCAGTCCCGGCGACACCGTCCTGCTGGCCCCGGCCTGCGCCTCGATGGACATGTTCGCCAACTACAACAAGCGTGGCGAGGCGTTCGCGGACGCGGTCCGCCAACTCGCCGACGAGAGCGCCTGACGGGCCCGGTCTCCGCGTCGTACTGTCCCGGAGGACCGGAGACGTCCGGGGACCCGGTCACGAGCAGCAGCACCGCCGCGAGCCCGGGCGCCCGGCGACAGCCCCGGGCACGAGCAGTGGAGGGGACAGCGACAATGCCGGCCGACGAGAGCTCAGCCGCGCCCGGAGCCGACCGACCACGGGTGACCGGGGCGATCGGCCGGGCGCTCACCCCGCCCCTGCCCGCCGGACCGCTGCCCGCGGGCCCCGGGCCCCTCGCGGGGCTCGTCCTGCGCAGCCGCCCCGCCACCGGTCCCCGACGGCCCCCCACCGCCCGTGGCGAAGCCCGTGGAACGGGTACCCCGCCCGGCCCGCGCAGGGGCGCCGGGGTGCGACGGATGTACGAACAGGCGCGACGGGCCTGGGACCGCCCCCTGACCGCCTACTACCTGATCCTCGGATCGAGCCTGCTGATCACCGTGCTCGGCCTCGTCATGGTCTACTCCGCCTCGATGATCAAGGCGCTGGAGCTGGCGCGGCCCGGCACCTACTTCTTCCGCAAGCAGTTCCTCGCGGCCGTGATCGGCGCAGGGCTGATGCTGCTCGCCTCCAGGATGCCCCTCAAGCTCCACCGGGCGCTGGCCTACCCGCTGCTCATGGGCACGGTCTTCCTGATGGTCCTGGTCCAGGTGCCGGGGATAGGGATGTCGGTCAACGGCAACCAGAACTGGATCCACCTCGGCGGCCCCTTCCAGCTCCAGCCCAGCGAATTCGGCAAGCTCGCCCTCATCCTCTGGGGTGCGGACCTGCTCGCCCGCAAGCACGACAGGCGGCTGCTGGCCCAGTGGAAGCACATGCTCGTCCCGCTCGTCCCGGTCGCCTTCATGCTGCTCGGGCTGATCATGCTCGGCGGCGACATGGGCACCGCGATCATCCTGACCGCGATCCTCTTCGGCCTGCTCTGGCTGGCCGGCGCCCCCACCCGGCTCTTCGCCGGCGTGCTCGCGTGCGCCGGCCTCATCGGATTCGTCCTCATCAAGACCAGCCCCAACCGGATGTCCCGGCTCGGCTGCATCGGCGCGTCCGAGCCCGGCCCCGGCGACTCGTGCTGGCAGGCGGTGCACGGAATCTATGCTCTGGCGTCCGGCGGCTGGTTCGGTTCCGGGCTCGGTGCGAGTGTGGAAAAATGGGGTCAACTTCCCGAACCGCACACCGACTTCATCTTCGCCATCACCGGGGAGGAACTGGGTCTGGCGGGGACGCTGTCGGTGCTGGCCCTCTTCGCGGCTCTAGGCTGTGCGGGTATCCGCGTGGCCGGACGCACGGAGGACCCCTTCGTGAGGTACGCAGCGGGAGGCGTGACGACCTGGATCACGGCGCAGGCCGTGATCAACATCGGTGCGGTGCTCGGCCTGTTGCCGATCGCCGGTGTCCCCCTGCCGCTGTTCTCCTACGGGGGTTCGGCCCTGCTGCCGACCATGTTCGCTGTGGGACTCATGATCGCCTTCGCGCGTGACGACCCTGCGGCGAGAGCGGCCCTGGCCATGCGGAGGCCCGGGGTCAGATGGAAGACGATGAGACGGCGCGTCATGAAGCGTACGTCCGGAGAGCGGTGAATTTCGGTGCATGTCGTACTCGCCGGCGGGGGGACCGCCGGGCACATCGAGCCCGCGCTTGCCCTCGCAGACGCCCTGCGGAGGCAGGACCCGACCGTGGGAATCACTGCCCTCGGCACGGAGCGCGGACTCGAGACCAGGCTCGTACCCGAGCGGGGGTACGACCTGGCCCTGATCCCTGCCGTGCCGCTGCCGCGGAAGCCCACACCCGAGCTGATCACCGTCCCGGGGCGGCTGCGCGGCACCATCAAGGCCGCCGAGCAGATCCTGGAGCGCACCAGGGCGGACTGCGTGGTCGGCTTCGGCGGCTACGTGGCCCTGCCCGGCTATCTCGCCGCCAAGCGCGCAGGGGTTCCGATCGTCGTCCACGAGGCCAACGCGAGGCCCGGCCTGGCGAACAAGATCGGCTCGCGGTACGCCCACGGGGTCGCCGTCTCCACCCCGGACAGCAAGCTGCGCGGAGCCCGCTACATCGGCATCCCGCTGCGCCGCACCATCGCCACCCTGGACCGCGCCCGGGTCCGCCCCGAGGCGCGTGCCGCCTTCGGCCTCGACCCCAACCTGCCGACGCTGCTGGTCTCCGGCGGCTCGCAGGGCGCCCGGCACCTGAACGAGGTCGTCACGCGGATCGCGCCGCTGCTCCAGCGGTCGGGAATCCAGATCCTGCACGTGGTCGGTCCGAAGAACGAATTGCCGCGCATCGACAACATGCCCGGGATGCCGCCCTACATCCCGGTACCGTACGTGGACCGGATGGACCTCGCGTACGCCGCTGCCGACATGATGCTCTGCCGCGCGGGCGCGATGACCGTCGCCGAGCTCTCCGCCGTCGGGCTGCCCGCCGCCTACGTCCCGTTGCCGATCGGCAACGGCGAACAGCGGCTCAACGCCCAGCCGGTGGTCAACGCCGGCGGTGGTCTGCTGGTGGACGACGCGGCGCTCACCCCGGAGTGGGTGCAGGGCAACGTCCTGCCGGTGCTATCGGATCCGCACCGATTGTATGAAATGTCCCGTGCGGCGGCCGAGTTCGGCCGGCGGGACGCCGACGACCTGCTCGTCGGCATGGTGTACGAGGCGATTGCCGCACGCCGCCAGGCGTGAGGCGGTGCGGACCCGGGGCGTGCGCCCCGGGTCCGGTGAAGGAGCGAGCGTGGCCGGACCGACGACCGCCCAGCGCGGTGAGGCCGAGCGGGCCGACACCCCCGCCCGCCCACCGCACATCGGCCCCGAGGGGCAACGGCTGACCGGTCGTACGCGACTGGTTCTGGCCGCACTTGGCCTCGTGGTGATCGTGGCTGCCACCGTATGGGTGCTCTACGGATCGTCCTGGCTGAGGCTGGAGAAGGTGACGACCACCGGCACCGACGTCCTCACCCGGAGCCAGGTGGAGGCCGCCGCGGCGGCCCCGGTCGGATCGCCGCTGGCCTCCGTGGACACCGACGCGATCGCGGACCGGTTGCGCCAGAAGCTGCCTCGTGTCGACTCCGTGGATGTCGCACGGTCATGGCCGCACGGTGTCAGCCTTAGAGTGACCGAACGGAAACCGGTCCTGCTGGTCGAAAAAGGCGGAAAGTTTATCGAAGTGGACGCGAAGGGCGTGCGCTTCGCCACCGTGGACAGGGCGCCCGCGCACGTCCCGCTCCTGGAGTTGACGCCTGACCGGTCGGCCAGCCTGCGCCGCTTCGGCAGCGACCGCCTGGTCCGGGAAGCCGTCGGCGTCGCGGGGGACCTTCCGGGGGGCATCTCCGGGGTGACCAGGACCGTACGCGTCACCTCGTACGACTCCGTCGTCCTGGAACTGACCCGGGGGCGCACGGTGATGTGGGGCAGCAGTGAGGAGGGGCCCGTGAAGGCGCGGGTGCTCACCGCTCTCATGAAAGCGTCCCCCAAAGCGGGACACTTCGACGTGAGTGCCCCCACCGCCCCTGCGCTGTCGAAGAGTTGACGCGCGTTTGGCCAGGCCAGCCCCCTGGTTGGTCAGCGCTACGGGTGATCACATAGGGTGAAAAGAAAAACGGGAGGTTCGGCGTGTTCGTTGAACGTGCGCCACTTGTCGACTTAGTGTCCTGTTCGGAAGAGTCCAAGAAGCAGACACACTGGTAACCCTAAACTTCAGCGTTAGGGTTTGGGTCGGCGTTCGGACCGACCCAATCGGCATCCGTCGTCGCGGCGGGACTACCGCGAAGCGACGACACGTAACTCGAGGCGAGAGGCCTTCGACGTGGCAGCACCGCAGAACTACCTCGCAGTCATCAAGGTCATCGGTGTCGGCGGCGGTGGTGTCAATGCCATCAACCGAATGATCGAGGTCGGTCTCAAGGGCGTCGAGTTCATCGCCATCAACACCGATGCGCAAGCACTGTTGATGAGCGACGCCGACGTCAAGCTCGACGTCGGCCGTGAACTCACCCGCGGCCTCGGCGCCGGGGCGAACCCGGCCGTCGGTCGTAAGGCGGCAGAGGACCACCGTGAGGAGATCGAGGAGGTCCTCAAGGGGGCCGACATGGTCTTCGTCACCGCCGGAGAGGGCGGCGGCACCGGCACCGGCGGCGCACCTGTCGTCGCCAACATCGCACGCTCGCTGGGCGCCCTGACGATCGGTGTGGTCACCCGGCCGTTCACCTTCGAGGGCCGGCGTCGCGCGAACCAGGCGGAGGACGGCATCGCCGAGCTCCGCGAAGAGGTCGACACCCTCATCGTCATCCCCAACGACCGGCTGCTGTCCATCTCGGACCGCCAGGTCAGCGTGCTCGACGCGTTCAAGTCGGCCGACCAGGTGCTGCTCTCGGGTGTCCAGGGCATCACCGACCTCATCACCACCCCGGGTCTGATCAACCTCGACTTCGCCGACGTCAAGTCGGTCATGTCCGAGGCCGGATCGGCGCTCATGGGTATCGGGTCCGCCCGCGGCGACGACCGCGCGGTGGCAGCCGCGGAGATGGCGATCTCCTCGCCGCTCCTGGAGGCGTCCATCGACGGCGCCCGCGGTGTCCTGCTCTCCATCTCCGGCGGCAGCGACCTCGGTCTCTTCGAGATCAACGAGGCCGCGCAGCTGGTGAGCGAGGCGGCTCACCCGGAGGCGAACATCATCTTCGGCGCGGTCATCGACGACGCCCTGGGCGACGAGGTGCGGGTCACCGTCATCGCCGCGGGCTTCGACGGCGGACAGCCGCCGGCCCGCAGGGAGACCGTCCTCGGGTCGAGCGCCGGTAAGCGCGAGGAGCCGGCTCCGCCGGCCCGGACATCCGAGCCGGCGCGCCAGACCGGTGGACTGGGCTCCGTGCCCCCGCGCGAGGAGCCCCAGACGCCGGCCGAGCCGGTGCCCGTGGTGAACGAGACCTTGGCTCCGCCCGTCTCCCCGCCGCACGTCCCGACGGCCCGTCCCTACCAGGACAACCAGGCCGAAGAGCTGGACGTACCGGACTTCTTGAAGTGATAGATCCGCAGCACGCGGTGAAAGCCGCGGAGTCTTCGGCGGGCGGCGCCCATTTCGCCTTCACCGACAGGTGGGGCGGAGTGAGCGCCGTTCCGTACGAGGAGCTCAACCTCGGCGGCGCGGTCGGCGACGACTCCGCCGCCGTCGGCACGAACCGCGCCCGAGCGGCCCGTTCCCTCGGTCTCGACCCGGCCCGCGTGGTCTGGATGAACCAGGTGCACGGGCGTGACGTCGCCGTGGTCGACGGTCCCTGGGGTGACGCCCCCGACACCTCGGGCATTCCCGCGGTGGACGCCGTCGTGACGACGAGGCGGGAACTCCCGCTCGCGGTCCTCACCGCGGACTGCACGCCCGTACTGCTCGCCGATCCCGTGGCCGGTGTGATCGCGGCCGCCCACGCCGGGCGGCCCGGTCTGGTCGCGGGGGTCGTCCCCGCGACGGTCGAGGCCATGATCACGCTGGGCGCCGAACCGTCCCGGATCGTCGCGCACACCGGACCCGCCGTCTGCGGGCGGTGCTACGAGGTTCCGGAGCAGATGCGCGCCGAGGTCGCCGGCGTCGTCCCGGCCTCGTGGTCGGAGACGAGCTGGGGGACACCAGCGGTGGACGTCACGGCCGGCGTCCACGCCCAGCTCGACGAGCTCGGCGTCGCCGACCGGCACAGCTCGCCGTACTGCACGCTGGAATCGGGCGACCACTTCTCGTACCGCCGCGACCGCACCACGGGTCGGCTCGCCGGATATGTCTGGTTGGACTGATAGGGCATGACGGATCGCAGGACTCAACTCGCGGCGAACCTGGCACAGGTGGAGGAGCGGATCGCTTCCGCCTGCGTCTCGGCCGGGCGCAAGCGGGAGGACGTGACCCTCATCGTGGTCACCAAGACCTACCCCGCGAGCGATGTGCGCATGCTGCACGAACTCGGTGTGCGCCACGTCGCGGAGAACCGGGACCAGGACGCCGCACCCAAGGCCACGGCGTGTGCGGACCTGTCGCTCACCTGGCACTTCGTCGGACAGTTGCAGACCAACAAGGTCCGCTCCGTGGCCGGTTATGCCGACGTGGTGCAGTCGGTGGACCGGGTGAAGCTGGTCACGGCCCTGTCGGCGGCCGCGGTCAGGGGTGAGCGTGAGCTCGGCTGCCTCATCCAGGTCGCCCTCGACGCGGAGAGCGGCGAGCGCGGGGACCGGGGAGGCGTCGCACCGGACGCGATCGAGGAGTTGGCCGCGTCGGTGGACGCGGCGCAGGGGCTCAGGCTCGACGGCCTGATGACCGTCGCCCCGCTCGCCGGACCGTACGCCGGACGGCAACGGGCCGCCTTCGACCGCCTGATGGAATTCTCATCCCGCCTGCGCGGGAACCATCCGGCTGCGAACATGGTCTCTGCTGGGATGAGCGCGGATCTCGAGGACGCGGTTGCGGCCGGAGCGACACATGTACGCGTCGGTACGGCGGTACTCGGAGTCCGACCCCGGCTCGGGTAACGTCGCGAAGCAAGTCGGACCACAGCAGAAAATATGGTCATTCCCGCTTGCCGCGGGCGGGCCGGAGTGGATCTCGGGCACTTGGTGACACGAATGCCGATCCACCACAGAGCGGAGGACTCGGAGCATGGCCGGCGCGATGCGCAAGATGGCGGTCTACCTCGGCCTCGTGGAGGACGATGGGTACGACGGTCCGGGGTTCGACCCCGATGACGAATTCGAACCCGAGCCGGAGCCCGAGCGCGACCGGCGGCGGCATCAGCCCGCGCATCCGGTGGAGCGGGAACGGGACGAACCGGTACGAGCGGTGCAGCCGCCCGCACCGAGAGAACCGGTTCAGCTCCCGGCGGAAAGCGGACGACCCGCCCGAATCGCCCCCGTGGCATCCATCACACCTGACCGCCCGAACATGGAGAAGAACGCACCGGTGATCATGCCCAAGGTCGTGTCCGAGCGGGAGCCCTACCGGATCACCACGCTGCACCCCAGGACCTATAACGAGGCCCGTACCATCGGGGAACACTTCCGCGAGGGCACTCCGGTGATCATGAATCTCACGGAGATGGACGACACGGACGCGAAGCGACTTGTCGACTTTGCCGCAGGACTCGTCTTCGGTCTCCATGGCAGCATTGAGCGCGTGACGCAGAAGGTGTTCCTGTTGTCGCCTGCTAACGTCGATGTCACGGCGGAGGACAAGGCCCGCATCGCAGAGGGCGGGTTCTTCAACCAGAGCTGAGAACACCGGGAACAAACCCGGCCGGGAGGCCGGGGCTACGAGAGCCAGGGGAGAGGGAAGCGCGGAACATGGGCGTCGCACTGGATGTGGTCTATATCGCGCTGATGTGTTTCCTCATCGTGCTGATCTTCCGGCTGGTCATGGACTACGTCTTCCAGTTCGCACGTTCATGGCAGCCAGGCAAGGCGATGGTGGTCGTTCTCGAGGGCACTTACACTGTCACGGATCCACCACTGAAGCTTCTGCGGCGGTTCATACCGCCGTTGCGTCTCGGGGGCGTGGCACTTGACCTGTCCTTCTTCGTTCTGATGATCATCGTCTACATTCTGCTCAGCCTCGTGGGCAAGCTTGCGAGCAGCGTGTGAACGATACGGTCTTGCCGACTGCCGACGACTACGTAGAGGTGAAGAAGAGATGCCGCTGACCCCCGAGGACGTGCGGAACAAGCAGTTCACGACCGTCCGCCTCCGAGAAGGCTATGACGAGGACGAGGTCGATGCCTTCCTCGACGAGGTCGAATCGGAGCTGACCCGTCTGCTCCGTGAGAACGAGGACCTGCGCGCCAAGCTGGCCGCCGCCACGCGCGCGGCCGCGCAGAACCAGCAGCAGAACCAGCAGCAGGGAATGCGCAAACCCCCGGAGCAGCAGGACCGGCCGGGCGCCCCGGTGCCCGCCGCCATATCTGGTCCACCGGTACAGCAGCAGCAGCCCCCGCAGATGGGTCCCCCCCAGCTGCCCGGTGGCGCTCCGCAGCTGCCTGCCGGTCCCAGCGGCCATGGTCCTCAGGGTGGCCACGGTCCCGGTCCGCAGGGCCCGCACGGCCCCGGCCCGATGCAGGGCGGTCCCATGGGTGGCCCGATGGGCGGCCCCATGGGCGGTCACGCTCCCCAGCAGCAGCAGCAGCAGCAGCAGATGCAGCAGATGCAGCAACAGCAGCAGCAGATGCAGCAGCCCGGTCAGGGCCCCGGTGGCGACAGCGCCGCCCGTGTCCTCTCCCTTGCGCAGCAGACCGCCGACCAGGCGATCGCGGAGGCCCGTTCCGAGGCCAACAAGATCGTCGGTGAGGCGCGCAGCCGTGCCGAGGGCCTCGAGCGTGACGCCCGTGCCAAGGCGGACGCCCTGGAGCGGGACGCTCAGGAGAAGCACCGCGTGGCGATGGGCTCGCTGGAGTCGGCCCGCGCGACGCTGGAGCGCAAGGTCGAGGACCTGCGTGGCTTCGAGCGCGAGTACCGGACCCGTCTGAAGTCCTACCTGGAGAGCCAGCTGCGTCAGCTGGAGACCCAGGCCGACGACTCGCTGGCTCCGCCGCGGACCCCCGCCGCCGCCTCGCTGCCGCCGTCGCCTTCGCTGGCTCCGGCCGGTGCGGGTGCGATGGGGCACACCATGGGTGGCAACCACGGCGGTCACGGCAACCAGCAGATGGGCGGCGGCAACCAGTCGATGGGCGGCGGCAACCAGTCGATGGGCGGTGGCCCGTCGTACGGCGGCGGCCAGCAGCAGATGTCGCCCGCGATGACGCAGCCGATGGCGCCGGTGCGGCCGCAGGCGCCGCAGCCGATGCAGCAGGCGCCGTCGCCGATGCGCGGGTTCCTGATCGACGAGGACGACAACTGATCGGTTCGCGCTCGCTGAGCGCGTAGCCGTCGGCAGGCAGAGGGCCGGGCCCCGGGGATCTCCCCGGGGCCCGGCCCTTTGGCGTGGGTCCGGCCCGGAGCGGGGTGAGGCGGGCCCCTGCGGCGGGGCGTGACCCTACCCGCCCCTTCCCGGAACCGGGGCTCCGCCCCGGACCCCGCTCCTCGATCGCCGGAGGGGCTCGGGGAGCGATATCGGCGGGCCCGGCCGGAGAGGCCGGAAGGGCCGGCGAGACCGCATCCGGGGGCCGACGGTGGATTCGGACGGGGCCGATGGCGGACTCGAAGGGGGTCTGGAGTGGTCTCGGCGCGGGCTCGGAGCGGAGTCAGCAGGGGGCCGGGAGCGGAGCCGGTGCGGGCCGGGAGCGGCGTCGGCGGAGCCGAAGGGCGAGCGGACGGCGAAGAGCCCGGCCGGAGGCAGGTCCGGCCGGGCTCTTCGGGTGTGATCCGGGCTACTGCTCCGTCTTGCGGAGGCGGAAGACGAGAGCCAGGCCCTCGTCCTCGAACGGGGCGCCGTACGTGTCGTCCGCCTCACCCTGCGCGTAGTCCAGGGCCAGGACCTCGTCCGCGATCAGCGTCGCGTGCGCGGTCAGGGCCTCGGCCGTCTCCGGGGACGCCGACGTCCAGCGGACGGCGATCCGGTCCGCCACGTCCAGGCCGCTGTTCTTGCGGGCCTCCTGGATCAGCCGGATCGCGTCGCGGGCCAGTCCGGCGGCGCGCAGCTCCGGGGTGATCTCCAGGTCCAGGGCGACCGTCGCGCCCGAGTCGGACGCCACCGACCAGCCCTCGCGCGGGGTCTCCGTGATGATGACCTCGTCGGGGGCGAGGGCGATCCGCTCACCGTCGACCTCGACCGAGGCCGTGCCCTCGCGCAGCGCCAGCGACAGCGCGGCGGCGTCGGCGTCCGCGACGGCCTTGGCGACCGCCTGGACGCCCTTGCCGAACCGCTTGCCCAGCGCACGGAAGTTCGCCTTGGCCGTGGTGTCGACCAGCGAGCCCCCGACCTCGGAGAGCGACGCCAGGGACGAGACGTTCAGCTCCTCCGTGATCTGCGCCCGCAGCTCCGGCGTGAGCGCCTCGAAGCCCGAGGCCGCGACCAGGGCGCGCGACAGCGGCTGCCGGGTCTTGACCCCCGACTCGGCACGGGTCGCCCGCCCGAGCTCCACCAGGCGGCGTACCAGGGCCATCTGCGAGGAGAGCGACGGGTCGATCGACGCCGGGTCCGCCTTCGGCCAGGACGACAGGTGCACCGACTCCGGAGCGTCCGGAGCGACGGGGACGATCAGGTCCTGCCAGACCCGCTCGGTGATGAACGGGGTCAGCGGGGCCATCAGCCTTGTGACCGCCTCGACGACCTCGTGCAGCGTGCGCAGGGCCGCCTTGTCACCCTGCCAGAAGCGGCGGCGCGAGCGGCGGACGTACCAGTTGGACAGGTCGTCCACGAACGCGGAGAGCAGCTTGCCGGCACGCTGGGTGTCGTAGCCCTCCAGTGCGGTGGTGACCTCCTCCACCAGGGTGCCGAGCTCGCTCAGCAGCCAGCGGTCCAGGACCGTGCGGTCGGCCGGGGCCGGATCGGCCGCGGACGGCGCCCAGTTCGACGTACGGGCGTACAGGGCCTGGAAGGCCACCGTGTTCCAGTACGTGAGGAGCGTCTTGCGGACGACCTCCTGGATCGTGCCGTGGCCCACGCGGCGCGCCGCCCACGGGGAGCCGCCCGCCGCCATGAACCAGCGGACGGCGTCGGCGCCGTGCTGGTCCATCAGCGGGATCGGCTGGAGGATGTTGCCCAGGTGCTTGGACATCTTCCGGCCGTCCTCGGCGAGGATGTGGCCCAGGCAGACCACGTTCTCGTAACTCGACCTGTCGAAGACGAGGGTGCCGATGGCCATGAGCGTGTAGAACCAGCCACGCGTCTGGTCGATGGCCTCCGAGATGAACTGCGCCGGGTAGCGGTTCTCGAAGACCTCCTTGTTCTTGTACGGGTAGCCCCACTGCGCGAAGGGCATCGAACCCGAGTCGTACCAGGCGTCGATGACCTCCGGGACGCGGTACGCCTCCAGCTGGCAGTTCTCGTGCGAGCAGGTGAACGTGATCTCGTCGATGAACGGGCGGTGCGGGTCCAGCTCCGACTGGTCGCGGCCGGTGAGCCCGGAGAGCTCCGCGCGCGAGCCGACACAGGTCAGGTGGTCGTCCTCGCAGCGCCAGATGGGCAGCGGGGTACCCCAGTAGCGGTTGCGGGACAGGGCCCAGTCGACGTTGTTGTTCAGCCAGTCGCCGAAGCGGCCGTTCTTGACCGATTCCGGGAACCAGTTGGTCTTCTCGTTCTCCTGGAGCAGCCGGTCCTTGACCGCCGTCGTGCGGATGTACCAGGACGGCTGCGCGTAGTAGAGCAGGGCCGTGTGGCAGCGCCAGCAGTGCGGGTAGCTGTGCTCGTACGGGACGTGCCGGAAGAGCCTGCCGCGCGCGGCCAGGTCCTCGGTGAGCGTCTCGTCGGCCTTCTTGAAGAAGACACCGCCGACCAGCGGGAGATCCTCCTCGAAGGTGCCGTCGGGACGCACCGGGTTCACCACCGGCAGGCCGTACGCCTTGCAGACCAGGAGATCGTCGGCGCCGAACGCGGGGGACTGGTGGACCAGGCCCGTACCGTCCTCGGTCGTGACGTACTCGGCGTTGACGACGAAGTGCGCCTCGCTCGGGAACTCGACGAGCTGGAAGGGGCGTTCGTACGTCCAGCGCTCCATCTCGCGGCCGGTGAAGGTCTCGCCGGTGGGCTCCCAGCCCTCGCCGAGCGCCTTCTCGACCAGCGGCTGTGCCACGACCAGCTTCTCCGTGCCGTCCGTCGCGACGACGTAGGTGACGTCGGGGTGCGCGGCGACGGCGGTGTTGGAGACGAGGGTCCAGGGCGTCGTCGTCCAGACGAGCAGCGCGGCCTCGCCGGCCAGCGGTCCGCTCGTCAGCGGGAAGCGGACGAAGACCGAGGGGTCGACGACCGTCTCGTAGCCCTGGGCGAGCTCGTGGTCCGAGAGGCCGGTGCCGCAGCGCGGGCACCAGGGGGCGACGCGGTGGTCCTGGACCAGCAGGTCCTTGTCGAAGATCTCCTTCAGGGACCACCACACGGAGTCGACGTACTCCGGGTCCATCGTGCGGTAGGCGTCGTCGAGGTCGACCCAGTACCCCATGCGGGTCGTGAGCTCGGCGAACGCGTCGGTGTGACGGGTCACCGACTCACGGCACCTGGCGTTGAACTCGGCGATGCCGTACGCTTCGATGTCCTTCTTGCCGTTGAAGCCCAGCTCCTTCTCCACCGCGAGCTCGACCGGCAGGCCGTGGCAGTCCCAGCCGGCCTTACGGCCGACGTGGTAGCCCTGCATGGTGCGGAAGCGCGGGAAGACGTCCTTGAAGACGCGGGCCTCGATGTGGTGGGCCCCGGGCATGCCGTTGGCGGTCGGCGGACCCTCGTAGAAGACCCACTCGGGGTGGCCCTCGGACTGTTCGAGGCTCTTGGTGAAGACCTTGTTGTCGCGCCAGAAGTCGAGCACGGCGTGCTCGAGGGCGGGCAGGTCGACCTGGGCGGGTACCTGGCGGTACTGCGGCGATGTCATGTGCGGGCTTCCTCCGGCGGACGTCTTCCACTTCCGTCGGAGGGACGAGAGCCGGATCAGCTCCCGCGGTACCACCCTCCTTGGCCCCGGGCGTGCGCCCGTGGCCCCCTCATTGGGGTCGCGATGCCGGGTCTAGTCGCCCTGTGACCGTGGGGGAGCCCACAGTCCAAGGCTTTCTTCCGGCGGCTCCGGGGTGATGTTCACGTCGCGCCAGCCCCCGGGCTCCCACCGTCCCCGGGTCGCTCCTGGCCGCGTACGACGCTACTCGTCCCATCCACGCCTCTCGCTGCGGCCAGTGTACGGGCCCGCGCGCGCGACGCCCGACCGGTTTTTCCACGGGGCGGTGCTTGACCCGAATGGCCAGTCGGGCCGGACGGAGTCCCTGAGGGCGTGCGGGGGCGGATTACCGCGCGGGGAGCTGGGCACAACGGTTGCAGGCGCGCCACCGCCCTGCCGCGGGAGGTGAGAACCGGCGGCGTGCCCCGTTGCCGCGGAGCTGGGGTCGATTTATCGTCCCAGCACGATTCGCGTGCAAGATCACAATATGTGAAGGGGCCGCGGCCATGGTGGCGAAGAAGACCGCCGTATCGAGAACGGCGTCGATGAGATCCACGGCTGCGGCTGCCGAGGAGGAGCACGGGAGCGCGGGCGAGGAGGCCGGTCCGGAGCCGGACCAGGAGAAGCCGGCCGCGAAGAAGGCGGCGAGGAAAGCCACGAAGAAGGCCGCGAAGAAGGCCGTCGCGAAGAAGGCGGCGGCCCGGCCTGCGGAGCCGGAGCGGACCGGCGGGGAACCGACGCGTCACGGGCCGGCGAAGAAGAGCACCGCGAAGAAGAGCGCAGCCGAGAAGGCGTCGAAGAAGGCCACGGGGGCGGCCCGGGCCGCCGAGCAGACAGGAGCCCACACGGTGGTAGCCAAGAAGAGCGCGGCCGGGACCACGGAGGCAGGAGAGGGCACCGCGACAGCGACGGCGCCCGGAGACCTCGCCGTCAGGCCGGGAGAGGACCCCTGGACCCCGGAGGAGGTCGAGGCGGCCCGGACCGAGCTGACCGGTGAGGTCCTGCGGCTGAGGAGCGAGCTGGAGGCGTCGGGCGCGGCGCTCGCCGGTCTGATGCGCGACTCCGGGGACGGGGCCGGCGACGACGACGCGGACACCGGCACGAAGAACATCACCCGCGAGCACGAGCTGTCCCTGGCGGCCCACGCCCAGGAGACCCTGGACCAGACCGAGCGGGCCCTGGCCCGCCTCGACGCGGGGACCTACGGGCTCTGCGAGGTCTGCGGTAAGCCGATCGGCAAGGCGCGGATGCAGGCCTTCCCTCGGGCCACGCTCTGCGTCGAGGACAAGCAGAAGCAGGAGCGGCGCGGCTAGCCGATCCGTCCGGATCGCGCCCGGATCATGCCGCGTCATGGTCCGGGCCGCCTCCGGGACCCGTCCGGGCCGCGTCCGGACGAAAGGTCCGGGCGGTGGCGGAGGCCCGGGACGGTCCGGGGCCTGAGGCCCCTGACAGCCTGGGTGTGTCGTACCCTCGTCCTCAGTCAGGCACCTAGGTTGAGGGACTCACGTGGCAGAGGCGGAGCGCATCATCGGTACGCCGGATATCCCTGATGCCGAGGGGGCCGACGGGGCTGAGCCCCAGCACCCGGCCGAGGGCTCGACCCGGGCCGGCCGGGGCAGGAAGAAGGTCCTCGCCCTCCTCGTCGTGGCCGTCCTGGCCTACCTCCTGGACCTGATCAGCAAGATGATCGTGGTCGCGAAGCTGGAGCACGAGGAGCCCATCGAGATCTTCGGTGAGTGGCTGAAGTTCGACGCGATCCGCAACGCGGGCGCCGCGTTCGGGATCGGCGAGGCGTTCACCGTGATCTTCACGGCCATCGCGGCCGTCGTGATCATCGTCATCGTCCGGCTCGCCCGGAAGCTCTACAGCCTGCCCTGGGCCATCGCCCTGGGGCTGCTGCTCGGCGGGGCGCTCGGCAACCTCACCGACCGCATCTTCCGCGCGCCGGGCGTCTTCAAGGGCGCGGTGGTCGACTTCATCGCCCCCGCGCACTTCGCCGTCTTCAACCTCGCGGACTCCGCGATCGTGTGCGGCGGAATCCTCATCGTGATCCTCTCCTTCAAGGGCCTGGACCCCGACGGCACCGTGCACAAGGACTAGCGGGCGCAAGGCATACTCGACTGGTGAGTACGTATCCCGAGGTCCGCACCCTGCCCGTACCCGACGGCCTGGAGGGCGAGCGTGTCGACGCCGCCATCTCCCGGATGTTCGGTTTCTCCCGCACCAAGGCCGCCGAGCTGGCCTCCGCCGGGAAGGTCCAGGTGGACGGCGCGGTGGCCGGGAAGTCCGAGCGGGTGCACGGCGGTGCCTGGCTGGAGGTGGAGATGCCCCAGGCGGCCGCTCCGGTCCAGATCGTCGCCGAGCCCGTCGAGGGCATGGAGATCGTCCACGACGACGACGACATCGTCGTGATCATGAAGCCGGTCGGTGTGGCCGCCCACCCGAGCCCCGGCTGGACCGGCACCACCGTCATCGGCGGTCTCGCCGCGGCCGGCTACCGCATCTCCACCTCGGGTGCCGCCGAGCGCCAGGGCATCGTGCACCGGCTGGACGTCGGCACCTCCGGCCTGATGGTCGTGGCCAAGTCCGAGCGTGCCTACACCCTGCTCAAGGCGCAGTTCCGCGACCGGGTCGTCGAGAAGAAGTACCACGCGCTGGTGCAGGGCCACCCGGACCCGATGAGTGGCACCATCGACGCCCCCATCGGCCGCCACCCGCAGCACGACTACAAGTGGGCCGTCACCGCCGAGGGCAAGCCCTCCGTGACCCACTACGACCTCATCGAGGCCTACCGCGCCGCCAGCCTTCTCGACATCAAGCTGGAGACCGGGCGCACGCACCAGATCCGCGTGCACATGTCCGCCCACCGCCACCCCTGCGTCGGCGACCTGACCTACGGCGCCGACCCCACGCTGGCCAAGCGCCTCGGCCTGACCCGGCAGTGGCTCCACGCGGTCCGGCTCGGCTTCGAGCACCCGGCCGACGGCGGCTGGGTCGAATTCGAGAGCACCTACCCGGACGACCTGCGCCACGCCCTCGACACGATCGCCGCGGAGAGCCAGTGACCTCCGTCGCCTCGTACAGCACCCGAAGGGCCCTCGACGAGAGTGACCTCGCGGCCTGTTTCCAGGTCCGCAAGGACGTCTTCGTCGGTGAGCAGCAGGTGCCCGAGGAGCTCGAGTACGACGCCCACGACCCTGCGGCGGTCCACGTCCTGGCGGTCGCCGCGGACGGCTCCGCGCTCGGCACGGGACGGCTGCTGCACGGTGAGGCGGCGGCGGACCGGACCGACGGCGACCCCGCGGCCGGCTCACTGGGCCGCCTCGCGGTGACCCGCGAGGCCCGCGGCCTCGGTGTCGGCGCCGCACTGGTGCGGGCGATCGAGGAGGAGGCCCGCGCGCTGGGCCTGGCCGCCGTGGACCTGCACGCCCAGACCCACGCGCTCGGCTTCTACGAGCGGCTCGGCTACACGGCGTACGGCCCCGAGTTCCCGGACGCCGGGATGCCCCACCGGGCCATGCGCCGCACACTCTGACCGCGCGGCCCGCGGGGGCTGCCGCGGGACGGCCGGTCCGGCGTGGCACGCTGGGAGCCCTGGCCCGCTGATCAACGGGTCCGGCGCGCTGCGGAAGGCACAACGTGGACCAGATGGCACTCCTGCTCCTGCTTCTCCTCGGAGCGGTGGTCACGGTGCCACTGGGGGAGCGGCTGGGTCTGCCCGCGCCCGTGCTGATGACGCTCGCCGGGATCGGCATGGCCTTCGCGAGTTTCGTCCCCGACGTGGACATCCCGCCGGAGGTCATCCTCCCCGCCCTGCTGCCCCCGCTGCTCTACGCCTCGGTGCAGCGCACCTCCTGGCGGCAGTTCGCGGCCAACAGGCGGCCGATCTTCCTGCTGGCGGTCGCCCTCGTCTTCGTCACGACGGCGGCCGTCGCCGCGGTCGCCGACGCGATCGTCCCCGGGCTGCCCGTCGCCGCCGCCGTGGCGCTGGGTGCCCTCGTCGCCCCGCCCGATCCCGTCGCCGCCACGGCGGTCGCCGGCTCGGTCGGACTGCCGCGCCGCCTCGTCTCGATCCTGGAGGGCGAGGGGCTGTTCAACGACGTCACAGCCATCGTCCTGTACCACGTGGCGATCGCCGCGGCCGTCAGCGGCACCTTCTCGCTTCCCGAGGCCTTCGGGCTCCTCCTGCTCTCCGCGGTCGTCGCCGTGGTGGTCGGGCTGGTGCTCGGCTGGCTGACCATCAAGCTGATGGGGCTGCTGGGCGACGCCACGCTCCAGGTCGGCCTGACCCTGCTGGTCCCCTTCGTCAGCTACGTGCTCGCCGAGGAGCTGATGGGATCCGGCGTGCTCGCGGTCCTCACCACCGCGCTCTTCCTCGCGGAGCACGCCGCGGACGCCGACGACGTCCTCGGCCGCCTCACCGGCCGTTCCTTCTGGGAGATCGTCGACACCCTCGTGACCGGTGTCGCCTTCGGCCTCATCGGGCTGGAACTCCACAGCGTCTTCGGCACCGCCGACGGCCGGGAACTGGAGCTCGTGGGATGGGGGCTGGTGATCGTCGCGGTCGTCGTCGGCGTACGGCTCCTCTGGCTGCTGCCGGCGACGTGGCTCGCCAAGCGGCTCCACCGGCGGCGTGAGTACGACGAGGAGATCCCCACCAACTGGCGGGAGACCATCGTCATGTGGTGGGCGGGGATGCGCGGGGTGGCCTCCGTGGCGCTCGCGCTGGCGATCCCCCTGGAGACCGACGACGGGAAGCCGTTCCCCGGCCGGGACGAGATCGTCTTCATCGCCTTCGCCGTCATCATGGCCACCCTCGTCTTCCAGGGCCTCACCCTGCCGTGGCTCGTGCGGAAGCTCGGCGTCAGGGCCGACACCGAGGCGGAGCAGGCCCTGGAACGCGCCCTCGCGATCCGGGCCGCCAAAGCGGCCAAGCACCGCCTCAAGGAGATCGAGGACGCCGAGGACTTCCCCGAGGACGTCCAGGAGAGGCTGCAGCGCGCTGCGTACGACATCGGGGCCCGGATCAGTCCGGACATGCTCGACGACGAGCGGCGCGAGGCCTACGCCCAGCGCGCCGAGCGGTTCAGGACGTTCGGCCGGGTGCAGCGAGAGCTGCTGTCGGCAGCCCGCCACGAGGTGCTCTCCGCCCGCAGCGAGCCCGGCGCGGATCCGGAGGTCGTGGACCGGGTGCTGAGGAACCTGGACGTGCGCAGCCTGCGCTGACGGGCCCGCCGCGGCGCGCGGGGGTCAGCCACGGCCCGTACGGGGACTCCTGTCGGTGTCGACCGTCTGCCCGTTCGCCGACGGGCCGTGTGCCGCACCGGCCAGCTCCCGCTCCCGCTCACGCGACGAGCCCGGCTCCCGACCGTGGTCGCCCGGTGCCTGTGCGGCGGGTGCGGTCATGACGCGGGGAAGCGCGTACGGATGCGTCTCCCGGAGCCAGCTGATCATCTGCTCCCGCACGGCGCACCGCGCGGTCCAGACGTCGTCGGCGTCCTTGGCGGTGACCACGGCGCGGACCTCGATCGTCGTCGGGGTGGTGTCCGTCACGGCCAGGGACCAGTCGCGGCCGTCCCACGCGGCACACTCGCCCAGGATGTCCCGGAGCCGTTCGCGCATCGCCGCGATCGGCGCGGCGTGGTCGAGCTGGAAGTAGACGGTGCCGGTCATCTGCGCCCCGCCGCGGGACCAGTTCTCGAACGGCTTGCTGGTGAAGTAGGACACCGGCATCGTGATCCGCCGCTCGTCCCAGGTGCGGACGGTGAGGAAGGTCAGGGTGATCTCCTCCACCGTTCCCCATTCCCCCTCCGCCACCACGGTGTCGCCGATCCTGACCATGTCGCCGAAGGCGATCTGGAACCCGGCGAAGAGGTTGCCGAGCGTCGACTGCGCGGCGACACCGGCGACGATGCCGACCACACCTGCCGAGGCGAGCATCGAGGTGCCGACCGTGCGCATCGCGGGGAAGGTGAGCAGCATCGCCGCGATCGCCACCGTCGCGACCACGGCGGTGACCACGCGCTGGATCAGGGTGACCTGGGTGCGGACCCGGCGAACGCGTGCCGCGTCGCGCGAGGCCGAGGCGTACCGGGCGTAGGACGACTCCACGACGGTGGCCGCGACCCGCAGGACCAGCCAGGCCGACGCCGCGATCAGCACCAGGGTCAGGGCCTGGCCGATCACGGCGCGGTGGTCCCGGATCGGCTCCAGGCGGATCTGGCTGAACGTGGCCCTCAGCAGGGCGGTGCAGAACACCACCTGCAGAGGTGGCCGGCAGCGCCGCAGCAGACCCCACAGCGGGGTCTCGCTGTGCCGGCTGTCTGCGCGGCGCAGCATCAGGTCGACCACCCATCCCAGCACCAGGGTGATCACCACCGAACCGCCCACCACCAGCAGCGGGCGCAGTATGTTCTCCATCCGGTCGTCCTCCAAGACTCGGGGCGCGCCTGGCACCATGGACCGCATGAACATCATGCTTTTCCACTCGACCTACGGTCTGCGGCCGGCCGTGCACGCGTCGGCGGACCGGCTGCGCGCAGCCGGCCACGAGGTGCGCGTGCCCGATCTCTTCGAGGGTCACACCTTCGAGACGGTCGAGGAAGGACTGGCCTTCAAGGAGGAGGTCGGCAAGGACGAGCTGCTCAAGCGCGCCGTGCTGGCCGCCGCGCCCTACTCGGACCAGGGCCTCGTCTACGCGGGGTTCTCCTTCGGGGCGTCGGTGGCGCAGACCCTCGCGCTCGGTGACGCGAAGGCGCGGGGACTGCTGCTGCTCCACGGCACGTCGGACATCGCGGAGACAGCCTCGGTGGACGAGCTGCCGGTCCAGCTGCACGTCGCCGACCCCGACCCCTTCGAGTCGCACGACTGGCTGACCAGCTGGTACCTCCAGATGCAGCGCACCGGCGCGGACGTCGAGGTCTACCGCTACCCGGGCGCCGGGCACCTGTTCACCGACCCGGACCTGCCCGACCACGACGAGGACGCGGCCGAGCTGGCCTGGAAGGTCTCGCTGGGCTTCCTCGCCACGCTGTAGCCGCGGAAAGGGGCCGCGCACCCCGGCGCGCGGCCCCTTCGGCGTACTCCAGTGGTCAGCGCACCGGGGCGTCGGCCCTCTCGATCCTCTGTGTGCCGCTGCGCGTGCGGTACGAGCGGGCCCAGGACGACGTCGCGTCCCGCCTCGTCTTGTCGGAGACCACGTAGTAGTCCATCTGGGAGCGTTCGGCCGTCACGTCGAGGACGCCGTAGCCGTGCCCGTCCATGTCGACCCACTTCACATGGCGGTTGGCTGCCTTGACCGCGGCCGCCGCGACCACCGAGACCGTCCCGGGGGCGACCCGCAGGATGTCGTCCAGGTTGTCCGAGGTGACCGACGTCACCACGAACTCGGTGGCCGCCGAGGCGGACAGCGGATAGGTCGCCGCCTTCACGGGCACGTCGTTGGCCCACGCCATGTGGATGTCGCCGGTCAGGAAGACCGTGTCCCTTACGGCGTTCTCCCGCAGGTGCGCGATCAGCTCCTTGCGGTCGTCCGTGTAGCCGTCCCACTGGTCGACGTTGACCGCCAGCCCCTCCGCGGGAAGCCCGAGCAGCTCCGCCAGCGGAGCCAGCAGATGGGCGGGCAGGGCGCCGAAGGCCACCGGGGAGATCATCACCGAGGTGCCGACCAGCTTCCAGGCGGCGTCCGAGGCGGTCAGCCCGGCCTTGAGCCAGTCCAGCTGGGCCCGCCCGGTGATCGAGCGCTCCGGGTCGTCGACCGCGCCGTCGCCGATCGACGCCTGCTCGGAGCGGAAGCTGCGCAGGTCGAGCAGGTGCAGCTCGGCCAGATCGCCGAAGCTCAGCCGCCGGTAGACGGTGCCCTCGGTGGAGGCGCGGACCGGCATCCACTCGAAGTACGCCTGCTTCGCCGCGGCCACCCGGGCGGCCCAGGCGCCCTCGGTGCCGGGGGTGTGGTTCTCGGCTCCCCCCGACCAGGCGTCGTTGGCGAACTCGTGGTCGTCCCAGATCGCGATCACCGGGTGGGTGGCGTGGAGCGTCTGGAGGTCGGTGTCCGTCTTGTACGTGCCGTGCCTCAGGCGGTAGTCGGCGAGGGTCAGGATCTCGTGGAGCGGGGCGTGCGGGCGTACGACGGTGTCCCGGGTCGGGTAACTGCCCGACGCGTACTCGTAGATGTAGTCACCCAGGTGCAGCACGGCGTCCAGATCGGCACGGGCCGCGAGATGGCGGTACGGGGAGAACCAGCCCGCCTCCCAGTTGGCGCAGGACACCACGCCGAAGCGGATCCCGGCGACCTTCGCCCCGGCGGCGGGCGCCGTGCGGGTGCGGCCGACGGGGGAGAGGACGCCCTGGCCGCCCTCCTGGCCCCCGTGAGCGGCGGCCGCGAAGCGGAACCAGTACGTCGTCGCCGGGCGCAGCCCCCGGACATCGGCCTTGACGGTGTGGTCGGAGCCGGCCCGTGCGACGGCCGTGCCCCGGGCGGCGATCCGGGAGAAGGCCTTGTCCTCGGAGACCTCCCAGGTCAACGGTGTGTCGGGGCCCAGGCCCGAGCCCGGCAGGGCGTCCGGGGACGGGGTGACGCGGGTCCACAGGAGTATGCCGTCGGGCAACGGGTCGCCGGAGGCGACGCCGTGCAGGAAGGCCGGGCCGTCGGCGGCCCGGGCACTGGTCGAGGTCAGCACGGAGCCGGCGACCGCGGTGGCTGCGGCGGCCTTGACGACCGTGCGGCGGGTGGGTGCGGCGGAGAGGTGTCGTCTGGTCACGGGCGATCACCCTACTGGCGGGTAGAGCGAACGGGCGGGCGAACAAAGGAAGTTCGCCCGCCCGTTGGCTGAATGACGCCCGGAGTTACGTCGGCCGCCCCGGTCCGGCCGTGAGTCTTCCCGCCGTTCTGCGGGCGCGGAGTCCCCGGAGCCGGTGGTCCGTCAGCCCTTCAGGGCCTTGGTGACCGCCGCGTTGAAGTCGGCCACCGTCATGGGGGCGTTCTCGCTGCCCTCGGCGGTGAGCGTCTTGCCGTCCATCTTGAGGGTGGGTGTCCCCTGGACCCCGCTCTTGTCGAACGTCTTGGACATCTTGATCGCCCAGGCGTCGTACGTACCGTCCTCGACGGCCTTCTGGAAAGCCTTGTTGCCCTTCAGCGCGTCCACGGAGTCCGCCACCTCGATCAGGTAGCTGTCCTTGGCGAACTTGTCGTTCGTCTCCTCGGGGTGGTACTTCGCGGAGTACAGAGCGGTCTTGTACTCCAGGAAGGCCTCCGGGCTCACGTCGAGCGCCGCACCCAGGGCGCTCAGGGCGTTCTTCGAGCCCTCGCCGCTGTCGGAGTTGTCGATGAAGGTCGCGCCGACGTACTTGATCTTGTACTTGCCCGCGTCGACGTCCTTGGCCACGGTCTCGCCGACCGTCTGCTCGAAGGTGGCGCAGATCGGGCAGCGCGAGTCCTCGTACAGCTCCAGGGTCTTCTTGGCGCTCGACTCGCCGATCACGACGGTCGTGCCGTCGTCGCCCGAGGTGTTCTTGGGCGCGGTGACGTTCTTCGCGTCCGCCGCGGCGTCCCAGGCGGAGGGCTTGTTCAGTTGCATCACGCCGTAGCTGACGGCGCCGGCGATCGCGAGCACGCCGACGATCGAGACGCCGACGACGACCTGCTTGCGTACCTTGTCCTTCTTCGCCTGGCGCTCGCGCTCCACGCGCAGCCGCTCGCGGGCGGCGGACTTGTTGGCCTGGCTGTTGCGACTGCTCATGGGAGTGCTCCGTAGGGGTGGGGATGGCTCAGGGGGTCGTACCGCGTGCTCAGGCAAAGCTGAAGGCCGAGCGCGGCGGACCCCTCCGTCCCACGGAGTGCACGAGGAAGCGGGCCGGGGCGAGCGGGTGGACGCGTCCGGCGCGCCGGACGCGGGACCGCGCCGGATGTCGCACCGCGCCCACCACGGCGACCGCGGTGAGCAGGGGGCGGAAGGCGAAGGCGGCCGCCGCGCGCACCAGGCCCGCGAGGGCGGACTCG
>NZ_NEUF01000008.1 GCF_002910915.1 Streptomyces sp. SM10 | reverse complement strand
CGACGCGGCGGCATAGGCGCCTGGGCGCGGCGGCTCACGGGCGGCAAGGGCGAGCAGGCGCCAGGAACGCCCGCCGCCGGCCCGGAAGAGGCCGGGCCCTCCCCGCACGCCCCCGCCGCACCTCTTCGCTCCCCCTCCGCCCCGGCCGGGACCTGGCCGGACCCCGCGACGGTGCTCCTGACGGCGCTCGGCCCCGGCCCCCGCCTGTGGGAGCGCGACACCGCGCACCCCGAGTCCCTGGTCGTACGGCTCGGGACGACGGACCGGGCCGACCTGCCCGCCGTGCCGGTCACCGTGGGGCTGCGGGAGGCCGGCTCGCTCGGTCTCGCCGGCCCCCGGGCCCGGCTGTCCGGGCTCGCCCGCTCGGCGGTGGCCCAGCTCGCGGCGCTGCACTCCCCCTTCGACCTGGAGATCGTGCTGATCAGCACGGACCGGGCCCGGAGTCTGGACGAACGGCGGCGCGAGTGGTCCTGGCTCGGCTGGCTCCCCCACCTGCGCCCCATGCACGGCCAGGACTGCCGCCTGCTCCTCGCGTACGACCGTGAGCAGGCGGGCGCGCGTGCGGCGGAACTGGTGCGCCGCATGGAGGACGGGCCGCTGGGGCACGGCTGGGCGAGCGCCGACCGGTCGTCCGTGGCCGAGGCGGCCCGCCATCACACCGGGCCCTTCACCGTGGTGGTCGTGGACGGCGATCCCGGCTCCGCCGTCCTGCGCGAGACCACGGCGGGCCTGGCCGGCGCCGGAGCCGCCGCCGGGATCCATCTGATCTGTCTGGCCGAGACCCCGGCCGCCTCCCCGACCTCTCCGGTCGCGGCCACCTACGACGCCGCGTGCCGGGCCTCGATCGCCTTCCGGGAGTGCGGTGCCGTCGCCATGCTGAGCGGCGACGTGGCGACCGCGCTGCGGGTGCTGCGCACGGCGGGCGGCGAGGCGGCGGGCCACGGCACCGTCGCCTCGGTGGACGCCGTGTCGGCGGCCTGGGCCGAGCGCTTCGGGCGTGCCCTCGCCCCGTTGCGGGACGAAGGCGCGGTGACACTCCCCGGCCGGCCCATGGCGGCGGCCCTGCCGCCGTCCGCCCGGCTGCTGGACGAGCTGGGCCTCGCCAGAGCCACCCCTGCCTCCCTGATGGCACGCTGGGCCTCCACGGCCGAGGTCCAGCCGGGCGCGACGGTGCGCACGGCCCCACCGAGCACCGCGGACCTGGACACGACGAGTTCCGGCCGCACCCTGAGCGCCGGGCCCCGGGTGGGCGCCCCGCGCGATTCGCCCGACTCCGGGCACACCCCGTACCGGAGCGGCGGACCGACCAGCTCGGGCTCGGGCCGCTCCGGCTACGCCCCCGCGACGGGGACCGGCTCCCCCCGGATCGGCGCGCAGCGGCGCGACAGCGGGGTCGGCGAGACCTGTCACACGGGAGCCTCCGCCGGTTACGCGGGACGGCCCGTGGCCGTGCTCGGAGCGGGCCCGCGGGGCCCGCTCTCCGTCGACCTGGCCGACGAGGGGCCCCATCTCCTGATCGAAGGACCCGCGGGCAGCGGCCGTACGGAGCTGCTGCGTGCCGTCGCGGCCTCCCTGGCCTCCGCCGCCCGCCCCGACCGGCTCGGCATCCTCCTCATCGACGGGGCGGGCGGCGAACACGGGGAGCGGGGCGAGGGGCTGCGTCCCTGCACGGAGCTGCCTCACGTCTCCACACACCTGGTGGCCTCCGACCCCGTACGGATGCGTGAGTTCGCCCAGGCGCTGGGCGGCGAGCTGAAGCGCCGCGCGGAGCTGCTCGGCACGCTGGACTTCACCGCATGGCACGCGCGGCACGAGGAGGCGCAGGCGCTCACCGGCCGCCGCCCCTCCGGCGCCGCCGAGCAGCGCGGTGACATCGAGTCGCCGGCCAGCGGCACCCTGCGGCTGCGGCCCGCCTCGGCCCGTCCGGTGGACCCGGGCCCCTCCCCCCTTCCCCGGCTGGTCGTCCTGGCCGACGACTTCGACGCCCTGGTCGCCCCGGCGCTCGGCAGCCCGGGCCGCCCCTCCGCCGGATCGATCGTCCGGGTGCTGGAGGCCGTGGCCAGGGACGGCGGGCGGCTCGGCGTCCACCTGGTCGCCTCGTCCGCCCGCCCGGACCGCACCGAGGACACGGAGCTGGCCCGGGGTGCGCGACTGCGCATCGTGCTCGACCCGCCCGTCGTCCCCCCTTCGCCCGACGAGCCCGCGCCGGGCCGGGGGCGGCTGGGGCATCCGGACGGCCGCGTGACGCCGTTCCAGGGTGGCCGGGTCACCGGCCGTATCCCGCGCACGGCGACCCTGCGCCCCACCGTCGTACCCCTGGAGTGGGAGCGGATGGGCGATCCGCCCACCCGCAGACCGGTCCGCGAGCTGGGCAACGGCCCCACCGACCTGGCCCTGCTCGCCAGCGCCCTGGAGAGGGCCGCCCGCTCGGTGAACGCGGAACCGCTCCCTCCGCTGATTCCGTAGCCGGTCTCCCGGCCCCCGCCGCCGTGGGCTCCGTGCTCCTGGCTGCCGTGTCGGGAGGATCCCGGGCGCGCCGTGGCGGGACGTCACGAGCCCATCACGATCACGGAGTTGGTGCCGACGACGGTATTGCGGCTCCGGTGCGCCGGGCATAGGACTGTGCGCACGAACGACGTGATCCGCACGCTGTGGGACGCGAACGGCACTACAGGGCCTGACCGTTGGTGCCGGTCCGTACACACACGCGCGCGCAGGAGAGACGGGGCAGGGATGCGCACAACCCTTCGCATGCGTAGGGCCGCACTGGTGTTCACCACGATCGGTGCGCTGGCGCTCGCCGGATGCAGTGGCGACGGCGACGACGTGACCAAACCGGCCGACGGACCCGGCAAGGAGACGGACAGCTCGTCAACGGTCGATCTGCCGAAACTGGACGGCCAGAAGATATCGGTGGCCGCGGTCTGGACGGGACCCGAGCAGGCCAACTTCACCAAGGTGCTGGACGAGTTCGAGAAGCGTACGGGCGCGACGGTCACCTTCGTCCCGGCGCAGGACCCGATCGTCAACTTCCTCGGCACGAAGATCGCGGGCGGCCAGCCCCCGGACGTCGCGATGATCCCGCAGGTCGGCGCGATCCAGCAGGCCGTGGCCAAGAAGTGGGCCAAGCCGGTCGGCAACGAGGCGCGGGCCCAGCTGGGCCAGAACTACGCGCAGGTCTGGCAGGACCTCGGCGCGGTCGACGGCACCCAGTACGGCGTCTACTTCAAGGCCGCCAACAAGTCACTGGTCTGGTACAACGCCAAGGCGTTCGAGAACGCGGGCGCGAGCGAGCCGAAGACCTGGAAGGACTTCCTGGCCACGGCCGAGACGGTCTCCGCCTCCGGTGTCACCCCGGTCTCGGTGGGCGGTGCGGACGGCTGGACGCTCACGGACTGGTTCGAGAACGTCTACCTCTCCCAGGCCGGACCCGAGAAGTACGACCAGCTCGCCAAGCACGAGATCAAGTGGACGGACCCGTCCGTCAAGGACGCGCTGACCACGCTCGCCGAGCTCTTCGGCAAGCCGAGCCTGATCTCCGGCGGCGCCGACGGCGCGCTGCAGACCGAGTTCCCGGTGTCGGTCACCCAGACGTTCACCGGTGGCGACCAGCCCAAGGGCGCGATGGTCTTCGAAGGGGACTTCGTCTCCATCAACATCGCGCAGACCAAGGCGAAGATCGGCACGGACGCCAAGGTGTTCCCGTTCCCGGCCGTCGGCGCCGAGTCCCCCGTCGTGACGGGCGGCGACGCGGCCGTGGCGCTCAAGGACGGCGAGGGCGCGCAGGCACTGCTGACCTGGCTCGCCTCGACCGACGCCGCGAAGATCTGGGCCGAGGCCGGCGGGTTCATCTCCCCGAACAAGTCGCTCGACGCGGCCGCGTACCCGAACGACGTGCAGCGCACGATCGCCGAGGCGCTGATCGCGGCCGGTGACGACGTCCGGTTCGACATGTCCGACCAGGCACCGCAGTCGTTCGGCGGGACACCCGGGAAGGGCGAGTGGAAGACGCTCCAGGACTTCCTGAAGAACCCGAAGGACATCGCGGGGACTCAAGCCGAGCTGGAGTCCGCCGCGGCCAAGGCGTACACGAGCTGACGGGATGACCACAGCGACAGCGGGGGGCGCCGGCAGCGCGCCCCCCGCCGACAAGCGTCCTGCCACGGGCACGGGAAAGCGCCCACGGGGAAGCGTGACCGGCACCCGCAGAGCGGTCGCGGCGGCGTTCCTGCTGCCGGCCCTGGTGCTGCTCGGCGCCCTCGTCGTCTATCCCATCGTGTACTCCGTCTACCGCTCGTTCCTCGACCAGTCCGGCACCGGATTCGCGGGCCTGGACAACTACAAGGCGCTGTTCACGGACGACACCATCCGGACGGCCGTCAGGAACAACGCGATCTGGGTCGTGTTCGCACCGACGGTCGCCACCGCGCTGGGCCTGATCTTCGCGGTGCTCACCGAGCGGATCCGGTGGGGTACGGCGTTCAAGCTGATCGTCTTCATGCCGATGGCGATCTCGATGCTGGCCGCCGGCATCATCTTCCGGCTGGTGTACGAGCAGGCGCCCGAGCGCGGTGTCGCCAACGCCGTGGCGGTGGGTGTCCACGACACGTTCGCGCAGTCGTCCGGCTTCCCCAAGGCGCATCCGCTGCCCGTCCATCCGCTGAAGGCGGGCGGCGGCGGCTCCTTCGTGACGAAGGAGCCCGTGCGGGCCGGGGAACCGGTGAGCCTGCCGCTGGTCGGTGTGGTGCCGGCGAAGATGCCCGGCGACGCGAAGCCCGCGAAGGCGGCCACGGCGTCCGGCGGGTCCGTCACCGGGACGGCCTGGCTCGACTTCACCAAGGGCGGCGGCGGCAAGCCGAACACCGTCGATCCGAACGAGCTCGGCCTCAAGGGCATCACCGTGGAGGCGGTGAAGGACGGCAAGGTCGTCGCGTCGGCGACGGCCGGAGCGGACGGGGTCTTCACCCTGCCCGCCTCGGCCGACGGCTCGCTGCTCCGTCTCCCGGCGGACAACTTCCGGGAGCCGTACAACGGCGTCGACTGGCTCGGGCCGTCCCTCGTGACGCCGGGCATCATCGGCAGCTACGTCTGGATGTGGGCCGGATTCGCGATGGTCCTGATCGCCGCCGGTCTGGCCGGTCTGCCCCGTGAACTCCTCGAAGCGGCGAGGGTGGACGGCGCCAACGAGTGGCAGGTGTTCCGCCGGATCACGGTGCCGATGCTGGCACCCGTGCTCGCGGTGGTCCTGGTCACCCTGATGATCAACGTCCTGAAGATCTTCGACCTGGTCTTCATCATCGCGCCGGGCTCCTCCCAGGACGACGCGAACGTCCTGGCCCTCCAGCTGTACCGCTCCTCGTTCGGCACGGACGCGGATCTCGGGGTCGGCAGCGCGATCGCCGTACTCCTGTTGCTGCTGGTGATCCCCGTGATGCTCTTCAACATCCGGCGGATCCGGAAGGAGGGACGGCGATGACGGCCCGGGACGACACCGCACCAGCCCCCTGCCGGGGGTCCGGGGGTCGCCCCCCGGAAGAACACGGCAACATCCGGCGGATCCGGAAGGAGGGACGGCGATGACCACGACCGAGGCCCCAGGGGCCAAGCAGGCACCCCCCTCGAAGCCGGCCGCCGAGGGCCGGCATTCGCTCGGCGCGCGGATCGCCGCGCGGGCCGGCGGCGGTGCCATGCGGGTCTTCCTCGTCCTGGTCGGACTGTTCTGGCTGATGCCGACCATCGGCCTGCTGCTCTCGTCGCTGCGCGGGGCCGAGGACATCGCGGCGACGGGCTGGTGGAAGGTCTTCACCGCCCCCTCCGAGCTGACCTTCGACAACTACCAGCGGCTGCTGGACAATTCGACGATCACGGGCTCGCTCTTCAGCACCGTCATGATCACCGTTCCGTCCACCTTCCTGGTGGTCGTCATCGGCTCTCTCGCCGGCTACGCCTTCGCCTGGATGGAGTTCCCCGGCCGCGACTGGTGGTTCCTGCTGGTCGTGGGGCTGCTGGTGGTCCCCGTACAGGTCGCCCTCATCCCGGTGTCCGAACTCTTCGGCACCATCGGCATCTTCGAGACGACCTTCGGTGTGGTCATGTTCCACACGGCGTTCGGCCTGCCGTTCGCCATCTTCCTGCTGCGGAACTTCTTCGCGGAGATCCCCCGCGAACTGCTGGAGGCCGCGCGGCTGGACGGTGCCGGCGAGATCCGGCTCTTCACCCGGGTCGTGATGCCCCTCGGCGGCCCCGCGATCGCCTCGCTCGGGATCTTCCAGTTCCTCTGGGTGTGGAACGACATGCTGGTCGCGCTGATCTTCGCGGACTCGGAGTCCCCGCCGATCACCGTCGCCCTGCAGCAGCAGGTCCGGCAGTTCGGCAACAACATCGACGTGCTGGCGCCCGGCGCCTTCGTGTCGATGGTGATTCCGCTGGCGGTGTTCTTCGCCTTCCAGCGGCAGTTCGTCTCCGGGGTCATGGCGGGCGCCGTCAAGTAGCGCACTGCGGCCGGACGTCAAGACAGCACATGCGTTCGTCAATATCAGGGCGGCCCGTTCACTCTCGATCGGGCCGCCCTACCTCGTACTTCGCCCGGATGCCACATCCGGCGTAACCAAGTCACTCCATCGGCCGTTTGCGGGCCACCTGCCCGCCCGCGAGCGCCCCCTGGAAGTGTTGTGCCCCGGTTCAGTGTCATCGTGCCCGCGTACCGGGTCCAGGCGTATCTGCACGCGTGTCTCGACTCCGTGCTGAACCAGTCCTTCAAGGACCACGAGATCATCGTGGTCGACGACTGTTCACCGGACGCCTGCGGCCCCATCGCCGACGAGTACGCCGTCCGCGACCCCCGGGTCGCCGTCGTCCACCTGCCGCACAACTCCGGCCTGGGACCCGCCCGCAACGCCGGTGTGGCCCGGGCGACCGGAGACTACCTGCTCTTCCTCGACGGCGACGACACCTTCGCCCCCGAGGCGCTCCAGGCGATCGCCGACCGCCTCGACGCGACCGGTGGCCCGGACGTCCTGGTCTACGACTACGCCCGTACGTACTGCTCGGGCGAGAGCGTGCGCAACACCTTCTCCCGGTACCTCTCCGAGACCGGTCCGGCCTCCTTCCGGCTCACGGAGCGGCCCGAGCTGCTCAAGGTGCTGATGGTCGTCTGGAACAAGGCCTACCGCCGCGAGTTCGTCGAGGCGGAGGGCTTCACCTTCCCTCCCGGCTACTACGAGGACACCCCCTGGACCTACCCGGTGCTGATGGCCGCCGGGTCGATCGCCGTCCTCGACACGGTCTGCGTCGGGTACCGCCAGCGGCGCCGGGGGAACATCCTCTCCACCACCACCCACCGCCACTTCGACGTCTTCGACCAGTACGACCGCGTCTTCGCCTTCATCGACGCGCGCCCCGGGCTCTCCGTCTGGCGCCCGGTGATGTTCCGCCGGATGCTCGACCACTTCTCGACCCTCTACACCTCCCGGGGACGGCTGCCGCGCGGCAGCCGTGCCCAGTTCTTCCGCCGCGCCCGGGCCCACTGCCGCCGCTACCGCACCCCCGGCGCCCCCGTGCCCCGCCGCACCCGGCTGCGGCACGCCCTGTTCCGGCTGGGCGCCCACCGCACCTACCGCGCCCTCTGGGCCTCCCAGCGGCTGCACCGGCGGCTCGGGCGCGCGGCCGCGGCGGCCCGCCGGGCGGTGCGCGGAGCCGCCCTCCAGCTGCACTACCGCGTGCAGCTGCGGCTGCCCGTCCGGAGCACGGACGCGGTGTTCGCCGCCTACTGGCACCGCGGCTACACCTGTAGCCCCGCGGCCCTGGAGGCCACGGCCCGGGCACTCGTGCCCGGGGTGCGCACTTCCTGGATCTGCCGTCCCGAGGACGCGCACACGGTGCCGGACGCCACCCGTGTGCTGCACCCGGGGACGGCCGCGTACTGGACCGCGCTGGCCCGCTCCAAGTACCTCGTGAACAACGTCAACTTCGACCGCAGACTGGTGAAGAGACGCGGTCAGGTCCTCCTGCAGACCCACCACGGGACCCCTCTGAAGACCATGGGGACCGACCTCGTGCACCGTCCCGCCGCCGGCGGCGCGACGGACTTCCGCCAACTGCTGCGCAACGTCGACAAGTGGGACTTCTCGCTCTCGGCCAACCAGCACTCCACTCTGGTGTGGGAGCGCACCTACCCGTCCGGCTACACCACGCTGGAGTACGGCAGCCCGCGCAACGACGTCTTCCACCGCACGGGCCCCGCCGAGACCGCACGGCTGCGGGAGCGCCTGGGCGTCCCGGACGGCAGCACCGCCCTGCTCTACGCGCCGACCCACCGCGACTACAGGCGCACACAGCAGTACTGCCTGGACCTGGAGCAGTTGGTCGGCGTCCTGGGCCCGCACGTCGTGATCCTGGCCCGCTCCCACTACCTGGACGCGACGGCCCGGGCCACCTCGGGACACGTCCGGCACCCACGGATCATCGACGTCAGCGCCCACCCGTCCGTGGAGGAGCTCTGTCTCGCCTCCGACGGGCTGATCACGGACTACTCGTCGCTGATGTTCGACTACGTCAACCTGGACCGGCCCGTCGTCCTTCACCTCGAGGACGCGCAGGCCTACGAGGCAGCCCGCGGCACCTACTTCGACCCGGCCGCGTTCCCGCCCGGGGCGGTCGCCCGGGACCAGGAGGAACTGCACGAGATCTTCGCCACGGACCACTGGCGCGGGCCCCGCTCGGCACAGTGCCGGGCCGCCTTCCGGGCGCGGTTCTGCCCGTACGACGACGGGCACGCGGCGGAGCGGGTGGTGCGCCGGGTCTTCCTGGACGACACCTCGGGTCTGCCGCTGCCCGCCCCGCTGACGGGCCGCGGGCCCACGGGGGTACCGCGACAGGTGCCGGTGCGGGAGTACACCAACGGGTGAGGCGGCCGGCCCCGGGGCGGCGCGGACCGCCCCGGGGTGTCGTTCAGCGCTCCAGGAACGCGAACAGCTCTTCCCAGCGACCCATGATCTCCACCTCGGAGAACCGCTGTACACCGCTCCGCGCCCGGTCCCCCATCGCGTCCCGCAGCCGGGGGTTCCCGGTGAGCCGCAGGAGCCGGTCGGCGAGCGCGCCGATGTCGCCGGCGGGCGCGAGGAGCCCGTCCTCGCCGTCGCGCACGATCTCCCGCACGCCCGGCGCGCAGTCGAACGCCGCGCACGGCACGCCGCTGGCCATGGCCTCCAGCAGTGCCAGCGGGAAACCCTCGCCGCGTGAGGACTGGACGAAGACGGAGGAGGCCGCGAGCGCTCCGGGAACATCGTCCGTGCGCCCCCGCCACCGGACCGAGGAGTCGAGCCCCAGGCCGGTGCACCGCGCCCTCAGCTCCGCCTCGTCCTCGCCCGTCCCGTAGACGTCGAGGGACCAGTCCGGGCGGTCCGGAGCCACCAGCGCCCAGACGTCCAGGAGCATGTCGATGCCCTTCTGGTCGGTGAGCCGGCCGATGCTCGCGACCGACTTCTCGCTGCGCGGCGAGGGCACGTCGGGCAGCGCGGCAAGGGCGTTGGGCATGAAGCCGACGTTGTTCATCCCGTCGCCCGCCCACTTGTCGGCGTCCTCCTCCGTGAGGACGAGCCACCGGTCGAGCGACGGGTAGTGGTTCCTGATCCAGCGGTAGCGGTGGCTCGCCCGGGAGTAGTCGTAGGACTCGTGGCTCATCCCGACGACGCGCAGGCCGCCGGTGTCCGCCTCGCCGACCCACTCCATCGCCCAGACCTGGCTGACGATCACCATCCCGCCGGGCCGGGCGGCCCGGAAGATCGCCGAGAGCTGTTCGACGGCACGCCGCTTCCGCGCCGCGCGGGCGGCCTCGGCGCGCCGGGCCGGAACGCGGAAGCGGTCCAGCAGCCCCTGGGGCGCCCAGGGCGTCGGAGGGTGCGCCGGGTAGAGCGCGGTGACCGGGTAGCCGGCCGGGTCGGGCAGGGCCATCTTCCGCTCCGCCGCGTGGATGCCGATGGTGTGCACCCGGTGGCCCGCCTCCTGGAACAACTGGGCGGTCCGGTGCATCCAGCCGGTGACACCGCCGAGTTCGTCGGTGCTGTTGGACACGATGAAGACGTCACGGCTGGGGCTCATCGGCCGGCCTCCCCGGTGGGCGTGGTGCGGGACGGGGCGGTGTACCGGGCGAACACGGCGTCGACGACCGCGCGTGCCGAGTCACCGCGGTCGTATCCGCCGAACTCCGCGGCGAAGGCGGCACGTCGCTCCTGGAAGCCGGTGTCCGCGGTCTTCAGCCGGGCCAGCACGGCGAACAGCTCCTCCTCGGTCGCCGCCACCGGACCGGGGGCCTTCTCCCGCAGGTCGAAGTAGCTGCCCCGCTCGGCGGCGTAGGCGTCGAGGTCGGGGGCGAACAGGACGATCGGGCGGTCCAGGAGGGCGTAGTCGAACATGATCGACGAGTAGTCCGTGACCAGGACGTCGGCCAGCGCCAGCAGCTCGCTGACGTCGTGGTGGCGCGAGACGTCCACGACGGTCCCCGGGGGGCAGGCGGGCAGGCTCGCCGCCTCCAGGTAGTGCGCGCGCACCAACAGGGTGTACGTGTCACCGAAGCGTTCCGCGAAGGCCGCCGCGTCCAGCAGGAGCCGCTGCCGCCCGCGCCTGCCCGGCCCGCCCCGGAACGTCGGCGCGTAGAGCACGACCTTGCGGTGGTCGGGCAGTCCGAGCTCGGCCGCGAGCGGCGGGCGGGGCAGCCGCCCCTCGGCCTCGTCCCGGGCACGCGCCGCGAGCAGGGCGTCGTTGCGGGGATAGCCGGTGCGCAGCAGCGTCGTCTCCGGGAGCCGGTAGGCGGGGGCCAGCGTGCGCTCGTCGTGCCCGGACCGTACGAGGAAGTGGTCGAAGCGGTTCACGGCCTGCTGGAGCCGCTCGCGCTGCGGGGCGTTCTGCAGACGGACCCGGGTCTCGTCGAAGCCCATGCGCTTGTACGCCGAACCGTGCCAGGTCTGGAGGTACGTGGTGCCGGAGGGCTTGTCGAGCTGGAGCGGGAATCCCTGGTTGTCCACCCAGTACTCCGCCCGGGCCAGGGCCCACAGATAGCGCCAGGACCAGCGGGGCACGAGCCTGGCGTCCGCCGGGAAGCCGGCCGGGGAGTCGGCGTACGACCAGACGCAGCGCAACGGGAGCCCGCGGACCCGCACCTCCTCGTGGACGGCCCGGGGGCTGTCGCCGTAGCAGGTGCCCATGTGGCTCTCGAAGACCACGGACCCCCTGCGCACGGGGAGCCGCAGGAGCCAGGAGCGGTAGACGGAGGCCTTGAAGCCCCTGGAGTGCAGCCGGTCCCGGCGCCTGCCGAGGGCCCGTGCCAGGAGCCTGGCCCGGCGGGCGGGGCGGAAGTGCGTGGCGTAGTGGACCAGTCTGCGGGCCGTGCGGGCGGGGCGCCTGTGGGCTTCGAGCCGGAACGCCAGATGGTCCCGGAGCGTGACGTAGGGCCCCCAGGTGTCCCCGGTCACCCTGCCCAGCCGGGGAAGGGCGGGGGAACGCTCCGCCGGGCCGACGAGGTCGTGGGCGGCGAAGAGGTCGCTCACCGAACGGGTCGCACCGTCCTCCAGCACCATCCGCACGTCCCACACCGTGTCGCGGGGGCCGAAGGGCCGCAGCAGGCGGGTGAGGTCGGCGCTGGTGGACCAGCTGATCCCGGTGGCGTCGGGCCGCAGCGAGTCGACCGGGGCCCGGAAGGTGCGGGAGCCCTCCCGTACACGGAATTCCAGGTGGGCCGTGAGGGAGCCCTCCGGGTCGGGCCCGGTGTGCGAGGGCAGCACGAGCCGGCCCGCCAGCAGGACCCGGCGGCCGTCGGCCTCGTAGCGGGTGAGCCTGTTCATCAGCTTCAGCTCGCCGAACGTCCGGTACTGGTGGCCGAGTTCGGTGACGTCCAGCGCGGGGTCGGGTCCGCCCGGCCAGTACACCCGCCCGTCGTCGCCCACGGAGAGGGGGGCGGCCACGACCCCCCTCCTGCGCAGCGCGTACGCCGCGCCGAGCACCCCGTCGGCGTGCCCCCGCTCCAGCAGCCGGACTCCGACGCGTTCGACGGGCGGGAGGGTGAGCAGGGCCGACTCCGGGACGGAACCGGGCAGCACCCGGGCCGCGGTCGCCGCCAGGCGGGCGCGATCGGCGGCGGGCCGCTCCGGGAAGGTGCGCACCAGCGGCACGAGGTGGTCCCTCAGGAAGGCCCGGTCCCGCTCCTCGCGCAGCTGGGCCAGCCCCTGGGCCACCAGCACGTGGCACACCCGCCGGTGCGCCTCCACCAGCCCGGCGAGGTCCCGGCCCGCGTCGGGCACGGCCCGACCCGAGACGATCCGGCGGCGGACGAGCGCGATCCGGCCCACCACGGCCGCCGCCAGCGGGCCGAACAGGACCTCGCTGTGGGTGAGGTCCTCGTCGTAGCGCAGGGCGTGCCGCTCCAGCGCCGCGCGCCGCAGGCAGAATCCGGTCACCAGGGCGTCGTGCGCCGCCAGTTCGGGGGCCTCTGCGAACCGGCCGACGGTGCGGGAGGAGGCGAACAGCGGCTGCTGCCAGGAGGGTTCGCGTTCCTTGGTCCCGTCCCCGGTGAGCCGGCTCCAGCGCCCCGCGACCAGGTCGGCGCGGGTGCGCGCCCCGGCCTCCCACAGGTTGCGGCAGGCGTGCCGCTGGAGCAGCTCCCCGGCGTCGAGGACGAGGACGTACGTGCCCGAGGCCGCGTCGAGACCGGCGTTGCGCAGGTCGGCGACGGAGTCCGTGCCGGGGTCGAGCACGCGGACGCGGTCCGGGGAGCGCCCGGCGAGCGTTCCGGCCGCCGCCCGCAGGGCCGCGGGTGCGCCGGCGGGCAGGACGACGAGCGCCTCGACGGCGCGCAGGCTCTGGTCGAGCACGGACTCCACGGACGCCGTCAGCGCGTCCGTGGAGCTCTCCGCCGCGGTGATCACACAGCTGAAGTCGGGCGCGCTCATGCCTGCCCGCCCTTCAGCATCCGGTCCACGACCCGGGCCGCGGCCGTCCCGTCGTCGAGGTCGCAGAACGACTCCCGGAAGCGGGCGTACGCCTCCCGGTGGCCCGCCGTCGCGGCGTCCGGGTCGCGCAGTGCCTCGACGACGGCCGCCGAGTCCGTGATCAGCGGACCGGGCGCCCGGTCCGCGAAGTCGAAGCAGAATCCGCGCAGGGTGTCGCGGTAGTGCTCCAGGTCGTAGGTGTGGAAGAGCATCGGCCGGCCCGTCTGCGCGAAGTCGAACATCAGGGACGAGTAGTCCGTGACCAGCACATCGCTGATCAGCATCAGTTCGGCGACGTCGGGATGGCGCGAGACGTCGCGGACGAAGTCGCTCTCCGGGACGCTCCCGCCGACCAGGTAGTGGCGGCGCACCAGCAGGACGTGGTCGTCGCCGAGCGCCTTCCGCGCCTGTTCGAGGTCCAGGTGGAGGTCGAGCCCGTACCGCCCGCCGTGCTTGGGCCGGTCCTCGCGCCAGGTGGGGGCGTACAGGACGACCCGCCTGCCCTCCGGGACGGCGAGCGACTGCCGCACGGACCGGGCGACCTTCGCCCGGTCCTCGGCGTGCAGCAGGTCGTTGCGCGGGTAGCCGCACTCCAGGACCTCGCCCGTGTGACCGAACGCGCGGCGCAGGACGGGCGTGGAGAAGCTGTTCGGCGAGACGAGCACGCTCCACTGGGCGGCGCGCCGCGGCATGGAGTCCATGTAGGCGGTGTCCGCGTACGCGGTGCCGGCCAGGTCACGGCCGATGCGCTTGAGCGGGGTGCCGTGCCAGGTCTGCACGACGAACTGCCGCTCCGCCCGCTCGAACCATTCGGGGAGCTGGGTGTTGGTGACGATCCACCGGCAGCGCGCCAGGGCGTCGTGCCACTCGGCGCTGTGCAGGGCCACGGCCCGGACCCCGGCGGGCACGGCGGCCTGCTGGTCCCGCACCACCCAGAGGTGCTCCACGCCGGTGGAGCGCCGGACGAGCTCCTCGTGGACGGCGCGGGGCGAGTCCGAGTACTGGCGCCCGTCGAAGCTGGAGTACAGCACGGCGTCCCGCAGCTCCCCGCCGCGCGCGCTCGCGTACCGCTCGCGCAGTCGGCGCTGTCCGTAGGCCCCCCGGTCCTCCGGCGCCAGCGCGCTGCCCGAGTGCAGGCAGAGCCGGTCGTGGAAGCGGCGCTCCAGGGTGAAGCGGCGCCCGCCCGCCTCGCGCGCGAGCGGCAGGCCCGCGTGCAGCTGGGGCACCACCCGCAGCGGCAGATAGCGCTCCGGATCCGTCTCGCCCCGATCCCGGAGGAAGGGGTACCAACGGCCCTCGGCGAGCGGCAGCGCGCCTCCGGGCCCGTCGACGGCCCCGGGTGCAGGCTCCGTGCGGAAGCCGGTGTCCGTGCGTTCCACCGCGAAGGTGTTCTCCTCCTGGTGGCCGCTGTGGCGCAGCACGAGCTCGACCGGACGCTCCCGCAGGGCCGGGAAGGTCCCCTCGAGGACAGGCCCGGCGCCGTCCGTCCAGGAGACGCGCGTCACGACGGGGTGCGCCTCCCGGTCGGTGAGCACCAGGTCCCCGGACGGGTTCGCGGCGGCCCAGACCTCACGGCCGTGCGGCAGCGGATAGCGCACGGCGTCGGTCTCGGGCCGGGCGGCGACCGCCGTCCGGCGCTTGCCGCGGACCAGTTGGACGCCCCAGTCGCCGTCGGAGCCGCGGAACGTCACCATCGGCACCTCGGCGACGGCCGTGCGGCCGTCCGTGCCCTCCTCGGCGGCCAGCGGGAACTCCCGGGTCTCCTTCGTGCGCCACTCCTGGATCCGCAGGGCCGTGGGGGCGTCCCCGTCGAGCACGCGCACCGCGATCCGGATCGCGGACCCGTCCTCCGTGGGCCCGTGGCCGGCGACCACGGCGTCGATCCGTTCGGCTCGCAGCTCCAGCTTGTTCCCGGAGAGCAGCGGGACGACCCGGGTCCGCTCGCCGGTGTAGCGCACGGCGGGGGCCGCCGGATTGCCGAGCAGCCGCATCGGCCCCCGGCGGGGCCGTCCCGCACCGAGGACGACGGACTCCAGCTTCCAGACGGCCCGCGCGCCCCGCGCCGTGGCCCGGGTCACGAGCCGGCGTGGGTCGACGACGGTCTCGAAGCCGGAGCGTTCGTAGCGGTGCAGCGAGCGGCCCGATCCGGCCGCCGCCTCGTCCGTCACCGTCCTGTGCAGCCGGAGCGGGATCAGCCGCCGGCCGGACCGCAGCCATCCGGCGCCGGCCGACCTGCCGGGGGCGTTGCGGACGTACGCGTACCCCTTGAGGTGCAGCAGGCCGTCCCGCCACACGGCCTCGGTGAGGTGCGCGTGCACGGGGAGGTCATCGGCGGACAGCGCGGCGACCGGGCGCGGGAGCGGGGCGTCGACACCGGGGTACTGGGCGCGGGGCCGCAGCAGTCCCCGGACGTGGAAGGTGTCGCGGTCGGTGGACTCGTGGTCCAGGAGGGCGAGCAGCTCCGCCGTCCTGCGCTCCCGGATGAGCCGCCACTTGACGCGCAGGTGCAGGGGCAGGGCGTCGAGGACGGCGGGTTCCACCGTGTCGGCGAAGGCGTTGGCGTGGGTGAGGAAGGCCTCGGTGAAGCTCTCGTCGCCGTCGGGGAGCGCCTCGATGAAGAGCCACAGGTCGCCGGAGAGCGCGTGCGCGTCGTACCGCCGCTTGGCCTCCGGCATACCCCGGTCGGCGAGGAACTGGCTGACGGTGGAGACCGCCGTGACCCGGTCGCGGATGCCCCGGGCGACCGCGCGCCGGGTGGTGATCGAGCCGTCGCGGTCGCGCCAGTGGTAGACCGGCTCCTCCACGACGTCGACGCTCCGGGCGAGGAAGTGGGCCGGCAGGACGACGGCGATGTCCTCGTACAGGACACCGGTCGGGAAGGCGAAGGCGTGCCGGTCCCAGAAGACCCTGCGGAACACCTTGTTGCACGCGATGCGGTCGCCGAGCAGGATCCAGTCCCGGGTGACGTGGGTGGCTCGGCGGGAGCTCTCCATCGGCTTGCGGAACATCGGGGACTGCTCCAGCGCCCCGTTCGCCCGGAGCCTGAGGACGTTGCCGGTCGCGAAGTCCGATCCTGACGCGTCGAGTTCGTCCAGCATCCTCGCGAAGGCGCCGGGCGGCACGACGTCGTCGCTGTCGACGAAGGTCAGGAACTCGGCCCCGGGGTGGGCCTGCCCGGCCCCCGCGTTGCGCGCCGCCCCGAGCCCCGCGTTCTCCTGCCGGATCAGGCGGAAGCGCGGGTCCTGACGGGAGAACGCCTCCGCCACAGCCGCGCTGCCGTCCGTCGAACCGTCGTCGATCATGACGACTTCCAGGTCGGCCATGGTCTGCCCGGCGAGCGAGTCCAGGCAGGCTCCGAGGTACTCCTCGACGTTGTAGAGCGGGACGACGACGGTGAGACGGGGTGCCATGGCGCTGCGCACGATCCTTCCGGGCGGACGAACGGACTTCCTGTGTAGGGAACGAGCCCCGTGCCGGGGAGGCACGGGGCTCGCAACGGGGCATCGCCCGGCCGGGGTTCGGCCGGGGCCACCTCTCAGGGTTTGACGGCGATGCGGCCCTCGTCCATGCGCAGCAGCAGGAGTTGCTCGCCGGTCTCCTCCAGGAACTCGTCCACGGCCTGACGCGATCCCTGCCAGTAGCCGTAGTCGTCGATCAGCAGCACCCCGCCGCTCACCAGGCGACCGTACAGATGCGCGAGCTCGTGCTTCGTCGACGCGTACCAGTCGGTGTCCAGCCGCAGGATGGCGATCTGCTCCGGCGCCCGCTCCGGGACGGTGTCCTCGACCTTGCCCTGCACGTAGTGGATGCGGTCCTTCGGGTACGGGACCTGCTCGAACCCGGCCTGTACGTCCTCCAGGGAGGCCACGGCCCAGATCGGGCGGTCCTTGCCCTGGGCCTCCAGCAGCTCCTGGGCCGGCCTGCCGTCGCGCCGCAGGTCCTCCGCGGTCGGCGGGGTCATCCCCTCGTAGGTGTCGAAGAGATGGAGACCGCGGTCCGTCTCGCCGAGCGACAGCAGGGTCCTGGCACAGGCCTGCATGGAACCGCCGCGCCAGACACCGCACTCGACGATGTCGCCCGGGATGCCGTGCTTGACGATGTGCCGGGTCGCGAGCACGAACGCGTTGAGCCGCTCCGGGGAGGTCATCGTGTACGGCTTGACCGCGCGGATGATGTCCTTCGCCTCGTCGTCGTAGTCCGCGGGGAGTTGCGGCTTCTTCGCGGCGGCGGGCTTCACCGCCGCTTCCGCCGCCACCGGGGGCACCGCGGGGGCGGAGCGGGGAGCGGGCAGGGTCACGCGCCTGAGCTGGTATCCGGTGAGTTGCTGAAGGACGCCGTTGACGGCGTTGCGCCAAGCCATGGAGCCGGACAGTACGCGCGCTTTGCGGCTCATGTCATCTTTCGTCAACCTGTAGTTGATGGGGGTCGGACGGCGCTCCGGACGCCCGCACCGCTCCCGGCCGTCCGGGGGACGTGGCAGCGGCACCCGGTCCACTCCGCCGGCCCGGTCCGCCCACCGCACCGCCGTCTCCCGCACCGCGAGGTCGGCCGGCGTGTTCCTCAGCCGGATGACCGGCCGCCGGTCGGGTCCCGGCCGGCGGAGGCTGCCGAGGGATCGGGCCCGTCAGGGTGATCCGGTGTTCAGTTCGAGGGCACCGGGAAGACCCGTCGCACCACGCGCTCCGCCGCGTGCCCGTCGTCCCAGGGACAGAAGCGGCTCCGGAACGCGGCGCGCAGCGCGTCGGCCTCCGGTGACGTCCAGGCCCCGCTCCGCAGCACCTCGCACAGCTCGTCCTCCGTGGTGGCGACGGCGCCGGGGGTGTCGCCGGGGCGGCCGGACAGCAGGTCGACGTAGGTGCCGCGGGCGGCGCGGTAGGCGTCCCAGTCGGGGGCGTAGGTGATGACCGGACGGTCCAGGCAGGCGTAGTCGAACATCAGGGACGAGTAGTCGGTGATCAACGCGTCGGCGGCCAGGCAGAGTTCCTCGACGCAGGGATGGCCGGTGACGTCGACGACCCGTCCGCCCGGGACCGTCCCGGCCGAACGCCCGTAGAAGTAGTGCGCGCGCACCAGCAGCACCCACCCGGGCCCCAGCGCACGGGTGAGGCGCTCCGGGTCGAGCCGGGGGACGAAGCCCTTGCGGTAGTCGCGGTGGGTGGGCGCGTAGAGCAGCACGGTCGATCCGGGCGCGATGCCGAGCTCCGCCCGGATCCTGCCGGTCAGCTCCGGGGTCGCGGTGCACAGCACGTCGTTGCGCGGGTAGCCGTAGGTCAGTTGTTCGTACGAGGACGGGTAGACCCGGTCCCAGGTCTCGGTGCTGTGCGGGTTGGCGGAGAGGCTGAAGTCCCACTGGTCGGTGTGGGCGACGATCCGCTCGAAGCTGACCCCGTTGGTGAGGGCTGGGTACGGGAGCTGGTCCAGGCCCATCGTCTTCAGCGGGGTGCCGTGGTGGGTCTGGAGATAGATCTGTCCCGGCCGCTTGGTGAAGCCGCCGGGGAAGCTGGAGTTGTTGACGAGGTACGTCGCGGTGGCCATGGTCCGCCAGTAGGCACGGGAGCCCTCGATGACGTACGGCACGCCCGGGGGCATCCGGTCGCGGTGGCGGGAGGAGACGACCCAGACACCGCGGATGTGCGGGACGAGTTCGCGGGCCTTGGCGTAGACGGCGGCCGGATTACAGGCGACACCACGGTTCCAGTACGCCCCGTAGACGGCGAGGCAGGGGTCCAGCGGGCGGCGCAGGTCGACGCGGTAGACGCCGGCCATCACGCGGGCGCGCAGCGACCTGCGGCCC
>NZ_NEUF01000007.1 GCF_002910915.1 Streptomyces sp. SM10 | reverse complement strand
GGGCGCCGGGCTTCGGGGCAGCGGGACGTGCCGCGGCGGCCGGAGACGGCGCTGCGGGCTTTGCGGGGGCGGCCTTGCGAGGCGCGCCAGGCTTTGCAGCGGACTTGCCGGCGTTGCCGCCGGGACCCTGCAGTGCGTCAGTCAATTTGCGTACAACCGGCGCCTCGATCGTCGAGGACGCCGAACGGACGAATTCACCGAGTTCTTGGAGCTTGGCCATGACGACCTTGCTCTCGACGCCGAACTCCTTGGCGAGTTCGTATACCCGGACCTTAGCCACTTCGCTCCTTTTAGGTCCGGGTTACCGCCGGACCGTCGCTACTTCATGGGCGTACTCATCGCGTACTCATCGAGTGCTCATCGCAATCTCGACCTACTTCCAACTCGCGAGGTACCTGACCGCACGGGGACCCGTGCCGTTCACTTTCCTACGGTGTCACCCGCTCGACGAACCGCTGCAGTGCCGCGGAATCGAACGGCCCCTTGGCCTTGAAGGCCCGGGGGAACGACCGGCGGCGGACCGCCAGGTCGAGACAGACTGAGGCGGGGTGCACATACGCACCCCGGCCGGGCAGCGTACCGCGTGGATCAGGGACAACTTCACCCTCGTCCACCACGATGCGCAGCAGCTCGCCCTTGGCCGCTCGCTCGCGGCATCCCACACAGGTTCGCTCGGGGCAAGCGCGGGCGTGCGTCCGGCCAGACACGACTAAGTCTACCTCCCCGCACCGACCTCACCCCTTTGGGGCAAAAATCGAACGGATGTTGTCGTGATCTCAGCGCCAGGGCGCCGTGATCTATTCCATCGGACCTGGTCCGGCCCGCCGCACGGGCCGGACCTCGCCCGGATTCAGCCGCGCTCGGAACGCTCCCGGGCGCGCTCGGCGCGCTCACGGTCGGCGACGTCACGCTCGGCGTCGGTCTCGGTGTCCGGGCGGATGTCGATGCGCCAGCCGGTGAGGCGGGCGGCCAGCCGGGCGTTCTGCCCTTCCTTGCCGATCGCCAGGGACAGCTGGTAGTCGGGCACGGTCACCCGTGCGGAGCGCGTACCGAGGTCGACGACCTCGACCTCGCTCACCCGCGCGGGTGACAGCGCGTTGGCGACCATCTCCGCGGGGTCGTCCGACCAGTCGACGATGTCGATCTTCTCGCCGTGGAGCTCGGCCATGACGTTGCGCACGCGGCTGCCCATCGGGCCGATGCAGGCGCCCTTGGGGTTGAGCCCGGCCCGGGTGGAGCGTACGGCGATCTTGGTGCGGTGGCCGGCCTCGCGGGCGATGGCCTCGATGACGACCGAGCCGTCCGCGATCTCCGGGACCTCCAGCGCGAAGAGCTTCTTCACCAGGTTCGGGTGGGTACGCGAGAGCGTCACGGACGGACCGCGCACACCCTTGGCCACCCGGACCACGTACGTGCGCAGCCGCAGGCCGTGGGTGTACTCCTCGCCCGGCACCTGCTCCTGCACGGGCAGGATCGCTTCCAGCTTGCCGATGTCGACCAGGACGTTCTTCGGGTCCTTGCCCTGCTGGACGAGGCCGGTGACGACGTCGCCCTCGTGGCCCGCGTACTCGCCGAACGTCCTGTCGTCCTCGGCGTCGCGCAGCCGCTGCAGGATGACCTGCTTGGCGGTGGTCGCGGCGATACGGCCGAAGCCGGACGGCGTGTCGTCGAACTCCTTGGGCTCCTGGCCCTCCTCGAGCTCGGCCGGGTCGTCCTTCGCCCACACCGTGACGTGGCCGCCGGCGTCCAGCTCGACGCGTGCACGGCGGTGGCTGCCCTCGGTGCGGTGGTACGCGATGAGGAGGGCCGACTCGATCGCCCCGACGAGCACGTCGAAGGGGATCTCCTTGTCCTGCGCCAAGCCCTTCAGAAGCTTCACATCGATGTCCACGGCTACGCCTCCTCTTCCTTCTTGTCCTTGCGGTTGAATTCGATCTCCACGCGCGCCCTGGCGATCTCGTCGAAGGTGACGCGGCGCGCGGTGGGCTTGCGGCCCTTGACGCCCGGCACTTCCAGATCGAGGCCCTCGTCGTCGACCCCGAGGATGCGGGCGACCAGCTCGCCGCCCTCGCTCAGGGTGAGTCTGGCCAGCCGGCCCGTGGCGCGTACGTAGTGGCGGTGCTCGGTCAACGGGCGGTCGGCGCCCGGAGAGCTCACTTCGAGGACGTACTCGCCCTCACCCATGGCGTCGGTCTCGTCCAGCGTCTCGGAGATGCCGCGGCTGAGCTCCGCGCAGGTGTCGAGCTCCACGCCGTCCTCGGAGTCCACGATGACCCTCAGCACCCGGCGGCGGCCCGCCCGGGAGACCTCGATCTCCTCGAGGTCCAGCTCCTTGGCGCTGACGAGCGGCTCCAGCAGTTCGCGCAGCCTGTCGCTCTGGGTGGTGCTCATCCGGGTGACTCCTCGGCCGCGTGTGCTGTTGTGGGGATCGTCGCGTGTCAGGTCAAAGGGTATCCGGTCCGCAGGGGTGTTGCCGTCCGCCTCCCGCCGGGCCGCGGGTACGCTCGCCTCCGGTGATCACTTCAGGTCAGAAACTGTCAGAAACCAGGCTGAAGGAGACAAGTGCGTCGCACGGGGACGTCGCGCAGAAGTGCGCTCACCGCTACGGGAGCATTCGCCCTGGGTGCGGTACTGACAGGCTGCGGGGGTGGTCCGCAGTCGCCGGGGACCTCCGGCGGGACCGGCGCGCGGACCGTCGCGCTCCGCGCCGAGAAGGCACTCCGGGCGGCCGCCGCCCGTGACAGCGTCTCGCTGCTCTCCCGCTACGAACAGGCCGCGGCCGCCCACCCGGTGGCCGAGACCGGGCTCGCGCCGCTGCAAGCCGCCGTGCGGGAGCACCTGGCGGCCCTGGGCGGGCCGGCGAAGGCCCCGGGCGGCTCACCCGC
>NZ_NEUF01000006.1 GCF_002910915.1 Streptomyces sp. SM10 | reverse complement strand
GAGGCGCTGCGCGCCACCCTTCTGGCACCGCGGCTGCCGTGCCCCCGCCCGGCGCGTGCACGGTCGGCGTGTGCGGTACGTGATCGGCGACGAGCCAGGACAGGTCAACGGCATGCGATGGCGCACGGGGTCCGCGCCGTAGCGAGCCCCGGCCGTCGCCCCCCGCCGTACAGGGGGATCCGCACGACCCACCGCGCCGACCGTCCACCGGTCGGCGCGGCGCTCCGCCATGGCGCATACGGTGACATCACCCGTTGCGATTCGAGGAGCACGTCGCATGTCGTCCGACTTCTTCATTCCGGACCCCGAGGGTCTGATCCCCAGCGCCGAGGGGTACTTCGGCGCCTACGGTGGCAAGTTCATCCCGGAGGCGCTCGTCGCCGCCGTGGACGAGGTCGCCGTCGAGTACGACAAGGCCAAGGCCGACCCGGCCTTCGCCGCCGAGCTCAACCAGCTCATGGTCGACTACACGGGCCGCCCCAGCGCGCTCACCGAGGTCGCGCGCTTCGCCCGGCACGCCGGGGGCGCCCGCGTCTTCCTCAAGCGCGAGGACCTCAACCACACCGGCTCGCACAAGATCAACAACGTGCTCGGCCAGGCACTCCTCACCAAGCGCATGGGCAAGACCCGCATCATCGCGGAGACCGGAGCCGGCCAGCACGGCGTCGCCACCGCGACAGCCTGCGCCCTCTTCGGGCTCGAGTGCACCATCTACATGGGTGAGATCGACACCGAGCGGCAGGCGCTGAACGTGGCGCGGATGCGGATGCTCGGCGCCGAGGTCATCGCCGTGAAGTCCGGCTCCAGGACCCTCAAGGACGCCATCAACGAGGCGTTCCGCGACTGGGTCGCCAACGTGGACCGCACCCACTACCTCTTCGGCACGGTCGCCGGGCCGCACCCCTTCCCGGCGATGGTCCGCGACTTCCACCGGGTGATCGGCGTCGAGGCCCGCCGCCAGATCCTGGAGCGTGCCGGCCGGCTCCCGGACGCCGCGGTCGCGTGCGTCGGCGGCGGTTCCAACGCCATCGGCCTCTTCCACGCCTTCATCCCGGACGACGGCGTCCGTCTGATCGGCTGCGAGCCCGCCGGACACGGTGTGGAGAGCGGCGAACACGCGGCGACCCTCACCGCGGGAGAACCCGGGATCCTGCACGGCTCCCGCAGCTACGTCCTCCAGGACGACGAGGGCCAGATCACCGAGCCGTACTCCATCTCCGCAGGGCTCGACTACCCGGGCATCGGCCCGGAGCACGCCTACCTCAAGGACGTCGGCCGCGGCGAGTACCGCGCGGTCACCGACGACGCCGCCATGCAGGCGCTGCGCCTCCTCTCCCGCACCGAGGGGATCATCCCGGCCATCGAGAGCGCGCACGCGCTGGCCGGAGCCCTGGAGATCGGAAGGGAGCTCGGCGAGGACGGGCTGATCCTGATCAACCTGTCCGGCCGCGGCGACAAGGACATGGACACGGCCGCCCGCTACTTCGGGCTGTACGACGGAGCCGACGGGGTCGTCGAGGCCGACGTGGCCGACGGAGAGGTGGAGGTCACCAAGTGAGCGGCAACCGAGAGCTTCTGGAATCGACGCTGGCCGGGGCGGCGGCCGAGGAGAGGGCGGCGCTCATCGCCTACCTGCCCGGCGGCTTCCCGACCGTCGACGGCGGGATCGAGGCCGTCAAGGCGGCCGTCGCCGGTGGCGCCGACGTCGTCGAGATCGGCCTCCCGCACAGCGACCCGGTGCTCGACGGGCCGGTCATCCAGACCGCCGACGACATCGCGCTGCGCGGCGGCGTCAGGATCGCCGACATCATGCGCACGGTCCGTGAGACGCACGAGGCCACCGGCGCGCCGATCCTCGTCATGACCTACTGGAACCCGATCGACCGCTACGGCGTCGAGCGCTTCACCGCCGAGCTCGCCGAGGCCGGTGGCGCCGGGTGCATCCTGCCCGACCTGCCGGTCCAGGAGTCGGGGCTGTGGAGGGAGCACGCCGAGAAGCACTCCCTCGCCACCGTCTTCGTCGTCGCCCCGAGCAGCAGGGACGCCCGCCTCGCCACCATCACGGCCGCGGGCTCCGGCTTCGTGTACGCCTCCTCGCTGATGGGGGTCACCGGCACCCGCGAATCCGTCGGCGAGCAGGCCCAGGACCTCGTGCGGCGCACCCGCGCCACCACGGACCTGCCGGTCTGCGTCGGCATCGGGGTCTCCACCGCCGAGCACGCCCGGCAGGTCGCCGGGTTCGCCGACGGGGTGATCGTCGGCTCCGCCTTCGTCAAGCGGATGCTCGACGCCCCTGACGAGGCCGCCGGTCTCGCCGCCGTCCGCGCCCTCGCGGGCGAACTGGCCGAGGGCGTTCGAAAGCGCTGACACCTGTCGTCATCCGTACGGGTGGACCTGGGACCGGGGAGGCGCTCACGTGCCTCCCCGGTTCGTTTGCGCCATGTGAGCGAGAAGAACCAAGACCGAAGCAGAGCCGCGCGCGACCGGCTCGTCCAGCAGCGTGAGCAGGACCGGGCGCGCGAGCGCCGCCGCCGCACGCTGATCGTCTCGACCGCCGTGGTGGGGGTGCTGGCGCTCGCCGCCGTGATCGGCGTGATCGCCGCCAACGCCGGGAAGAACGACAAGGACAGCGAGGCCGGCCCCGCCGTCACCCCGTCCGGGGCGATGGGTGAGGACGGCCTGGCCCTCCAGGTGGGCGCCGACGACGCACCGTCCACGCTCACGATCTGGGAGGACTTCCGCTGCCCGGTCTGTGCCCAGTTCGAGAACGCCTTCCGCGACACCTTCGGCGAGCTCGCCGAGAGCGGACAGCTCAAGGTGGAGTACCACCTGGCCACGATCATCGACGGCAACCTCGGCGGCAACGGCTCCCTGCGCGCGGCCAACGCCGCCGCCTGCGCCCAGGACGTCGGCAAGTTCGCCCCGTACCACGACGTCCTCTACCGCAACCAGCCCGCCGAGACCGACGACGCCTTCGGCAGGAACAGCAGGCTGATCGAGCTCGCCGGGAAGGTGGACGGCCTGGACACCCCCGCCTTCCGCAGCTGTGTCGAGGACGGCACGCACGACAGCTGGGTCGAGAAGTCGAACAAGGCCTTCGGCGAGGGCGGATTCCAGGGCACCCCCACGGCACTGCTCAACGGCGAGTCGATCTTCCCGAAGAAGGGCGACGAGCAGATCTCCGAGGCCAACATCAAGAAGTGGGTGGCGGAGGCGAACAAGGGCAAGAAGCCGGGCACCGTCGGGGCCACACCGTCGGCGTCGTAAGGCGCCCGGAGCACCCCCGCCGGTACTCCGCAGGGGGTCCCGTTACCCAGAAGTTGCCGGGCGGCTTGCCGTACGTCCCGTCCGGCAAGGTAGCGTCGACCCCGTCATGAACCTTGCCTTCATTCCCAGCCCGTCGACCGGCGTGATCGAGCTCGGCCCGATCCCGCTCCGCGGCTACGCGTTCTGCATCATCATCGGTGTCTTCGTCGCCGTCTGGTTCGGCAACAAGCGCTGGGTCGCCAGGGGCGGCAGAGCGGGCACCGTCGCCGACATCGCCGTCTGGGCCGTGCCCTTCGGCCTCGTCGGCGGCAGGCTCTACCACGTCATCACCGACTACCAGCTGTACTTCAGCGACGGTGAGAACTGGGTGGACGCCTTCAAGATCTGGGAGGGCGGCCTCGGCATCTGGGGCGCGATCGCACTCGGTGCGGTCGGCGCCTGGATCGGCTGCCGCCGCCGCGGAATCCCGCTCCCCGCCTGGGCCGACGCCCTCGCCCCCGGTATCGCCTTCGCCCAGGCCATCGGCCGCTGGGGCAACTGGTTCAACCAGGAGCTGTACGGGAAGCCGACGGACGTCCCCTGGGCCCTGAAGATCAGCGAGGGCACCAACCGGGTCGCGGACACCTACCACCCCACGTTCCTCTACGAGTCCCTGTGGTGCGTCGGTGTCGCACTCCTGGTCATCTGGGCGGACCGCCGCTTCAAGCTCGGACACGGCCGGGCCTTCGCCCTGTACGTCGCCGCGTACTGCGCGGGCCGCGGGTGGATCGAGTACATGCGCGTCGACGAGGCGCACCACGTGCTGGGCCTGAGGCTCAACGTGTGGACCGCGATCATCGTGTTCCTGCTCGCCGTGACGTACATCGTGATCTCGGCCAGGCTGCGCCCCGGCCGCGAGGAGATCGTCGAGCCCGCCGCGGCGGACCCGGCCGGTGACGGCGAGAAGGCCGCGCCCTCCGACGGGACCGACGGGACCGACGACAACGGCGATTCCGACAAGGCCACCGGGGCCTTTGACGAAAGCACGGAGACCACCCCCGAGGCGTCGGCGCCCGAAGCCGACGAGACCGCGCAGAAGGCCGACCGGAGCTGACACCCGGCAGGCCGCCGAAGGGGCCGCCGGACCACAGAGGTCCGGTGGCCCCTTCGCGCGTGCCCGGGCCTCAGCGCCGCCCCGCCAGCGAGAGCGTGCGCCGCGCGGTCGCCACCACCGCGGCGTCGACGAACCGCCCGTCCGGGAGGGCCTGCGCCCCCGCCTCGGTCCGCGACGCCTCCAGGATCTGCTCCGCCGCCTCGACCTCACGGGCCGTGGGCCGGAACGCGCGCTCGATGACGGGCAGCTGCCGGGGGTGGATCGCCGCACGGCCGAGCAGACCGAGATCCCGCCCGTGCGCACACGAGGACCGCAGCCCGGACAGGTCACGGACGTCGGGGTAGACCGACATCACGGGCGGGTCGAGCCCGGCCGCCCGCGCCGCGATCACCACACGGCTGCGCGGCCAGTCGAGCCCGGCGTCGCCCCGGACCCCCAGATCCGCACGGAGATCCGCCTCGCCCAGCGCGACCCCGCGTACGGCGTGATGGGCCCCGGCGATCGAGTACGCGTGCTCGATCGCCAGCGCCGACTCCAGCAGCGGATACAGCGGCGCCCCCGGGGCCAGCGCCGCGACATGGTGGACCGAAGCCGCATGCGTGATCTTGGGGAGCCGCATCCCGGAGAGCCCCGGGAGCCCCGCCAGTGCCTTCACGTCGGCCTCGCCATGGACCCGGACGTGGACCGGTACCGCCATCGGGTCCGCCGTGACCGGATCCGCGAGGAGCTCGGCCGTCGCCGACCGGGCGTACTCCTTGCGGTCCGGGGCGACCGCGTCCTCCAGGTCGACGATCACCACGTCCGCGCCCGAACCGAGCGCCTTGCGGACCACCCCGGGCCGGTCCCCTGGGACGTACAGCCAGGTCAGCGCCACCGCCGGGCCGCTCACAGAGCGCCCTCGTCCCGCAGGGCCTCGATCACCGGTGCGGTGAGACCGAGCTCCGCCAGGATCTCCTCCGTGTCCGCGCCGTGGGGCCGGCCCGCCCACCGGATCGCCCCGGGTGTCTCCGAGAGCCGGAAGAGCACGTTCTGTATCCGCAGCGGCCCCAGCTCGGGATCGTCGACCTCGGTGATCGTGCCCAGCGCCCGGTACTGGGGATCCTCCATCACGTCCCGGACGTCATGGATCGGCGCGATCGCCGCCTCGGCCTTCTCGAACGCGTCCACCGCCTCCTCCCGGGTGCGCCTGGAGATCCAGTGGCCCACCGCCTCGTCCAGTTCGTCGGCGTGCTCGGCACGGGTGCTCCCGGCAGCGAACCACGGCTCCTCGATCACTTCGGGGCGCCCCACCAGACGCATCACGCGCTCCGCGACCGACTGGGCGGAGGTCGAGACGGCGACCCAGTGGCCGTCCGCGGTGCGGTAGGTGTTGCGCGGCGCGTTGTTGCGGGAGCGGTTGCCGGTCCGCGGCTGGACGTACCCGAGCTGGTCGTACCAGAGCGGCTGCGGTCCCAGCACGGTCAGGATCGGCTCGATGATCGCCATGTCCACCACCTGGCCGCCTCCGGTCCGGTCGCGTCCGGCCAGCGCCGTCATCACCGCGTACGCCGTGGCGAGCGCCGCGATCGAGTCGGCGAGCCCGAACGGCGGCAGGGTCGGTGGCCCGTCGGGTTCCCCGGTGACGGCGGCGAAGCCGCTCATCGCCTCGGCGAGCGTGCCGAAGCCGGGACGGTGCGCGTACGGGCCCGACTGGCCGAAGCCCGTGACCCGGGCCAGCACCAGCCGCGGATTGACGGCCCGCAGTTCCTCCCAGCCGAGCCCCCAGCGCTCCAGCGTGCCGGGCCGGAAGTTCTCGACGACCACATCGGTCTCCGCCGCCAGCTTCAGCAGCACGTCCCGACCGCCCGGCGAGGAGAGGTCCAGGGTCAGCGTGCGCTTGTTGCGGCCGAGCAGCTTCCACCACAGGCCGATCCCGTCCTTCGACGGACCGTGCCCGCGCGAGGGGTCGGGCTTGCGCGGGTGCTCGACCTTGATGACCTCCGCCCCGAAGTCCCCGAGCATGGTGGCCGCGAGCGGCCCGGCGAAGAGGGTGGCCAGGTCCAGGACCCGCAGGCCGGCGAGGGGAGCCGTGGGCGTCGTGGGTGAGGTCGCGGGAGTGTTCATGCGGCATCGATCTCGCTGCGGTAGGGCATGGACGTCGACGCGCCGTGTCTCTGTACGCAGAGAGCCGCGGCCGAGGACGCCCAGCCCACCGCCTCGGGGACGGAGCGGCCCTCGCCGAGCGCCACGGCGAGCGTGCCGACGAAGGTGTCACCGGCGCCCGTGGTGTCGACGGCGGTGACCTCGGGGGCCGGGAAGAGGACCGGTGGCTCGCCGCCCCGCGCCACGTACAGGCAGCCCTTCCCGCCGAGCGTGATCACGACCTCGGGCACCTGCTGGAGCAGGACCTGCGCGGCCGCGTGCGGTTCCGTCTGCCCGGTGAGCCGGGCGGCCTCGTGCTCGTTGGGGACCAGCAGGTCGACGGCGTCCAGGAGTCCGGGCGGCAGGGGCTGGACGGGGGAGGGCGTGAGGATCGTCCGGACCCCGTGGGACTTCGCCGTCCGCGCCGCTTCGGTCACGGCGGACAGCGGCAGTTCCAGCTGGAGGAGGAGCAGGCCGGCCGCGGCGACGGCCGCCCTCTCGCCCGGTCCCAGCGCGGTCACCGTGCCGTTGGCGCCCGGAACCACCACGATCGCGTTGGACCCCTCGTCGTCGACGACGATGTGCGCGGTCCCGCTGGGCCCGGCGACGGTGTGCAGCAGGTCCGTGTCCACTCCGGCGTGCTCCAGATTCGCCCGGAGCAGGGAACCGTACTCGTCGGTCCCGACCGCGCCGATCATCACGACCTCGCCCCCCGCCCGTGCGGCGGCCAGGGCCTGGTTGGCCCCCTTGCCGCCGGGGACGGTCCTGAACTCCCGTCCGGTGACGGTCTCCCCGCGCCCGGGTGCGCGGGCGACGTAGGCGACCAGGTCCATGTTGGTGCTGCCGAGCACCGCGATCGCTGTCATGGGCGGCGTACCTCCTGATAGGTCAGTTCCGCGAGGGTGTCGAAGCCGATGGAGCCGAGGCCGGAGACGGAGGTGGCGAGGCGGTTCTTGAGCGGGGCGGTCCAGCGGCCGGGCAGTGCGGCGGCCCGCCCGGCCAGCAGGCCCGCGAGGGAGCCCGCCGTCGCGCCGTTGGAGTCGGTGTCCCAGCCGCCGGACACGGCGTAGCCGATCGAGCGTGAGAAGTCCCCCTCCGCGTGGGTGAGGGCGGCGGCGAGCAGTGCCGCGTTGGGCAGGACGTGCACCCAGTGGTGGGTGGAGTCGTACGTGGCGTGGAGCCGGTCGACGACGGCGTCGAAGTCCTCCTCCCCGCGTGCCGTTTCGACACCGAGCCGCACCGCACGCGCGTACCGGGACCGGGGCGGCACCACACGGAGCCCGGCCGCCAGACAGCCGTGCACGTCCGTCTCCCCGCCGGCGGCTTCGGCGAGTGCGGCGGCGGTGAACATCGCCCCGTACACCCCGTTCGCCGTATGGGTGAGGACCGCGTCCCGATGGGCCTGCGCGGCGGCGGCCCCCGGGTCGCCCGGGTGCGTCCAGCCGTGGACGTCGGCCCGGATCTGGGCGCCGATCCACTCCCGGAACGGATTGCGCCGACGGGCCGTGGCCGGTGGTTCGAGGCCGTCGAGCAGATTGCGGTAGGCGACGCGTTCGGCGGTGAAGACGCGGCCCGCCGGGAGTTCGTCCAGCCAGAGCCGGGCGAGGTCGGACGTGCTGAACCCCCGGCCGTGGCGCTGGAGCAGCAGCACGGTCAGCAGCGGGTAGTTGAGGTCGTCGTCCTCCGGCATCCCGTCGATGTTCTCGGCCAGGGAGGTGGGCGCCGAGCGGCGGTTCCACGGATACGCGGCAGCCAGGCCGGCGGGCACCCCGCGGGCGGTGAACCAGGTGGTGAGCGGCCAGTTGCCGGTGGCGCGGGCCAGGGCGCGGATGCCGGGCAGCGGCAGCTTCTCGACGGGCTTGCCGAGGAGACAGCCGGCGGCCCGGCCCAGCCAGGCCGCGTGCAGAGCGTCGCTGCCGAGGGGCACCGGACGGCTCGAGGGCGCCGGCCAGCGCGGACAGGAGGCCCGGATCGCGGACAGGTCCGTCGGCTCGTCCCCCTCCAACGGGTTCTCCAGGGAGTCGAGTTCGTCCAGGAGCTGCTCGGCGAGGGCGCGCAGCCGCTGCGGGGCGGGCTGTTCCGAGGCCCCGGCGCGCCCAGGGGCCGGGGCGCCACCCGCCGCGTACCAGCGCCGCCCGACGGACCCGACGGACTCGGGGTCCCGGCCGTCCTGCGCGGCCTGGCGCAGCTCGTGGCCCACCAGGTCCTCGGGCTGGACCCAGGTCAGGCGGACGGTCACCGGTCCTCGCCCGCCAGCCCGGCGAAGGCGGCCTCGTGCGTGCGGCGCCGCGCGGTGTCCTGCGCGAAGACCTCACGTGCGACCTCGGCCAGGGCCCGCGCCGGGGCGTGCAGATCGAGGCGGCTGGCCTCGGCGACCGTCTTCACCCAGTCGACGGGAATGGCCTGCTCGCCGTGGAGGGCGCCCGCGAGAGCGCCGCTCATCGTGGCGATCGAATCGCAGTCACGGCCGTAGTTGACCGAGCCGAGCACAGTCCGGCGGTAGTCGCCGCCGCAGACGAGCAGCATGCCGAGCGCCACCGGCAGCTCCTCGATGGAGTGCAGCCGTGACGGACGCCGGGCGCCCAGCGAGGGGTCGCGGTAGTGGGGGCCCACCGTGTCGAACGGGGCGACCGCCGCGCGCAGCGGAACCAGCGCGGACTCGGAATCGGTGTAGCGGGACGCCGCTTCGCACACCGCCTCGATCGCCGAGCGGGTCCCGTCCTTGGCGAGGGCCAGCGCCGCCTCGACCACGGAGGAGGGCGTGGCGCCCGGCGTGCACGCCGCGGCGACCGCCGCGGCCAGGACCCCGGCCGCCTCCCTGCCGTACGAGGACTGGTGGGCGCCCGCGACATCCAGCGCCTCCGCGTAGGCGGCCTCAGGGTGGGCGGCGTTCACCAGCCCGACCGGCGCCATGTACATCGCCGCCCCGCAGTTGACGATGTTCCCCGAGCCCGCCTCCCGGGGATCGGCATGGCCGTAGTGCAGCCGCGTGACGATCCACTTCTCGGCGAGGAAGATCCGCTGCAGGGGGAGGGCCTCGGCCTCCAGCTCCGGAATCCAGCGGGGCCGTGACATCAGGTCCGGCACCAGGTGGTCGGCGACCGCGTACGCGTCGAGATGGCCACGCACCGTCTCGTAGACCCGGACCAGCGCATGGGTCATCAGGGTGTCGTCCGTGACGTGCCCGTCGCCCTTGTGGTACGGGGCGATGGGGCGTGCGGTGCGCCAGTCCTCGCCGTACCAGGGCCCGACGACGCCGGTCACCCGGCCGCCGTGGCGCTCCGCGATCTGCTCGGGCGTCCAGCCCTCGACCGGGCCGCCGAGCGCGTCCCCGACGGCCGCGCCGACGAGTGCGCCGGTGACGCGTTCATCCAGGGTGAGCGTCGTGGTGGTCGTGCCGTCCGCGAGCGGTTCGGATGTTTTGTGTGCCATGCCGGAATTGTCCACCCGGGGTGGCCGGTTCCGTGGCTGCGAGCAGCCCGGCGAGTTCGATGAGGTCCGTCCCGGCCAGCCGGGGCAGCGCGCACCCGGCCAGCGTGCGGCACGCCTCCCGCCAGCCCGCCGGCACGGTGGCCGCCCCGCCCAGCGCGCCGGTCAGCGCCCCCGCCAGGGCGGGCGCGGAGTCCGCGACCCGGGAGAGGCAGGCCGCGGCGGGGACGGCCTGCGCGATCTCGCCCCGGGCGGCGGTCGCCAGGGCCAGGGCGACCGGGACCGTCTCCGCGGCGGCGATCCCGTAGCTGTAGACGTGGTCGACGATCTGATGCTCCAGCACGGGCACGAGGGCGAAGGCGCCCGCCGCCTCGCCCGCGAACTCCCGGGCCAGCCGCACCGCGTGGACGGCGTTGCGGGCGATCTCCGTGCCATCGGGCAGCTGTTCGAGCGCGGCGTTGACCGCCGTGTCGACGTCGGCGCCCGCGAGCGCCTCGGAGATCGCGGCCGCGACGGCGCGCGCCCCGTGCACCCCGTCACCGTCCTGGGTGTACCGGGCGTCGAACTCGGCGAGCTCGGCCGCGGCCTCCGGGGCGCCGGGGTGCACGACCGCCAGCACGGCGGCCCGCACACAGGCGGCGTCGTCGAAGTAGTGGGGATTGTCGTGGCCGGTGGCAGGCGGGCGCAGCCCCGCGGCGAGGTTGCCGAGCCCGGCGCGTACGGAGATCCGGGCCCGGAGCGGGAGCACGGCCGACTCGACCTCGGGGGCCCGGGCGCTCGCGGCGGCGACCTTGGCGGCCAGCGCGTTCCACGCCCGGTCGACCGCGTCCCGCATCCGGTGGCCGGGGGAGAGGTCCGGTGCGTGGTCGGCGGCGGCCGCCAGCACCGTGCGGGCGGCGAACGCCGCCCACTCGGCGTCGTCGGACGGACCGAGCCTCAGCGGCTCCGGCGGCTGGTTGAGGGCGATCGGCACCGGCAGCGTCGTCGTGGCGTTCTGTTCCGCGAAGGTGTCCAGCTCCCGGGTGAGCCGCCGCGTCCACTCCGGCATCCGCGCCGCCCGG
>NZ_NEUF01000005.1 GCF_002910915.1 Streptomyces sp. SM10 | reverse complement strand
CGGCGAGGGCGCGGCGGAGGTCGTCGAGCTGGTCGGTGAGTTTGCGGCGCAGGGCGGGGGTGAGTGCGGGGTTGGTGAGGGCCTGTTCGCCGAGGCGGATGCTGTCCTGGCCGACGGCGTGGGCGGGGAAGGCGTGGCGTCCGGCGGCTTCGGCGATGGCGGGGCCGCGGCGTGCGGCGAGGGCGATGGCGTCGGGGTAGTAGCGGGCGGTGTAGGGGTGGAGGAGTTCGGCCTGTTCGGGTTGCCAGAAGCCCTGGGCGGTGGCGGTGAAGAGGTAGTTGGACAGGGTGTCGGCGGTGAACATGGCGTGCCAGGCGGCTGCTTTGGCTTCGGGGGTGGGGAGGGCGGCGCGGCAGCGGGCGGCGCCTTCCTGTCCGGTGGCGCTGGGGTCGTGGTCGAGTTCGCGGGCGATGGCGGTCTCGTCGGTGGCGCCGAGGATGGCGAGGCGGGTGAGGATGCGCCAGCGGAGTTCGGGGTCGAGTTCGGGTCCGCCGGGTGCGGTGCCTTCGCGGAGCCAGTCCTGGATGGTGTCGGGCTGGGTGGCGGCGTCGATGAAGTGGCGTACGGCGGTGAGGCGGAGGCCGGCGTCGGGGCTGCCGCAGGTGGTGGTGCCGGGGCCTTGTTCCCAGTCCTTGGGGGTGAGTCCTTCGGTGCGGCGCAGGAGGTCGCGGCAGAGGGAGGTGAGGGTGGCGAGGGCGGTGGGGCGGTCCTGGGGTGGGAGGTAGCGGTCGGCGATGTGGGTGGCGGCGAAGCCGAGGACGCCTTGGACGAGGGCGAGGTCGGTTTCGTAGGGGAGGTGGGTGCGGGCGGCGGTGAGGTGGACGGTGGGATGGAGTTCGCCGTCGCGGACCATGTCGCGGGCGGCGTTCCAGAGGAGGGCGCGGGTCAGTGCGTCGGGGATGCCGGAGAGGTGGGTGAGGGCGGTGTCCCAGGAGGCGGGGTCGAGGCGGATCTTGGCGTAGGTGAGGTCGTTGTCGTTGAGGACGACGAGGTCGGGGCGGTTGCCGGGCTGGGTGGCGGGGGCGGTGTCCTGGGGGATGTCGAGGGCGAAGCGGTCGCGGAGGACGAGTTGTTCGGTGCCGGTCTGGGTGTCGAGGCTGTGGTCGTAGGCGCCGACGGTGATGCGGTGGGGGCGGGTGCCTGCGTGGTCGACGGTGAGGTTCCAGCTGTGGCCGGTGTTCTCGACGTGGGCGGTGAGGGTGTCGATGCCGGTGGTGCGGAGCCAGACGGCGGCCCAGGTGTGGACGTCGCGGTCGGTGGCGGAGGCGAGGTTGTCGATGAAGTCGGCGAGGGTGGCGTTGGCGAATTTATGGCGTGCGAAATGGGTGTTGATGCCGGCGAGGAAGTCTTTTTCGCCGAGCCAGGCGACGAGTTGGCGGAGTGCGGAAGCGCCCTTGGCGTAGGAGATGCCGTCGAAGTTGAGGAGGGCGGAGGCCGTGTCGGGGACCGCGTCGGGGTCGGGGGCGACGGGGTGGGTGGTGGGGCGCTGGTCGGCGTCGTAGCCCCAGCCCTTGCGGGCGACGCCGAATTCGACCCAGGTGTCGGGGTATGGGGTCTCCCCTGCTCGAACGGAGTTGAGAGCTCGGGGAAGGGTGGCTTCGGTGAGGGTCTGGTAGCCCATGTATTCGGCGAAGGACTCGTTGAGCCAGATGTCGTCCCACCAGGTGAGGGTGACGAGGTAGCCGAACCACATGTGGGCCATCTCGTGGGCGATGACCATGGCGCGGGTCTGGCGTTCGGTGTGGGTGACGGCGGAGCGGTAGATGAACTCGTCGCGGAAGGTGACGAGTCCGGGGTTCTCCATGGCGCCGGCGTTGAATTCGGGGACGAAGGCCTGGTCGTAGGAGTCGAAGGGGTAGGGCTCGTCGAACTTCTCGTGGTAGCGGTCGTAGCAGGCGCGGGTGATGTCGAGGATCTCGTCGGCGTCGGTGTCGAGGTGGGGGGCGAGGGAGCGGCGGCAGTGGATGCCGAAGGGGAGGCCGCGGTGCTCGGTGCGTACGGAGTGCCACGGGCCTGCGGCGACGGCGACGAGGTAGGTGGAGATGGGTGGGGTGGGGGCGATGGTCCAGTGGCCTTCGGGGGCCTGGGTGGCGGTGCCGTTGCCGAGGACGGTCCAGCCGGTGGGTGCGGTGACGGTGAGGTCGAACACGGATTTGAGGTCGGGCTGGTCGAAGGCGGCGAAGACGCGCTGGACGTCCTCCATGAAGAGCTGGGTGTAGACGTAGGTCTCGCCGTCGGCGGGGTCGGTGAAGCGGTGCATGCCTTCGCCGGTGCGGGAGTAGCGCATGGTGGCGTCGACGGTGAGTTCGTGGGGGCCTTGGGTGAGGCGGTCCAGGGGGTAGCGGTTGCCGTCGAGGCGTTCGGGGTCGAGCGGTCGTCCGTCGAGGCTGAGTGAACGCAGGGTGTCCGGCTTGATCTCGACGAAGGTGTCACCGGCCGCGTGGGCGGTGAACCGGATGGTGGTCCGGGAGTCGAAGGTCTCGTCGCCCGTGGTGAGGTCGAGGCCGACCGTGTAGCGGTGTACGTCGAGGAGCTTGGCGCGGGTCTGCGCTTCGTTGCGCGTCAGTACGGACATGGCGCCCATGCTGCCGTACGGGTGCGGGGCCGTGCAGGCGGGTTCTCGCAGGGCTGACGGCGGGTGACGGGGCGGTGCGGCGCCGTGCGGGAGTGGGCCCGGTGTGTCCGGGCGGGGGGCCGCACAGTGGGTGGTGCGGCTCCCGGGGCCGGGCGGGGGTGGTGGGGTCAGGCGTCGGGGGCCGCGGATTCCTCGGCGATGCGCTCGTGGTGGCGGATGACCTCGGCGACGATGAAGTTGAGCAGCTTCTCGGCGAAGGCGGGGTCCAGCCTGGCGCTCTCGGCGAGCTGGCGCAGCCGGGCGATCTGGCGGGCTTCGCGGGCCGGGTCGGCGGGCGGCAGGTGGTGTTCGGCCTTGAGGTGGCCCACCTGCTGGGTGGCCTTGAAGCGCTCGGCGAGCATGTGGACGACTGCGGCATCGATGTTGTCGATGCTCTCGCGCAGCCGGTTCAGTTCGGCGGTGACGGACTCGTCGGTGTCGCTCGTGGTCATGGTCGACGAGCTTAGACGCCCCGGTCGTGGGCCTGGTGGCGGAGGGTGCGACGGGGCGGGCCCCTGCCGGCTGCGGGTCCGGGTCGGTTGCGGCGGGGGCACTTACGCCGGGCCCGGGGTCCGGGTCGGTGGCGGTGGACCGGCGGCGGACCAGCCCTCTCTCCGAGCACGGGTCCGGGTTCGCCGCGAAGGGGCGGCGCTCGCGCCGGGCACGGGTCCGGGGGCACCCGTCAGGTCGACGGGTGCCCCCGGGGTGGCCGGCGGTGGGCCGGGTCAGAGGGTGGCGGCGGCCGAGGCGATCGCGGAGGCGAAGGTCGAGACCTGGGTGTACACGCCGGGGTAGCCGGGCCGTGCGCAGCCCTGGCCCCAGCTGACGATGCCGACCTGGATCCAGGCTCCGCTGTTGTCCTTGCGGAACATGGGGCCGCCGGAGTCGCCCTGGCAGGTGTCGACACCGCCGGTGCTGACGTATCCGGCGCAGATTTCCTGGCTGGGCACGAGGTCGCTGCCGTAGGCCTGCCGGCAGGTGGCGTCGGAGACGTAGGGGACGGTGGCCTTGCGGAGGTAGCGCTGCTGGCCGCCGCCCTCGGTGGCGGCGCCCCAGCCGGCGATGGTGAAGGTGCCGGTGTCGTAGGCGGTGGTGGTGGCGATCTTCAGGGTGGGCTGGTTGATGGGCTGGGCGAGCTTGATCAGTGCCCAGTCCTTGCCGACGCCGTTGTAGCCGGGTGCCTGGAGGACCTTGGTGGAGCGGACCTTGACCGCGGAGGAGGACTTGAGGTCGACGACGCCGGCGGTGGCGGTGATGGAGGTGTTGTTGCCGGATCCGCTGACGCAGTGGGCGGCGGTGAGGACGACGGTCGGGCTGTAGAGGGCGCCGCCGCACCCCATGGAGAGCCGGACCATGAAGGGGAATTCGCCTTGGGCGGCGCGGGTGCCGCCGACGACGGGGGCGGGGGCGGCGGAGGAGCTGGACGGCTGGAGGCTGAGGGTGGCGAGGGCCACGGCGGCGATGACGGAGCATCTCTTGAGGGTGCTCAGCAGCTGCTTCACGGGTGTGCCTGCTTTCGGTGGGGGGTGGTGGGGGGTGCGGGTGCAGGCGTGCGTGTCCTGGTCAGAGGGCACGGACCGGATCATTCTCGGCATGCCCTCGACAAGAACGATCCGATTATCGGGAAACGATCACCGCTGTCACAAGGCGGGGAATCCGGCCAAGATCGACTGCCGTATCCCGGCCGGTTCCCTTCGGACCGGCCTAGAGTGAAGGTCCGTGGAGCGCCGTGGACGGGGGTACGGACGTGAGCGACGTCGGCAACGGCGGTGGCGGCGGCGGCCCGGTCGTCCACGGCTTCCCGCACCTGGACGCCGTGCGGTCCGCGATCACCGCGCTCTACCGGCGGATCTCCCCCGACGGTGTGCGGGCCTACGCCACGAGCCTGGCTCCGGCCGACGCCGCCTTCTCCGACGTGGACGACCTGCATCTCGGCGCCCAGCGGGTGGCCGGCGCACTGGTGCAGCACCTGCGGCTGCCGCAGGCGCGCATCGTCGTGGGATTCCGGCGGATGGAGCACGCGGCGAGCGTCGAACTGACCGCAGGACCCGAGTACTTCATCGAGCTCAACGACCGTTTCCGCACGCACCGCAGGGACATCGGCGCCGCGCTGGCGCACGAGATCACCCATGTGCTGCTGCACCGGCTGGGGCTGGAACTCCCGGGCACCCGCGACAACGAGATCCTCACGGACACGGTGACGGCCTATCTGGGCGCGGGCTGGCTGCTGCTGGACGCCTTCCGTCAGGACGCCGTCTCCAGCCAGAAGCTGGGCTACCTCACCCCCGAGGAGTTCGGGTACGTCCTGGCCAAGCGGGCGCTGGTCTTCGACGAGGACCCGTCCGTGTGGTTCACCAGCCCTCAGGCGTACACGGCTTACACCAGGGGCCGTGCCGAGGCGCTGCGCGACCTGCAGCGGCCGCCGCTGGCGGCCGCGGGCTGGGCGGGCAGGCGCCGGTACGCCAAGGACCGCCGCGCTGCCGGGGAGCACCCGGGCCCGGCCCCCGGCCCGTCCGTCCCGTACGCCTTCGAGGGCGGGGCGGAGGGAGTCCGGGTCTCCTTCGCCTGCCCCACCTGCCACCAGCGCGTCAGGGTCCCGGTCCGGGGCCGGACGCGGGCCCGGTGCGGGCTCTGCCGCACGGTCCTGGAGTGCGACACCTGAGCGAACGTCCCTGGCAGGCGTGGTCGTAGGGTCGACGTATGACGAACGGACCGGCCGGGGGTGCGGGGTGCCTCTTCGACGCGTTGTACGCCGATGAGGACGCCGTCGTGAGAGCCCTCCGCGCGGGCGCGTCCGCCGAGTCGAGCGACTCGGAGGGGACGACGGCGCTGTATCTGGCGTCCGTGCAGGACCTCCCGGGCACGGTCCGGCTGCTCCTCGCCGCGGGCGCGGACCCGAACCGGGCGAGCGGCCCGGAGGCGGGAGACCTGCCGCTGTGCGGGGCGGCGTGCGGCGGCCACACCGAGGTCGCCGGGGCGCTGCTGTCCGCCGGGGCCGACCCGGACCGGAGCGAGGAGTTCGGCTTCACGGCGCTGCACTGGGCGGCGGGTCTGGGGCACGCGGGGGTCGCGGAGGTCCTCCTCGCCCACGGCGCGGACCCGGACCTGCCCGGCCCGCAGGACGAGGCCCCCCTGGTGGTCGCGGCGCGGCGCGGATCGGTGCACACCGTGCGGGCCCTCCTGCGGTACGGAGCCCGCGGCCACTCCCCCGCGCTGGAGGAGGCGAGGCGGATGCTCGCCCTCGACGTGGAGCAGGAGCTGCGCGACGCGCTGCGGGACATGTACGGGGGCGAGGGGCGCGCGGGTGCGGTGCGCCGTGCGCCGGTGGACGGCGGCGTGACCGTGACCGTCGAACTGCTGCGGGACGGGGAGCCGTTCGCGTCGCAGGACGGGCAGACGGGACACGGGGCGATCGCGACGCTGCTGGAGCACGAGCTGGGTCTGCGTACCCCGTTCGAGGAGCTGGCCGTCCGGGCCCTGCGGGGCGGGGACCTGGAGCTGGACAACTGGGTGGTGGCGGTCGGGACGCTGTGGCGGCGCGGCGACGAGGAGACGTTCCAGGCGGCGGCGGCCTGGACGGCGAGCGGGGATCCGCTGCGCCGGGCGTTCGGCGCGGACGTGCTGGCCCGGCTGGGTTTCGATACGGGCGGCAGGCCGTTCGCCGCACAAGCCGTGCCGCTGCTCCGGGAGCTGGCCCGGGACGGTGACCCGGTGCCCGCCGGAGCGGCGGCGCGGGCGCTGGACGGGTACCTCGACGGGTACGG
>NZ_NEUF01000004.1 GCF_002910915.1 Streptomyces sp. SM10 | reverse complement strand
TTCTTCTCGCCGTGCGGCCGCTCCTCGGCCTTGCCGAGCGCGTCATGGACCGCGGCGGGCGCGGTGGGGGACGCGGACGCCTGCACGGCGGGGGCGTTGCCGGGACGCGCGGACACCGCGGGGGCCGGCCGCTCCGCTTCGGCCGGTACGGATACGCAGCCGGCCGTACCGAGCAGAGCGACGAGCGCGAGGGACATGAGCCGCAGGTTCATGACCTGGTCAACGACGGGCTCCACGACCGGACACGTACGGCGGGGTCCACTTCGGGAGGGGACGGGCGGCGTCGCTCAGCCGGGGAGGCCCGACCGCGCGATGCCCAGGGCCCGGGCGATGGTACGGGACAGCGAGGACGGCTGCGGGTCCGCGCTCCGCGCCCACTGCTCGACGGCGATGCGGAGCGCGCCGTTGAGAACGGTCGCCTGCACCCGCGGCTCCAGGTCGCCGGGACCGTGGCCCGTCCGCTCGGCGATGACCTCCGCGAAGACCAGTTCCGCGTCGTGGTGGACCTGGAGCCACACCGCACGCAGTCCGGGTTCGGTGCGGGTGAGCAGGACCAGGTCGCGGAGCGCCTCGGTGTCGGTGTCCGGCGACGCGACCGGCAGCGAGGAGGGGTTCCCCACGACGGCCTCCACCAGCGGTCGGTCGCGCGGCCACGACCGCATGAGCGCGGTGACGGCGTCGAGGGCGCAGGTCAGCAGCGGGCGGACGCAGAGCTCCTTCGACGCGGTGTAGCGCCACAGGGTCCGCTGGGAGATTCCCGCGGCGGCGGCGATCTCCTCGGCGGTCGTCGCGGCCACCCCGCGGTCGGCGAAGAGGCGCACGGCTTCGCGGGCGATCTCCAGCCGGGTCGCCGCCTTCCGGCGCTCGGTCAGCGGAGGGCGCCCGAGCCGGGAGCCGCCTCCCGCCGCCGGTCCGGCGGTGACCGACGCAGGGTCCTGAACACCTCCGGCGTGCACGGATTCCACAGTTTTCGGCCACCTTCCATTCCCTTGCGCCCATCGTAGCCATCAGCCTTTCTGGCACCTCTCGCCATTTTGGCAGTGCACGCCACAAAGGTAACGTGCAAGCCCTGCCATCGAACGCGAGGAGCATCACGTGAGCGCCACCACCAGCGGCCAGGGCCGCAGCATCATCGTCACCGGAGCCGGATCGGGTATCGGCCGGGCCACCGCCCTGCTGTTCGCGAAGGAGGGCGCGCGCCTGGTGATCGCCGATGTCGACGAGGTCTCGGCCCGCACCGTCGCCGAGGAGGCCGTACAGGCCGGAGGCACCGCCGTGACCGTGATCGGGGACCTCCGGGACCAGACCGTCGTCGACCGGGTCGCGGCGACCGCGGTCGAGGAGTTCGGAGGCATAGACGTCCTGGTCAACAACGCCGGGATCATGGACAGCATGTCGGCGGCCGCCGACACGGGCGACGACGAGTGGGAACGCGTCATCGGCATCAACCTCACGGCTCCGTTCCGCCTCACGCGGGCCGTGCTGCCCCACATGGTCGCCGCCGGGAAGGGCGCCGTCGTCTTCACCGCCTCCGAGGCATCGCTGAGGGGGAGCGCCGCGGGCGCGGCGTACACCGCGTCCAAGCACGGCATCGCGGGTCTGACCAAGTCCCTGGCCGTCATGTACCGCGACAAGGGCATCCGCTCCAACGCCATCGCCCCCGGCGGGACGCTGACCAACATCCGCGTGGACGCCGACCCCACCGCACACGGCCCCGGCGCCCTCGCCCCCTACATGGGCAATGTCGGCACGCCCGCCCGGGCGGAGGAGCAGGCCGCGGCGATCGTCTTCCTCGCCTCCGACGCGGCCGGCAACATCAACGGGGCGATCCTGCCCGTCGACAACGGCTGGTCGGCGGTCTGACCGTCTCTCACCCGGCCCAGGCGTAGGGGCGGGACGGTCCACCCGGCACCGGCCCGCGCCGCCCGCCGACGGACCACCCCGACGGCGGGCGGACGCCTGGACGCGGGCCGGTGGACCGGTGCCCCGCGCGCCGTCCCGCCCCGCCGTACGGCCCTTCCGGACTCCCCCCTGCTCCCACCCGGGATACCGCAACGGCTTCGGGCGGTCTCGCGAGGTTCCCGACACTGCACTCGCGCGCCGTGGTGAGAACCTCGGGCTGCCTCGAGGCCCTACTCCTACACTGGCGGGCATGGCATGCCGTATCAGTGAACTGGTCATCGACGCCGCCGATCCCGGTCGGCTCGCCGCGTTCTGGAGCGAGGTCCTCGGCTACGTCGAACTCGACCGGGAGGACGACGGAAGTATCGAGATCGGGCCGCCCGAGGCCGGCTTCGGCGGCCCGCAGCCCACCCTCGTCCTCAGCCCCAGCAACGCCCCGCGGGCCGGCAAGCTCCCGCTGCACATCGACGTCAGCGCCACCGACCGCGACCAGGAGGCCGAGCTGGAGCGGTTGCTCGCGCTCGGTGCCGGGCGAGCCGACGTCGGCCAGACCGGCACCGAGAACTGGTACGTCCTGGCCGACCCGGAGGGCAACGAGTTCTGCCTCCTGCACGCCCGGCTCCGGCCCGTGCGACCCGGCGCGTCCTGACGGCGGCACGGTGATCCGGGCGGACCGGGAGGAGGGGCCTGCCCTCCGGCGAAGGAGCCGTCGGATACGGAACCTCGTGCGTCGCAGAGCGTGGTGGCCCGCCCCCGGAGCCGCACGCCGCCGCCCCGGCCCGCGCCGCCCTGGGTAGAGTCGGGCGACTGATCACCGAGCCAGGAGGAGCACAGCAGGACATGGCTGTGGACACCCTCGACACCCGCATCCTTCGGCTGCTCATCGAGCAGCCGCGCACCAGTGTGCGCGAGTACGCACGGCTGCTCGGCGTGGCACGCGGCACTCTTCAGGCCCGGCTGGACCGCCTGGAGCGGGACGGGGTGATCACGGGGACGGGTCCCGCCCTCTCCCCCGCCGCACTCGGCCACCCCGTGCTCGCCTTCGTGCACCTGGAAGTCACCCAGGGGCATCTGGACGAGGTGGGGGACGCGCTCGCGGCCGTCCCCGAGATCATCGAGGCGTTCTCGACGACCGGGGGCGGTGATCTCCTGACGCGCGTCGTGGCCCGCGACAACGGCCATCTCGAGGATGTGATCCAGCAGCTGATCCAGCTCCCCGGCGTGGTCAGGACCCGGACCGAGGTGGCACTGCGCGAGCGCGTGGCGTACCGGGTGCTGCCTCTGGTCGAGGCGGTGGGGCTGGCGGCGGACGGTCCCGGCTGAGGGCGTCGGGCATGCTGGAGGCCATGGAGACGCAGCACCTTCCGGCCCCGCCGGTCCTCTTCGACCTCGACGGCACCCTCATCGACAGCGAGCCGAACTACTACGAGGCAGGGCGCCGGCTCCTCGCAGGTCACGGCGTTCGGGACTTCAGCTGGGAGAACCACACCCGTTTCATCGGGATCGGCACCCGTGAGACCCTCACCGTCCTGCGCCGGGAGTACGGGATCGAGGCGCCGGTCGAGGAGCTGCTGGCCGGCAAGAACGCCCTCTACCTGGAGCTCGCCGGGGCTTCCACCACCGCCTTCCCGGAGATGCGCGCCCTCGTCCGGCGGCTGAACGGGCACGGGGTGCCGATGGCGGTGGCCTCGGGATCGTCCAGGGCCGCGATCGCGGCCACTGCGGCGGTCACGGGGCTGGACGCGTACCTCCCCCTGTACGTGTCCGCCGAGGAGGTGGCCCACGGCAAGCCGGAGCCCGACGTGTTCCTGGAGGCGGCGCGCGGCCGGGCGTGGCACCGGATTCGTGCCTGGTCCTGGAGGACGCCGCGCCGGCCGCGTGCGGGCGGCGCACGCGGCCGGCATGCGCTGCGTCGCGATCCCTGACACCGAAGTGGCCTCGGACGGGGCGGCGTTCGCAGAGGCGGAGCTTCTCTTTCCGGGCAGCAGGTCGAATTCACCGCTGCCGCCGTGCTCGACTGGCTCGCCGCCGGGTGAGAACAGGCCGGTCGGCCGAGGCTGTTGGCCGGATTCGGCATCCCGTTCGCCGTCCGGGCCGGCGGAGGTCCGGGGGACGGATATCCTGATCATGCCGCGCACCCCCACGCACCGTACCGAGGCGATGAGCCCGTTGAGGTCGCCGCCGCGGCAGTCGGAGCGGGCCACGATTCGAGATTGGTGTGCACAGGTGCTGGTTGCTGGACGGTACCGGCTGATATCCCCCATCGGCCGTGGCGGTATGGGTGAAGTGTGGCGCGGCACGGACGAGGTGCTGGGGCGCGCCGTGGCGGTGAAGCTGCTGCTGGGTGACCAGGCTGATGCCTCGTCGACCGCGCGCTTCCGCCTCGAGGCGCAGACGGCCGCGCGTCTGAGCCACCCTCATCTGGTGGCCGTGTTCGACTTCGGATCCTGGGAGGACCGCTTCTATCTGGTGATGGAGCTGGTCGAGGGCAGGAGTCTGGGCGATCTGCTGGAGTCCCAGGAGAGGGTCCATCCCGAGCAGGTCGCCCGTATCGCCGGTGAGGCCGCCGCCGGTCTCGCCGCGGCGCACCGGCAGGGGATCGTGCACCGCGACATCAAGCCCGGCAACCTGATGCTGGACTCCGACGGGTCCGTGAAGATCGGGGACTTCGGTATCGCCCAGTTCGTCGACGACCCCTCGACGGCGCTGACGACGGCCGGTCACATCGTCGGTACGAGCCTGTATCTGGCTCCCGAGCGGGCTCTCGGACGCACGGCGGACTCCGCGTCCGACATGTACTCCTTGGGCTGCGTCATCTACCACCTTCTGGTCGGCCAGCCGCCGTTCCGCTCGGACACGGCGACGGCGACGCTCTACCAGCACGTGGACACGCCTCCGGTGCCGGTCAGGCAGCGGGGCGCGGACGTCTCCCCCGCCTTCGACTCGTATCTGCTCGGGCTGCTGGCGAAGCGGCCCGAGGACCGGCCCAGCGCGCAGCAGGTCTCCGACTGGTTCCGTACGGACGCGTGGCTCGGGAAGCCCGAGCCCCTGC
>NZ_NEUF01000003.1 GCF_002910915.1 Streptomyces sp. SM10 | reverse complement strand
GTGGACTCGCCGAGCCGCAGCAGGGCGCCCGGAGCCAGCCGGACCGGCCGGTCGTGGACGTCCGCACCGTCCAGCGAGGTTCCGTTGGTGGAGCCGAGGTCGGTGACGGAGACCCGGCCGTCGTCGGAGACCGTGACCGCGCAGTGCAGCCGGGAGACATCGGGGTCGTCGAGCGGGACGTCCGCCTCCGCCGACCGGCCGATCCGGATCTGCCCGCCGTGCAGCAGGTGGACCCCTCCGGCGTCCGGTCCCGCGATCACGTGCAGCCGCGCGGGCACGGCGTCGTCCGCCGTCTCGTCCTCGCCGGGCACCTGGAGCGAGAGCACGGTGCCGTCCACCAGGGGAGGCTCGCCGAGGGCGCAGCGCTGCGGGTCGAGCCGCTCGCGCCCGGCGTACAGGACGGTCGCGCCGCCGCCCAGCGAGCCCTCCGGGCCGGAGACGGCCGCGGCGAGGCCGGAGGCGACGGCCGCGAGAGCCGTCCCGGCGGGGGCGGTCACGAGCACGTCGCAGGCGCGCGCCGGGGTCTGGCCGCTGCGCGGCGCGAGGACGGTCAGCCGGATCTGCATCGCCGTCAGCGGTCCCTTCTGCGCGGGGTGCCCGGCAGGGGAGACGCCCTGTGATTCCCCCCACCCGGCACGGACGCGTCGTCCGGTACAGGTCGTCACGGAGGGTGAGACTTTCGACCTCACGGTTCCGTGCTGGAGGCATCCTCGCACCTGCCACCGACAACACGCCCGGGGGTGACCGCTCAGTGATCTTGAATGGCCGAGTGTGGGTGCAAAAGTGCCTGCTTGGTCCTGCCCAGGACGTGCTGCACACTCGTTCGGCAACCAACTCTTCCGTGTCGGCGTCTTCCCTCCGCAGAGAGGGAGCGCGACCGGAGCACGACCGACCGGTGCCCCGTACGGCGGCACTAGAGTGGGCCGGAACATCCGGGCGGGCCGGGGGGACCGCAAGCACAACGATCAGCAGGGAGCGCATGACGTGCGGCCGGTAGGCAGCAAGTACCTGCTCGAGGAGCCGCTCGGACGCGGCGCCACGGGCACCGTCTGGCGAGCCCGCCAGCGGGAGACCGCGGGCGCCGAGGCGGCCGTCGCCGGGCAGCCCGGCGAGACCGTTGCGATCAAGGTGCTCAAGGAGGAGCTCGCCAACGACGCGGATGTCGTGATGCGGTTCCTGCGCGAGCGCTCGGTGCTGCTGCGGCTCACCCACGCGAACATCGTGCGCACCCGGGACCTGGTCGTCGAGGGTGATCTCCTCGCCCTGGTGATGGACCTGATCGAAGGCCCCGACCTGCACCGCTACCTCCGTGAGAACGGCCCCCTCACCCCGGTCGCCGCCGCGCTGCTCACCGCTCAGATCGCGGACGCGCTGGCCGCGAGCCACGCGGACGGCGTCGTGCACCGCGACCTGAAGCCCGCCAACGTGCTGCTCGACCAGCGCAACGGCGAGATGCGCCCGATGCTCACCGACTTCGGCATCGCGCGGCTCGCCGACTCCCCGGGGCTGACCCGGACCCACGAGTTCGTCGGCACGCCGGCCTATGTGGCGCCCGAGTCCGCCGAGGGCCGTCCGCAGACCTCCGCCGTCGACGTCTACGGCGCGGGCATCCTGCTGTACGAGCTGGTCACCGGCCGCCCGCCGTTCGCCGGGGGCACGGCGCTCGAGGTCCTGCACCGCCACCTCAGCGAGGAGCCCCGTCGCCCCAGCACCGTCCCCGAACCGCTGTGGACGGTCATCGAGCGCTGCCTGCGCAAGGACCCGGACCAGCGGCCCAGCGCCGTGAACCTCGCCCGCGCGCTGCGTACGGTCGGCTCGGGCATCGGCGTGCACGCCAACTCCGCCCAGATCGCGGCCGCCGAGGGTGTGGGCGCCCTGCTCGCCCCCGATCCGGCGCCCGCCGCCGTCCCGGAGACCCCGGGCGCGGCCGACCCGACGCAGGTGCTGCCGAGCAACGCGGGTGCGTACGACCCCGCGGCCCCGACCAGCGTGATGCAGCAGACCCCGGGGGCGGGCGGTCAGGCCGACCCGACCGCGATGATGCCGCCCGTCCCGCCCGGCCCCCCGCGGCCCGACGAGCCCCACCCCTGGCAGTCCCAGCTCCGGGCGGCCCGCGACCGCAACGAGCAGACCCAGGTCCAGTACCTCGACCCCGCGCAGGACCCGCTGCGCCGCCGCCCGCAGCGCCAGCAGCCGCCGCAGGACCAGCGGTCGCAGGGCCGGCAGGACCAGCGCCCCCAGCCCCAGCAGCAGGGCGGCCGGCAGTACCCGCAGCAGCAGCCCCAGCGCTATCAGCAGCCCCAGCAGCAACAGCGGCCCCAGCAGCCGCAGCGGCAGCAGTACGCGCCCCCGCAGCAGCCGCCGCCCCAGCAGCCGGCCCCGCGCCAGCCGAGGCAGCGCAGCGCCAACCCGATGCGCATCCCCGGCCTCGGCTGCCTCAAGGGGTGCCTGTTCTCGGTGGTGCTCCTGGTCGTCGCCGCCTGGCTCATCTGGGAGCTGACACCGCTTCAGGACTGGGTCGCCCAGGGCAAGAGCTTCTGGGACGCCATAGGGGACGGCATCTCCAACGTCACCGACTGGTTCGAGGAGCTCGGAGGGAACAGCGGCTCCGGCGGCGGAACCGGTCAGTAACAGCCTCCACTCCGTGTCTTTGTCGACTTCTGCGGACCCAATTCGCCCGCAGAAGTGAAGGTTGGCGCCATCCAGGGCACGCAGCACCCCGATCGCCGCGTAACTTTGTCGACCGGGGGTCAACGCCAGCCGCTGAGGGAGCAGTCTTGGCACGGAATATCGGCAGCCGGTACACCGCGCACCAGATCCTGGGGCGCGGCAGCGCCGGCACGGTGTGGCTCGGCGAAGGGCCCGAGGGCCCGGTCGCCATCAAGCTGCTCCGCGAGGACCTCGCGTCCGACCAGGAGCTCGTGGGCCGCTTCGTCCAGGAACGCACCGCGCTGCTCGGGCTCGGTCATCCGCACGTCGTCGCCGTCCGCGACCTCGTGGTGGACGGCACCGACCTGGCGCTGGTGATGGATCTCGTGCGGGGCACCGATCTGCGCACCCGTCTGGACCGGGAACGCCGGCTCGCGCCCGAGGCCGCCGCGGCGATCATCGCGGACGTCGCCGACGGTCTCGCCGCCGCGCACCGCGCCGGTGTGGTGCACCGGGACGTCAAGCCGGAGAACATCCTGCTCGACATGGAGGGCCCGCTCGGCCCCGGCGGCTCGCACCCGGCGCTGCTCACGGACTTCGGTGTCGCCAAGCTCATCGACACCCCCCGCCGGACCAAGGCCACCAAGATCATCGGTACGCCGGACTACCTGGCCCCGGAGATCGTCGAGGGGCTCCCGCCGCGCGCCGCCGTGGACATCTACGCCCTCGCGACCGTGCTCTACGAGCTCCTCGCCGGCTTCACCCCCTTCGGTGGAGGGCACACCGGCGCCGTTCTGCGCCGCCACGTGACCGAGACGGTCGTCCCCCTGCCCGGCATCCCCGAGGAGCTCTGGCAGCTCCTGGTCCAGTGCCTGGCCAAGGCCCCGGCCTCCCGGCTGCGTGCCTCCGAGCTCGCGACCCGGCTGCGGGAGCTGCTCCCCCTCCTGTCCGGGATACCTCCGCTCGAGGTCGACGAGCCGGACAGCGAGGCCGAACCGCCGGCGTACGACGAGCAGCAGTACACCCCGGCCCCCGAGGAGCCCCGCCGCCGCGGCGCGGTGCCGCTGGTGCCAGGCTCCGCCCCGGACTCCAACCGGGACACCCATACGAGCATGCGGGTACCCGCCCCCGACGAACTCTCCGGCGGGCCCCTCGGCACGGCCCGCGCCCCGCGCGCCCCCGGCCGGCCGCGGCCCGGCTCGGCCCGGAACAAGTCGGCGGCCGTCCGTAAGCGCAGGATCACCCTGGGCGTCGCGGCCGTCGCACTGTGCGCGGCGATAGGGGTGGGCGGCTGGCTCGCCACGAGCGGCGACGACCCCGGGGCGGCCCCCGAGGACACGCGGAACTCGGCGCCGACGGCCCCCTGAGGACCGGCCGGGGAGGGCCGGGATCCGGGGGAGGGACAGGTTCACTCGTCCAGCCGTTACGCTGGACCCGTGGCAGTCGTCGATATTTCCGAAGAGCTGAAGTCCCTCTCCTCGACCATGGGGTCGATCGAGGCCGTCCTGGACCTGGATGCGCTGAGGGCCGACATCGCCGCGCTCGAGGAGCAGGCGGCGGCGCCGTCCCTCTGGGACGACCCGGAGGCGGCGCAGAAGATCACCAGCAAGCTTTCGCACCTCCAGGCCGAGGTCCGCAAGGCCGAGGCCCTGCGCGGCCGCATCGACGATCTCGGAATCCTTTTCGAGCTCGCCGAGGACGAGGGTGACGCCGATACCCAGGCCGAGGCCGAGACGGAGCTCGAGTCCGTCCGCAAGGCGCTCGACGAGATGGAGGTCCGCACCCTCCTCTCCGGCGAGTACGACGCGCGCGAGGCCCTGGTCACCATCCGGGCCGAGGCGGGCGGTGTGGACGCGGCGGACTTCGCCGAGAAGCTCCAGCGCATGTACCTCCGCTGGGCCGAGCGGCACAACTACAAGACCGAGGTCTACGAGACGGCGTACGCCGAAGAGGCCGGCATCAAGTCGACCACCTTCGCCGTGGAGGTGCCGTACGCCTACGGCACGCTCTCCGTGGAGCAGGGCACGCACCGTCTCGTCCGCATCTCGCCCTTCGACAACCAGGGCCGGCGCCAGACGTCCTTCGCGGGGGTCGAGGTGCTGCCGGTCGTCGAGCAGACCGACCACGTCGAGATCGACGAGTCCGAGCTGCGCGTGGACGTCTACCGGTCCTCGGGCCCCGGCGGCCAGGGCGTCAACACCACGGACTCCGCGGTGCGGCTGACCCACCTGCCGACCGGCATCGTCGTCTCCTGCCAGAACGAGCGCTCGCAGATCCAGAACAAGGCGTCCGCGATGAACGTCCTCCAGGCGAAGCTCCTTGAGCGCCGCCGCCAGGAGGAGCAGGCCAAGATGAACGCGCTCAAGGGCGACGGCGGCAACTCCTGGGGCAACCAGATGCGTTCGTACGTCCTGCACCCGTACCAGATGGTCAAGGACCTGCGTACGGAGTTCGAGATGGGCAACCCCGAAGCGGTCTTCAACGGCGAGATCGACGGCTTCATCGAGGCCGGTATCCGCTGGCGCAAGCAGAGCGAGAAGTAACCCCGGCCGCATGGCTGCAGGCCCGGACAGGATTCCTGTCCGGGCCTTCGCTCTGTCATCCCGCCGGAAGCGCAGGGCAGTTGAGGGGAAGATGTGGCGAATGAGTCACAGTCGTGCTTCCGAAAGGCCGTCAAGAACCCCATAGTGGCCCGTATACCCCCGGAACGGCCTTGACGTAGTCCTTATCTCTGGACAGGGTGCTAGAGCAGCACGCGTATGTCTGGGACAGGTGTGAACGGGGGCGGGCGGGATGACCACGGTACGGCGTGGCCCTGCAGATGGTGTGACCCCCGCAGGGCCGAGGACCGCATATGGCTGCTCCATTGACGAGATCAGCTACTGGGGGTAGCAACAGATGACGAAGAAGACGCGAATCCGCGTCGCGCGGATAGCCGCTGGTGCGGTTATTGCCGCGGGTGCCTCGCTCACGGCAGCGGGCGCCGCACAGGCCGCGGGCCTCGGCCTCGGCCTCGGGGTCGACGGCGAAGACTCCAGTGTGAGTGTTCAGCTCGGGATCGGAGACGGCGACAGCGGTGCCGGTGGTGTCGACGGTGGCGGCGAC
>NZ_NEUF01000195.1:12889-15389 GCF_002910915.1 Streptomyces sp. SM10 | reverse complement strand
GCCCGATCTCTTCGGAGTTGAGGGTAGTGGTGGAGCCGACGAACCAGACTTGTACTAGGTAAGCGATGGGGTGACGCAGGAAGGTAGTCCAACCCGGGCGATGGTTGTTCCCGGGGTAAGGGTGTAGGCCGTGTGGTAGGTAAATCCGTCACACATTAAGGCTGAGACCTGATGCCGAGCCGATTGTGGTGAAGTGGATGATCCTATGCTGTCGAGAAAAGCCTCTAGCGAGTTTCATGGCGGCCCGTACCCTAAACCGACTCAGGTAGTCAGGTAGAGAATACCGAGGCGTTCGGGTGAACTATGGTTAAGGAACTCGGCAAAATGCCCCCGTAACTTCGGGAGAAGGGGGGCCATCACTGGTGATCCGATTTACTCGGTGAGCTGGGGGTGGCCGCAGAGACCAGCGAGAAGCGACTGTTTACTAAAAACACAGGTCCGTGCGAAGCCGTAAGGCGATGTATACGGACTGACGCCTGCCCGGTGCTGGAACGTTAAGGGGACCGGTTAGTGCACTTTCGGGTGTGCGAAGCTGAGAACTTAAGCGCCAGTAAACGGCGGTGGTAACTATAACCATCCTAAGGTAGCGAAATTCCTTGTCGGGTAAGTTCCGACCTGCACGAATGGCGTAACGACTTCTCGACTGTCTCAACCATAGGCCCGGTGAAATTGCACTACGAGTAAAGATGCTCGTTTCGCGCAGCAGGACGGAAAGACCCCGGGACCTTTACTATAGTTTGATATTGGTGTTCGGTTCGGCTTGTGTAGGATAGGTGGGAGACTTTGAAGCGGCCACGCCAGTGGTTGTGGAGTCGTCGTTGAAATACCACTCTGGTCGTGCTGGATGTCTAACCTGGGTCCGTGATCCGGATCAGGGACAGTGTCTGATGGGTAGTTTAACTGGGGCGGTTGCCTCCTAAAGAGTAACGGAGGCGCCCAAAGGTTCCCTCAGCCTGGTTGGCAATCAGGTGTTGAGTGTAAGTGCACAAGGGAGCTTGACTGTGAGACCGACGGGTCGAGCAGGGACGAAAGTCGGGACTAGTGATCCGGCAGTGGCTTGTGGAAGCGCTGTCGCTCAACGGATAAAAGGTACCCCGGGGATAACAGGCTGATCTTCCCCAAGAGTCCATATCGACGGGATGGTTTGGCACCTCGATGTCGGCTCGTCGCATCCTGGGGCTGGAGTCGGTCCCAAGGGTTGGGCTGTTCGCCCATTAAAGCGGTACGCGAGCTGGGTTTAGAACGTCGTGAGACAGTTCGGTCCCTATCCGCTGTGCGCGTAGGAATATTGAGAAGGGCTGTCCCTAGTACGAGAGGACCGGGACGGACGAACCTCTGGTGTGCCAGTTGTCCTGCCAAGGGCATGGCTGGTTGGCTACGTTCGGAAAGGATAACCGCTGAAAGCATCTAAGCGGGAAGCCTGCTTCGAGATGAGTATTCCCACCACCTTGAGTGGTTAAGGCTCCCAGTAGACGACTGGGTTGATAGGCCAGATGTGGAAGCCCGGTAACGGGTGGAGCTGACTGGTACTAATAGGCCGAGGGCTTGTCCTCAGTTGCTCGCGTCCACTGTGTTGTTCCCAGGCCACGAACAGTCGTGCTGGTTGAACAGTTTCACTACTTAATTGAAAAGTGTGCTTGTTCGCTAAGTGCCGATATCCCGCGATGCGGGATTGGCCGATAGTGTTTCGGTGGTCATTGCGTTAGGGAAACGCCCGGTTACATTCCGAACCCGGAAGCTAAGCCTTTCAGCGCCGATGGTACTGCAGGGGGGACCCTGTGGGAGAGTAGGACGCCGCCGAACAATCTTTCAGGGCCCTTGGTCCCAGCGTTCATGCTGGGGTCAAGGGCCCTTTTTGTTTTGCCGAAGCGCGTCGGATGGTCGGCTGCGCGAGAATGTCTGTGGTACCCGATGACAGGAGTCACCCCCATGTCCACCAACTCTTCCGACGACCGTCCGGAGCGCGAGCCGCGTCGCCGGGACGGTGGTGACAGGGGCGGCTTCCGTGGCGGCCGTGACGATCGGGCCGGCGCGCCTCGACGTGACAACGACCGTGGTGGCTTCCGCCGTGACGACCGTGACCGTGGTCCCCGCCGTGATGACAGTCGTGGGGCCGGCGCAAGCGGTGGCAACTTCCGGCGCGATGACCGTGCCCCGCGTCGTGACGATGAGCGTGGTGGGTACCGCGGTGGCCAGCGCGATGACCGTGGTGGCCGTCCCAGCGGTGGTGGTTTCGAGCGTCGTGACGACCGTGGTGGCCGCCCGAGTGGTGGTTTCGAGCGTCGTGACGACCGGCCGCGTGGCCCGCGTCGCGACGACGACCGCCCCGGCGGTTTCCGTCGTGACGACAGCCGTGGTGGCAGCACCGGCGGCGGCTTCCGCCGCGACGACCGCAGCAGTGACCGTGGTCCGCGTCGTGACGACGACCGGTCGAGCAACTTCCGGCGCGATGACCGTGCCCCGCGTCGTGATGACGAGCGTGGTGGGTACCGCGGTGGCC
>NZ_NEUF01000195.1:0-12839 GCF_002910915.1 Streptomyces sp. SM10 | reverse complement strand
CCGTGGTGGCAGCACCGGCGGCGGCTTCCGCCGCGACGACCGCAGCAGTGACCGTGGTCCGCGTCGTGACGACGACCGGTCGAGCAACTTCCGGCGCGATGACCGTGCCCCGCGTCGTGACGATGAGCGTGGTGGGTACCGCGGTGGCCAGCGCGATGACCGTGGTGGCCGTCCCAGCGGTGGTGGTTTCGAGCGTCGTGACGACCGTGGTGGCCGCCCGAGTGGTGGTTTCGAGCGTCGTGACGACCGGCCGCGTGGCCCGCGTCGCGACGACGACCGCCCCGGCGGTTTCCGTCGTGACGACAGCCGTGGTGGCAGCACCGGCGGCGGCTTCCGCCGTGACGACAGCCGTGGTGGCAGCACCGGCGGCGGCTTCCGCCGCGACGACAGCCGTGGTGGCGACCGTGACCGAGGCCCGCGCCGTGACAACGACCGGGGCAACGACCGCGGTGGCTACCGCGGTCGTGACGACCGTGGCGGGTACCAGGGACGCGACGACCGGGACCGTGAGCCCATCAAGCGGCTTCCGATTCCCGATGACGTCACCGGTGACGAGATCGACAAGGATGTCCGGCAGGAGCTGCTGAGCCTGCCGAAGACCCTCGCCGAGGACGTGGCACGGAACCTCGTCATGGTCGCCCGACTGATCGACGAGGACCCCGAGCAGGCTTACGCGTACTCGCGGATCGCTCTCCGGCTGGCGTCGAGGGTCGCCGCCGTGCGTGAGGCAGCGGGCTTCGCGGCGTACGCCACACAGAAGTACGCCGAGGCGCTGGCGGAGTTCCGTGCGTCACGCCGGATGACCGGCTCCGTGGACCTGTGGCCCGTCATGGCCGACTGCGAGCGCGGCCTGGGCCGTCCCGAGCGGGCGATGGCCATGGCCGGCGAGCCCGAGGTCCAGAAGCTGGACAAGGCCGGACAGGTCGAGATGCGTCTGGTCGCCGCGGGAGCCCGCAGGGACATGGGGCAGATCGACGCCGCGATCGTCACCCTGCAGAGCCCCGAGCTCGCCTCCAGCGCGGTCCACTCGTGGACGCCGCGCCTGCGTTACGCCTACGCGGACGCGCTCCTGGAGGCAGGTCGCGAGGACGAGGCCCGTGAGTGGTTCGGGAAGGCCATGGAGGCCGACAAGGACGGCGCGACCGATGCGTCCGACCGGCTCGCCGAGCTCGACGGTGTCGAGTTCGTCGACGCACTCGGCGACGACGATCCTTCCGACGCGCCTGTGGACGTGAACGAGCAGGACGACTCCCCGGGCGAGGACTCGCTCGCCGGCGATGATGACGCGGACGACGAATCGGACGAGGACGAATCGGACGTCCGGGGCGACGACGAGGACGGCTCCACGAAGGCCTGAGGCCTGATGAGCACGGAATAGGGAGAGGGCGGCACCCCAGCGGGTGCCGCCCTCTTCGCGTTCCGGCCCCGCCGCTCCGTGGAGGCGCCGTCACCCCGGACCGTCGGTCGGACCGATGGCCTCAGCCGATGTCCAGGCTGCGCAGGACCAGCCCCGTGGCCGGCTTCGGGCCGAACGAGGTCGACTTGCGGGGCATCGTGACGCCCTGCCGCGCCAGGTCCCGGACGGTGTCCTCGCGTACGGGACGCATCAGGACCGCCGTGGCGCCGTGCCGCTCGGCCTGCTCGACCGCCGCCGCTGCGTCGTGGATGTAGGCGATGTGCTCCGGGGCGTCGGGAATCCGCCAGACGTCGTCGATGAGGGTGGAGTGCAGCACGGTCGCGTCGAGCGCCCGCCAGGCGGCGGGCCGGTCGGTTCGGACGGTGCGGGCCAGCAGCCCCTCGTCCGGCCGGTCCACGAGGTGGAAACGGCCGTCACCGGCGAGGAGGAAGGCGTTGTCGTCCGCGGTGGCGCCGGTAAGCGCGTCGAGGGCTCCGGGCAGCGGCCCGTCGACGGAGCGGACGCGGAAGAGGCCGTCGAGGGCGCGGAGCGCCTCGGAGACCGGAAGGCGGTGCAGCAGCCGGTGGATGGCGCGCACCCGCAGCGGGTAGCGGGCCGTGTCGACGAGCAGGACGAGACCGAAGTCCCAGGGCCCCGGAGCGGACTGTTCCCGCTGGAGCCTGAGATAGGTGGCCCAGCGGTGGTGGCCGTCGGCGATCAGGGCCTGGCGCCGGGACAGGTCGGACTCGATCTCTCCCCGCTCCGAGGGATCCGTGACGGCCCAGAGGCGGTGGCTGAAGCCGTCCTCGGTCGTCGTGGTGAGCAACGGAAGACGTTCCACCACCCGCTCGATGACAGCACTCGCGCCGTTCGGTCCGCCGTCCCCCGCGTAGCTGAGGAGCAGAGGTTCGAGGTGGGCGGCCGCGGTGCGCATCAGGTCGGCGCGGTCCGCCACGATGTCTACCATCACGTCCTCGTGCGGCAGCACGATGCCCTCAGAGGCGGGGGAGAGCGCCAGGGCCCCGATCACGCCGCGCTGCAAAATGTCGCCGGCCCGCTGCTCGTAGACGTAGAGCACGGGCTCCGGGTCCGGGGCGAGGACGCCCTCCGTGAGCCAGCGCTGCAGGGTGTCGGCCGCCTGCCTGTGGCGTGCGGCCGCCGTGTCCGCCTGCGGAAGGATGAGCCGCACGATGTTGTGCGGGTCCGCGGACTCCAGATGGTGCAGACCGTCGGGCCGTACGACGACGTCGTACGGGGGTGAGGTCACAGCGGCCAGGCTGCCGACCTGCTCGGGGACGTACCGCAGTCCGCGGAAGGGGGTCAGCCGCAGTCCCCGGCTGACGGCGGGCCCGGATGTGTTCATTTGTGCATCGTATGTGCGCTCCCGCGATGCGCGATGATCGGGGGAGAGGCATGGAAAGAGGAGCGCAGGCATATGAGTCAGCAGTACAGGTCCCGGCCGCTCGGAAACGGCGTGGCGCTGAGCGAGGCGTACGACACGGCTCTGCTCGACCTCGACGGGGTGGTGTACGCCGGAGGGCACGCCGTCGTCCACGCCGTCGAGTCGCTGGGCACGGCCCGCGAGGGCGGCATGCACCTGGCGTACGTGACGAACAACGCGCTGCGGACGCCGGACGCGGTGGCCGAGCACCTGACGGAGCTCGGGGTGCCGGCCGAACCTGCTGATGTGATCACGTCGGCTCAGGCGGTGGCCAGGCTGATGGCCGATCAGCTGCCCGCCGGGGCCAAGGTGCTCGTGGTCGGCGGGGAGGGGCTGCGGGTCGCGCTGCGCGAGCGCGGCCTCGTGCCGGTGGAGTCGGCCGACGACGATCCGGCCGCCGTGGCGCAGGGGTTCGGCGGGCCCGATCTTCCGTGGGGCCGGTTCGCCGAGGCGGCGTACGCGATCACGCGCGGAGCGGTGTGGTTCGCGTCCAACACGGATCTGACGATTCCGGGCGCCCGCGGCATCGCGCCGGGCAACGGGGCGGCCGTGGAGGTCGTGCGGATCGCGACCGGCGCCGAGCCGCAGGTCGCGGGCAAGCCGCTGCCGCCGATGCACCGCGAGACCGTGCTGCGGACCGGGGCGAAGCGGCCGCTGGTCGTCGGGGACCGGCTGGACACGGACATCGAGGGCGCGTTCAACGGCGGTGTGGACTCCCTGCTGGTCCTCACCGGGGTGACCGACGCGGCGCAGCTGCTCGCGGCCGGACCCAGATACCGGCCGACCTACGTGGACCGGGACCTGCGGGGGCTGCTCACCGGTCAGCCCGAGGTGTCGGAGGAGGACGGCGGGTTCCGCTGCGGAGGCTGGACGGCCGCGGTGCGCGGGGACGCGCTCGCACTGGAGGGCGAGGGCGACGCGATCGACGGGCTGCGGGCCCTGTGCGGGGCGGCGTGGACGTACGCCGGGGAGGGCTCGTGCGAGCTGGACGTGGCGAAGGCCGTGGCCGGTCTGGAGCTGTGAGGGCCCCGGACCTGGTGCGGTATGCGCGAGTTGAGCAAGTAGGAGGATAGGCTAACCTAACCACGTGTTGGTCGAGAGTCCCCCCGAATCGAGTTCCGGTCCCGAACCCGTGCCGGACACACCTGCGCGCGCAGGGCGCCACGCGGCACGTGCCGCGGGCCTGCTGGTCGCCGTCGGCGTGCTGGTGCTGGTGTGCCTCGCGAGTGTCGCGATCGGTGCCAAGGCCCTCCCGCTCTCCGAGGTGTGGCACGGGTTGTTCCACTACTCGGGCACCAACGGCGACGTCCTCGTACGGGACGTGCGGGTCCCGCGCACCGTCCTCGGGCTGATCGTCGGGGCCGCCCTGGGGCTGGCCGGTGCGGTGATGCAGGCGCTGACCCGCAACCCGCTCGCCGAGCCCGGCCTCCTGGGCGTCAACGCGGGCGCTGCGGCGGCCGTCGTCTCGGCCATCACCTTCCTCGGGGTCACCTCGCTGACCGGGTACGTCTGGTTCGCCTTCGGCGGCGCCGCGATCGTCTCCGTGGCCGTGTACCTGCTCGGCGGCAGCCGGTCGGCCAACCCCGTACGGCTGGCGCTCGCCGGCACGGCGGTCACCGCGGCACTGTTCGGTTACGTCAACGCCGTACAGCTGCTGGACTCGGCGGCGCTGGACCGGCTGCGCTTCTGGACCGTGGGATCGCTGGCCTCCGCGAACCCGGAGACCGTCGGCAAGGTGTGGCCGTTCATCGCGCTCGGCGTGCTCCTGGCCCTGCTGATCGCCCGGCCGCTGAACGCGCTCGAGATGGGCGACGACACCGCCAGGGCGCTCGGTGCGCATCTGACGCGTACCCGCGTCCTCGCGATGGTGGCCGTCACCCTGCTGTGCGGGGCGGCGACCGCCGCCTGCGGGCCGATCGTCTTCATCGGGCTGATGATCCCGCACCTCGTCCGCTCCCTCACCGGCCCCGACATGCGCTGGATCCTGCCCTACGCGGCCGTGCTCGCCCCCGTGCTGCTGCTCGGCGCCGACGTGGTGGGCAGGATCGTCGCCCGCCCGTCCGAGCTGCAGGTGGGCATCGTCACCGCGCTCCTCGGCGGGCCCGTCTTCATCCATCTCGTACGACGCAAGAGGATGGCCCAGCTGTGAAGGCCGCGCAGGACACCACGAGGACGGTCCGCGCCGTGCGGACCTCCGGCGGGCTCTCCTTCCGGGTGGACGCCCGGGCGTTCGCCGTGATCGCGCTCATCGCCGCGGTGGCGGTCGCCGCCGCCGTGGTGCTGATCGGCAGCGGCGACTACTCCATGTCACCCGCGCAGGTCGTCACCACGCTGTTCGGCAACGGTACTTTCCAGCAGGAGTTCATCGTCACGGAACTGCGGCTGCCCAGGATCCTGGTCGGGCTCCTCGTCGGTGCCGCGCTCGGTGTCGGCGGAGCCGTCTTCCAGAGCGTCTCCCGCAATCCGCTCGGCAGCCCCGACGTCCTCGGCTTCGGACAGGGCTCGGCGGTCGGCGCGCTCACGGTGATCGTGCTCTTCCACGGGGGACCCGCTCAGGTCGCGGCGGGAGCCGTCGCAGGCGGCCTGCTGACGGGCGTCGCCGTCTACCTGCTGGCCTGGAAGCGCGGGGTGCACGGCTACCGGCTCGTCCTCGTCGGCATCGGCGCGGCCGCGATGCTCACCGCCGTGACCCACTACCTGATCACCAAGGCCAACCTCGTCGACGCGACCCGCGCCGTCGTCTGGATGACCGGCTCGCTCGACGGCAGGGACTGGGCCCAGGTCTGGCCGCTGCTCGCGGTCTGCTGTCTGCTCATCCCCCTGGTCCTCGGCCACGGGCGCGCCCTGCGCATGATCGAGATGGGCGACGACGCCGCCCACGCCCTGGGCGTGCGCGTCGAACGCACCCGGCTCGTCCTGCTCGGCTGCGCCGTGCTGCTCGTCGCCGTCGCCACCGCCGCCGCCGGACCCATCGTCTTCGTGTCGCTCAGCGCCCCCCAGGTGGCCCGCCGGCTGACTCGTGCCCCCGGCCCCAACGTGGCGGCCGCGGCCGCCACGGGCGCGGCCCTGCTGCTCGTCGCCGACTGGACCGCCATGAACGCCTTCGGTGACCGCCAGCTGCCGGTCGGTGTGGTCACCGGCGTACTCGGCGGCTGCTACCTGCTGTGGCTCCTCGTGTCCGAGCGCCGGGCGGGACGCATATGAAGCCGGGCACGCCGGACACCCCGCTGACCACCCCCACAGACTCCGGGAGTACGACCATGCAGCGCCTCACCGCGGACTCGGTGACCCTCGGCTACGACCAGCGGATCATCGCCGAGAACCTCTCGGTGGAGATCCCCGACCACTCCTTCACGGTCATCGTCGGCCCCAACGCCTGCGGCAAGTCGACCCTGCTGCGTGCCCTCTCCCGGATGCTGAAGCCGAGCGGCGGAGACGTCCTGCTGGACGGGCGGTCCATCCACCGGATGCCCGCGAAGAAGGTCGCCAGGACGCTGGGCCTGCTGCCGCAGTCCTCCATAGCCCCCGACGGCATCACCGTCGCCGACCTCGTCTCGCGCGGCCGCTACCCGCACCAGGGACTGCTGCGCCAGTGGTCGCCCGAGGACGAGCGGATCGTGAAGGAGTCCATGGAGTCGACCGGTGTCGGCGAGCTCGCCGACCGGTACGTCGACGAACTCTCCGGCGGTCAGCGCCAGCGGGTCTGGATCGCCATGGCCCTCGCCCAGCAGACCCCGCTGCTGCTGCTCGACGAGCCGACGACGTATCTCGACATCCAGCACCAGATCGACGTGCTCGACCTCTGCGCCGAACTCCACGAGACGCAGGGCCGCACGCTGGTCGCCGTGCTGCACGACCTCAACCACGCCGCCCGGTACGCCACGCACCTCATCGCCATGCGTGAGGGCGCGGTCATCGCCGAGGGGGCGCCCGGCGACGTCGTCACCGCGCAGCTCGTGGAGGAGGTCTTCGGGATGCGGTGCCAGATCATCGACGACCCCGAGACGGGAACCCCGCTCGTCGTCCCCGCCGCCCGCAGGAAGCGCACAGGAGCCTCTGTCTGAGGCCCCCGGGGTCACAGCAGGGACTTGAGCTTCAGCAGATCGCGGAAGCCCGCCTCCAGCCGCACCCGGCCCGACCCCCAGGCCTTCGCGAAGTTCAGCTCGCCCCCGACCATGGCCACGAGGTCGTCCCCTGTCATCGCGAGCCTGATCTCGGCCTTCTCCCGGGGTGGGCCGTCGTGCGTGTCGAGCACCCGGATCCGGCCGTCCGCCAGCCGTCCGGTGAACGTCACGTCGAGATCCCTGATGTGGCAGCTCAGCGAGCGGTCGAGGGCGGCGGCGCCGCGCACGTCGCCGTCCGCCCCCGCCAGGTTGTCGGAAAGTGTGTCGAGTGCGCTGCGGCACTCAGCCATGGTCGCCATCGTCACCGACGGTACACCGGCCGTTCGGGGTAGCGTTCCCGCATGAGCGACTGGACGCCGGGGCCGGACACGGCGCAGCGGGGTGAGGCGGGCGAGACGGCCGCCGGAGCGCCCGCAGCGCCTCCCGCGCCCTCCCACGACCCCGCCCCGCCCGCGCCGCTCGGAGTCGCGCGCACCCCCACCGGGCACGCCGGTGTCGACGCGCGGCTGGAGCGTCTGGCCGACGCGGACCACCTCGCGGCCGACGGCCACACCGAGGTGTACGAGGATGTACACCGTGGGCTGCGCGACGAGCTGACCGCGCTGGACGCACGGCCCGCACCCGCACCGACGCCCACGCACGACAACAGGAGCTGAACGAGAAGTGGCAGGAGTGGCACGTCGCCGCCTCGACGCCGAGCTGGTACGCCGCAAGCTCGCCCGCTCGCGCGAGCACGCGAGCCAGCTGATCGCAGCCGGGCGGGTGACGGTCGGCGGGAACACCGCGACCAAGGCCGCCACCCAGGTCGAGACCAGCGCCGCCGTCGTCGTCGTCAAGGACGACAGCGACCCCGAGTACGTCTCGCGCGGCGGGCACAAACTGGCGGGCGCCATCGCCGCCTTCGCGCCCCTGGGCCTGAAGGTCGAGGGGCGGCGCGCGCTGGACGCCGGGGCCTCGACGGGTGGCTTCACCGATGTGCTGCTGCGGGCCGGGGCGAGCCACGTCGTCGCCGTGGACGTCGGCTACGGACAGCTCGCCTGGTCCCTCCAGTCCGATGAACGCGTCACCGTCAAGGACCGTACCAACGTGCGTGAACTGACGGTGGAGCAGATCGACGGGGTGGAGGTGGACCTGGTGGTCGGCGACCTGTCGTTCATCCCGCTCGGCCTGGTCCTGCCCGCCCTCGCGCGCTGCGCCGCACCGGACGCCGACCTGGTGCTCATGGTGAAGCCGCAGTTCGAGGTGGGCAAGGAGCGCCTCGGCAGCGGAGGTGTGGTCCGCAGCCCCGAGTTGCGGGCCGAGGCGGTACGGGAGGTGGCGCGCCGGGCCGGTCTGCTGGGCCTCGGCGTCCAGGGGGTCACGGCGAGCCCGCTGCCCGGTCCGTCGGGAAATGTCGAGTACTTTCTGTGGCTGCGGGCCGGCGCACCTGAGCTGGATCCCGCGGATGTCGACCGTGCAGTGGCGGAGGGGCCTCGTTGACGACGCATGCGGCACAACCAGGGAACGCGGAACGCACTGTCTTCCTGCTGGCGCACACCGGCCGCCCGGCCGCGATCCGCAGCGCGGAGCTCGTCGTCCAGGGCCTGCTGAGGAACGGCCTCGGAGTCCGTGTGCTGGCCGTGGAGGCGGAGGACCTGCCGCTGCCGCCGTCCGTGGTGAAGGTCACGGACGCGACGCCCGCGGCCGTGGACGGCTGCGAGCTGCTGATCGTGCTCGGCGGGGACGGGACGCTGTTGCGCGGTGCGGAGATCTCCCGTGCCTCCGGCGTACCGATGCTCGGCGTCAACCTCGGACGGGTGGGTTTCCTCGCCGAGGCCGAGCGTGACGACCTGGACAAGGTCGTCGACCGCGTCGTCACGCGTGCGTACCAGGTCGAGGAGCGGATGACGCTCGACGTCCTCGTGCACAGCAACGGCACCGTCGTGCACTCCGACTGGGCGCTCAACGAGGCCGCCGTGCAGAAGGTCTCGCCCGAGCGGATGCTCGAGGTCGTGCTGGAGATCGACGGCCGCCCGGTGACCGGTTTCGGCTGCGACGGGATCGTCTGCGCCACGCCGACCGGCTCGACCGCGTACGCCTTCTCGGCGGGCGGCCCCGTCGTCTGGCCGGAGGTCGAGGCCCTGCTGATGGTGCCGATCAGCGCCCACGCGCTGTTCGCGAAGCCGCTGGTGACCTCGCCCGACTCGGTACTGGCCGTGGAGGTGCAGCCGCACACCCCGCACGGGGTGCTGTGGTGCGACGGGCGCCGGACCGTCGAACTGCCCGCCGGGGCCAGGGTCGAGGTGCGGCGCGGAGCCGTCCCCGTACGCCTGGCACGACTGCACCAGGCGTCCTTCACCGACCGGCTGGTGGCCAAGTTCGCGCTGCCCGTGCAGGGCTGGCGGGGCGCTCCGCACTGATCTCCGGGCTGCTGCTCACACCCGCGTGAGTGAACCGGGGACCGGGGTCCGTCGCACACCGGGCCCCGGACCTCGTAAGGTCATGTCCGTGTTGGAGGAGATGCGGATACGGTCGCTCGGAGTCATCGACGACGCGGTGGTGGAGCTGTCACCCGGTTTCACCGCGGTGACGGGCGAGACCGGCGCGGGCAAGACCATGGTCGTCACCAGCCTCGGGCTGCTGCTCGGCGGGCGCGCGGACCCCGCCCTGGTGCGGGTCGGAGCCAAGGCCGCGGTCGTCGAGGGGCGCATCACGGTGTCCCCGGGCGACGCGGCGGCGCTGCGCGCCGAGGAGGCCGGGGGCGAGATCGAGGACGGTGCACTGCTCGTCAGCCGTACCGTCTCGGCCGAAGGGCGCTCCCGCGCCCATCTCGGGGGCAGATCCGTGCCCGTGGGCGTGCTCGCCGAACTCGCCGACGAACTCGTCGCCGTCCACGGCCAGACCGACCAGCAGGGGCTCCTCAAGCCCGCACGGCAGCGCCAGGCCCTCGACCGCTACGCGGGTGAGGGCGTCGAGACCCCCCACGCCACGTACGCCGCGGCCTACCGGCGGCTGCGCGCGGTCGTCACCGAGCTCGACGAACTGACCACCCGGGCCAGGGAACGGGCCCAGGAGGCCGATCTGCTGCGCTTCGGCCTCGACGAGGTCGCCGCGGTGGAACCGCTGCCCGGGGAGGACACCGAGCTCGCGGCGGAGGCCGAGCGGCTCGGCCACGCCGAGGCCCTCGCGTCCGCGGCGGCCCTCGCGCACGCCGCGCTCGCCGGCGATCCGGAGGACCAGGAGGGCGTGGACGCCACCACCGTGGTCGCCGCCGCCGGGCGGTCCCTGGACGCCGTACGGGCGCACGACCCCGCGCTGGCCGCGCTGGCCGACCGGATCGGCGAGATCTCGATCCTGCTCGCCGATGTGGGCGGGGAGCTCGCCGGATACGCCGACCAGCTGGACGCCGACCCTCTGCGGCTCGCGGCCGTGGAGGAGCGGAGGGCCGCGCTCACCGCGCTGACCCGCAAGTACGGCCAGGACATCACGTCCGTGCTGGCCTGGGCCGAGGAGGGCGCCTCCCGGCTGACCGAGCTCGAGGGCGACGACGACCGGATCGGTGAGCTGACCACGGAGCGCGACGCGCTGCGCGGCGAGCTCTCCGCGCTGGGCCAGGAGCTGACCGACGCGCGGACGGAAGCGGCGACGCGCTTCGCCTCGGCCGTCACGGAGGAGCTGGCGTCGCTCGCCATGCCGCACGCCCGCGTCTCCTTCGCCATCCGGCAGGCGGAGGCACCGGACGAGGCGTCCGGCATCGACATCGGCGGCCGGAGCGTGCTCTACGGCCCGTCCGGCGCCGACGAGGTGGAGCTCCTGCTCGCACCGCACCCCGGTGCCCAGCCCCGCCCCATCGCCAAGGGCGCCTCGGGCGGTGAGCTGTCCCGGGTGATGCTCGCCGTCGAGGTGGTCTTCGCGGGCTCCGATCCCGTGCCGACGTACCTCTTCGACGAGGTCGACGCGGGGGTCGGCGGCAAGGCCGCCGTCGAGGTCGGCCGGCGCCTCGCCAAGCTCGCCAGGTCCGCGCAGGTCGTCGTGGTCACCCACCTGCCGCAGGTGGCGGCCTTCGCCGACCGGCAGCTGCTGGTCGAGAAGACCGTGGACGGATCGGTCACCAGGAGTGGCGTCACGGTCCTGGAGGGCGAGGACCGGGTGCGGGAGCTCTCCCGGATGCTCGCCGGGCAGGAGGACTCGGAGACCGCCAGGGCGCACGCCGAGGAGCTGCTGGAGACCGCGCGGGTCGACGGGTAGCGGCCGCCCGTCGTCAAGTTCGGGACCCCTGCCTCACTCGAAAGAGTGGGGTGGGTCGTCCCGCTTCCGACGCGAGGACGGGAGCAACGTTTCGTCGGTCCCGGAACGTGCGTACGGACTGGCATCCTTGGCGCTGTACATACCACCGACTCGGGAGCCCCGGGAGCCGATCAACGTGTCACAGCTGCGTACGGTCCAAGTCCTGGGCGGCGGTGCCGGAAGCAGCGCTCATGTCAGCTCGCTCGCCGCGGGCCTGGTCGCCCGGGGCGTGCAGGTCACCGTCTGCGCCCCGGCCGGTTCGGGCCGCGCCCACGGCCTTGCGGCGACCGGCGCCCGCTTCGTCGCGGTGCCCCGGCGCAGCGATCCCGCGGCCGTCGCCGCCCTCCGGACCGCCTGCACCGGGGCCGACATCGTCCACGCCCACGGGCTGCACGCCGCCGTACGCGCCGGGATCGCGCTGAGCGGCCGGGGCACCCCGCTGGTCGTGACCTGGCACACCCGGGTCCACGCCGAGGGAGCCCGCGGCCGGCTGCTGCGGCTGCTGGAGCGGAGAGCGGCCCGCGCGGCCGCCGTCGTCCTCGGCACCTCGTGGGAGCTGGTCGACCGGGCACGCCGCCGGGGCGCCAGGGACGCCCGGCTCGCGCCGACGCCCATCCCCGTGAGCCGCTTCTCCGGCGCTCCCGACGACGGCAAGGCGCGCGCCGAACTGGGCGCGGTCGGAAGGCCGTTGCTGGTGTCGGTCGCCCAACACGGCCATGACACCCTGCTGGACGCCGCACGCGCCTGGCGCTCGCTGGACCCCGTACCCCTGCTGGCCGTCGTGGGGGAGGGACCCCGGTCCGGTGCCCTGCGGAGCCGGATCGCCGAGGAGGGCCTGCCCGTCGTCCTCGCCGGAGGCTCCCACGACATCGGGGACCTCCTCGCCGCTGCCGACCTCGCCGTGCTCCCCGGCCGCGGGGAGGGCGGGCCGCTGCTCGCCCGGGAGGCCCTCCGTCTCGGGATCCCCCTGGTCGCGGCCCGTGCCGACGGACTGCCCGAACTCGTCGGCGAAGCCGCCGCGCTGGTCCCGTACGGGCACGCCGAAGCGCTGGCCGACACCGTCGCGGAGCTCCTCGGCGACCCCGCACGGCGGGAGCGGCTCGCCGAATCCGGGCGCGCCCAGGCCGCCGGATGGCCCACCGAGGAGGACACGATCGCCCATGTGCTCTCCGTCTACGACGAGTTGGTGCAACCCCTGGCCGGGGACCGCGCCTGAGGGCTGTCCCGTCCGGCCCCGCGTGCCCGGCCCGTCCGGTCTGCGCGAGGTCCCGGGGTCAGCGGATGTGGCGGCGGGCCCGCAGGGCCAGGCTCAGGGCGAGCACCGACTGGGGGTCGTCGAGGTCCGTGCCGAGTACCTCGCCGATGCGCGCCAGCCGGTTGTAGAGCGTCTGACGGTTCAGATGCAGGTCGCGTGCGGCCTCCGCCTTGCGGCCCGCGTGAGCGAGGTACGCCTCCAGCGTGGGCAGCAGCGCCGGACGTGAGGTCCGGTCGTGCTCTCGCAGCGGACCGATCGCCCGCTCCACGAAGGACTCCAGGTCCGGATGGTCCCGCAGCCGCCACAACAGCAGATCGATGTCCAGGCGGCGCGCGTCGTACCAGGGCCGCTCGTCCA
>NZ_NEUF01000194.1:14062-98513 GCF_002910915.1 Streptomyces sp. SM10 | reverse complement strand
TGCCTCCGGGGCGCCCATGTCCTTTCCCCAGTGCGAGGCGCGCCCGTCCGTCGTCCGGTGTTCATCTTCGCCGGCACTCGAACAGGAGGTGAGCAGCAGGGCGGCCCCGAGGGCCGCGAGCAGCCGTGGCCGCAGGGCAGATCGGTTGTTCACCGGTTCTCCTCGTCGCCGCGCGAGACGTCCCCGCGGGACCCTTCGCGCCCAGGGTCCGCCGGTGTCACCCCGAGGGCTGAGCCACTGTTCAGATCCTGGGTGTAGGTGCCGCTGCTACCGCGCATGTCGAATTCCTGGGCGAAGCCCACTTTGTGCAGGCGCCCCATGTCGTCGTCGGGAATGGTGACACCACCGGGGAACGTCGTCGATTTTCCGGAGCCCCAGTTGTACCGGTCCCACACGTTGACCTGGTAGTCGAGCGAGACCTGTGGCTTGCCCCCGTCGCCCGGACTGACGGTGACCATGCCCGACACGTTCTGCTGGTGCGACCCGACCGCGTGGAACGGCCTGCCGGCCCATCGCCACGGCAGGCCGGCGCACCGAGGTGAGCGGGACGACGGCGGACGCGGCGAATTCGATGTCGCCGTAGCCGACCACCGCAAGATCCTCCGGCACCTTCAGCCCGGCTTCGTACAGCGCCTGGAGTACGCCCAGGGCAAGCAGGTCGTCGGCGCAGAACACGGCGGCGGGGCGGTGGGGGAGCCCGAGGATGCGGTGCCCGGCGTCCTTGCCCGCGCCCACGGTCAGGTCCGCACAGGCGGGCTCCCTCAGGGCTGTGAGCTGGAGTCCGGCTTGGTTGACGGCGTCGACGGCTCCCCTGCGGCGGTCCCGTGCCTGCGGCGAGGAGACGACCGGTGAGGCCGCCGTCCGCGTCGGGGATCAGGCCCTCGCACGGCCGACGGGTCTCACGCCGCGCTGACCCCGCGGGTGGTTCCGCCGGGCACGCCTGACGCCGGACGGTTCATTCGGTACGTCAGGACAGGGCGAGGCCGCAGCTGTAGGCGGCCGAACCCGATCCGGAGTAGGACTCCAGCTCCAGGTAGTACGTCCCGCTGCCGGACGCCGTGCGGGTGTAGGAGACCGCCTCGTCCACGCCGCGGCCGTTGTTGACGGACCGGGCCGCGGTACCGCCCGAGGAATCGAGCAGGTAGACGTCGGCGTCGTAGGCGTCGGGGACCGCGCAGGTCGTTGTGGCCCTCTGGCCCGAGGCCAGGGTGAAGGAGAAGTAGTCGCGGTCGGACGTGGTGGTCAGCGCACCCGTGACGGTGAGGGGCCGGGCGCGGCCGGAGACGTCGTCGGCCGCGGACCGGGAGTCGTTCGGCTCGCTCTCCTGGACGGTCGAACCGCCGCCCCCCTGGGAGCCGCAACCGGTTTCCGGCGTGCCGTTGTAGAGGTTGGACTGCGCGACACCGTTGGTGACGCTGCGCTTGTAGTAGCCGCAGGTGGGGCGATTCTTGAAGTCGAAGGTCTGGCCGGCGGTGAGGTGCCAGATCTTGAAGTCGGAGTAGGTCAGAGGCTTCCCGGCTGTGGCCTGTTCCGGTTGGTGGTCGCCGAGCACCACGTAGGCGTTGCCGCCGCTCAGTGTCGCGAGCCCGTTCTTGTCGATGAACAGCGAGCTGCCGCCCTCGTCGACGCCGACCCCCCACGCCTTGCCCTGGCTGGTGAGGCCGTCCTTGATGGCTCGCGCGACGAAGGCCATGGTCCGGCCCATCCGGTCACGGGCGACGAAGTGGGAGTCGTTGATGGTGTCCCCGTAGTCGGGCCAGTTGAACATGCCCGTCGTGAACGTGACGGACTTGTCGTACGGGTTGGCGAGCGCTCCCGCCGAGGTGGCACTGGCCCGGCAGGCGTCGTAGACGAGAGAGCTGTTGATGTGCAGGCCCGCGCTGCCGCCGCCGGAGCCTCCGCCCTTGGCGACGACGGACTGCACGGACGCCTGGAGGGCGGTGCCCTTCCACGCGGCGTAACGGCACTGGTCACCGCCCGCGAAGTAGACGAACTCCGCGTTGCGGATGTCGGTGTTCAGCTGGGTGTTGTTGCCGTCGGACGCGGCCGTGAGCGTCCAGGTGGTGCAGGAATTGACGCCGCCGAGGTCGGTGATGGTGTCGCATTCGGGCGTCTCGCTGCCTGATGAAGGCGCCGAGCCCGCCAGCACGACGACGTCGAGGCTCCCGGTGTTCGCGCGGATGGCGTTGATGGCCTTGGTCATCGACGCGGCGACCACGGCCCCGTCGCCGTTCATGGTGAAGGCAGGGCCGGACCAGCTGGGGCGGCTGACGTCGGAGGCGTTGCCCAGGCGGACGCGGTCCGCGGACGCCTGGGCGGGATGGCTGCTGACGCCCAGGGTCGCAGCGGCTGCGGCCATGATCACGAGGAGTGAGGTCAGGGGTCTGCTCGGCATGTGCACGGTCATCGATGCTCCTGGGTGCAGGACTGCATGAAGGGACGGGGCATGCCGCTTCTCCTGGCGTGAGCGGCGCCTCTCACGACGAGTAGTGGCGGCAGTAGCGGAACATACAAGCAGTTACTTGTTACGGGAAGATGTAATGCGGAGTTCGCCGAGAAGGCCTCGACGGGCGCACGTAGTGAGGCTTCTAGTCGAAAATGTGGTGAATCTGTAGCGCTTCGTCGGTGGTGTGTGGAGCTGTAACCGGCGTTACATCTAGTCGTATCGATGGTCATCCTGTAGCTTCCTCTCGTGTCAGAGGGGGAGGGTGTCCCTCCCCCGCAGGACTTCTGAGAGGGATCGATCGTGATGCCGAACTCCCCCCGCCGTGTCGGCGCGGCAGCTGTGACCGCGGTCGTGGCACTGATGGCGGTGAGCGCCTGCAGCAACGGTGTGGACGACGGCTCGGCGGGCCGGGCGACCGCAGAGGTAAGGGTCGCCGGGGTCACGGTGACCAAGGACAAGGCGTTGCACGAGGCGCTGCCCGAAGCCGTCAAGAAGTCCGGGAGGGTGAGAGTGGCAACGGACGTCCCCTACCCGCCCTTCGAGATGTTCGTCAGCGAGGGCAGCAAGGAACTGACCGGTCTCGACCATGACCTGGGGCAGGCGATCGGTGCGAAGCTCGGGGTGGAGTTCGTCTTCACCCCGCAGAAGTTCGACGGCATCGTGCCGGCACTTCAGGCGGGCAAGTTCGACGTCGCCATGTCGGCGATCACGGACAACAAGGAGCGGCAGAAGGTCGTCGACTTCGTCGACTACTCCCAGTCCGGCTCCGGCATCCTCGTGGCGGAGGGCAACCCCCACAAGATCATGACGCTGACCGACCTGTGCGGTAACCGAGTGGGGGTGCAGGCCGCCACCAACCAGCTCAAGCTGCTGACCGGGACGCAGGCGAAGTGCACCGCGGCGGGCAAGAAGAAGATCAGCATCTCCACCTACCCCAAGGACTCCGACGCCCAGCTGGCGCTGCGCTCGGGCAAGGTCGTCGCCGATGTGGCGACCAAGCCGGCCGCGGGCTGGACGGCGAAGACGGCGGACGGCGGCAAGGCATTCGACCTCGTCGAGGACCCGCAGGCTCCCGGCGGCTACAACGCCTCGCCGAACGGCATAGCGGTCAGCAAGAAGCTTCCCGGCCTCACCACCGCGGTCCAGAAGGCACTGCAGGCGCTCCTCGATGACGGCACCGTCACCAAGATCTACGAGAAGTACGGTGTCGCCTCCATCGCGGTCAAGGAAGCGACCCGGAACGCGGCGGTGGACTGACCATGCCCGCCCTCACCTCTCCCCTCGACGCCCATGCCCGCGAGGATTCGGCCCCACCCGGCATCGAGATCGTGCCCGTCCGCCACTACGGCCGCTGGCTGGCCGCCGTGGCCGCCGTGGCCGCGGTCGCCGGGCTGATCGGCTCCCTGGCCAAGAACGCCAACCTGCACTGGGACGTCATCGGCCACTTCCTCTTCGCCGACCTCATCTTCGACGGACTGGCGACGACCCTCTGGCTGACCGTCGCCGCCATGGTGCTCGGCCTTGGGCTCGGAACCGTCATCGCGGTCATGCGCCTTTCGCCCAACCCCGTGCTCTACGGGCTCTCCTCGCTCTTCGTCTGGATCTTCCGCGGCACCCCCCTGCTGGTGCAGATCATCTTCTGGGGATACGCGGCAGCGCTCTACAAGAACGTCATGATCGGGATCCCCTTCACGCACGTCACGTTCGTCCAGGCCGACACGAACACCCTGCTGACGCCTGCGGTGGCCGCCCTCCTGGCCCTCGGCCTCAACGAGGCCGCGTATGCCAGCGAGATCGTGCGCGCCGGTATCCAGTCGGTCGACGTCGGACAGACGGAGGCCGCGCACTCGCTGGGTATGCGTCCTGTTCTCACGATGCGCAGGATCGTCCTGCCCCAGGCCATGCGGGTGATCATCCCGCCGATGGGCAACGAAACGATCAACATGCTCAAGATGACGGCTCTGGTCTCCGTGATCGCGGCCCACGATCTGATGTCGAACATCCAGGACGTGTACGCGCAGAACTACCAGGTCATTCCGATGCTCGCGGTCGCCAGCATCTGGTACCTGGCCCTGGTGAGCCTGCTGAGCATCCCGCAGGCATGGATGGAACGCCGTTACGGCCGGGGGACCGCACGCGGCACCGGTGCCTCGCCCCTGCGGAGAGTGCTCGCGGGCGTCTCCTTGCCGGGCCGCGGGAAGAAGGAGTCGGACCGATGAACCCCATGGTGTACGCCCAAGGCGTACGGAAGCGCTTCGGGAAGCTAGAAGTCCTCAAGGGAATCGATCTGACCGTGGACGCGGGACAGGTGTGCTGCCTCTTGGGGCCTTCCGGGTCGGGCAAGTCCACGTTCCTGCGCTGCATCAACCACCTGGAGACGGTGGACGGCGGAAAGCTCTCCGTCGACGGGCAGCTGGTGGGATATCGACGACACGGCAACCGGCTGCATGAGCTGCGGGAACGTGAAATCGCCACGCGGCGGCGGGACATCGGGATGGTGTTCCAGCGGTTCAACCTCTTCCCCCACCTGACCGCTCTGCAGAACGTGATCGAGGCCCCGGTGCGGGTGGCCGGCGTCGGCCGTGACCAGGCCCTGGAGGAGGGCACACGCCTGCTGGAGCGGGTCGGCCTCGCCGACCGGGCCCGTCACTATCCGGCGCAGCTCTCGGGCGGTCAGCAGCAGCGGGTGGCGATCGCGCGAGCGCTCGCGATGAAGCCCAAACTGATGCTGTTCGACGAGCCGACCTCCGCGCTCGACCCGGAACTGGTGGGCGAGGTCCTGGACGTCATGCGGCAACTGGCCGCGGACGGCATGACCATGATCGTGGTCACCCATGAGATCGGTTTCGCCCGGGAGGTCGGTGACACCGCCGTCTTCATGGACGCGGGGACCGTGGTCGAGGCGGGAGCCCCCCAGCAGGTGCTGGTCGCACCGGAACAGGAACGCACCCGCGGCTTCCTGTCGAAGGTCCTGTGAGTACCCGCACCGGCCGGCAGCGCCGCACCGCTGACCTGTTGACGCTGGCACAGGCCCGTGGGCCGCACTACCTCGAGGCACTGGCCGAGCTCGTCGCGGTCGACTCCGGTTCGTACAGCCCGGCGGGTGTCGACCGCGTCGGCGCTCTCGTCGGCCGGCGACTGGACGGTCTCGGCTTCGAGACGGAACACATCAGACTGCCGCCGATGGGCGACCGCAGAACCGGTGACCTGCTGATGGGTCGGAAGCGCGGCGCCCTGTCGGTTTGGGAGGGAGGACGCAGGATCCTGCTCGCCGCCCACATGGACACGGTCTTCGAGGACGGCACCGCCGCGGCGAGGCCGTTCAGCCTGACCGGATCGCATGCCCGCGGGCCCGGGGTGAGCGACGACAAGGGCGGCCTCGTCTGCGGACTCACCGCGCTGGGCGTACTCCAGGAGGCCGGGCTCGACCAGTACGCGGAGCTGGTGTTCCTGGCCGTCCCCGACGAGGAGATCGGCTCACCGGCGAGCCGTCCCGTGACCGAGGACGTCGCCCGGGGCATGCACTACGCCCTGGCCCTGGAGTGTGCCCGGGAGAACGGGGACGTCGTCATCGCCCGCAAGGGAGTGGCCGACTTCCAGCTCACCGTCACCGGGCGGGCGGCCCACGCCGGCATCGAACCCGAAAGGGGCGCCAACGCGGCTCTCGCGGCAGCCCACCTCACCGTCGCCCTCCAAGCACTCAACGACCACTGGGACGAGGTGACGGTCAACGTAGGCATGGTGCACGCGGGCACCAGGACCAACATCGTCTGCCCGATGGCCGAACTGCACGTCGAGGTCCGCTCGGCCACGCTCAAGGGCATCCACCGGGCCCGGCAGGCGATCGAGGACATCGCCGCACGCCCGGCCGTCGTCGGTACCACCGTCCGGGTCGAGCAACTCGACCTCTGCCCCCCCATGGAGGACACCGGCGCCTCCCGGCAGATCCTTCGCACGGCCCAGACCATCGGCCGTGAACTCGGCCTCCCCTTCGGTGCCGCGGCGACCGGAGGCGTGGGCGACGCGAACTTCATCGCCGGTGCCGGAGTTCCCGTACTCGACGGTCTCGGTCCGGTGGGCGGCGGTGACCACAGCCCGGACGAATGGCTGGACACCACCACGGTGGCACCCCGTGTCGCCCTTCTCGCCGCACTGATCGCCGAGCTGGGTGACAGCCGGAACCACTGAACCAGCCGTTGTCCCACCGCCCGGACGCACGGCTCCGGTCCGGACGACAGAAGCCGCCCCGACCCGGCCGGAGCCCGCCGGGGGACACCACCCCTTCCTTCCCGTTCCGCCCCTGGAGGTATCAGTCATGCGTGTTCCGAGCAGAGCCGGCCGCACAGTCCTGGCAGGAAGCACCGCGCTCCTGCTGGCCCTCGCCGCCGCACCGACGGCCGTGGCACATCCCGCACCTGACCACCGCTCCGCCGGTTCGCTCGTCCTGGTGGGCGGAGGGCTGAAGGACGACAACGACCAGGTGTACGGCGAGATCATCGACCGGGCCGGCGGAAAGGGGCACGCGCGGATCGGTGTGCTGACCGCCGCTTCCGTGCCGGAGAGTCAGGACCCCCACGCCGGTGATCCGGCCACGTGCTCGAACTCCGCCTGCAACGGCGCCTACTACGCCGACCTCTTCACCCGGCACGGCGCGGCTGACGCGCAGTGGATCCCCGTCGACATCGAGCACGTCGCCGCCGCGGACTCGGACCGCCTCGTCGAGCAGATCAACGGCATGACCGGATTCTTCTTCGGCGGCGGTGACCAGTACCGCTACGTGACAAGCCTGATGCACGGCGCGGCCCACACCGACTCCAAGGTACTGGCAGCCATCCGTGCCAAGCTCGCGCGCGGGGCGGTGGTCGCGGGGTCGAGCGCGGGAGCCCAGATCATGGCCGGCACCGACATGATCACCGGAGGGGAGTCCTACGAGGGCCTGCGCGACGGCAGTCGTGCCGGCTACTTCGAGGACGCGTCCAAGCTCGGCTACCTGCCACAGGGCGGCTTCGGCTTCCTGCGCTCAGGCCTGCTGGACACCCACACCGGTACGTCGGGCCGCGAAGGCCGCTCGCTGCGACTGGCCGCCGACACCGGCCACCAGCGTGTCTACGCACTGGAGGAGAACACCGCTCTCGTCGTGGAACACGTCGGCTCCCGCGACGAGAGCATGCAGGTCGTGGGTCCTCAGGGCCTCGCCGTGTTCGACCTGAGACACGCCCGCACCCGCGAGGGAGCTGCCGGCTGGTCACTGACCGGGGCCGACTACAGCTACCTCACCGACGGTGACCGCTACGACCCCCGGCACTGGCGTGTGCGTCCCGCCGCGGACAGAACGCGCCTGCATCCGCAGGGGCGAACCGCGGTGCCCGAGAACAACGACGTGTTCTACTCCCTGGCCAACGCCGACGGCGTCCCGTACAGCTTCCTGGGTACGGCACGCGCCCTGGCTTCGTCGGCCGGGCAGCGTGAGGCCACCGCGTCCACCTACGAGTCCGGACCGCGATTCACCGTGACGTTCGCCAAGGACCGGCGTTTCACCGCCCTGACGAGCGACGGCACCGAAGCGACCACGCTGATCGCGCTGCATGTGTCCATCGACCCCACATAGCGACGGAGCGCGGGGCAACCCGGCAGGGGCCGGCCGGTGTCTCCCGTGGACCTTTGAGCATATTCGGGGACCGGCGGCCCGGTAGGCTTCGCCGACAAGGCCCTCGCGGCCCGGAAAGGGAATTTCACGATGGCTTCTGGCACGCTCGCCGACGAGATCAGGCTCAAGCTGGGCGAGCTCAGCCCTGCCGAGCGCAAGGTCGGCCGCGTCATGCTGGCCGGCTATCCGGCAGCGGGATTCGAGACGATCGCGACGATCGCCGAGCGGGCGGCGGTCAGCGCGCCGACCGTCCTCCGGTTCGTCGGACGCCTCGGCTTCCGGGGATATCCCGATTTCCAGGCGGCCCTGCGTACCGAACTCGACGAGCGCAGCGCGTCCCCGCTCTCCCTGTACGAATCCGCCGTGCACACCACGTCGGGGGACGAGGACGACAGCGACCAGTCACTGCTGCAGCTCGGCAGCCGGCTCTTCGCCACGGCACTCACCCAGAGCCTCGCGGAGCTCCCGCCGCATGACGTCAACCGGGCCACCCAACTGCTGGCGGATCCCAAACGGCGGATCGTCCTCGCCGGCGGGCGGTTCACGCACCTCCTGGCGCAGTACCTCGGTCTGCATCTGATGCAGTTGCGCGACGATGTCATGTTTCTGCCGGACCGTGATGTGGAACGCACGTCCGTGCTGGCCGCACTGACCCGCCGCGATGTGCTCGTCGTCTTCGACTACCGCCGCTACGAGGAGGACAAGGTCGCCATGGCCCAACTCGTGCGCGAGCAGGGAGGGAAGGTCGTCCTGTTCACCGACACCTGGCTCTCCCCGGCTACCGCGCACGCGGAGGTCGTCCTGCCGAGCCAGGTCACGTCCCCATCCCCCTACGACAGCCTCGTCCCCACGATGGCCGTCATCGAGACCGTCGTGGCGGCGGTCATCGTCTCGCTGGGCGAGGCCGCACACCAGCGCCTGCGGCTCGGCGAGGACGTCGCGCAGCGCGTGGGCCTGGTCTGACCGAAGCGTGGGCCGCTGACCCACGCACCGGGACCCGCCTGCCGGAACACACCGCGCTTCGGCGCCGTCCCACCCGCCTCGCCAGAGGAAACACCGCACCTCCGATGCGTTCGGTGGCCACCGCTGCCCCGGACCTTCCCGCTCGCGGAAGCAACTGTCATGCCCAGAAACGGGCGCACGCGCACCCTCGGCCCCATTTCCCTGATCCTCATCGGCTCGCTCGCACTGGCCGGCTGTGGTGGCGATCACGAGGCCGGCTCTTCATCCGCCGAGGCGACTTCCGTCGAGGTGATCCCCGGTGTCCTCGTGAAGTCCGACCCGGCCCTGCACGCGGGGCTGGGCGAACAGACGCGCAGGAGTGGCGTGGTGTGGGTGGCCACCGATCTGCCCTATCCCCCTTCGAGATGTTCACCAGCGTAGGCAGCAAGCAGATGACAGCGCACTGCGCAGCGGACGCGTCGTCGCCGACTACCTGGACGAGGTGACGGCCGCGTGGGTCGCCTCGACGACAGATGACGGACAGGTCTTCTCGACCCTCACGGGCGACAAGGCGGTCGGCCCTCACAGCCCCTCGCCGATGGGCATAGGGGTGTCCAAGTCCGACGCGCGGCTGTCACGTTCCATCCAGGTGGTGGTGCAGTCCCTCATGGACGGCGGCACCTACCTCAAGGTCCTGAAGAGGTACCACGTGCCTGGCATCTCCATACCGAAGGCGACGATCAACGCCGGCTAGCGGATCCGCTGTTGATGACGATCCCCTGCGAGTCGGATCGAGGGGGGCACAGGATCGTTCTGACCTGGGGAAACGCGTTCTTCTGGGGCGGTTTCCCGTGCAGCGCTCGCCGCGCGGGAGTGCGGCGAACGTGGCGCTTGGGGCAGGCGCGACAAGCCTTGTGTGGCTGTGACCTGGGTCTTTTCCGGTACCGGCTCCGTGGGAAGGTCATGGATGCTCCCACGACTCCTGCTCATGGCCGGCGAGACGTTCCTGGTTTCTCTGCACCCGCGGTGCCCAAGACCCGAGGGCGTCCTGCCCGGGCTGAGACTGGGCGCGCCGGTCTGAGCATCCCCGCCCCCATCGTCCTGCTCCCGGTCGGCTCCGCCGTCGGCGCACTGACGACGTCGACCCCGAGCCGCTGCTGGGGGCGGCGTTCTCACGGGGCCGCCGGGGCCGCCGGGGCTGGCGGGACCGCAGCGCGTGGTTCGGCGAACGTAGGCATCTCTCTGCCGTGTGCCGGGCGCTGTCACGCATTTGCCGGGCCCTGTCACGGCGTTCTCGGGCCCACTTCACGTTAGCGTTCCACCGGTCTGATCCGCAGCGCCATGAGGAGACACGAGGACTGTATATGGCAGATCAGCCACGTGAGCAGTGGGCCACTCGCACCGGGTTTCTGCTGGCTGCGATCGGGTCGGCCGTCGGACTCGGCAATATCTGGCGGTTCCCCGCCATTGCCTACGAGAACGGCGGTGGAGCCTTCCTGCTGCCGTACCTCATCGCGCTCCTCACGGCGGGCATCCCGCTGCTGATCATGGAGTACGCCATCGGGCGGAAGTACCGGCTCTCGCCCCCGGCCGCGCTGCGGAGGATGGCCCGGCCGGCAGAGGCCATCGGATGGTGGCAGGTCGTGATCGCCTTCGTGATCGCCACCTACTACGCCGTCATCATCGCCTGGGCCGTGCGCTATGTGGGCTTCTCCGTCGGCCGGCAGTGGGGTGACGACCCGGAGGCGTTCCTCTTCGGTGACTTCCTGCGGGCACCGGAGACACCGGGTTTCCTGGACGGCTATGTATCAGGGGTGTTCTGGCCGCTCATTCTTGTGTGGGCGGTTGTGCTGGTCGTCCTGGCGTTCGGAATCCGGCGAGGCATCGAACGTGCCAACAAGATCTTCATTCCGTTGCTCTTCGTCCTGTTCGCGGCACTGGTGATCCGGGCACTCACGCTGGACGGGGCGGCCACCGGACTCGATGCCCTCTTCTCGCCGGACTGGTCGGAACTCGGCAACGGCAGCGTCTGGGTCGCCGCCTACGGGCAGATCTTCTTCTCGCTGTCCATCGGCTTCGGCATCATGGTCACCTACGCGTCCTACCTGGGCCGCCGGGCCGACCTGACGGGCTCCGCGATGGTAGCGGGCTTCGCCAACAGTTCCTTCGAGATCCTCGCGGGCATCGGAGTGTTCGCGACCTTGGGCTATCTGGCCACCGCCTCGGGGGTCGGCGTCGACGAAGTCGCCGGCGCGGGCATCGGCCTGGCGTTCGTCGCCTTCCCTGCGGTGATCTCGGAAATGCCGCTCGGCGCCCTCTTCGGTGTGCTGTTCTTCAGCTCCCTGGTGATCGCGGGACTCTCTTCGCTGATCTCCATCGTGCAGGTGGTCGTCTCGGCCGTGCAGGACCGGACCGGAATGCGTCGCATGCCGGCGGTTCTGGGCATCGGCGGTTTCGTCGCGCTGGTGTCGGTCCTGCTGTTCCCGACCGAGTCCGGCATCTATCTGCTCGACGCGTCCGACCACTTCATCAACCAGTACGGCATCGCGCTGGCAGCTCTTGTCGGGCTGATCGTCGTCGTCTGGGTGCTGCGGCAACTCCCCGGCCTCCAGCAGGACGCTGACGCCACCTCCGCCATCCGGCTCGGCCGCTGGTGGCGCATCTGCCTCGGGGTCATCACGCCAGTGGTGCTGGGCTGGATGATGGTCGACAGCCTGCGGACCGAGTTCGAAGAGAACTACGAGGGCTATTCGACCGGGTTCCTGCTCTCCGCGGGCTGGAGCGTCGCCATCGGAGCACTGCTGGTCGGGGTGATCCTCACTCTGATGCCGTGGCCCGCCGGCGGTGAGGACATCGACCTGGACATGAAGTCGCCCGCAGACCGGAAGGACCGCTGATGTCCGCCAGCGCCATCGTCATGATGGTCATCGCCATGATCATCGTCTGGGGCGGACTGATCACCGCCATCGTCCGGCTGCGGAGCCACCCGGACCCCTCGGACCCGATGCCGCCCGACTCCCACCCGGCAGAGTGACCAGCCCGTAACGACCGGGCGGGGTGGAAAGTCTCCGCCGCCGAAGGCGCCTACTCACCGTCGAGCGCCCTTCGTACCGGGGAGTCACCCCGTCACGCTGATCACCGGGAGCGCTGAGGCGGGTGCGCCGTTCAGCCGTCTACTGGACACACCCTGAGCCAGCCGAAGCCCTGCGTCGCCCTCCAGGCCCGCTCCATGAGGTGCCCTCTGCCGCGGCCCCAGCCCCTCAACCGCCTGATCCAGTCGGGTGGAGCTGCTGCCTAGTCACCGGACACGAGAAAACCTGTGTCGGCAAGAGTAGACATTGAGTGGTGGTGTGGTTATGGTTTCTCTCGTAGCCGAGATCGAGGAAGGCCTGGCAGAGATGAACTGCCGGGCATGCGCAGGTGCATTTCGCAGGACGGTGCGGTGGTGGAGTCTCGAAGCCGGAGTGGTTGCAGATGGCGACGGGGCTGGCGACCGTGCCGGGTGGCCCGCAGTGATTCAGGGGCCGCCATGAGCAGTGCCGCAGTTCGCAATACCAGCAGCACGATGTTCAGCGGCACCTCGGTAAAGGCGTCGGCTGCGGGCGCGCGTACCGGGACGTTCGGCAGCGGGGTTCCAAGCCGGAGCAGGTAGCAGGACGGGCGACGGGGCTGGCTGCCGAAGAGTGGCGCTGTTCGAGGCCACAGCAGTAAGCAAGTGATCGGGTCCAGAGGGAAAGAACGGAGGAGCCAGGCGCCATCAGGATCGCCCGGGCGGAGTGTTGAGCCCGGGTACCGCAGGACATCGATAGTGAGGTGGTCTCCGGTCAAGCAACCGCGATCCCCGCACCCCCGGCGGCAGTTCGGCCGGGTCGGCGGAAACAGAGGGCCGACGCAAGATCAGGGTCGGCAGATGGTGTAGAAGGTCCTTCGGGGCCCGGGTGCGGATATGGCACCCGGGCCCCTCCAGCGTGTTCCACAGAGAGGTGCAATGACAGCAGACGACTCGTTCGGCCGTCTCGATGACGACGACTACCCCGCCTACACCATGGGCCGGGCCGCCGAGATGCTCAACACCACCCAGGGCTTCCTGCGCGCCATCGGCGAAGCCCGCCTCATCACCCCGCTGCGCTCCGCCGGCGGCCACCGCCGCTACTCCCGCTACCAACTGCGCATCGCCGCCCGCGCCCGCGAACTCGTCGACCACGGCACCCCCATCGAGGCCGCCTGTCGCATCGTCATCCTCGAAGACCAACTCGAGGAAGCCCAACGCATCAACGCCGAGCACCACCGGGCCGTCCGAACGACCGACCCCTAGCCCGCCCCAGGCGCATGCGACACGGACCGTGGGGGGCCGTCACCGGCTCGGGCGCCGTGGACGCTGCGTTCGGTCAGCTGGGCGCCAGCGAGAGCTGGTGCTGTCACGGGTCCAGTGCTTCGGCTCGGAGCCGGCTGCCGGGCGGGTCGCCGTCAGCGCGGCTGCCGCGGCGCGCCACTCGATCATGACGCCCGCACTCGTACAGCCCCGTTTTCCAGTACGAATGGTCGGTGGTCGCTTCGGTGGTCCGCTTGAGGGCGAGGGCGGCTGCGCCGCGGTCGATGGTGCGCTCGCGGCAGGGGGCGTCGGGGGCCCCGGAGCGCGGGGAGCGCGTTCCGCGGCCTTGTCGAGTATCGCCAGGCCTCCGCCGTAGCCGGCGGCCCGCCGTGGTGCGGAATCCGGTGATGCTGACCGTCGTGCTGAATCCTGTGTTCTGCGGTTTGCTGAAGGGGTGTGCAAACGAAGGGGCTCGTGATGTACCGCGACACGCTGCATACCTACCTCAACGATCACTTGGCCGGGGCGAGCGCCGGTTCCAGGCTCGCCCGCCGCATCGCCACCCGGCACAGCGACTCGGTGCGCGGCGCGGACCTGAACCAGGTGGCCGGAGACATCGACCAGGACCGGCAGACGCTGCTCGTCTTCATGGACACCCTGGGCGTACCTGTTCGGCGTTACAAGGTCAGTTCGGGTCGGGTCGCTGAACTGGTGGGGAGACTGAAACTGAGCGGCGCGATCTGCCGGCCTTCCGGGTTGAGCGCCGTCCTCGAGCTCGAGACCCTCCGCCTGGGCGTCGAGGGCAAAGCCCTGCTGTGGCGTACGTTGCGCGCGGTGGCGTCGAAGGACAGCCGCCTGAGCGTGTCGCAGATCGAGGGTCTGCTGGCGCGCGCGGAGCAGCAGATCGACGTGCTCGAGCGGTTGCGGATGACAGCAGCGGTCGTGGTCTTCTCTCCCTGAGCCACCGAAGTCGCCTCCAGCAGGGCAGGCGTACTGGCGGGAAGCCGGAAACGCGTAGGCACCTGGGGTCGGCGCCGACGGCGACTGCATCGGCGTGGACCCCGTTCCCCGAGGTCGCCTGCCTGCGCCGGTCCCCGCTGGTGGACATCGGGCTCGACCTGGCGCGGACCCTCCCTGCCTCCGGCCGGGTGGACCCCGTCCCGGGCGCCGGTCTGTGCCAGCACTGAAGGGGGAGGGGCCGCCGACCCCCTTTCGGGTGGCCGGCGGCCGGGCGTCAGGCTTTGTGCTGCATCGAGGAGCGGGCCGGGTTGCCCTGCTCGCCCGCCTTCGGGTCCTTCTCGCCAGCCTTCGCGCGGACGCCCTGCTCGACGCGCTTGCCGAGCGTGCTGTCGACGTTCGACCAGTACTGGAACGCCCGCTGCAGGATCGGTTCGCTCACGCCGTTGAGGAGGTGGCCGACGATGTTGTCCACCAGCCGGTCCCGCGCCGCGTCGTCCAGAACCTCGCGGACCATCGTGCCCGCCTGGCCCCAGTCGTCGTCCTCGGCGTGGTCGACGTACGCCGCCCGGGTGATGTCGCCGTCCGCGTACCAGCTCGGCGGGGAGCCGTAGCGTTCCGTGTCGGCCTCCGGGCCCCCCTTGGAGTTCGGGGCGTAGACCGGGTCGGAGGTCTTCCGGTACGCCATCGCTCCGTCCTTGGAGTACGTGTGCACCGGCGCGACCGGGGCGTTGACGGGGAGCTGCTGGTAGTTGCCGCCGATGCGGTGGCGGTGCGCGTCCGCGTAGGAGAACAGCCGGGCCAGGAGCATGCGGTCCGGGCTGGGGCCGATGCCCGGTACGAAGTTGTTCGGCTGGAAGGCCGCCTGCTCGATCTCGGCGTGATTGTCCGTGGGGTTGCGGTCCAGCGTCATCCGGCCCACCTCGATCAGCGGGTAGTCGCCGTGCGGCCACACCTTGGTCAGGTCGAAGGGGTTGAACCGGTAGTCCTTCGCGTCCTCGTACGGCATGATCTGGACCTTCAGGGTCCAGCTCGGGTACTCCCCGTCGCGGATGTGCTCGAAGAGATCACGCGTGTGGTAGTCGGTGTCCGCGGAGGCCATCTGGTCGGCCTCGTGCTGGGTGAACGTCTCGACGCCCTGGTCGGTCTTGAAGTGGTACTTCACCCAGAACCGTTCGCCCTGCGCGTTGATCCACATGTACGTGTGCGAGGTGTAGCCGTTCATGTGGCGCCAGGTCCGCGGGATACCCCGGTCCCCCATCAGCCAGGTGACCTGGTGCGCCGACTCGGGCGAGAGGGTCCAGAAGTCCCACTGCATGTCGTGGTCCCGGAGGTTGTTGTCCGCCCGGCGTTTCTGGGATCGGATGAAGTGTTGGAACTTCATCGGGTCCTTGACGAAGAACACGGGGGTGTTGTTGCCCACCATGTCGTAGTTGCCTTCGCTGGTGTAGAACTTCACCGCGAAACCGCGGGGGTCCCGCCAGGTGTCCGGGCTGCCCCGCTCCCCGGCCACGGTGGAGAACCTGATGACCAGGTCGGTCGTGGTGCCGGGCTGAAAGAGCGCGGCCTTCGTGTACGCGGAGACATCCGCGGTCACCTCGAACGTCCCGAAGGCGCCGCTGCCCTTGGCGTGCGGCTGACGTTCGGGGATACGTTCGCGGTTGAACTGGGCCATCTGCTCGATCAGGTAGGAGTCCTGGAGCAGGATCGGCCCGCCCGGGCCGACGGTGAGCGAATGCTCGTCGCTCTCCACCGGGGCGCCGGAGTCGGAGGTGGTCGGCTTGCGCGAGATATCGGTCATGTCGTCGCTTCCTCTTGTTTGTCTTTGCAGACGCGTCGGCGATGCCTCCTGCTACGGCTGCCCTACTGGACCTATACCAATGTAGGCAAACACGGTCGGATCGACCCGCCGAGAAGTCGACGGCGCGGACCGCCCGAGGGCGTGGGCCGTGTCAGCGGGAGCGCTGTCCCGCGACCAGCCGGTAGACCAGCAGGACGAGGACCGAACCGACGACGGCGGCGATCCACGTCGACAGGCTGAAGAATCCGTCGATCGAATCGACGCCGAAGACCACCTTGCCGAGCCAGCCGCCGAGCAGCCCGCCCACGACGCCGATGACGATCGTGACGAGGCAGCCCCCGGGGTCCTTGCCGGGCGTCAGCGCCTTGGCGATGAGCCCCGCGAACAGGCCGATGAGGATCCAGGCGATGATGCCCATGGAAATCTTCCTTTACCTTGCCGACGCCCGGCGCCCCCGTGGCGCCAGGAACCCTCCGCGTATCCCCGTAACCGAAGCTCACACATCCGCAGCCGCATCAACCACATCACCGAGCTGGTGAAGGCCGTCTCATCCTTCAACTCGCCTCAACGTGAGGTTGGAAAATGTCGGTGACTGCGCACTCGGAGGGAATTTGTCCCGTGTGAATAGCGGGGGCCGGAACGCTTGTAGCGTTCCGGCCCCCGCTATTCACACGGTTTCGAGTCACACACGACGGTGGCGACCGTAGTACTCGCCAGTCGTGCGGTGGAAGTCCGCATCGCCGATGTGCTTGTCCTTGTCGAACTCGGGGGAGTTCTTGATCTGGTCCTTCGTGAGGTCGACGTAGACCTTCTTGTCGTCGGTGTCGATCCGGCTCACCGTGCCCGCGGGAAGCAGAACATGCTTTCCGAAGATCCAGACACCGGTGTCGACCACCAGATAAGCGGAGGTGACATCGTCGGAGTGCTTGTCGACCTTGCCGATGCTGCCGTCCGTCGCCTCGACCTTGTAGCCGATGAGGTCGGTTCCGGCGGTGTGGCCGACGCTCGGCTGGTAACCCCACAGGTTGTCGCTCATGAAAAGCTCCTTTGTTCACGTCAAAAGACAAAACGTATTTGAGGTGGCCTTCAGGGGGTGCTGGAGCCTTTCCGCTCTGTCGCCCGCTCGGCAGCCCCTTACTTCGGTCTGCTGACAGCCTCGTGCCCCTTCTCGTCCTGCCTATGCCCGAGGAATGCGTCCGTGCTCGAACAGTTGCGGAGGAGAAGAGCGGCAGTGCTCTTCTTCCCGTGAGCCGCCGAAGCCGTCTGTGCACGCCCCGGTGCGGAGTTTCTCTTCTCCCGTGGATGGTGAGATGGTGCCGCGCTCCACATAGAGCTCGGCCTCCGCCTCGCACGCCGCGGCGGCGCTCTCTGTGAATCAGCCCATCGAATGCCCCGACATACAGCGGGAGGGGCGGGACGTGGACGTGACAACGATGTCACCGGGATCGGGGCGTCAACGGTCAGGACGGAAACGGGTGATCCCTGGTCGCCCCGCTCTCGGGTCGGCGGCCCCCGCTCCCGCCCCGGTCACCCCGGCGGCCGTGGCGGGGCGGCTGCCCGGCTATCCTGGCCGCCGAACCGGACACGGGGTGCCCCGCGCGGGGCTGAGAACACACCCGTCGAACCTGAACCAGCTAGCACTGGCGGAGGGATGTCTCATGCCGTTGCCGTACGCCCAGGACGACCGTGAGGTCGCGCAGCGGGCAGCCCCGGACCCGCGGCCCGCTTTCGGGGGGCGCATGCCGACCGCCCCCGGCGACCTGCGGATCGAGACGCACGGGATAGCCCCTGTTCCCGAGGACCGGCGCTACGGCGGTCCCGGCCGGTTGTTCACCGTCTGGTTCGCCCCCAACCTGACCATGACCGGCGTCTTCACCGGCACCGTGGGCATCGCGCTGGGCCTGGACTTCACCACGGCGCTCGTCGCCGTCGTGCTGGGTACGCTCGTGGGGGCGGTGCCCACCGCGTACCTCGGGACCTGGGGAAGTCGGACCGGGCTCGGCCAACTGCCTCTCTCACGGCTGGCGTTCGGCCGGGGTGTCGTCCTGCCCGGAACGTTGCAGTGGCTGTCCTCGGTCGCCTGGGACGCCCTGATCGGCCTGTTCGGCGGGGACGCGCTGGCGCAGCTCTGCGGCTGGCCCTTCTGGCTGGGCGTGCTGGTCATGATGGCTGCCCAGGGCGCGCTCGGCGTTCTCGGGTACGAGGCGATTCACCGGCTCCAGACCGTGATGACGTTCGTCCTGGCCGCCGCCTTCGCCGTGCTCTCCGTCAAACTGCTGGGCGGCGTCCACCCCGCAGCCTCCGGCACCGCGCACGGCGGTGACCGGGCGGGCGCGTTCGTCCTGACGTTCACGATCGCCCTCAGCCTGGCGCTGTCGTGGGCCCCCTACGCCAGCGACTTCAGCCGGTACCTGCCGACGGCCACCTCGCGGCCGCGCATGTTCTGGTGCACGCTGCTCGGCATCGGTGTCTCCTTCGTCGCGGTCCAGATGATCGGCCTGTGGGGCGCGTCCGTCCTCACCGACCAGACCGCGCGTGGGGTCGACACGCTTCTGGGCGGGGGAGCGCTCGGGGCGTTCGGTCTGCTCGCCGTGGCCCTCGCCGCGCTGTGCAGCAACGCGATGAACGACTACAGCGGTTCCCTGGCGCTGCAGACGATGGGGGTGCGCATCCCGCGCCCCGTTGCCGCCGCGCTCGCCGCGGCGCTCGGTTTCCCGCTCGTGCTGTGGATGCACGCCGCCGACACGACGGCGCGCTTCCAGAACGTGCTGCTCCTGGTTGGCTACTGGATCCCCGGCTTCGTCGCGATCGTGGCCGTCGACTGGGTGGTACGGGCCAGGGCCCGCCGTGGCGCACCGATCGACCTCGTCGCCGAGAGCGCCGTCGTCCGGCCCTGGTGGCCGGCGATCGCCGCCTTCGTGGCCGCCTTCGCCGCGGCGGTGCCGTTCATGAGCACCGGCCTTTACGTGGGCCCGGCGGCGAAGGCCCTGCACGGAGCCGACCTCGCCTACGGCGTGGCGTTCCTCGTGGCCCTCTCGGTCTACACCCCGCTGCGGCTCAGGCACCGCTCCTGACGGGCCCGGGCCGTCCTGCAGCGGCCGTGCGAACGGCCATGATGCGGGTGCCCGCCACACTGCGGTACGTCGCACGGCCGCGCACCGGATCGTTGTCCGTTCCACCGCGCAGGATGTAGAGGGCAGCGGAGTGACGTGGACGCCTCCTGGGCGTCGATTACCTTGACCTAGGGACATGTGACGGTCCGTCGGGTGACGGGGCATCGCCATCGCGGTGCGCTCCTGGGGCGTCGGCAGGGCCAGGGACTTCCCCCGCCGACGTCACCCGAAGGAGCGGCGGTAGCCGTGGGGGCTGACGCCGGTCGTCCTCTTGAATCGGTCGCGGAAGGCGGTAGGGGAGCCGAAGCCGACCTGGGCGCCGATGCGTTCCACGGTGTGCTCGGTGGATTCCAGCAGGTGCTGTGCCTGGCGGATGCGGGCGCGGTGCAGCCACTGGAGAGGGGTCGTGCCGGTCTGCTCGCGGAATCGACGGATCAGCGTCCGGGTGCTGATTCCGGCGTGGGCGGCGATGTCGGCGAGGGTGAGGTCGGTGCCGAGGTTGTCCTGGAGCCAGGCGAGCAGGGGTTCGAGGGTGCTGCCCCGAGGGGCCGGTGCGTAGTCATGGACGATGAACTGCGCCTGTCCACCCTCGCGTTCGAGCGGCATGACGGAGAGCCGGGCCGCATCGGCGGCGACCGCGGAGCCGTAGTCCTTGCGGATCATGTGCAGACACAGGTCCAGCCCGGCGGCGGCGCCCGCCGACGTGAGGATCTGACCGTTGTCGACGTACAGGACCTCGGGGTCGACCTCGATGTCCGGGTACGAGGCGGCCAAGAGGCCGGCCGCGATCCAGTGGGTGGTGGCCCGCAGGCCGTCCAGGAGCCCCGTGGCGGCCAGCGGGAAGGTGCCCGAACAGATGGACGCGATGCGCGTGCCGTCCCGGGCGGCGGCCCGCAGCGCGTCACCGACGGCCGTGCTGAGCGGGGCGGCGGGGTCGGCTGTGCCGGGCACGATGATCGTGTCCGCGCCCATGAGTCCTTCCAGTCCCCAGGGTGCGCGCAGCGTGAAGGCGCCGGCGTCCGTCTCCTCCTGCTCGGCGCAGACGCGGATCCGGTACCCCGGACGGCCGTCCGGGAGGCGGGTGCGGGTGAAGACCTCGATCGGGGTGGAGAGGTCGAACGGGATCACCTGGTCCAGCGCGAGGACGGCGATGGTGTGCATGGCACGAACGTACCCGGACGACGGGTGAGCGCCAGGGCTCATGGGGCGCGGAAACTCGCAGAGTCCCCTGTCTCCGCAGATCAGAAAGGCAGTGCAGGGCTTGGCGTTATCCCGTTGATACCTGGCATTCTCGCCTCTGGGCCGGGGCGGTACGGCCGGTTAGCGTCGGGATCGAACCCGGCGCGGACCGGGCCGTCCGGATCCTGAGGACCCTCCCCATGCATGTCCAGATCATCCTGTTCGACGGGTTCGACCCCCTCGACGCCATCGCCCCGTACGAAGTGTTCTACGCCGGCGGCACCGCCTCCGGCGGCCTGGTGACCGTGGAGCTCGTCTCCGCCGAGGGGCCGCGCGAGGTGATCAGCGGCACCGGGGCCTTGGCGCTGCGCGCCACGGCGGTCCTCGACCCCGCACGGGCCGGAGTGATCCTCGTTCCCGGCGCCTCGGGGCGGGTCGGCGAACCCGGCGAGGTCCCCGGGCACGAGGCGGGCGCCGAGGAGTGGCAGCAGGACGCGTTCATCCCCGTACTGCTGGGCCGCACCCTGACCACCGCGCTGCCCACACAGCTGAGGACCGCGATGGAGGACCCCGGTGTGATCGTCGGCGCGGTGTGCGGAGGGTCGCTCGTCCTGGCGATGGCCGGCCTCCTGGAAGGCCGGCACGCGACCACCCACCACCTGGGCCTGGACGTCCTCGACGCCACCGGGGTCCACGCGGTGCGGGCGCGCGTCGTCGACGACGGGGACGTCGTCACCGGTGCCGGGGTCACCTCCGGACTCGACCTGGCACTCCACCTCCTGGAGCGCGAGGTGGGCCCCCGGGTCGCCCACGCCGTCGAGGAACTGTTCGCCCATGAGCGGCGCGGCATCGTCTGGCGCGAACGGGGACCGGCCGTCACCGCCTCCTGACGGGCACACTCTCTCTTCCTCCCCTCCCCGCACACCACCGAAGGACATACCGACATGCCCGTCGAAGGCACCTGGGACCTCTCCGTCTCCACCCCCATCGGTACGATCGACGCCGTCGTCGAACTCCGCCGCGCGAACGGTGCCCTGGCCGGCGTCGCCCGCGGTTCGGGGGAGGAGGTCCCGCTCGGCGACGTCGCCCTCGACGGCGACCACCTCACCTGGAAGCAGGCCGTCACCAGGCCCCTCCGCCTGAACCTGGCATTCGCCGTGACGGTCACCGGCGACACGATGGCCGGGACATCCAGGGCCGGACGGCTGCCCGCCTCCCGGGTCACCGGCCGGCGCCGCCCCGGTCCGCAGGCCACGGAGCTCCGGCCGTGACGAAACTCTTCCTGTCCCTGCACGTCCTGGCCGCCGTCCTGGCCATCGGCCCGGTCACCGTCGACGCGAGCATGTTTCCCCAGGCACTGCGCAAGGCCCACGGCGAGCCCCGCGACGGTGAGCCCCTGACGGCTCCGAGACTGCTGCAGCGCATCTGCCGCGTCTACGCGGGCGTCGGCATCGCCGTCCCCGTCCTCGGATTGGCCACGGCCACCACCATGGGTGTGGCTCCCCGGCGGGGTCGTTACCATCCCGTGTGACCGAAACAGCCAAACAAGGTGTATCCCGCACACGCATACTCGCCGACCTGACGCCGCTGCGTACGTCCCCCGACTACCGGCGGCTCTGGTTCGGGAACACCGTGTCCTGGACCGGGCAGGGCATGACGGCGCTCGCCGTCTCCCTCCAGGTCTACGACATCACCGGCTCCGCCTTCTCCGTCGGGCTGATCGGTCTCTGTTCCCTCGTCCCGCTGGTGCTCCTCGGGCTCTACAGCGGAGCCGTCGCCGACACCGTCGACCGGCGCAGACTGGGGCTGTTCAGCGCGACAGGATCGTTCCTGCTGTCCCTGGTGCTGGCCGCTGTCACCTTCGCCGGGGTCGAGCGCGTGGGGCTGCTCTACGCGGTCGTCGCCCTCCAGGCCGTCTGCTTCGCGCTCAACTCGCCGGCCCGCAGTTCCATGATCGCCCGGCTGCTCCCGGCGGAGCAGCTGCCCGCCGCCAACGCGCTCAACGCGATGACCTCCACCACCGGCGGCCTGGCCGGGCCGATGCTCGGCGGTCTGATCGTCGGCTGGTGGGGCTACAAGGCGGCCTACACCGTCGACGCCGTCACCTTCACCGCCTCGCTGTACGCGATGTGGCGGCTGCCGTCGATGCTGCCCGGCCGGGGCGAGGGGGAGAAGGCCGCCAAGCGGGCCTCCGTCCTCGACGGCCTGCGCTTCCTCGGCAGCCGGCCCAATCTGCGGATGACGTTCTTCAGCGACCTCAGCGCCATGGTGCTCGCCCATCCGCGCGCGCTCTTCCCCGTGGTCGCCGTGGTCTGGTTCGGCGGCGACGCCAAGACCACCGGACTGCTCGTCGCCGCCCCCGCGCTGGGCGCGCTGCTGGGCAGCGTGTTCTCCGGCTGGCTGGGCCGGATCAACCGGCACGGGTTCGCCGTCCTGGTCGCCGTGGCCTGCTGGGGCGGGGCCATCGCCCTGTTCGGGCTGACCCGGCAGCTGTGGCCGGGGCTGGTCCTGCTCGCGCTCGCCGGCTGTGCGGACTCCATCTCGATGGTCTTCCGCAACACCATGCTCCAGGCAGCGGTCCCCGACGACATGCGCGGCCGGCTCCAGGGCGTCTTCATCGTCGTCGTGGCGGGCGGTCCCCGGCTCGGCGACCTCGTGGCCGGTTCCGTGGCCGACCTGACGTCTCCGGCCGTCGCGGTGACCGGCGGCGGGCTCGCCTGCGTCCTGGTGGTGTGCCTGCTGGGGCTGCGGTGGCGAGGTTTCGCCCGCTACGACGCGCGGGACCCGCAACCGTAGCGGGCCCGGCGGGTCCCACGCGCTCCGCGCGGGACCCGCCGGGCCCGTCCGTGCGTGCCGTGGTTCACGCGCGGCATCCCTCTGAACCGGCCGATGCGCCCTCAACCGTGATCATCGGCCAGGCGCGAACCGCTGTACCCGCGGGCTCACGTGCGGTACTGGGACTCGCCGCGCCGGTCCGTGCGCCGTGGGCTCAGGCACCGGCCTGGCGGAGGGGACCGGAGCGCCGGTCAGGGCGCCTCCGAGACGTCAGGCATCCGGCCCCCGGTCGTCGTGGGATCGAAGAGCGAGAACACCGCGCCCTGCGGGTCCGTCAGGGTGGCGAACCGCCCGAACGGGATGGTCATCGGACCGAACCGGAGCTCCGCGCCGAGCGACGTCGCCTTCTCCACCGACGCGTCGCAGTCCGCCACGGTGAAGTACACGTTCATGTGGGCCGGCACCTGGGGAGGGAACTCCGCCCCCATCTTCATCCGTCCGAGGACCGGGTCCGCGCCGAGGTCGTAGAGCGAGAAGTCGATCGCGTCGTCGTCCAGGTGCTTCACCCCGTACCCGAAGACGGCCGCGAAGAAATGGTCCGCCTTCTCCGGCTCCCGTGTGTAGACCTCGGCCCAGGCGTAGGCACCAGGCACGGTCCGCGCCTCGAAGCCCTCGTGGCGGCCTGCCTGCCACACCCCGAAGGCGGTCCCGCCGGGGTCGGTGGCCAGCACCATCGTCCCGAAGTCGCCGACCTGCATCGGCTCCACCAGCACCTCGCCCCCGCACGCGCGGATCTTCGCGGTGGTGGCGGCGGCGTCCGGGGACGCGAGGTACAGGCACCAGGCGTTCGGCGCGTCCTGGCCGGGCATGGGCGGCGACAGCGCCGCGACCGCCCTGCCGTCCACATGGGCCTGGGTGTACTCGCCGTACTCGGGCATCGACTCGCCGAACGACCAGCCCAGGAGCTCACCGTAGAAACGCTTCGCCCCCTCGAGATCGCCGAACGTGCCGTCGGCCCAGCACGGGGTGCCCTCGGATTGTGCGGCCATGGCTCGGACCCTTTCTTCGGTCGGCGGACGGTCCTTCCCGTCACGCTAGCCAACGGTCGCCCGGGCGGCGCGCCGAATCCCCGTCTCAGCCCTCCGGCGAGGCGGGCCCGACGACCGACCGGGCGACACCCAGCTCCACCAGGTCCTGGGGGCGGAGCCGGAGCTGGCCGGCGGTGGACCGCACCGCGTCCGGACCGCGCTTCAGGATGGCCGCCGCCAGTTCCGGTGCGATCACCGAGAAATAACTGTCCGCGGTGACATGGGTGTTGTCCGGTGAGGCCAGTGCCAGTGCACCGCCGGAGCCGCCCTCGCCGATCACGAGGGTCGTCACGGGGACCCGGGCGGCGGCGACGGCCGCGAAGGCGTCGGCGATGGCCGCGCCCGCGCCCGTGCGTTCCGCCTCCGCGTCGTTGGCCGCGCCGGGTGTGTCGATCAGGGTCAGCACGGGGAGGCCGAGCCGGTCGGCGAGCCGGATCACCCGGGCCGCCGTGCGGTAGCCCGCCGGGCGGGTCGCGGTGCCGCACTGGGCGGCGTACGCCACCGGCTGCCCGTCGCGCAGTCCCACCCCGCAGAGCATCCCCGGGTCCCTGCCGCCGCAGCGGTCCCCGCTCAGCGGCAGCCGGTGTGCGAAGTACGCGTCCAGGTAGGCCCCGGCCCGTGGCCGCTCCGCAGCCCGTGCCTGCTCGACCGCGTCCCAGCCCGTCTCCGGCAGTTCCGCCGCGGACAGGGCGTCCGGCACCTGCGCCGCCTGCGCCGGACCTGTGACCGTCAGCGCGGCCAGCCAGCGGCCCAGCGTCCCGGTCAGCTCGTCGGGTGTGACGACGGCGTCGATCTGGCCCGCCGCCAACTGCCCCTCGGCGGTGTACGCGTACGGGTCGGCGCCCGTCGGCCGCACCCGGGAGCCCGCGAACCCGATCTGCGCCCCGGGCAGCGCCAGCACCACATCGGCACCCGCCCCCACGGTGGCCCAGCCGCCCCCGGTCGTCGGATCCCGCAGTACGGCGATCTGCGGCAGCCCCTGGGACCTCAGCAGCGAGGACGCCCGGGCCACCCGCTGAAGCTGTATCAGCGCGATCATGCCCTCCTGCATCCGGCTGCCCCCGGTCGCCACGAGGGAGACGAGCGGCAGCCTCCGCTCACCGGCCAGCGCGTACGCCGCCTCCAGCCGGTCCCCGGCGCTGCGGCCCAACGAGCCTCCCAGGAAGCCGAATTCGAAGGAGACGAGGACGCACTCCCGTCCGCCGACCACCGCGGTCCCGTAGAGGACGGACTCCTCCTCCCCGGTCCGCGCCGAGGCGCGCTCCCGGGACTCCCCGTAACCGCTCCAGCCCAGAGGGCCGTCCGGAGGGAAGGGGCGGGCGGCCGGACGGTGTTCCGTGAAGCTCTCCGCGACGGCCCCCGCCGCCTCCCGCGCGGACAGGCGGGCGCACCGGGCGTCAGGCACCGAGCGACCTCTTCATGATCTTGCCCAGCTCGTTGCGGGGCAGCACATCGAGGTAGCGGACGACCCGCGGGCGCTTGTGGGGTGCCAGGAGGTCGGCCACGTGGTCGGCCAACTCCCGCTCGCCGGGCGGCGATCCGGCGTCCGACGGCACCACCCAGGCCACGATCCGCTCGCCGAGATCCGCGTCCGGCTCGCCGGTGACGGCCGCCTCGCGCACGCCGGGATGGTCCAGCAGGGCGTTCTCGATCTCACCCGCACCGATCTTGTAACCGCCGCTCTTGATGAGATCCGTGGCCTTGCGCCCGACGATCCTCACGTAGCCGTCGGGGTCGATCGTCGCCATGTCGCCGGTACGGAAGAAGCCGTCCTCGGTGAAGGCGGCCGCCGTGGCGTCCGGCCGGTTCAGGTAACCGGTGAAGAGGTTCGGGCCGCGCACCTGGATCTCACCGATGGACGCGGTGTCCGCGAGCACGGTGCCGTCCTCCTCGACGAGCCTGAGCTCCACGCCCGACAGCGGCGGGCCGACCGTCCCGGCACGGGGCGCGCCCTCGGCCCGTACGCCGGTGTTCATCAGGGTCTCCGTCATCCCGTACCGCTCGATCACCCGGCGTCCCGTGGCCGCCGCGATCCGCTCGTGGTCGTGGACCGGCAGGGCCGCCGAACCGGACACCAGCAGCCGGGCGCCCGTCAGGGCCTTCGCGAGGTTCCCCGGTCCGGCCGGCTCCGCCAGCGCGCCGGCCAGCCGGTGGTACATCGTGGGCACGCCGAACAGCATCGTCCCCCCGGAGAGCAGCTCCCGGGCCACTCCCTCGGCCGAGAACCGGCCGAGGTGGCGCACGGAGCCGCCCCGGCGCAGGGGGCCCAGGACGCCGAGGATCAGCCCGTGCACATGGAAGAGCGGAAGGGCGTGGACGAGGACGTCGTCGCCCGTCCACCCCCAGGCGTCCTCCAGCGCGTCCAGCGACGCGGCGATCGCACGGCGGGGCAGGACGGCGCCCTTGGGCGGGCCCGTCGTGCCGGACGTGTAGACGACCAGGGCGGGCGAGTCCTCGGAGGGCTCGGCGACGTCGGCCACCGGGGGGCCGGGGACCGCCCCGGCGCCGACGTCCAGGCGCTCCAGCCCGTCGAGCGCGGGCGGCAGTTCGTCGCCGGCCCCGGCCAGCACCACCGTCGGCTCGCTGTCGGCGACGATGTGCGCGAGCTCCCGCTCCCCGGTCCTCGGATTGAGGGGTACGGCGGGCACTCCCGCCCTGAGGGCCGCCACGACGGCCACCACGGTCTCCGGGGTGGACGTGGCCCAGACGGCGACGCGCCCCGCACCCGCGATCCGGGCGGCGAGGGAGGCGGAGGCCTCGGCCAACTGGGCGTAGGTCAGGACGTGTTCGCCGAACCGGACGGCCTCGGGGGAGTCCGTCCGGCCGGACGCTCCGCGCAGCGCGGGCAGAAGAGAGGTCACCCGGTGAAGCCTAGGGGGTACCGCCGGAGGCCGTCCGGGCCCACCGGTCCGTCACACGTCCGGATCCACCACCCCGCCACGGCTCCGCACCGACCGCCGGCCTCACGGCTCCACGGGTCCCTGCACGGGGCGTTACGGACCCACGGCCCGGATGAGCAGCAGCACCGGGGCGATCGGCAGGGCCGGGACGACGGGCAACGTCAGCCCGTACGCGCTGGTCAGGGCGCCCGCCGGTATGCAGCCCGGCGGACCGACGAGGACGGGAACCGCCACCAGGATCGACTGCCGGGTGCTCACGCCGAGCCGTTCCCTGACCTCACCCGACGGCGGGGAGACCAGGCTCCACGCCCAGGAGGTAGGCGCGAAACCGATCGTGGCCATGACCAGGTTCCGGTAGGCGGCGGCCGACTGCTTCCGGTCCGGAGCCGGGGCATGCTCGGCGGTGGTGTCCGCACGGCACGGTCGGGGGCGGGCGCCGGGCCGGGCGCGGCGGACTGGGCCATCCGGGTAAGGCCGTCGGACCGCAGGCGCCCCATGGGCCCCGGGCCTTCGAGGGGCCCGGCGCGAGGCCGCTCACCCGCCGCTTCCGGCCCTGTGCTGCGACAATCGCCGTTATGGACCGGTTGGACAGAGAGATCCTCGGCATTCTCCAGGAGGACGCCCGGATCTCGTACCGTGATCTGGGCGTACGCGTGGGGCTCAGTGCCAACGCGGCGGGTGACCGTGTGCGCCGCATGCGCCGCGACGGGGTGATCCGCGGCTTCACGGTCATTGTCGACCCGGCCGCCGACACCCGTTCGGGCCTCGTCGTCTTCATCGACGTCTCGCTGCGCCTCGACACGACGAACGAGGAGTTCGAACGCTCGGTGCTCACTCTGCCCGGCATCACCGAGGTGGTGCACGTGACGGGCGGCCACGACTACCTCGTGCGCGCCACGGCGGCGGACCCCGGCTCCCTGGACGCCCTGCTGCGCCGGCTGAAGAAGGACGCGGGCGTCGCCCACTCCAACACCCGGATCGCGCTCAGAGCGGCGCCTGCCAGGTGACGGTGGCCGACCGGCTGCCGTCCTCGGCACGCCCGTCGTCCGCGACCACGAGCCGCACCGCCGCACCCCCGTCGGGCAGCCGTACCGTCGCGTCCACCTCCACCTCGACGGCCGACACCCCCTCCCGCCGGTGCGCGGCGGCGAGGGCCCCGCGCAGCACGTCGAGCAGCTCGCCGTCCACGGGCTCCGCCACCAGGGAGTCGACGGCGCCGGTGAACTGCACGGACGGCTGGAAGCCGAGCACCGCCGCGGCGCCCCCCGTCTCGCGCAGTACCCGGCCGCGGAACGTCGTGGGGGCCTCGGCGGGCGGCTGCTGCAGGGCGAAGATCGCCGTCCTGACCTCCTGGATGGTGGAGTCCAGTTCGTCCACCGCCCTCGCGAGCAGCTCGGCCGTCCCGCTGTCACCCGCCGTGTCCTTGCGGCGGGTCGACTCCAGCATCATCTCCGTCGCGAACAGCCGCTGTACGACGAGGTCGTGCAGGTCACGGGCGATGCGGTCGCGGTCCTCGTAGACCGCGAGCTGCTCCCGGTAGTGCTGCGCGTCGGCCATCACCAGGGCCAGTGCGGCCTGGGAGGCGAACTGGGACGCGAGCAGCCGGTCCGTCTCCGTGTACGGGGCGTCGCCGCGCCGGCGGGGCAGCGCGAGCGTGCCGATGAGCCTGCCCCCGCTCTGCAGGGGCAGCATCATGCTGGGGCCGAACCGTGACCGTACCGGCGTCGTCATCCGTTCGTCCGTCGCGGAGTCCTCGATGAGCACGTCCTCGCCGCCCAGCAGCTGGACCAGGACGGGGGCGCCAGGCTCGATGGCGGTGCCGACGAGGCCCGCCGGATCGTCGGGGGTGGAGGCGGCGACGATCTCCATCCCCCCGCCCGGGGTCGCCTGGAGGATGACCCCCGCCACCGCCCCGGACAGCACCCTCGCGCGCTCGGCGACGGTCGTCAGCGCATCCGTCGTGCCCGCGCCGGCCAGCAGCGCCCGGGTGATGGCGGCCGCCCCCTCGATCCAGCGCTCCCGCTGCCGCGCCGCCTCGTACAGGTGTGCGCCGCCGATCGCGGCGGCGGCCTGGGAGGCGAGCAGCCGCAGCAGCGCCAGCTCGGTGTCGGTGAAGCGCCCCGGCTCCCGCGCGGTGAGGCAGAGGACGCCGAGCACCTCGGTGTGCACCCGGACCGGCGCCCCCAGGAAGGAACGGACCTGCAAGGGCGGGGGCGGTGCGCTCCGCGGGCCGGCCGTCAGATCGTCGACGCGCACCGCCTGGTCGTCGTCGACGAGGACCCCCAGGGCTCCCGTGCGGCCGTCCAGGAGCGGACCCGCGGCGCTCCGCTCACCGGCGGACATTCCGCTCGTGAAGAGGTCGGTGACACGGCGGTCCTCCCCGTGGAGGAGGGCCAGGGCGCCGTGGTGCGCCCCGGCCAGCGCCGTGGCGGTGTCCACGATGTGCTGCAGGGTGGCCCGCAGGTCCAGACCCGTCCCCGCCACCGGGAGCCCTGCGGCTCTCAGCCGACGAGCGGGGCGAGGACGAGGGGCTGGACCGTGCCGTCCAGCATCGCTCCGAGGCCCAGCACCGAGCACACGTCGGGCCGCTCGGCGATGTGCACCGGCACGCCCGTCGCGTCGCGCAGCATCTGGTCGAGTCCCGGCAGCAGGGCGCTGCCGCCGACCATCATGATCCCGGAGTCCGCGATGTCGGCCACCAGGTCGGGCGGGCAGTCGCGCAGCACCTTGCCGAGTCCGTCGAGCACCGCGGTCAGCGGGGTGTGGATCGCCTGGCGCACGGCGGCGGTGTCGACCTGGACCGACCGGGCCAGGCCCGTGGCCACGTCACGGCCGTGGATCTCCGTCACCGCGGGGCCTTTGAGTGTGAGGCCGTTGCCGCGCAGCGCCAGCTGCAGCGGGCGTACGGACTGGCTGGGCAGCATCAGCTCATGGTGCTGGCGCAGGTGCTGGATGATCGCGTGGTCGATGGCCTCGCCGCCGATCGGGATGCGTACGGCCGTCACGATCGAGCCGAGCGAGAGCACGGCGATCTGGGTGGTGGCCGCCCCGCACACCATGATCATGGTGGCGGTCGGCTGCTCCACCGGCAGCCCGCAGCCGATGGCGGCCGCGATGAGGGTGTCGACCAGCTCCACCCGCCGCGCACCGAGCCCCACGAGGGTCTCGACGGCCGCCCGCTGGGCCAGCGGATCGGCGTCGTGCGGGACGCAGGCGGCGGCGCGCAGCCGGGGCTTCCGGCGCAGCTGGCGGCGGAGCTTCTCGCCGAGCAGGTGGCGCAGCATGCGCTGGGCCATGTCGATGTCGACGACGGTTCCGCCGGAGACCGGGCGGGCCACCCGGATGTACGCGGGCGTACGGCCGGTCATCTGTTCGGCGAGCGCGCCGACCGCGATGAGCGAGCCGGTGCGCGTGTTCACGGCGGCGACACTGGGCTCGTCGACGACGAGCCCCACTCCCTTGATGTACACACGGGTCCTCGCGGCCCCGAGATCGACGGCTACATGGCAACGGCGCAACTGTTCGAGACTGACGGTCACGGCAGGGTCTCCCGAGAGCGCTGACGGGGGGTACCGGCGGCAGCCGGCTCTCCTCGCATCGTCGCGCCGGGGCGGGAGGGGCGCGCGCTGGGTGAGCCGTAGGGGGGACCCGGAGCTGACGGCGCGACAGATGCCGGGCGTCGTCGGGAAGCAGCCGCCGGGAATGCTGCGACAGATCTCAGGCGCCGCCGGGCAGCAGCCTCTGGAACAGTCCCCAGGTGAACTCGGCGACGCGGGGACCGCCGTCCGCCGGGTCGGTGAAGGCCAGCGCCCAGCGGGTCGGCGCGCTGCCCTCCATGGGGCGGGCGGGGGTGAAGGCCCTGGCCACCTCGTTCACGGTGCAGGACCACGGGGTCAGGTCGGCGGCCGTGTCCAGCACGGGGCCCGGTGCACCGGGGGCCCGCACCAGCCACTCGTTCCACACGGCTCCGCCGGGACCCGCCATGACCTCGAAGCGCAGGTCCGGCCAGAGGGGCAGCGGCCACAGCAGCGCGTCGCACTCCAGATCGCCGACCGTGCGGCGTACGGACGACTCGGGCGCGCCCAGGACGGAGCGGTAGCGGCGCAGCGCGCCCCGGCCGCGCGGCGCGCGCAGCATGGCCTGCCAGCGCCGGTTCGCCTCCCTCATCTCGGCGAGGGAGGCGCTCAGTTCATGACGGGCGTCCTCGACGAGGTCCGGCTGGTGGTCGGCCATCCGGCGCAGCAGGACGAGCTGGAACTGGAGCGGCCCGAACGGGGCGGGAGCGGTCATGACCCCATCCTGCCGCGCGGGCGGCGATCGGGGCGGCGGCCCCGGAGTTCCTGATTCCACACAGGATCCTCACCTGTGCGCCTTCCTGAGCTGTTCCTGGCGCGTCTAGTCTGCGGGCGCCATGGATTACTGCCACCCGTGCCAACGGCACCTCAACGGGGCGCTGGCCTGCGCCGGTTGCGGGACCCCCGCCGACGCGCTGGCCCCCTACGCCGTCGCTGACCACGCCGGCCGTGAGCCGGAACCCCCCGGCGAGACCCTGGACGCCTCCGGGGCCGCAGGTCACCGCCGCCGTGCCCGGGGCGCATCCCGCAGGCGGGGGCGCCGTACCCACCGGAGGCGGGGGCGTGCGCTGCTGCTGACGGCCGTGGGCGTGGTGCTGGCGCTGGGGGCGCTGAGCCTTGCCGAGCTGGCACTGGAGCCCGACGGGGGCAGCGGCGCCTCGGAGTACGTGAGCGAGGCCACGTCCTCCGCCACGGAGCCTGTCCCGTCCGCGCCGTCCAGCACGGAGCCCGACGATCCCGGCCCGGTGGAGGTGCCCACCGTCGTCCCGGTCACCGATTCCCACTCCGCGACCGCGACGAGTGGTCCGGCCCGCAGCACCACGGCGCCCGGAGTGCCCCCGTCGCCGTCCGCCCCCGGGGAGGTCTCTCCGTCCGCCTCCGAGTCCGGTGACCCGGAGGAAACGGAAGCGCCGGCCGAGCCCTCGGGCTCCGGGAGTCCGACCGCGGACCCGACCCCGCCGGAGCCGTCGGACGTTCCGGCGCCCACTCCGTCGCCGACGGAGACCTGTCACTTGTGGATCTTCTGCTTCTGACGCGGCAGACGTTCTAGGCGTTGTCGTCCTCGCCGAGCATCCGGCGCAGCAGGTCGCGCAGCACTGTCCGCTCGGCCTCCGACAGCTCGGCGAGCGGCTCCCGGGCGAAGTCCAGCGCGTCCCGCAGCTGCCGGGCCGTCCGGACGCCCTCCTCGGTCGGGGCGGCGAGCTTCACGCGCCGGTCGGCCGGGTCCGGGCGGCGTTCCACCAGGCCACGAAGCTCCAGCCGGTCGACTATGCCCGTGATGTTGGACGGTTCGCACTTCAGTTTCCGGGCAACCTTGCGCATGGGCATCGGCTCCAGCGAGAGCAGTCCGAGAACCCTGGCCTGGGCGCCGGTCAGCGCGTGCGCGGACGCGGCCCGGTCGTACTCCTCGTGGTAGCGCGCCACGACCCCGCCGATGAGCTGGATGACATCGAGGGTCAGCGGGTCGGTGCGCGAGGTGGCCATGACACCCAGCGTACCGAATTACTTGACAAGGTGAAATATCTGGACGCATGGTTGTTTCATGTACTGAAGCTTTTCCCGCTTCCCCCGGCACGACATCGAGGAGACCCGAGCCCATGTCCGCACTTCCCACGTCCAGCCGCGAATGGCACCTCGTAGCCCGTCCCCACGGCTGGCCCGCGGCCACGGACTTCGCCCTGCGCGAGGCGCCGGTGACGGCTCCCGGTGAGGGCCGTGTCCTCGTCCGCAACCTCCACTTCTCGGTCGACCCCTACATGCGCGGCCGGATGAACGACGTGAAGTCCTACACCCCGCCCTTCAAGCTCGACCACCCCATGGACGGCGGCGCGGTCGGCGAGGTCGTCGCGTCGAACGCCGAGGGCTTCGCCGTCGGAGACCACGTCCTGCACGGCCTCGGCTGGCGCGAGTACGCCGACGTCCCCGCCAAGCACGCGGTCAAGGTCGACGGCTCGATCGCCCCGCTCTCGTCCTACCTCGGCGTGCTCGGCATGCCCGGACTCACCGCCTACGCCGGGCTGTTCGAGGTCGCCTCCTTCAAGGAGGGCGACGCCGTCTTCGTCTCCGGCGCGGCCGGCGCGGTCGGCAGCCAGGTCGGTCAGATGGCGAAGATCAAGGGTGCCTCCCGCGTCATCGGCTCGGCGGGATCCGACGAGAAGGTCAAGCTCCTCGTCGAGGAGTACGGCTTCGACGCGGCCTTCAACTACAAGAACGGCCCCGTCCGGGAGCAGCTCGCCGAGGCCGCCCCCGACGGCATCGACGTCTACTTCGACAACGTCGGCGGTGAGCACCTGGAGGCCGCGATCTCCGCGCTCAACGTCCACGGCCGCGCCACCATCTGCGGAATGATCGCCCAGTACAACGCCACGGAGCCCGCCCCGGGGCCGCGCAACCTCGCCCTCGTCATCGGCAAGCGGCTGCGCCTCCAGGGCATCCTCGTCGGCGACCACGCCGCGCTCCAGCCGCAGTTCGTCCAGGACGTGGCCGGCTGGCTGGCCTCGGGCGAGCTCAAGTACAACGAGACGAAGGTCCAGGGCATCGAGCACGCCTACGACGCGTTCGTCGGCCTGCTGCGCGGCGAGAACACCGGCAAGATGATCGTCTCGCTGGACGCCTGAGCGGATCCGGCAGCCGCCGGGGCCGTCACGGCCCCGGCGGGCGCCACCGCCCTTCGTGGTCCGAGGCCGGCCGGACGTACGGCCTGCCGGAGTCCCGGACGGCGGGCGATCGGAGTGCCCGGGAGGCCACCGGTTAGGCTCGGGCCAAGGCCGTCGCGGTCGTGGGCGCGAGTCGCGGCGCATCAGCAGGAGGAATCACCCGCATGACCATCCAGAACATCGACGTCGCCTACACCGCCGTCGCCACCGCCGAGAACGGCCGCGACGGCCGCGTCTCCTCCGACGACGGCAACCTCGACGTCGTCGTCAACCCGCCGAAGGTGATGGGCGGCAGCGGCGCGGGCACCAACCCCGAGCAGCTCTTCGCGGCGGGCTACAGCGCCTGCTTCCAGGGCGCGCTCGGTGTGGTCGCCCGCCAGGAGAAGGCCGACATCTCCGGTTCGACGGTGACCGCTTCGGTCTCCATCGGCAAGACCGAGGCGGGCGGCTTCGGCCTGGAGGTCGCGATCAGCGCCTCCATCCCGAACGTCGACACGGCCACCGCCCAGGCGCTCGTCGAGAAGGCGCATCAGGTGTGCCCGTACTCGAACGCCACCCGGGGCAACATCAAGGTCGAGCTGTCGGTCGCCTGAGACCGCACCCGATCGCGTACGACCGAGGGCCGCATCCCGTCACATGGGGGTGCGGCCCTCGGCCGTGCGCCCGCGCGGCTCCGCAAAAGGCGCGCGCACGGGCATTGACGGCCGCGGAGGCGGAACTCTACGGTCCCGTTCGAGGTTACGAGCAGCATTCGGCATATCGAACGAGTAAGGAAGCCATGACCCGTACCGCGCGCTTCACCCTCGACCCTGCCTTCACCGTCGGCGACGTCGACCCACGGCTCTTCGGCTCCTTCGTCGAGCACCTCGGCCGCTGTGTCTACGACGGGATACTCGAACCCGGCCACCCCTCGGCCGACGAGGCCGGACTGCGCACCGACGTGCTGGATCTCGTCCGCGAACTCGGCGTCACCGTCATCCGCTACCCCGGCGGTAACTTCGTCTCCGGCTACCGCTGGGAGGACGGCGTCGGCCCCGTCGACGAGCGCCCCCGCCGTCTCGACCTCGCCTGGCGTTCCACCGAGACGAATCGTTTCGGCCTCTCCGAGTACATGGCCTTCCTCAGGAAGGTCGGCCCGGAGGCCCAACCGATGCTCGCGGTCAACCTCGGCACCCGCGGCGTCCAGGAGGCCATCCAGCTCCAGGAGTACGCCAACCACCCGTCCGGTACCGCGCTCTCCGACCTCCGCGCCGCCCACGGCGACAAGGACCCCTTCGGGATCAGGCTGTGGTGCCTGGGCAACGAGATGGACGGCCCCTGGCAGACCGGCCACAAGACCGCCGAGGAGTACGGCCGGCTCGCGGCCGAGACGGCCCGTGCGATGCGCCAGATCGACCCGTCCGTACAGCTCGTCGCCTGCGGGTCCTCCAGCCGTGCCATGGAGACCTTCGCGGCCTGGGAGGCGACGGTCCTCGCCGAGACGTACGACCTCGTCGACCACGTCTCGCTGCACGCCTATTACGAGGAGACCGACGGCGACCGCGACTCCTTCCTGGCCTCGGCCGTCGACATGGAGTCCTTCATCGAGAGCGTCGTCGCGACCTGCGACCACGTGGGAGCGCGGCTCAAGTCCACGAAGAGGATCAACCTCTCCTTCGACGAGTGGAACGTCTGGTACCAGAAGCGCTTCCAGCAGGAGACGGAGGAGAATCCGCTCGACTGGCCCGAGGCGCCCCGGCTGCTGGAGGACAACTACACCGTCACCGACGCCGTCGTCTTCGGAAGCCTGCTCATCGCCCTGCTGCGTCACGCGGACCGGGTGGCCGTCGCCTGTCTCGCCCAGCTGGTCAACGTCATCGCGCCGATCATGACCGAGCCCGGCGGGCCCGCCTGGCGGCAGACGACCTTCTTCCCCTTCGCGCAGGCCGCGCGGTACGGGCGGGGCCAGGTCCTGGACGTACGGGTGGACTCGCCCACCTACCCGACGGCGAAGTACGGCGAGGCCGACCTGCTGCACGCCACCGCCGTGCGGGACCCGGGGACGGGGGCCGTCACGGTCTTCGCCGTGAACCGGAGCCAGGACGCCGAACTGCCGCTCGAAGTCGCCCTGCCGGGGCTGGACCTGGGCCGGGTGGCCGAGCACCTGGTCATCGCCGACGCCGACCCGGAGGCGCGCAACACCCTCGCCGAGCCCGAGCGGGTGCTCCCGCACGCGGCCGAGGGCACCGAGCTCGCCGACGGCACCCTGAAGGCCGTGCTGGCGCCGATGTCCTGGAACATGATCCGGCTGGTGTAGTCCGGACGTACGGGTACCCGCTCCAGGTGGCCCGCGGTGGGGCCGGGCTCCGGCCCCGGCCCCATCACGGGCTCTTCCTCAGGGCCGCAGGTGCCGGGTGAGGAAACGGGCGGCTGCGTCCCCGGCGAACTGCGGAACGCCGGTGTGCCCGCCCATGTTGGCGTGCAACGTCTTCTCCTCGGAGCCGAAGGCGTCGAACAGGTCCAGTGCCGCCTGCCGGTCGTTGCCCTCGTCGTCCCACTGCAGCAGGACGTGCAGCGGGACGGTGACCTGGCGCGCCTCCTCGAAGATGACGCGAGGGACGAGGCTTCCCGCGAACAGGACGGCGGCCGCGACACGCGGCTCCACCGCCGCCAGCCGGGTGCCGACGGAGATCACTCCCCCCGAGTACCCGACCGGCCCGCCGATCCCGGGCAGGGCGAGGAGGGCGTCGAGGGCGGCCTGCCATTCCGGGACAGCCCTGTCGACCAGAGGGAGGACGAGGGCGTCGACGATCTCGTCGCCGACGGGCTCGCCGGCCTCCACGGCCCGGCGCATGTCCGCGCGCGCCCGGTCGAGGGCGGGCCATCGGGGCCGTTCGCCGCTCCCGGGGAGTTCGACGGTGGCCGCGGCGAAGCCGTCCGCCCCGGCCTGCCGGGCCCGCTCCGCGAGCCGGGGGTACATCCTGTGCAGCCCGAGCGGAGGGTGGCCGAGCAGGATCAGCGGCGCCGGCGCCGACGCGGGTGCGGACGCGGGCGTCCACAGGATGCCGGGGATCTCGCCGAGCAGGAACCGGCGTTCGAGGATGTCGTCGCCGAGGCGGTGTTCGGAGGTGAAACGCATGGATATGCCTTTCGGGAGGGCTCAGGAACGGCGCTCCCGGACGACCTGTCGCCCGGCCATGACTCCGCAGGGGAGCACCCATGTCGATACTGCGTCCACGGGTACCACCTCCTGTCCCTCTCGCACGGCCTCCGGCAGGCTAACAGAGCGGCGGGGCCGGTTCGAAGCGATATCGGCGGCCCTGATGACGGAAGGAGCCCACCCCGGCCAGGGGGTGGGCGCCTTCCGTCATGACGGCGGTTCAGCGGGCCGAGAAGGCGTGCACCGTCGTCGAACGGTAGGTGTCGCCCGGCCGCAGCACCGTCGAGGGGAACGACGGCTGGTTGGGGGAGTCCGGGAAGTGCTGGGACTCCAGGCAGAACGCGTCGCCCTGACGGTAGACCCGCCCCGAGGTGCCGGTCAGGGTGCCGTCGAGGAAGTTGCCCGTGTAGACCTGCATGCCGGGCTCCGTCGTGTACATCTTCATCACCCGGCCCGAGCCGGGGTCCGTCACCGTCAGCGCGTACTCCGGGCGGGCCGATATCCCCTTGTCCAGGACGTAGTTGTGGTCGATCCCCTGCCCGAAGCCGATCTGCTCGTGCGGGGTGCGGACCGCGTCCCCGAGGGCCCGGGACCGCCGGAAGTCGAACGGCGTACGCGCCACCGGGGCGAGCTCACCCGTCGGGATGAGCGTCGCGCCGACCGGCGTGTAGCGGGAAGCCGCCAGCTCCAGCAGATGCCCGTCGACGCTGCCGCTGCCCTCGCCCGCCAGGTTGAAGTACGTGTGGCTGGTCAGGTTGAGGACCGTCGCGCGGTCCGTCGTCGCCGAGTAGTCGATGCGCCACTCGCCCCGCGGGGTGAGCGTGTAGACGACACGGACGGCGAGCGTGCCCGGATAGCCGGCCTCGCCGTCCGGGCTGGTCCGGGTCAGGACCAGCCCGACGTCACCGCGCTCGGTGAACGGCCGCACGTCCCAGACCCGCTTGTCGAAGCCCTGGTCGCCGCCGTGCAGGCTGTTCGGGCCGTCGTTGACGGGCAGTCGGTGCGTGACACCGTCGAGGGTGAAGCGCCCCTCGGCGATGCGGTTGCCGTACCGGCCGATCAGCCCGCCGAAGTACGGGGACTTCGCCACGTAGTCCGCGAGGTTGTCGAAGCCGAGCGCGACGTTCACCGTCCGGCCCCTGCGGTCCGGCGTCTCCAGGGAGTGGACGACGCCGCCCCACGACAGGACCTTCAGCCGGGTCCCGCCGTTGGCGAGGGTCCAGCGGTGCACCTTCGTCCCGTCGGCGAGCGTGCCGAAGAGCTCTCTGGACGGGGTGCGCCCGCGGGTCGCGGCCTGTGCGGACGGTGCGCCCGCCGCCACGGCCACCCCGGCGGCGGCCGTGGCCGCCAGGACGGTGCGTCTGCTGGTTCCGGTCATGAAGGTCATGAACAACTCCTGTCGTGGGAAGGGGTGTTACGAACCGACCTTGCGCTTGTTCCAGACGTCGAAGCCGACCGCGGCCAGCAGCACCGCTCCCTTGATGACCTGCTGCCAGTCGGTGCCGATGCCGACGAGGTTCATTCCGTTGTTCAGCACGCCCAGGACCAGGCCACCGATGATCGCGCCGAGGACCGTGCCGACGCCGCCGCTCATCGACGCGCCGCCGATGAACGAGGCGGCGATGGCCTCCAGCTCGAAGTTGAGGCCGGCCTTGGGCGAGGCCGCGTTGAAGCGGGCGGCGAAGACCAGGCCCGCCAGGGCCGCGAGCATGCCCATGTTCAGGAAGACCAGGAAGGTGACCTTCTTGTCCTTCACGCCCGACAGCTTCGCCGCGGGAAGGTTGCCGCCGATGGCGTAGATGTGGCGGCCGATGATCGCGTTGCGCATCAGGTAGCCGAACCCGACGACCAGCACACCGAGGATCAGCAGCACGACCGGCGCGCCCTTGTAGCTGGCGAGCAGCAGCGTGACGACGAGGATCGCCGAGACGAGCGCGACCAGCTTCAGCAGGAACAGCTTGGCCGGCGGCACGTCGAGGGCGAACTCCTGCTGCCGCTTGCGGTCGCGGATCTCCTGGATCACCACGAAGGCGATCAGGGCGAAGCCCAGCAGGAGGGTGAGGTTGTGGTAGTTCGTGTTCGGGCCGACCTCGGGCAGGAAGCCGTTGGCGACCTTCTGCAGGCCCTTCGGGAACGGGCCGAGGGTCTGGCCCTTCAGGACGATCTCGGTCAGACCGCGGAAGAGCAGCATGCCCGCGAGGGTGACGATGAAGGACGGTATGCCGAGGTAGGCGATGAAGAAGCCCTGCACGGAGCCCGCGACCGCGCCGATGGCCAGGCACAGCACCACCGCGAGCGGCCAGGAGAGATCGTGCTCGACCATCAGCACGGCGGACATCGCGCCGATGAACGCGGTCAGCGACCCTACGGAGAGGTCGATGTGCCCGGCGATGATGACCAGCATCATGCCGATCGCCAGGATCAGGATGTAGCTGTTCTGCAGCACCAGGTTGGAGACGTTGCGCGGCAGCAGCAGGTCACCGCCCGACCACACCGCGAACAGCACCACGATCAGGCCGAGGGCCATCAGCATGCCGTACTGCCGCATGTTGCGGCGCATGCCGTCCAGCATCAGCTGCAGCAGTCCGCCGCCGGCGGCCGGTTTGCCTCCGCCCGACGGCGCGGGGGCCGGGGTCCTGTCGGTCACGTCCGTGCTCATCGGGTTACCTCTTTGTCCTTCGTCATCTGACGCATGAGTGCTTCCTGCGAGGCCTCGGCCCGCGAGAACTCACCCGTCAGCCGTCCCGCGGCCATCGTGTAGATGCGGTCGCACATGCCGAGCAGCTCCGGCAGTTCGGAGGAAATGAAGATGACCGCCTTGCCCTCGGCGGCCAGTTGGTCGATGACCGTGTAGATCTCGTACTTGGCGCCCACGTCGATGCCGCGCGTGGGCTCGTCCAGGATCAGCACCTCGGGACCCGCGAAGATCCACTTGCTGAGGACGACCTTCTGCTGGTTGCCGCCGGACAGCTTGCCCACCGGCTCGAACACGGTCGGTGCCTTGATGTTCATGGACCTGCGGAAGTCCTCGGCGACCTGCTGTTCCCCGTGCTCGTCGACCAGACCCCGCTTGGCGACCTTGCGGAGCGCCGTCAGCGAGATGTTCCGGTTGATGGTGTCGATGAGGTTGAGGCCGTAGTGCTTGCGGTCCTCGGTGGCGTACGCGATGCCGTGCTTGACGGCCTCGGGGACGGTCTTCGTACGGATCTCGGTGCCGTCCCGGAGGACCGTACCGGCCGCGTAACGGCCGTACGAGCGGCCGAAGACGCTCATCGCCAGCTCGGTGCGGCCGGCGCCCATCAGCCCGGCGATCCCGACGATCTCGCCGCGCCGCACCTCGATCGAGACGTCGTCGACGACCTTGCGCTGCTGGTCGACGGGGTGGTGCACGGTCCAGTTGCGGATCTCCAGCGCGGGAGCGCTCCCCTCCTCGGGGTGGTGCGGGGTCCGCTCCGGGAAGCGGTTCTCCAGGTCGCGGCCGACCATCCCGCTGATGATCCGGTCCTCGGTCGTCGCCTCCGCCTTCACGTCGAGCGTCTCGATGGAACGCCCGTCGCGCAGGATCGTGACCGAGTCGGCGACCCGGCGGATCTCGTTGAGCTTGTGCGAGATGATGATCGAGGTGATGCCCTGTTCCTTCAGCGAGAGCATCAGGTCGAGGAGCTTGCCGCTGTCCTCGTCGTTGAGCGCCGCCGTCGGCTCGTCGAGGATGAGCAGCTTCACCTTCTTGGAGAGCGCCTTGGCGATCTCCACCAGCTGCTGCTTGCCCACGCCGATGTCGGCCACGCGGGTCTCGGGGTGCTCGTCGAGACCGACCCGCCGCAGGAGTTCCCCGGCGTGCCTGAGGGTGTCGTTCCAGTTGATCAGTCCGCGCTTGGCGTGCTCGTTGCCGAGGAAGATGTTCTCCGCGATGGAGAGGTACGGCACCAGCGCCAGTTCCTGGTGGATGATCACGATGCCGTGCTGTTCGCTCGCCCGGATGTCCTTGAACCGGCAGGTCTCGCTCTCGAAGAGGATGTCCCCTTCGTAGCTGCCGTGCGGATGGACGCCGGAGAGCACCTTCATCAGGGTGGACTTTCCGGCGCCGTTCTCACCGCAGATGGCGTGGACCTCGCCCTGACGGACGGTCAGTGTGACGTCCGACAGCGCTTTGACACCGGGAAAGGTCTTGACGATCGAGCGCATTTCCAGGACGGGTCCCGCCATGGTCTCGCCTTCCAATCCTTGAGGGGGCCCGGTTACTTGAGGTCGTTCTCGCTGTAGTAGCCGTCGTCGATGAGGGCCTCCTTGTAGTTCGCCTTGTCGACGCTGACCGGCTGCAGCAGGAAGGCGGGGACGACCTTGGAGCCGTTGTCGTACGACTTGGTGTCGTTGAGTTCGGGCTTCTTGTCGTTCAGCGCCGCGTCGACCATGTTCGTGGCGACCTTGGCGAGCTTGCGCAGGTCCTTGTAGACGGTCTGCGTCTGCTCACCCGCGATGATCGACTTCACGGAGGCGAGCTCCGCGTCCTGGCCCGTGACCACCGGCATCGCCTTCGCCGCGGTGCCGTAGCCGTCCGACTTCAGGGCGGACAGGATGCCGATGGAGATGCCGTCGTACGGCGAGAGCACCGCGTCGACCCGGGCGCTGCGGTAGCTGGAGGTCAGCAGGTCGTCCATGCGCTTCTGCGCGGTGCCGCCGTCCCAGCGCAGGGTGGTGACCTGGTTGAGGGCGGTCTGCTTGGACCTGACGACCAGCTCGCCCTTGTCGATGTACGGCTGGAGGACGTTCATCGCGCCCTGGAAGAAGTACTTGGTGTTGTTGTCGTCGTTGGATCCGGCGAACAGCTCGATGTTGAAGGGGCCCTTCTTGCCCTCCTTCAGGCCGAGCTTCTCCGCGATGTAGCCGCCCTGGAGCTCGCCGACCTTCTCGTTGTCGAACGAGGCGTAGTAGTCGACGTTCTCGGTGCCGAGGATCAGCCGGTCGTAGGAGATGACCGGGATGTCGGCGTCCTTCGCCTGCTGCATCACGTTGTTGAGCGACTTGTTGTCGATCGCCGCGACGATCAGGGCGTCCACGCCCTGCGTGATCATGTTCTCGATCTGCGAGACCTGCTGGTCCGGGTCGTCCTCACCGTAGACCAGCTTGGTCTTGTAGCCCTTGGCCTTGAGCTCCTTCACGACGTTGGCGCCGTCGGATATCCAGCGCTCGGAGGACTTGGTCGGCATGGCGACGCCGATGGTGGCGCCTTCGCTGCCTCCCTTCTTCTCCTCGCCGCCGCCTTCGCTGTTCTGGCCGCAGGCGGTCAGGGCGAGGGCGAGCGTGGCGGTGGAGGCTATGGCGGCGAGTGCGGCTCTGCGGTTGCGCATGGTCATCATCCTTGATGTGTGTCATGGCTCGGTCCGTCGACGCCGGAATGCTGGGGGCGGCTCGACCGAGAACAGGTGTGTGGGATTCTGCGCGGCTCTGTCTTCTTTTGGGGAGGCTGTTTCCGGAACGTTATGACGAGATCTCGAACCGGCCGAGCGGGCCCGGCAGTCGGCTGCCGAGAGGGGCCATGCCCCCGTCCGCCCCGTGCCGTGCGAGGAGGTCCAGTGCGAGCCGCCCGCGCCGCACCCGCTCCTTGGCGGTGGACAGGGCCAGCTCCCGCAGGTGCTGGCCGTACGGATAGATCCCGGGCGACTTGGAGAGGCCGAACTTCAGGTAGAGCGGTGCGCCGCGCCGGATCAGTTCGGCGACCTCGTACATCCGCACGTAGCCGCCGAGATCGTCCGGCGCCTCGATGTAGAGATCCATCGGGGCCCTCGACACCCGCCGTATCTCGGTGAACTGAGCGAGCGTCAGGTCGGAGGGGATATTGATCGAGTCGGCGCCGAGCTGCTCGAAGACGGCGTACGAGGCCGGGTTCACCGGCCCGATGAGCGCCGACACCTTGAAGGTGGTGTCCGCGGGCAGCGCGCCCTGCGCGCGCAGCCGGTGCAGGGTCCAGAGCACGCCCTCGTCGGCCACGAGCAGGCACTTCACCCCCAGTCCCGTGGCGCGCAGCGCGTCCTCCACGCAGCCGGCCAGGGCGTCCTGGCCGCGGGCGCGCAGCCCGGCGCCGCCGGAGTCGGTGCGGACCGATGCGCCGGTGTCCCAGGTGCCGCGCGGCCCCGTGAACAGACAGAGCTCGATGTCCCGTTCGGCGCAGCCCTCCACCATCTCGGTGATCTCCGCGTCGGTCAGCATCCAGATGCCGCTGCCCTGGCTGATCCGGTGGACCGGGACGTCGAGCCTCGCGGACTCCTTGAGCACGACACCGAGGGCTTCCGGGCCCTCCACGGACGGCACCTCGGTGCGCCAGCTTCCCCCGCCGGGGAAGGAGTGCGGGGAGGTGTCGGCCGGGGACAGGGGTGCCGGGCCGAGACCGAGCGCGGTGAGCGCGGCGTCACCCGGACGGCGGGCGCCGGCGGCACCGGAGGAGGAGACAGGGGCGTCGTTCACGACTGGTCCTTCATGTTCGGTATTTCGGACGACATTCGGATCATTGGGCGTGCACCGGTGCGGAGGCGGTCAGGGCGCCGCCGTGCCGGCGCACGGATCAGGGCGGGCCCGTCACGGCCGCAGCAGCACCTTCCCGGTCTCCGGATTCCCGGACCCCACCAGCGCCACCGCCTCGGCGAACCGCTCCAGCGGGAACTCGTGGGTGACCAGCGGCGCCGGATCGAGCAGCCCGGCCGTGAACGCCCGCACGGCGTAGGACCAGGCCGCCGAGGACGCGCCGAATACGCTGCGCACGGTGAGCTGGCTCAGCGACAGATGCACCGGGTCGATGCCCACGGCGCCCGGGGCGAACATCCCGGTCAGCACCACCCGTCCGCCGCGCCGCGCCAGCAGGCACGCGTCCGCCGCGGTGGACGGCGCTCCGGCCGTCTCCACGACCAGGTCGTAGCGGCCCCGCACCTTCTCGGCCTCCTCCGGGACCCTGGCCTCGTCCGCCCCGAAGCCCAGGGCCAGCGAGGCGCGTTCCCGCCTCGGGTCGATCACGGTGAGCTCCGCGGGCGACACCGCCGCCAGCAACTGGACCGCGAGCAGGCCGAGGGTGCCCGCCCCCACCACCGCGATCCGCTCGCCGGGCTCGGGAGCCCCCGCCCGTACGGCCGCCGCGATCACCGCGGCCGGCTCCAGCAGGGCCGCGGCCCGCAGGTCGGCGTCGTCGGCCAGCGGGTGCAGCAGCCGCGCCGGGATCACCAGGTGGTCGGCGAAGGCCCCGGGGCGGGTGAACCCCGTCTCGTCGTAGCCCGCCGTGCACAGGGAGGTCTCCCCGGACCTGCACCGCTCGCAGCGCCCGCACGCCCGGAAGCCCTCGGCGACCGTGCGGCGGCCGGTCAGCGCCGGATCGACGCCCTCGCCCACCGCGTCGACGGTTCCCGACCACTCGTGACCCGGCACGACGGGGTAGCGCACGTAGGCGGCGTCGCGGTGGCCGTCGTACACCTCGCGGTCGCTCATGCAGATCCCGGCCGCGGCGACCCGCACCCTGACCTCGCCGGGGCCCGGCTCCGGGACCGGCCCCTCGGTCAGCCGGTGAATGCCGGGGCGCTCGACGTTCAACGAGCGGGAGTGGGTGCTCACTTGGGCTGCCTCTTCTCCCAGCCGTCCGCCCACAGGTCGAACCGCGCCTGCTGCTGCGGGAACTCCGCCGCCGCGTCCACGTCCAGCTCCACGCCGAGCCCGGGGGCGTCGGAGAGCTCGAAGCAGCCGGTGGCGGGGTCGACGGCCGGGGCGCCCTTGACGACCTTCTTGATGTCCGCGTCCGCGAAGTCGTTGAAGTGTTCAAGGATCTTGAAGTTCGGGGTGCAGCCGGCGACCTGGAGGCTGGCCGCGGTCAGCACCGAACCGCCCACGTTGTGCGGGGCGATCAGCGTGTAGTGGGTCTCCGCGGTCGCCGCGAGCTTGCGGGTCTCCAGGATGCCGCCGATGTGGCCGACGTCCGGCTGGATGATGTCGGCGGCGCCCGACTCGAAGAGCTCACGGAACTCGATCCGGTCGTGGATGCGCTCACCCGTCGCGATCGGCAGGTCGACCTTGTCCGCCACCCTGCTCAGCGCCTTGAGGTTCTCCGGCGGCACCGGCTCCTCCAGCCACGCCGGCTTGAACGGCGCCATCTCGCGGGCGATCCGCACCGCGGTCGACGGGCTGAACCGCCCGTGCATCTCCAGCATCAGCTCGGTGTCGGGGCCGATGGCGTCCCGCACGGCCTCGATGAGGGAGACGGCGTAGCGGGTCTCCTCGTGGCCGAGCTCGAAGTGGCCCGTACCGAAGGGGTCGATCTTCAGGGCCCGGTAGCCGCGCTCCACGACTCCCTGGGCCGCCTTGTGGTAGGCCTCCGGGGTGCGTTCGGTGGTGTACCAGCCGTTGGCGTAGGCCTTGACCCGGTCGGTGACCTTCCCGCCGAGCAGCTGCCAGACGGGGACACCGAGCGCCTTGCCCTTGATGTCCCAGCAGGCCATCTCGATGACCGCGATGCCGGACATCACGATCTCCCCGGCCCGCCCGTAGTCGCCGTACTTCATCCGGCGGACGAGGTCCTCGATCGCGAACGGGTCGGAGCCGTTGATGTGGTTGGCCGACGCTTCCCGCAGATAGCCGAGCAGCGCGTCCGTGCGGCCCAGCATCCGGGTCTCGCCGACCCCGGTGAGGCCCTCGTCGGTGTGCACCTGGACGTAGGTGAGATTGCGCCAGGGCGTGCCGACGACATGCGTGCTGATTCCGGTGATGCGCACGGGTGTTGCCTCTCCACGTGTTCCGTATTTCGTGTTCGGTATTTCGTCACTCGTTCGAAATGCTGGCGTGACCGTAATTCGGGCCCGGGGACGTGTCAATGGTTCGCGCAAGTACGCTGAGGTCATGAGTGATCTCGGGGCGGGTTTCGGTTACTTGGTCAAGGGCCAGCGCTGGGCCTTCGGGCACGGCAGGTGGTTCGGATTCGGCCTGCTGCCCGCACTGATCACCCTCGTCGTCTACGCGGGCGCGCTCGTCGGCCTGGGCTACGGCGCCGACGACTTCGTCGGCTGGGCGACCCCGTTCGCCGACGACTGGTCCTCGCCCTGGCTCGGACTGCTCCGCAACACCCTGGTCGTCCTGACCTTCGTGCTCGGGATATTCCTCGCGGTCATCACCTTCACCGCGGTGACCCTGCTGGTCGGCCAGCCGTTCTACGAGTCGCTCTCCGAGGAGGTCGACCGCACCGAGGGCGGCGAGGTACCCGAGTCGGGCCTGCCCTTCTGGCGCGAGCTGTGGATCTCCGCCCGCGACTCCGTCCGCATCCTGCTGCGCGTCGCGGTCTACGGCATCCTGCTCTTCGCCCTCGGCTTCGTCCCCGTCATCGGGCAGACCGTGGTCCCCGTCCTCGGTTTTTGCGTCTCCGGCTACTTCCTCTCCGAGGAGCTCACCGCCGTCGCCCTCCAGCGCCGGGGCATGGTCCTGAAGGACCGGCTCACGCTGCTTCGGGGCCGGCGCTCGATGGTCCTGGGCTTCGGCGTCCCCCTCGCGCTGGCCTTCCTCGTGCCGTTCGTCGCCGTGCTCCTGATGCCGGGTGCCGTCGCGGGGGCCACGCTGATGGCGCGCGAGCTCACCGCGCCTCCCGTGGCCGGCCCGGAGCCGGTCCCGTCCTCGCCGTACACCCTGCACAAGGACTGAGCGGGCTGCCGGACCGGCCGGTCCGGCAGCCCGCCGGGGTCAGCCGCTGTGGACCTCCAGCGCGGTCCTGACCGCCGACTCCAGCGCGCCCTCGATCCAGGCGGGCTTGACGGACGTGTGGCAGCCGGCGAAGTGCAGCGGCCCCTCAGGGGTGCGGACATCAGGGAAGAGCTCGGTGTGCTGGCCGGGCAGGAGCACCGACGCCTCCCCGTACGCGTAGGGGTCACGCATCCAGGACTGGGTGCGGCCGACGCCCGTGTAGAACACCTCGACGCGCTGCCCGTACACGTCCTGGACGCCGCCCAGGGTGTGCGGGTAGCGCTCGTCGTCGTCCAGCGAGTCCCACTTCAGGGCGTCGTCGGCCCAGCTGTAGGAGGCGAGCAGTACCCCGCCCTCGCTGCCCTCGACCGGATGCGAGGGCTGGTAGATGAAGCGGTTGGCGTTGTCGGTCACCGAGCCGCCGCCGATGACGTGGGCCGCCTCGGGCTGGTCGCGGTCGGTGGAGCGGAAGGCCGCGTAGTGCACCCGCTGGTCGGGCGGGATGTGGCCGCGCGGGACGGAAGGGTGCGCGCCCAGCAGCGAACCGTCGGCCGGGGCCTTGCCCGTCCGGTACTCCTCGTACAGCCCCGGCCGCACCGCCCCCAGTTCACGCCTCCAGTCCGTCTCGTCGAACTCCCACCAGCGGCGGCTGAATTCGAGCAGCACCTTGGTCGCCGCGTCGTAGTGCACCTCGGTGATCGCCCGGCGCTTGCGGTACGAGAGAGCGGGCGTCACCGGGAGGTGCCGCAACCCGGAGAAGGGCACCGTGATGATCGCCCGGTCGCCGGTGAACGTCTCCCGGACGACGGGGCCGCCCCGGCCCTCGGAGACCGTCTCGACGCTCACCCCGTCCTCGGTGTGGCTGATCCGGGTGGCCCGGCGATCCAGGTGCACCAGGTCCTTCACCTGCGCGTACATGGCGTCGACCAGGGTCGCGGTGCCGTCGGGCAGTTCGAAGAAGGAGGTCGCCGGGCTGATCAGCGAAGCTCCGATGAAGCTGTGCAGGAAAGCGAGATGGAGGCGCGAGGTCATGTTCTCGACGGTGCCGATGAGGTCGACGGTGCGCTCGTCCAGCTTGGCCACCTCGGTCATGTACCGGAACATCGAGAAGTGCCCGTACCGCTGGAGCACCGTCGCCCAGCCCTCGACCAGGGCCGTCCCCTCCTTGCCCTCGATCTCCTTGCGCACGGGGGCGAACGCGTCCCGCACGATCTGCGAGGCGGGCGTGTTCTCGTAGGCGGCGGGCACGCCGAAGGAGCGGTTGACCGCCTGAGGCTTCGCGGCGTAGTCGGTGCGGCGGACCCGGACGCCGTTGACGTGGATCCAGGTGCGGTTGGCGGGACGCCCATCGGCATCGACGTCGACCAGGTGGAAGCGGCGGGTCTTCAGCCCGAGACCGGCCATGAGCCCGGTGACCAGCGGGTGGCTGTCCGGGATGCGCATCGCGCCGGCCTCGGCGTACTGCTTCGGATCGGCGAAGGGCGGGTCGGACTGCTCGTGGCCGCCTGCCCGGAAGGTCTTGATCCGTCCGCCGACACGGTTGCCGTTGGCCTCGATCACGGTGACGGTGTGGCCGGCCTCGTGGAGGAGTCGCGCCGCAGTGAGTCCGGCCGGCCCCGCACCGACGACCAGCACCTTCTTGCGCGCGGCACGGGTACGGGGCAGGCCCTTGTCCAGGAGGACCTCGCGGTAACCGGGCACCAGGTCCTTGTCGTTCCCGTCGCGTACGAGGATGGCGCGGGCGACGGTGAGGCAGGCGTCCCAGTCGGAGCCGGGCGCCGCCCCCGGCGCGGCGGCGGCCCGTGGCGCCGCCGCCCTCGAGGACGGGGCGGCGGCGGTCACGGCGAGCGCCGCAGCTCCGGCGGTGGCGCCCGCGATCAGGGACCGGCGGGACGGCAGGGCGGGTGACGGTTCGTCAACAGGTGAAATCATGGTGATCACCCTGCTGTGCGGGACCGGCCGGGAGCGTCGCGGACGCGCGCCCACCGCCCTGATTCACCCGCTGGTGATCTTGGTCGTCCGGTGTTGACACGAGCCGGAACAGGGGGAGTTGGGTCTCAGCGCACGGAGAAGCCGTACACCGTCGTCGAGGCGAACTCCTCGCCCGGGCGCAGCACCGTGCCCGGGAACTCCGGGCGGTTCGGCGCGTCGGGGAAGTGCTGCGTCTCCAGGGCGATCCCGGCGCACGGCACGAAGGGATCCCCGCCGAGGTGGTCGGCGGTGTAGAGCTGGAGCCCCGGCTCCGTCGTGCGGACCGTCAGCAGGCGTCCGGACGCCGGGTCGTACAGCTCGGCGACCGGCTCCCCGCCGGTCTCCTCCAGCTCGTAGTTCGTGTCGTAGCCGGGACCCACCGGCTTCGGCTCCCGGAAGTCGTACCGGGTGCCGTCCACCGGAAGGAACTCCCCCGTGGGGATCGACTTCTCGTCCCCCGGGGTGATCCGCCCCGCCGCGAGCCGCAGCTCGTGACCCAGCGCGCTCCCGCTCCCGGCGCCTGCCAGATTCCAGTACGTGTGATTCGTCAGGTTCACCACGGTCGGTGCGTCCGTCGTCGCCCGGTAGGCGATCCGCAGCGCTCCGTCCTCGTCCAGGGTGTACGTCACCGACACCGCCAGCCGCCCCGGGAAGCCCTCCTCGCCGTCCTCGGACACCAGGCGGAGCCGCACTCCGCCCGGCACCTCCTCGGCGTCCCAGACGCGCTTGTCGAAGCCCCGCTCACCGCCGTGCAGGGTGTTGCGGCCCTCGTTCCGCGTCACCCGGTGCGTACGCCCGTCCAGGACGAACGACCCGCCGCCGATCCGGTTCGCGTACCGGCCGACCACGGCGCCGAAGTACGGGCCGGGCTGCGCCTCGTACCCCTTGACGTCCGGCAGCCCCAGGGCCACCTCGGCGCGGGCACCGTCCCTCCCGGGCACCACGACGGACTGCACCACGGCGCCGTACGTCAGCACCCGCACCCGGGTGTCCCCGCGTTCCAGGGTCCAGCGCCGGACCGGCGTACCGTCCGTGCGGGTGGAGAAGTCCTCGCTGCGTACCGTTGTACCCGTCGTCACGATCATGGACCTTACGCCGGAGGCCCGGCCGCCGTGACATTGCGGTAGGCGATCTCCGCCAGCCTGGCCTGGCCGTTGCGCCCCGGGTGGAACCAGTCCCACTCGCTGAGCTGCTCACCGGTGAAGCGGTAGTCGAACACCGCCCCGCCGTCGTAGCGGCAGCGTTCGTCGCGTGCGCAGACCTCCCGCAGGACCTCGTTGTAGGCGACGACGCGCTCCCGCACGGCGTCGCGGCGCGCGACCGCCGCCGCGCCCATGTCGTCCGCGTCGCCCAGCATCGACCGGCAGATCCCCAGCTTCCAGATCTGCTTGCCCAGCGGATTCTCCCGCCCGGTCGACCAGAGCCGCTTGAGATCGGGCACGCTCGACACGTAGACCTGCGACGTCGGGGCCGAGGCGCGCAACTGCCGCATCGACGCCTCGAAGGAGGTCCGGAAGTCCGCCACCGGGGTCATCAGCCGCACCGAGTCCCGGCAGGCGTCGTTCGCGCCGATCATCACCGTGACCAGCTCCGGCCCGTCCTTCGCCGCGCGCGCCATCTGCTCCGGGAGCTGCGCCATCCTGGCACCCGACACGGCGTGGTTCCAGCTGTGCGACGCCGCCTTCGACGCCCCCAGCAGGCGCACGGCCAGGCTCCGCACCCCGCCGTCGCTCCCCGTCGCCCAGGACACCTCGGGGCAGTCGGCCAGGACCGAGCAGGCGTCGAACCCCCGGGTGATGGAGTCCCCGACCGCGGCCACCGAGGCGGGGCTCGCGTCCCACGCCGGTGTCGGCGCGGGGGAGGGGACCGCGGCGCCCGAGCCGCTCCGCGCGGCCGGGCGGCCGTCGGAGGTGCACCCGGCGAGCACGGCGGCACCGGCGAGCGCGACCGCCGTCAGAGTGGCCCCGGCACCCTGGACGCGACGACGTGACGAACGCTCGGCCATCCCTGATTCCCCTCCGCTCACACGGGTGATTGTGCCCCTGGCACAACCGGACAGCCCCAGGTGGCGGGCCCCCACGCCCTCGCGGGTGAATGCTGAGCGAATCACGGGCCCGGGACCGACGGTACGTCACACACCCGGCCCCGGCGCACGGTAGCTTTTCCCCGTCGAACCAGTGGCGCCGACCGGCCCGCCTGCGCATGAGCGGGTCCGGTAAGTTATCTCACGTCACATACTGTCCCTTTTCAGGAGATTCACTCCCGATGCTGTTTACTGATGACAACCTCGGGAGCCGGCCGGGAAGAGGCGGTACGGGCGCGAGGCCCCTGGGGAAGGCGAACCTCGTCCCACACTGGAGGTCCCGGTGACGACACGTGGAGTCCTGTACGTACACTCCGCACCGCGCGCGCTGTGCCCGCATGTCGAATGGGCGGTGGCGGGTGTGCTCGGTGTGCGGGTCCAGCTCGACTGGATCAGACAGCCGGCCGCCCCCGGCACATGGCGCTCCGAATTCTCCTGGCAGGGCCGGGCGGGTACGGCGTCGGAGCTGGCCTCCGCCCTCCGCGGCTGGGACCTGCTGCGCTTCGAGGTGACGGCGGAGCCCTGCCCCACGGCGGAGGGCGAGCGCTACAGCTCCACGCCTGGCCTCGGCATCTTCCACGCCGTCACCGGCATGCACGGCGACATCCTGGTCCCGGAGGACCGTCTGCGGGCCGCGCTGGCCCGCTCCGTGCGCGGCGAGACGGACCTGGAGACCGAGGTCGCGGGGCTCCTGGGCAAGCCCTGGGACGACGAACTCGAGTCCTTCCGCCACGCGGGAGAAGGCGCGCCCGTGCGGTGGCTGCACCAGGTGGTCTGACCGGGCCCTCTGCCCTGTACCGCTCCGTTCTCCGGCCGTGCTGAAACGTTCCCTCGCGGGCGGGACCCGCAGGGCCCACGCGGACGGCCTTCGTAGCGGGCGTGAGCACGCTCTCCCGCATGCCTCGAAGCCGCGTGCTCGAAGCGACATGCCTCGGGCCCCGGGCGGCCCCCTCGGAACGGCGCCCGGCATGCGGAAGGCCCGCCTCCCTCGCGGGAAGCGGGCCTCCTCGGCAGAACCGGCGGATCAGACCGAGCGGAACGCCAGCACCACGTTGTGGCCACCGAAGCCGAACGAGTTGTTGATCGCGGCGATCGGGCCCTCGGGCAGCGCCCGAGGCTCACCGCGCACGACGTCCGCCTCGACGGCCTCGTCGAGGTCGTCGATGTTGATGGTGGGCGGCGCCATGCGGTTGTGCAGCGCCAGCACGGTCGCCACGGTCTCGATGCCGCCCGCGCCACCCAGCAGGTGGCCCGTCATCGACTTCGTGGCGGAGATCGCGACGTGGTCCAGGTCGTCGCCCAGCACCGCACGCAGCGCCTTGATCTCCGCGACGTCGCCCTGCGGCGTGGACGTGGCGTGCGCGTTCAGGTGCACGACCTCCGACGGCTTCAGGTCGGTGGAGTCCAGCAGGTTCTGCATCGCCGCGGCGATCCCGCGCCCGGTGGGCTCGGGCTGCGCGATGTGGTGGGCGTCCGCGGACAGACCCTGGCCCAGCACCTCGCAGTAGACCCTGGCGCCGCGCGCGGCCGCGTGCTCCGCGGACTCCAGGATCACGACGCCGGCGCCCTCGCCGAGGACGAACCCGTCCCGGGCGGTGTCGTACGGCCGCGAGGCCTTCTCGGGCTCGTCGTTGCTCTTCGACATCGCCATCATGTTGGCGAACGCGGCGATCGGCAGCGGGTGGATGGCCGCCTCCGTACCGCCGGCGACGACCACGTCGGCACGGCCGGTGCGGATCATCTCGACGGCGTACCCGATGGCCTCGGCACCCGACGCGCAGGCGGAGACCGGGGTGTGGACACCGGCCTGGGCGTTGACCTCGAGACCGACGTTGGCCGCCGGGCCGTTGGGCATGAGCATGGGAACGGTGTGCGGGGAGACGCGGCGTACGCCCTTCTCCTTCAGCACGTCGTACTGGTCGAGCAGGGTGATCACGCCGCCGATGCCGGAGGCGATGACCGAGCCCAGACGCTCGGGCTGGATCTTCTCGTCCTCACCGGCCTTGCCGGTGAAGCCGGCGTCCGCCCAGGCTTCGCGGGCCGCGATCAGCGCGAACTGCGCCGAGCGGTCCAGCTTGCGGGCGAGCGGCCGGGGCAGAACCTCGCCCGGGTCGACGGCCGCGAGGGCGGCGATCCGGACGGGCAGTTCGGCGAAACGTTCGCCCTCGAGAGGCTTGACGCCGGAACGGCCGGCCATCAGACCTTCCCAGGTCGATGCGGAGTCGCCACCCAGCGGAGTGGTTGCGCCGATACCGGTGACGACCACGGTGCGATTGGTCGGGCTCACTGGAAAATCTTCTCCACGTGTAGAGGGTCGTGAATCAGCGGCGCCACCGCCGGGTGGCGACACACGGGACGGGCTGGGATCAGCCCTGGTGCTTCAGGATGTAGTCGGCGGCGTCGCCGACCGTCTTGAGGTTCTTGACGTCCTCGTCGGGGATCTTGACGTCGAAGCGCTCTTCGGCGGCGACGACGACCTCGACCATGGACAGCGAGTCGACGTCCAGGTCGTCGGTGAAGGACTTGTCCAGCTGGACGTCCTCGACCGGGATACCGGCGATCTCGTTGACGATCTCGGCGAGACCGGTGACGATCTCTTCCTGAGTGGCGGCCATGTTGGCGCTCCTTCGATATGTTTCTGCAGGGTTCGGGCGTGCGGACCGAAAGGTCCGGTGTGCCTAGGGGAGGGTAACGACCGACGCGGCGTAGACGAGACCCGCCCCGAAGCCGATGATGAGCGCCGTGTCGCCGCTCTTGGCCTGACCGGTCGCCAGAAGCCGCTCCATTGCGAGCGGGATCGAGGCGGCCGACGTGTTGCCGGTGGTTTCCACGTCACGGGCGACCGTGACGTGCTCCGGCAGCTTGAGCGTCTTCACCATCGAGTCGATGATCCGCATGTTGGCCTGGTGCGGAATGAAGACATCCAGGTCTTCCGGGGCGATCCCGGCCGCTTCCAGCGCCTGCTGGGCGACCTTGGCCATCTCGAAGACGGCCCAGCGGAAGACCGCCTGGCCCTCCTGCGTGATGGCCGGGAACTTGACCTCGCCCCGCTCGTTGAGCGGCAGGTTCGAGACGTCGCCGATGTGGAAGTCGTTCCACGAGACGGTCTGCTTGATCGTCTCGGACTTGTCGCCCTCGGAGCCCCAGACGGTGGGGCCGATGGCCGGCTCCTGGGACGGGCCCACGACGACCGCGCCCGCTCCGTCGCCGAAGAGGAAGGCCGTCGCGCGGTCCTCCAGGTCGGTGAGGTCGCTGAGACGCTCGACGCCGATGACGAGTACGTACTCCGCCGAGCCCTCGACGATCATGCCCTTGGCGAGCGTGAGTCCGTAGCCGAAGCCCGCGCAGCCGGCCGAGATGTCGAAGGCGGCGGGCTTGCCCGCGCCGATCCGGTGCGCGATGTCGGTCGCGACGGCGGGAGTCTGCTTGAAGTGCGAGACGGTGGAGACGATGACTCCGCCGATCTGTTCGGGAGTGATCCCGGCGTCGGCGATCGCCTTGCCGGAGGCCTCCACGGACATCATCGACACGGTCTCCTCGTCGGAGGCCCAGTGGCGGGTGGCGATACCGGAGCGGGAGCGGATCCACTCGTCGGACGAGTCGATCGTCTCGAGGATCACCTCGTTGGGCACGACACGGAGGGGGCGGTAACCGCCGACACCCATGATCCGTGCGTACGGGGCGCCCTTGCTGGGCTTGATCTTCGACATGCTCTCGGGCTCCTTAGGCGCCTGCGTGCTCGGAGATGAGCGCGCGGGCCGCGTCGAGGTCGTCGGGGGTCTTGAGCGCGAGGGTCTTCACACCGGGCAGCGCGCGCTTGGCGAGCCCGACCAGGGTCCCGCCGGGTGCGGCCTCGATGAGAGCCGTGACACCGAGCTCGGCGAAGGTCTCCATGCACAGGTCCCAGCGGACCGGGTTGGCGACCTGGCCGACGAGCCGGGAGATGACCTCGGCGCCGTCGGCGACCGTCTTCCCGTCCGCGTTCGACACGTACGTGACCTTCGGGTCGGTGACCGTCAGGGTGGTCGCCGCCGCACGCAGCTTGTCCACGGCCGGAGCCATGTGGCGCGTGTGGAACGCACCGGCGACCTTCAGCGGCACCACGCGGCGCACGCCTTCGGGCTTGTCCTCGGTCAGCGCGGCGATCTGGGCCGCGGTGCCGGCGGCGACGACCTGCCCGCCGCCGTTGACGTTGGCCGGGGTGAGCCCCAGCTTCTCCAGGTGAGCGACGGTGACCTCGAGGTCTCCGCCGAGGAGCGCGGCCATGCCCGTCTCGGTGACCGCGGCGGCCTCGGCCATGCCGAGCCCCCGGGTGCGGACGAGGCGGAGCGCCGCCTCGTCCTCGATGACGCCGGCGAGCGCGGCGGCGGTGATCTCACCGACGCTGTGTCCCGCGACGACGCCGGGCGAGGCGTCCAGGGCGTCGGCCGAGAGCAGACCCGCGGCGACCAGCAGCGGCTGAGCCACCGCCGTGTCGCGGATCTCGTCCGCGTCGGCCTTCGTGCCGTAGTGGGCAAGGTCGAGCCCGATGGCGTCGGACCATCCCGCGATGCGGGCGGCGGCACCGGGGAGTTCGAGCCAGGGAGTCAGGAAGCCGGGCGTCTGAGCGCCTTGGCCGGGAGCGACGAGTACGAGCACCCTCACACTCTCTCTTGTGGACGGCCCCGGACGCCCGTGGGGACAAGGACGAAGAACCGTCAGGGGAATTGTTGAAGTTCGACAAAAGTCTAGGACTGAGTATCGCCGTCGGCCAAGCGTCCCAGGATGAGGGCGATCCGCAGAGTGAACGCGGATCGCACATCGGAGGGTGACCACCCGGTGACGTCGGTCACACGTCGCAGCCGGTAGCGCACGGTATTGGGGTGCACGAACAGCATCCGTGCCGCGCCCTCCAGACTGCTCGCCTGCTCCAGATACACACTCAGGGTCTCCAGAAGTGCCGAACCCGCTTCTTCGAGCGGTCTGTAGATCTCCTCCACCAGTTGATCGCGTGCGGCGGGGTCACCCGCCATCGCGCGCTCTGGAAGGAGATCGTCCGACAGGACGGGCCTCGGAGCGTCCTGCCACGCCGAGCAGGCCTTGAGACCGGCAGCCGCGGCCTGCGCGGAGCGGGTGGCCGCGAGCAGGTCGGGCACCACGGGACCGGCGACGACCGGACCGGCCGCATACGGTCCGATCAGCGACTTCGCGACGTTCAGGGGGTTGTCGCTGCCGCCCGCGATCACGACCAGACGGTGTCCGAGGACCCCGGTCAGGACCTGGAGCTTGGCGTGCCTCGCCGCCCGCCGGATCGCCTCCACGGTGAGCTCGCTGTCCCCCTCGGGGGCCGTGCCGAGGATGACGCACACGTGCTCGGGGGAGTTCCAGCCGAGGGCGGCGGCGCGGGACACGGCGCCCTCGTCCGCCTCGCCGGAGAGCACCGCGTTCACGACGAGCGACTCCAGACGGGCGTCCCACGCCCCCCGGGCCTCGGCGGCCTGCGCGTAGACCTGGGCGGTCGCGAAGGCGATCTCGCGGGCGTAGACGAGCAGCGCCTCGCGCAGCACCGACTCGTCACCCGGGGCCGCGACCTCCTCGATCGCGGTCTCCATCACCTCGATCGTCGTCCGCACCATCTCGACGGTCTGCCGCAGGGTGATCGCCCTGGTCAGTTCGCGCGGAGCCGTGCCGAACACGTCGGTCGAGATCGCCTGCGGCGTCTCCGGGTGCCGGAACCACTCGGTGAACGCGGCGATACCGGCCTGGGCGACCAGGCCGATCCAGGACCGGTTCTCCGGTGGCATCGCCCGGTACCACGGCAGCGTCTCGTCCATGCGGGCGATGGCGTTGGCGGCCAGCCGGCCGGAGGACTGCTCCAGCCGTTTCAGGGTCGCGGCGTGGAGGTGGGCGTCATGCGTGGCGGGCTGCTCAGGATCGGGTCGGGGCACGCACACAAGACTGCCTTATCGGGACAGGTGCCCGGAGGGGCGGGGCGGAAGGTCGCCCGGCGGGGATACCTTGGGGGTGTGATGGACGTACGCCGCTCCGGGGACCGCTTCCGCGGCGGGGACCCGGCCACGGGTGACTCCGCGGGCATCGAGACGCTGCACGCCTTCTCCTTCGGGCGGTTCTACGACCCGGACAATCTGCGGTTCGGGCCGATCCTGGCCTGCAACGAGGAGCGTCTCGCCCCGGGCGCCGGCTTCGACGAGCATCCGCACAGCCACACCGAGATCGTCACCTGGGTGGTGGAGGGCGAGCTCACCCACCGCGACTCCGCCGCGCACGCCACCGTCGTACGGGCCGGTGACGTCCAGCACCTCAGCTCGGCCGCCGGGGTCCGGCATGTCGAGCGCAACGACGGTCAGGCCCCGCTGACGTTCATCCAGATGTGGCTGGCCCCGCTGGAGCCGGGCGGGGAGCCCTCCTACACGCACGTCGCCGGGATCGCCGACTCCACGCCCTACGCCCTCCCCGAGGCCGGGGCGATGCTCCACGTCCGCCGCGTCTTCGAGGGCGAGCGCACCGCCGTACCGGACGCGGCGGGCGTCTACGTCCACGTCGTGCGGGGCCGGGTGCTCCTCGACGGCGAGGAGCTGGCGGCGGGCGACTCCGCGCGGATCACGGAGCCCCGTGGGCTGGAGGTCGAGGCGCTGGAGCGGGCCGAGGTCCTGCTCTGGGAGCTCGCCGGGGTGTGATCCCGGCATCCGGCCGGGGGCGGATCTAGCGAGTGGGCCGACCAGTCCGCCGAGCTCGCCGAAGCGCTGGGTTACCACGTCGTGTTCGGCGCGAACATCGACAACGACCCGCCGGTCGGGAGCGAGCACCGCGTGCAGTACGGCACCGCGATCCTCTCCCGCTACCCGATCACCGCGTCGGACAGCACCTGGCTGGTCAAGCCACCGGACCAGGAGCAGCGCGGACCGACCGGCTCCGGCAGACCGCCCAGGTCGTGGACCTGATCGGCGCGAGGAAGCCCGGGATCCTGGTGGGCGACTTCAACGCCCTGAATTGACGATGCGTCACACGCGTGCGCGACGGCTGTCGGGAATCGCTCTGCTGCCCCTGCTCGGTCTGGCCGTGGCCTGCTCCGAAGGCGGGACATCGGCCGGTGCGCCCGAGGTCTCGGAGCGGGAGCCGGCGGCGGAGGGCATGGCGGTCCGCTCGACGCCCCTCACCGCCGACGCGCTCGAGGCCGCCTTGCTCACCGAAGTGGAGGCGACGGGCTTCACCGTCACGGGCGGGGACGCCCGGGAGGGCGCGGCCACGCGTGATCTCGGCAAGGAGAGCTCCGAGCCGTCGCAGTGCCTGGCACTGCGACGCGTGCGCAGCGAGAACGTGCCGGATCGCGGTGAGTCGGCCATGGCCTATGCGGTCATGTACCTCGGCGACGACACCCTGTCGCCCAGGAAGACCGTGCTCACCAGCTTCCCGGCGGGCACCGCCCGCGCCCGCATGGCGGAGTTGCGCCGAGCTGTGGGCACCTGCGGCCGGTTCGACGTGAACGGCGCCTACGGGCCTTCGTCCGTCACGACCGAGACGCTCTCGGTCCCGCGTCTCGGCGAAGAGGCCGTGCGCTACCGCATGCTGAGCCGCATGGAGGTGGACCCGGGGAAAGCGGACCACTACGCCTACAGCCTGGTCACCGTCGTACGTGTGGGAGGCGTCATGGCCTCGGTCGAGACCGGTGCAGTCCTCGGGCCGCTCCCCTCCGGGCAACTGGAAGAGCTCACGCCGGAACCGGGACCGGACGAGCGGATGATCGCGGCGCTGGTGGAGAAGGTGAAGGAGGCCGGAGGGTCCTGACCGCGCTGGTCGCAGGCGACGTCCGGCAGTTCGGAGTTGACCGCGATCCCCGTGTCCTCGGTGAAGCGGTCCAGGGTCCGGCACAGGGTGGCCACCACGCAGCCGGGGGCCATACGCTCTGCGGGGCCGAACCGACGAGTGCGCGCGCCTCGGCGAGGTTCTGCGCCGTACTCGCCCACCGGCTTCCCTCGGTGGTCGCCTGGGCCGGCACCACGACCAGTGTCGCCGTGGCGGTCGCGACGCCCGCGCTCGCCGTCGCCGCGGCGCTCACCGCGGACCGGCCGCTGCTCGCTCTGGCAGGCGCCCTCTCGGCGGCCTCGCACGCCGTCGTGGTGTCCTCGGCCCGCGCCTGCCGCCGTTGCGCCGGCCTGACCGCGGTGTAGTGGTCTCACTGCTTGCCGGTGCCGACCGGGTCCACCACGACCCCGCCGTCGCCGTCGCCGTCGGCGCCGACCGGGAGGCGGAGGTCGACCGACAGCGCCTTGGAGTGCGTCTCGTCGGGCGGGGTGACCTCGATGGCGGTGACGTACACGCCCGAACCGCCGGTGTTGTTCGGCGGGTAGTGGAGGGTGAAGCGGGTGGTCTCGCCGTTGCCGAGGTCGACGACCGGCGCGTCGAGTTCGCTGCGCTCGGCGCTCAGGGGCCCGGAGGCGTCCTGGGACCTCAGGTCGACTCCGGGGAAGCCCTTGAGGGTGCAGGCGTCTCCGGTGTTCTTGAGGCTGACGAGGAGGTCGCCCTCGCCCATGCCGTGAGCGGTGCCGAATTCGAGGTTCGACGTCATGCAGGTACCGGTGGTGACCTGCCCGTTGCCGCTGCCCTGGGCGGACTCCGAGGCGGTGGCGTCGTGGCCGGAGGCCGCAGCGCTCTGGTCGGACGTGCCGCTGTCGCCGGAGGCCGCGGCCGAGGACGACGAGGAGGCCCCGGAGCCGCTCGTGTCCGCGGCCGAGTCCTCGTTCCCCTGGCAGGCGGTGAGCGAGAGGCCTGCGGCGAGGGCCAGGGCGGTGAGGGTGAGCTTCTTGACGCGCATCGTTTCGTCCTTCGTGGTCGGTTCCGTCCGCTCGGCGGGAGCGAGCGTTACTGATCATGAGGACCCGGTTCCGCCCGGGGTGCGTTCCGTCCGACCGCCCTCTCATACATGCCCGTTACATGCGAGTGCGGGGAGCAGGGGTGCCGTGGCAGCGCGCACGCCACCCGGGCCGGGGGCGGGGCCCTCGCTCCGCACTGCCCGTCAGGCCCGGAATTCAGGGCCTGGGCACCCCGGTGGGCAGTGGCCGTCGACCGCAGCCGCTCGCCGGATCCACCGGTTCCGGCAGGGTTCGGAACGGACCTCCCCGGCCCGCGCGGGCTGGGACAGGCCCGTGACCCGCCACCCCTTGAACATCATCGGCGGCACACTCTCTTCACCCGCCGCACACCGCTTCCGCCTTGCTCCGGGGAGAGCCCGTCGCCGTGCTCACCCCGCCGGAAATCCGCTTTCCGGCTCACCCGTCGAGGATTAGGGTGCGGGCAGCGAGTGCTCATGAGGAGTGGAGACATGCCCGGTCGTCCGAGCGCGCGTTGACGTCGGGGCCGTGACCGGCCCGTCATCGCGTGCTGCCCCTGAGGGTGCGGCAGAGCGAGCCTTCCCCTGCCCGGATCGCGGGCGCACCAGGTGTGCGCCGGGCGACGGGCCTCGCCGTCGGCAATCCGAGGGATCTCCGTGCCCTCCCCTTCCTCCGCTGTACCTGTGTCAGTTCGTCGTGTTCCGCGGGGCCTCTGGCGGGATCGTGAGTTCCGCAGATTCTGGGTGGGCCAGACGGCCTCCCAACTCGGGGAACAGACCGCTCTGACCGTCCTCCCGCTCTTCGCCGTCCTGACGCTGCACGCCGGCGCCGGCCAACTGGGCCTCCTCCGCGCGGTGGGGCAGGCACCCGTCCTGTTCCTCTCGCTGTTCGTCGGTGCCTGGGTGGACGGATGGAGGACGCGCACGGTGATGGTGGTGACGGACGCCGGCCGGACCCTGGTCCTGGGCGCCACCGCCGCGGCCGGCCTCCTCGGGCTGTTCGGCCTGCCCGCGCTGTTCGTGGCCACCTTCGCCGTCCGCCGGCCAGTTGGTGAATGTCACGGTCATGGCCGTGCGGCAGGCGGTCACTCCGGACGGGATGCAGGGCCGTGTGGCCGCGACGATCACGTTCGTCGGCATGGGGACGGCTCCGCTCGGCTCCCTGCTCGGCGGGCTCCTCGCGACGGAGTGGGGGCTGCGCACCAGCCTCCTGGTGGCGGCCGCGGCCATGATGGCGTCCCCGGTGGTGATGGCTCTGTCCCCGCTGGCGCGCCTGGGACGGGCGCTTCCGTCCGTGCGGGCCCTGCCGTCGGCGGCAGCTTCTTCCTGGACGACGCGGACCGGGAGCTGATCGAGCGGGCCCGCCCTGGGGTACGCGAGGGTCCCGACCACCAAACAGAGCCTGGAACACCGACTCGACGCACTCGAAGCTGCTGGCATCCCCGACGACCGGATCCACGTGGACAGGAAGAGCGGAGCCAGCGTCGTGCGCCCCGGCCCGGCCGACCTGCTCGCCTACGCCCGCAAGGGGACACCGTCGTCGTGCACACCCTCGACCGGATCGGCCGCAACCTGCGCGAAGTCCTCAACCTCGTCCACGACCTCGACAAGCAACAGATCGGCGTGCGATCCCTTGCAGACCCCTGCCGATCAACACCGCCGACGAAGGCATGGCCCGCATCGCCTTCCTCCTTCTGGCCCTGTTCGCCGAGATGGAACGCACCTTCACCGCCGAACGCGCCGCCCACGCCCGCACCGTCGCCGAAGCCGCCGCATCGGCCGACCGGACGCCCACCCCGCCGACAAGATCGAGTACGCGCGCCTGCTGAAAGCCCGGGGCGCCGCCTGCGGCGAGATCAGCGCCAAGACCGGCATCCCGAAGACCTCCCTGCACCGATGTCTGCAAGAGTGAACCGCGGCACCAGGGGGAGCCGTCACCGATCCCGCTCACGGCCCTTTCCAGGGATCCGAGCAGTGTTCTTGACCCTCACACCGTGTCAGGCGGTCAACTCGGAGACATCATGTTCACCATCGGAGACTTCGCCCGACATGGTCGCGTCTCGGTCCGGATGCTGCGTCATTACGACGCGACCGGCCTGCTGCGCCCGGCTCACGTCGACCCGACCACCGGCTACCGCTACTACACCGCCGCCCAGCTGGCCCGCCTCAACCGCGTCATCGCACTCAAGGACCTCGGCTTCACCCTCCAGAAGGTCCAGGCGATCCTGGACGAGAAGGTGACCACCGAGGAACTGCGCGCCATGCTCCGGCTGCGGCACGCCGAGCTGGAGGCGACGATGACAGCCGCAGCGGCCCGGCTGACCCAAGTCGAGGCGAGGCTCCGCTCGATCGAGAGCGAGGGGCAGATGCCCAGCAACGATGTCGTACTGAAGAGCCTGCCGAGCGTGCGTCTGGCCGAACTTACCGCAGTGGCACCAGACTTCGACACGATCGGCCCGGTCGTCGAGCCGCTTTACGGCGAGCTGTTCCGGCGTCTGGAGGCGGCAGGCATCGCCCCCTCCGGGCCCGGGGTCGCCTACTACGAGGACGCGCAGGACGGCGGGATCCTCATCCACGCGGGTGTCGAGGTCTCAGTGCCCCTCAGTGACCACGACGGGCTGCAGATCGTGGACCTGCCGCCCGTCGAGCAGGCGGCGACCGTCATGCACCGCGGCTCGATGGAGACCGTCCTGCCCACCGTTCAGACTCTTGGCCGCTGGATCGACGCCAACGGCTACCGCTCGGTCGGCCACCCCCGAGAGATCAACCTGGAATGCCCCGACAACCACGGCGAATGGGTCACCGAACTCCAAGAACCCGTGAACAAGGCCTGACACGAAGGGCTGACACGAAGAAGGGCCGGCCAGGCTCCCCTGGCCGGCCCCACTCAATCCGCCATCAGCGAGTGCGGACGACTTCGAAAGCTGACCGGAAGTTGTGCGACGGTGGCCACCGCTTCCCCCTTGGCACGGACAACAGGGCCGCTTCGCGCAGCGGCTTGTGGGCGTCGCCGCAGGTCGCGGTCAGCCGTGCCGCAGACAACAGGGCGATATCTGTGGAACGACGTCGGACCATGAGCCGGCACCCCGTCAGCCACCCACCAGGGACGACGAAGGCTTGGCGCCGGTCTTCGTTCGGATGTTCCTCAACCCCCGACGTGCGCGCGGCGACGTACGCGATTCCCCCGGGGCGGTGCGGTCACCGGTCACCCGCGGCCCGGAGGGGCGCCGGGCCGCGGCCGGGGTGCGGGTCAGTCCCGCGTCTTCTCCGTCAGCTTGTCCAGTTCGCGTATCGCCTGGCCGTGGGCGCTCATCCGGCGGGAGACCGTCCCGATGGTGAAGATCGATGCTCCGACGACCGAGACCGGTATGGAGACCCCGAGCACGGCGAGGGCCTCGGGCCAGTCGCGCTCCTCGGCGCAGGTCTCTCCCGATTCCCGCGTGTTGGCCGTACCCGCGTCCGTGAACAGGCGTGACTCACAGGTGGCGGGAGTGTCGTCGTCGGGCTCGCTCTCGGCCTGGTACGGCAGGATGAGCAGGACGGCGCACCAGATCCAGAACAGCCCGGCCAGGGACAGCAGGGCAAGTCCCCACTTGCGTGTCTTCTCGGCCTGGTAGCGGAAGTCGAGGTCGAAGTCGCGTGATCGCATAGCGGCCCAATCTAGCGGAGCGTGAGCGGAGCCTGCCGGGCCGGTCAGCGCCCCGCGCCCCGCAGCCACGCGTCCAGAGTGGCGAAGTCCGCTCCGGTCAGGCCCTGCCAGGCCTCGACGTGGTGGAGGAGGGCGCGCCCCGGGTGATGCGCCTCCACCCACGCGCGGTCGAAGTCCGTGATCTCGTCGTCGACCCAGGCGAACGGGCGTCCGGTGGCCCATCCGACGAGTCCGGAGGTCTTCCAGTGCAGCCCCTTCGGCTCCTCGGGGGCCGGGTCCGGCCAGTCGACCAGGGGAAGTCGGGGCAGTCCGAGCCACGGAGCGATGCAGTCGTTCGCCTCGGACATCCACGTCGTGGCCCACACCAGCTCGCAGGGCAGGGCCAGCAGGCGGGGGCCGTGGGCGGGATCGATCCTGGCGGTCAGCGGATTCGCCCAGGCCTCCTGGGGTGCGTGCCCACTCCCGTAGGTCGGATAACCGTCCGGGAGCTGCCGGCGGGTCGCGCCGAAGGGGAGGAGGGGCCCGTCGACATCGAGGAAGAGGAGGGGCAGCGCGGAACCGGTCACGCCTGCACGCTAGCGACGTCCGGCCCCCGGTGCACCGCGAAACCGCCGCCGCACGGCCGGGGCGCGGTGGCTCAGGCGGTCAGCCGCTCGACCGCGCGGTGGTCGGCCTCCACCGGTACGGCGTCACCGTCACTGTCGGACCGGCTGATCTCGGTCCACACCGCGTCGAGGGAGAGGCCGAGCACATCGGTGATCGCCGCGATGGTCGGGAAGGCCGGGGTGGCCACGCGGCCCGACTCGATCTTCCTGAGTGTCTCGGGGGAGACGCGGGCGGCGAGCGCGATCTCGAGCATCGAGCGATCGCCCCGTGCCCGGCGCAGGAGGACGCCGAGGCGGCGGCCGCGTGCGACCTCTGCGGGAGTGAGCGGCAGTCTGACCATGGCCCCGATTCTAGTACCGGTATAGTTTGACCGGTATAGTTGTTGGTTCAGTTGTTGGTTCCATGAGGAAAGTGGCACATGATCGAGATCCTGAATACCGCCCTGCTGGCCCGCGCGAAAGACACGGGCGCCCTGGTCGCAGAGATCCTGCAGACGCTGAAGGGTCGGGTCACGGTCGGCACGAGCCTCCTGGACATCGACCGGTGGACCAAGGCCATGATCACCGAGGCGGGGGCGCAGTCCTGCTACGTGGACTACGCGCCGTCCTTCGGGCGCGGCCCGTTCGGCCACTACATCTGCACGGCGGTCAACGACGCCGTGCTCCACGGGCTGCCCCACGAGTACGCGCTCGCCGACGGCGATCTGCTCACCCTCGACCTCGCCGTCTCCAAGCGCGGAATCGCCGCGGACTCCGCCATCAGCTTCGTCGTGGGCAGTGCGCGGCCCCCGGAGAGCGTCGCGATGATCGAGGCGACCGAACGCGCCCTGGCCGCGGGGATCGCCGCCGCCGGACCCGGAGCGCGTATCGGCGACATCTCCCACGCCATCGGCACGGTCCTCGGTCAGGCCGGGTACGAGATCAACACCGAATTCGGCGGGCACGGCATCGGGTCGACGATGCACCAGGACCCGCACGTCGCGAACACCGGACGTCCGGGCCGTGGATACACACTGCGCCCCGGCCTGCTGCTGGCGTTGGAGCCCTGGGTCATGGCGGACACCGCCAAGCTCGTCACCGACGCCGACGGCTGGACCCTCCGGAGCGCGACGGGCTGCCGGACGGCCCACAGTGAGCACACGATCGCCATCACCGAGGACGGAGCGGAGATCCTCACCTTGCCGAAGTCGGCGTAGCCGCAGGGGAGACCCCGCACCGTGCTTCCCGTTGCGGTGTGCGCGGGCGGCCTCCCGGTCGGCCGTTCTCGCGCGGAGAGCCCGGTTTCAGTTCTCGCGGATGCGCTGAGCCTCGGCCACGAGCCGGTCGGGCAGGTTCGGTCCCGCACACGCGTAGTCGATCAGCAGGTTCCGGTAGCCGGTGTCCGCGACCTCCGGCGCCAGGGCGATCAGGGCCCTCAGGTCGTCGGACGCTCCAAGACGGAGAGGGCTGCGGCCTGCACGTGAGCGTAACGGCGCGAGGCCTCTCGGATGGTCTCGGGGTTGGCGGTCATGTGGCCGGAGATGAGGTCCTCCGTGTAGATCAGATCCGGATCGTCGTCGAATCGGAGCATGTTGAACGACCCGGCCAGGCTTGAGTGTTCACCCGCGACGAAGGGCAGCACCTGGATCCGCATCCATCTGTGGGAGGTGAGATCCAACAGCCGCGCGAGTTGGTTTCGCATGACCTCGCGGCCCCCGACCGGCCGGTGCAGCACCGCCTCGTCCAGGATCGCCCAGGCCAGCGGCGGCTGTTCGCGCTGCAGGATGCGCTGGCGCTCCATCCTGGCCGCGACCAGGCCCTCCAGGTCATCGGGCATGCCGGTGGCCAGCACCGCCCGCGCGTACTCCTCCGTCTGCAGCAGCCCGTACACCAACTGCGCCTGCTACGTGGAGATGTACGTCGCCCGTGCCTCCGTCTCCGCGTACGGCTGGAACCACGTCGGCAGCTGGCTGCGCAGGACCAGGCCGACCAGCCGCGAGAACACCCCGTCCGTGCCGAGCGCGGCGTCCAGGCGTTCCGGGAAGTCGCGTCGGGACCTTCCGCGTCGTCTCGATCTGGCCGATCAGCGAGCCCGTGCAGAAGATGATCTCGCCGAGCTGTCCCTGCCGCAGGCCGTGGGCCTCCCACTGGCGGCGGAGCTCCCAGCGGTAGTAGTCCAACGGGGAAGCGCCGGGGTCGAGCGACTGCACGTTGGTCACGGCGGGGTGCCTCTCGCTTCAACGCCCGAGGGCGTTGGATTCAGGTCGTAGCCGAGAGTAGTCACCGCGCTGCACGCTGGTGGCATGACTCACGTATCCGACACCCGGACCGGTGACGCGGAGGAAGCGGGCTACCGCGCCGACCTGGCGAAAGGCGAGCACTCCGCGCGTCACCTGCGCCGCATCCTGCGGCTGTACCTCACCGGCTGGGGCCTGCTCGCCGTGGCCGACGCGGCGGAGCTCGCGCTGACCGAGCTGATCGCCAACGTCGTGCGGCACGCCCCCGGCCGTCGCTGCCAGACCCTGATCTATCTGCTCCCGGACCGGGGTGTGCGGGTCGAGGTCGCCGACGCGTCGCCCCGCCTGCCCCACGCGGTCGCGGGCGACGCGCTCGACGAAGGCGGGCGGGGGCTGCTGCTGGTGGACGCCGTCACCGACCGCTGGGGTGTCGAGGCGCGCGGCGGCGGCCGGGGGAAGACGGTCTGGTTCGAGTGCGGGCAGCGCTCTCAGCGGGAGGTGCCGAGCTCCGCCAGCACCGCGTCGGTGAACGGCGTCCAGACCTCGGACGCCCACGGGCCGAAGTCCCGGTCCGTCAGGGCGACGCAGGCCGCGCCCGCCGCCGGGTCGATCCAGAGGAACGTGCCGGACTGGCCGAAGTGGCCGAAGGTCGCGGGGGAGGAGGAATTCCCGGTCCAGTGCGGCGACTTGGAGTCGCGGATCTCGAAGCCGAGCCCCCAGTCGTTGGGGTTCTGATGGCCGTACCCGGGGAGTACGCCCTTGAGGCCCGGGTGGACCGCGGTCTGGGCCTCCAGGACCGTGCGCGGGTCCAGGAGCCGGGGGGCCTGCACCTCCGCCGCGAACCGCACCAGGTCGTCCACCGTCGAGACGCCGTCCTTGGCCGGTGAGCCCTCCAGGGTCGTCGACGTCATGCCCAGGGGCTCCAGGACCGCCTGGCGTGCGTACTCCGCGAAGGGGATCTCGGTGGCCTTCGCGATGTGGTCGCCGAGCACTTCGAAGCCCGCGTTGGAATACAGCCTGCGGGTGCCGGGGGGCGCCGTGATCCGGTGCTCGTCGAAGGCGAGACCGCTGGTGTGCGCGAGGAGGTGGCGGACGGTGGAGCCTTCGGGGCCCGCCGGCTCGTCCAGCTCGACGGCCCCCTCCTCGTAGGCCACCAGCGCCGCGTAGGCCGCGAGCGGCTTGGTCACCGAGGCCAGCGGGAAGCGGTGCGCGGTGGGACCATGGGCACCCAGGAGCGTGCCGTCCGAAGTGACGACGGCGGCTGCCGCGGTGGGTACGGGCCAGTTCTCGATCATCGCCAGGCTCTGCATGCGTACGAGCCTAACGAAAGCCCGTACGAGCTCGACCGGCGCCCGAATCCGAGATCGCCACCGGGATACGCTTGCTTGGAGTGCACTCCAAGGTTCTAGCGTGGAGGCATGACGGTGATGGAGAGCACGGAGAGCGTTACCGCACGGACCGAGACCTGCGCCTCGGCCCCGAAGGCGCACCCGCGCCCCGAGGGCCAGGACCGCTACACCATCAGCGAGGTCGTCGCCTTCAGCGGACTCACCGCCCACACGCTGCGCTGGTACGAGCGGATCGGGCTGATGCCGCACGTCGACCGCTCCCACACGGGCCAGCGCCGCTTCAGCAACCGCGACCTGGACTGGCTGGCCTTCGTCGGCAAGCTGCGGCTGACCGGGATGCCGGTCGCCGACATGGTCAGGTACGCCGAACTGCTCCGCGAGGGCGACCACACCTTCGCCGAACGGCAGGAACTGCTGGAGGCGACCCGGCGCGACGTGAGGACGCGGATCGCGGAGCTCCAGGGCACCCTCGCCGTACTCGACTTCAAGATCGACTTTTACAGCGGCGCCCGCACGGCGCCTGAAGGGGTCTGACGCACATGAGCGACACCACCAAGATCGCGACAGCACAGCTCGGCACCGGAGGCCCGCAGGTCGGCGTGCAGGGCCTCGGCTGCATGGGGATCAGCGAGTTCTACGGGGACACCGACGAGGCGGCGGCCCGCGACACCCTGGAGGCGGCCCTCGAAGCCGGCGTCACCCTCTTCGACACCGCCGACATCTACGGCCGGGGCGCCAACGAGACGTTCCTCGCGCCGTTCGTCGGGGCGCACCGGGACGAGATGGTGCTGGCGACGAAGTTCGCCGTAGAGCGCACCGACGACCCGCACTACCGGGGTGTCCGCAACGACGCCGCGTACATCCGGGAGGCCGTCGAGGCCAGCCTCCGGCGGCTGAACACCGACGTCATCGACCTGTACTACATGCACCGCCGCGACCCGCTCGTCCCCTTCTCCGAGTCCGTCGGCGCGATGGCGGAACTCGTCCAGCAGGGCAAGGTGAAGCAGCTCGGCCTGAGCGAGGTGACCGGGGACGAGCTCCGCGAGGCGCACGCCGTGCACCCGATCGCGGCCCTCCAGTCCGAGTGGTCGCTCTTCAGCCGGGACGTGGAGCGCAGCGCCGTGCCCGCGGCCGTCGAGCTCGGGGTGACGTTCGTGCCGTACTCGCCGCTCGGGCGCGGATTCCTGACCGGGTCCTTCGCGGACGCGGGCAAGGAGCTGGGACAGGACGACTTCCGCGCCCACCAGCCGCGTTTCACCGGCGAGAACGCGAAGACCAACGCCGCCCTGCTGGAGCCCGTGCACAAGATCGCCGCGGCTCACGGGGCGACGGCCGCACAGGTCGCCCTGGCCTGGGTGCAGCAGCGGGCGCAGGTGCACGGCCTGACCGTGGTGCCGATCCCCGGCACCCGTAAGCGGAGCCGTCTGCTGGAGAACGTCGGCGCGACCCGGCTGGTCCTCAGCGATCAGGAGCTGGAGCAGCTGGAGCCGATCGGGGCGCAGGTGGCGGGCGACCGCTACCCGGACATGAGCAGCACCTCGGCGGCGCGCGAGTAGAGGGGGCGCGGCGGGGAGCCCGCTCTCAGGCCGGCCGGAGCGCGAACACCGCGAACCCCGCCGCCAGCAGCCCGGCCGCTGCCCGGCGGGCGGTTCCGGCGCCACCGGCCGCCTCCCAGGGCGCCTCGAAGCGGCGGGCGTACCGCGCGATCAGCACCAGCAGCGCGGCGAACAGCGGCATCCAGGCGAGCCGGGCCAGGATCCAGCCGACGGTGTCCGGTGCCGTGGTCAGCCCGGGGACCGCGCCGGCGAAGGAGGCCGGGACGGCGGCCGCCAGCATCGCCGTCTGGTGCCAGCACAGGATGGTCATCGCCGACAGGTTGACCACCACGACGGGGGCCCACAGGGCGGGGCGGCGCAGGGCCCGGCCGATCCGGCCGTGCAGCAGGACCGCCGCACCGCTCTGCGCGGAGGCCAGGGCCAGGACCAGCAGCGACGGCGGGTGCGAGTTGGTGCGCGCCTCGCCCGGGACGCCGACCATCGACGCCGGGTAGTGGAAGGCGAGCAGCAGCACGGCGAACAGGGCCGTGCCGCCCACGAGCAGGAGCCCGGCACCTCTCCGGGAGAGGCGGCCCAGCCCCCAGGAGACACCGAGCTGATACGCGAACAGCCAGCCGGGCAGGATGTTCAGCACGGACAGCCAGGACGGCACGGCATCCGCGTACGGCCCGTAGCGCACCAGGTCGACCAGGGCGACCGAGCCGATCAGCGGGGCCGCCGCCCACATCCCGAGCCGCCCGGCCGCACGTACGCAGTACGGCGTGAGCGCCGTGACCACGGCGTACACCCCGACGAACCAGAGCGGCTGGATCACCAGCTTCGCTCCCGTGCGCAGGGTGTCCTCGGGCACACCGGCGGCGTACAGCACCGGGATCATCAGCGCCCACACGGCGGTCACACCGAGCACCGGCCTGCCGAGGCGGACGACCCGGCCGCGCAGCCAGGCCCCTGTGGTGGAGGGCCTTCGGTGGTAGGAGCGGACGGAGGCGTATCCCCCGACCAGGAAGAACACGCCCAGCATCTGGAGCACCCAGCTCACCGGGGAGAACACGGCGAACGCGGAGAGCGGGCTGGCGTTGTGCAGGGCGCCCTCCCCGCCCGTGGTGAATCCGCCGAGCAGCCAGTGACCGGTGGGGACGGCCAGCAGCGCCAGGGCACGCAGCCCGTCGACCGCGCGGTCCCGGTGGGCGGGGGTGCTCGCGTCGATGCGGGAGACCAGTCGGCGCACGCTCATCGGGAGGCCCCCTCGGCGATGGCCGCGAAGGCGCGGAGCGAGTCGGTGCCCGGAGCGAAGTAGCCGGTGTGGCCCTCGGCGTCCTGCGCCGGCACCCGGCGCGCCCCGAACTCCTCGCCGGCCGGGTCGGCGCCGTGGCCGAGTCCCGCCACCTCGACGTGCGGTACGCCGTCGATCCAGTCGGTGGCGTCCTTGGCCGCCCAGACCCGCGCCCGGGTGTGCAGACCGGAGACGTCGTCGGCGCGCATCCCGGGGGAGCCGAGCACGACCAGGTCCGTGGCGCCGAGCCCGGAGGCCGCCAGTCCGCACACCACGGAGCCGTAGCTGTGGCAGAACACGACGGGTGCGGGCAGCCCGTCGGCGGCCAGGCCCGCTGTGAACCGGGCCAGCCGCTCCGCCCCCGCCTCGGCCAGGGATCCGGTCGCCGCGTCCAGTCCGAGGCCGACCGGGGTCGTGTACCCGGCCCAGGCGATCACCGCGCTGCCCGCGCCCGTCTCGGCGTACAGCGACCTCGCCATGCCCGCCGGGGTGCCGTACACGTCGCCGCGCCGGTCGAAGGTCCCGGCGTCGATGTCCGACCCGGGCACGACGACCGACACATGACGTGCGGAGCGGAGATTCCCGAACACCTCGGCGACCTGCCCGCGCCCCCGAGGGTCGAACGCGAGGATCTGCCGGCCCGGCGCCGCGAGGGAGGCGTACCGGGGATCGTGGGAGGCCCGTAGCGCACGGGCGTTGGCGCGGTAGCGGAGCTCCAGCGGCACCCCGTCCAGATTGCCGACCACCGACGGGTGCCGCTCCAGCAGCTCCCGCTGCTGGGCACCGGTCAGCCCGCGGAAGAACCGCCGGACCTCGGCCGGGGACGCGCGGCCGGGGTCGGGCAGCTCCCTGCCCAGAGCCCCGTCGGCGCGCCACGACGCGCTGCCGGGTGGCGGACCGGTCACCGCCCGCTGGGTGTTCCCGGCCGCCCAGCCCGCCGTCCCCGCCACCACGGTGGTCGCCACTGCGACCGCGGCCAAGGTCCTCGCGAATCGGCGCATCGTGCCCTCCCCTTACGTCCGTCCACACCGTTCGGTGTGCAGGGGAGGAAGGTAGGAGGGCGACCGGTGACAGGGCGTCACCCCGCGGAGCCAACTCCCCTGTCGCACCGGGGTAGGGGGTGTACGGGGGGAAAGCCCTACCGCCGGCCGGGTGCCCGCCGTACGTCGCGGGGGAAGCGGTCACCCCGGGTGCCGGGACGGGGCGGCGGACGGCCACGGCGCTGCCGAGCGACTCACCGACTACGGCGAACGACTCCTGCCCCGACGCCCGTGCGGAGGCGAACAGTCGGTCGGCGAGTTCGTCCGGATCCAGGGGGCCGGAGGCCACGGGGCTGCGGCCCGTCCCCGGGTAGTGCGGCCCGATCAGGGTGTGGTCCCGGGCGAGATCGTCCAGGACGAGGCCGAAGTTGCCCTCGATGCCGCCGCCGGCACCGTGGGCGAGCAGCAGGGCGGGGCCGCTGCCCCTGGACGAGGACGTCGAGGCCGGAGTCGAGGGGCGCGTGTTCCGTGGTCATGCCGGTGAAGCCAAACCCTCACACCGGTGCCGGAGCCAAGCGTCCGGCGGGGCCAGGGCCTCAGGCCTCTCCCGGGGCCACCAGCCCCGACTCGTACGCGAAGATCACCGCCTGCGCCCGGTCCCGCAGGCCGAGCTTGGCCAGCACCCGGCCGATGTGCGTCTTCACCGTCTGTTCGGCCAGGACCAGCCGGGCCGCGATCTCCTGGTTCGACAGCCCCCGGGCGATCAGCTCCAGGACCTCCCTCTCACGCGGTGTCAGACCGTTCAGCCGCAGAGCCGGTCCGCCGGACGGCGCCGCCGGCCGCTGACGGGCGAAGTCCGCGATGAGCCGCCGCGTCACGGACGGCGCGAGCAGCGCGTCCCCGGCCGCCACGACCCGCACCGCCGAGATCAGGTCGCCCGGCGGGGCATCCTTCAGCAGGAACCCGGACGCCCCGGCGCGCAGCGCCTCGTAGACGTAGTCGTCGACGTCGAAGGTGGTGAGCATCAGCACCCGCGGCCGGTGGACCACCCCCACCGGCGGGTCCAACAGCTCGCGGGCGGCGGCCAGTCCGTCCATCTCCGGCATCCGGACATCCATCAGGACGACGTCCGGATGCGCCGCCCTGCTGACCTCGACGCCCTTGCGCCCGTCCGGTGCCTCGCCCACCACGTCGATGTCGCTCTGGGCGGCCAGCAGTGCGGCGAACCCGGCCCGCACCATGGCCTGGTCGTCGACGATGATCACGCGGATGGTCACAGATCCTCCGGATTCAGGGACGCCGAGGGCGGCTGCAGCGGGAGCCTCGCGGAGACCCGGAAACCCCCGTCCGGCAGCGGGCCGGTGTCGAGTGTGCCGCCGGTCAACCGTACGCGCTCCCGCATACCGACCAGCCCGTGTCCCGTCCCCGACGCCTCGAGCGGTGAACCCGGCCGGACCGCGGGGTCGTTGACCACCAGCACCGTCAGATGGCCGTCGAGCGCCGTCACCGACACCCGGGTCCGGGCACCCGGCGCGTGCCGCACCACGTTCGCCAGCGACTCCTGCACGATGCGGTACGCCGACAGATCCACCGTCGGCGGTACGCCGCCCCGCTCCACCGCCTCCCCCACGTCCCCCGCCAGCGACAGCTCGGCCGGGAGCCCCGCCCGCACCGTCGCCTCCACCAGCTGCTGCAGCCGGTCGAGACCGGGCTGCGGAGCCAGCTCCCCCCGGGTTCCGTCACTGCGCAGCACCGACAGCAGCCGGCGCATCTCGGCCAGCGACTCCCGGGCCCCCGCCGCGATCGCCGCAAACTCCGACCGCGCCTCCTCGGAGAGCCCGCCGATCCGGTACGGAGCCGAGTCGGCCTGCACGGTGATCACCGACATGTGGTGCGCGACCACGTCGTGGAGCTCCCGTGCGATCCGGGTGCGCTCCTCCAGCAACGTCCGCTGCGCCCGCTCCGCCTCGCTGATCGTCTCCTGCTCGACGAGCCGGCGCTGGGCCTCGCCCCGCTCCCGCACCGCCTGCCCGATCACCAGCACCAGCGCGCCGAGGACGACCAGCAGGAGTGCGCCGCCGCCGCTGCGCGCCGGCGCCACGAGGTGCAGGGCCAGACCGGCCGCGCCCGTCACCAGCCAGACGCCGATCACGGTCCTCCGGCTCTCGCGCAGACCGAGAGCGAGCAGCACGAAGAGATAGCCGACGATGACCGGCGGCGTCCACGGCCAGATGGTGCCCTGCGGCTGCTCGGCCGTACCGAGCAGGACCAGCGCACCCGCGACGTCGGCGGCGAAGACGATCCACCAGGCCTGCAGCGGCCGGTGCGCCAGCATCAGCAGGGGCGCGGCCTGGCCGACGGCCAGGGCGGCCGCGAGCCCGCCGGGCACCCCGTAGTCGTTGGCCAGGACCTGGATCGTGGTGGGGACGAAGACGGCGGTGAGCGCGAGCACGACGGCGTACGGCAGGAGCCGCAGCCAAAGCTTCGGGGACCCGGCGAACGGAGGGGCCGACGAGTGGGACGCGTGGGACAGCCCGTGGGCGAGCTCGCGCAGATTGCGGCGGGCGGCGCTCAGCAGACCGTCGGCGGGCGTGGGCGGCCCGGCGGGAGAGGTGGGCATGATCGGGTCAGCGTAGGCGCGGAGTGCGCCGGGTGGCGTCATACCCAGGGGTGGGCCGGCGGCCCTCCCGCCCGTACCCGGGCAGGGGACCGGAGGCTACGGCCGTCACCTCGGGCGTCCTCGAGCGGGCGGGTGCGCGGCGTGCGGTCCGGGCCCGGCCGCCGGAGACCTCACAGCTCGGCGAGCAGCTCCGCCTTCTTCGCGCTGTACTCGGCGTCGGTCACCAGGCCCGCCTGATGGAGATCGCCGAGGTGGCGTATCCGCTCGGCGATGTCCGCCGGGTCGCGCCGCGCACCGCCCACCGGGACGGGTGCGGTCGCGACGGGCACCGACTGGGTGCGGCGCACCGACTCCAGGACCCCTGCGGCGAAGGGAAGCGACTCGTGCACCGGGCCGTAGCCCAGACCGAACACGACGGCCGCCGGATCCTGGTCCGGCTGGACGCGCTCCACGACGGGGGAGCCCACCCCGGTGATCGGCTCCGCCCCGGGGCCGCCGGCCTCGGAGGCCGCCGCCGCGCCACGCGGCACCAGCCGGAGATAGCCCTCGAACGCCTCGGGCGAACGCCACTCGATCCCACCTAGCTCCGCCACGGGGAACGTCTGGTCACCGGCCTTCCACTTGGCGCTCGACGCCCCCGTCCAGAACCACCGGAAGGAGACCAGGGCCCCGTCGAAGCCCGCCCGGCCGTCGTACGCCTTGAAGTGCATGGGCGCCTCGGGGGCCGTCACCATGAACTGCTCCGCGGGCAGGCCGGCCTCAGGGCCGAGCAGGGCGCGGAGCTCGTCGGCGTAGTACTCGGCGAGCGTCTCGCGCTCTGCCGGCAGGACCAGGCGGTAGGGGTCGATGCCCTCCTTGAGCTGGCCGGCCGCAGCCGCCAGCAGCGGATCGGCACCGGGTCTCGGCACCGCGTGCAGGACCACCGTGCCCCGCTTGCCCGGGGTCAGCGTCACCGACGACAAGGCCGCGTACGGAATGCGGCGCTCACGCAGGCTCTGGAAGAGCCTCGGCGTGCGGATTCCCCGTTCGAAGCGGATGAGCACGGAGTCGGTGTCGAACTCCCAGGTGGCATGAATTCCGGCCAGCACATCACCCATGTGCCTCATCGTATGTGGCACAGGCCCGCACGTCCCCCTTCGGTACTGGCGAAATCGGGCAGGCCGTTCGCCGTTCTCTACGCGCGTCAGACGCCCTTCTACGCGCGTCAGGCCTCCTGTCCGCCGGAAATATCCCGGTGACACGCGGCGTCGGCACGTGCGCAACTGACCGAGTCGTAGGCGCCCACGCCGATCGCGGCGAAATTGCTGAGACTCTCGGTGCCCGGCTCGAAATAGCCGCTGTGACCGATCGCGCCGTTCGCCGACACGATCCGCGCGCCGAAGGCCGGGTCGACCGGGTCGGCACCGTGGCCGAGGCCGCCGACCTCCATGTTCGGCACGTCCTCGATCCAGTCGTCGCCGTCCCGCATCGCCCACACCCTGGCCCGGGTGTGCAGCGCCCCGGCGTTGTCCGCCCGCATCCCGGGACTGCCCGCGACCGCGATGTCGGACACCCTGGGCGGCAGGTCGTGCGCGGCCACACCGCAGAGCACGGAGCCGTAGCTGTGGCAGAACAGCGAGACGTCCGACGCGCCGGGGAGCGACTCCACGAGGGCGCTCAGCCGCACCGCCCCCTCCTTCGCGAGCCCGCCCAGCGCGGCGTCCATGCCGATCCCGGCGGGCGCGGTGTAGTCCGCCCACGCGATGACCGCCGTACGCGAACCGGGGCGCGCCGACCGCTCGGCGCCGTACAGCGACCGCGCCATGCCGACGGGCGCCGCGTTCGTCTTCGCGCCGGTGCGCTCCAGCGTCAGAAGGTTCGTGTCGACCCCGGGCACGACGACCGAGACCCGCTCGGCCCGGTCGAGGTCGCCGAAGACCTCGGCCGCCCGGCCGCGGCCCGACGGGTCGAAGGAGAGGATCTGCCGGTCACCGGCGAGCAGGGAGCGGAAGCGGTCCAGCCGGGCCGTGGCCTGATGGCGGCCGTCCGGGGAGAGCCGTGTGTCCTGTGTCCGCTGTTCCTCGGCCGTCTCCGCCTGCACCAGCGCATGCCGGTTGGCCCGGTAGCGCAAGGTGACCGGAGCCCCGTTCAGATTCCCCACCACCAGCGGGTACGTGTCGGCCAGTGCGACCTGCTGCCCCGCCGTGAGCGTGGCGAAGAAGTGGGCCAGCCGGTACGCCGGGGCGCCCACGTCGGGGAGGGCGTGGCCCGCTATGCGGTCCTTGGCCCATGAGGCGAGCGCGGTCTCGCGCGGTCCGGCGGCGTGCTGGTGACGCACGGCGGTCCAGCCGGTGGTCGCCAGCATCACGAACACGACCGCCACGGCGGCCAGCGCGCGCCCTGCGGTGAGAGTGGGGGAGGTGTCGAAGGAAGTCACTGCGCCCCACCCTAGGAGACGCGCCCGTGACGTCGTCGCAGGGGTGACACGGATCACCCACACGTGAGGAATTGATCCCTCCTCTCCTACGCTCCGTGTGTGCCCGGTTCACTCTCCGACGCGCCGGATGGCCGCCGGATGCGTGAAAAGGCCTGGGATGCGGAGCCGTTGTGAGTTCGGCCATGCGGTCGCGATGAGGGGTCCGGCACAACTGTGCGGTTCGCGTAAGGACATACGTCCGTGGCGCACCGCTCCCTGGGAGCGCAGGTCCGACCGCGATCGAGCCGCCGGCCGAGGCTTCCCGGCCCACTCGCTCCCGCCGTCCCGGCCCTGTCCGGTCGGTGGCGTGATCCCGGGGAGGGCGGCGAATCCGCCGTCTGAGGGCGCGGATCCGCTCCCCGGGCCAACTCTCACGCTCCGTGATCATTCGGCAGGTGGGCGTCCGGGGGTTCGGCCGCCCCCTCGCTGCCTTCGGTTTCTGCCTTCCGGCAGGTGTGCCGTCGTGTCGTCGGCCGGCCCCGTCCCGGCGATCACGGCCAGGGCTTCAGGAACGGCTCGGCACATCGCCCCTCTAGGGGGACGCGCCGGAGTGACGTTGACGGGGCTCCCTCACGGCCTCCCTCATGCCACCCGCCGGACGCAAATCAGCGGTTTCGCCCTGCGCCGCCACCCTGTGAGCTACGTGACAGTCAATGTCCGGTGAATTGGTTTGTCTCCTGGCAGTGGCCGCCATAATGTCCAGCGCATGACTAGTCAGACCAGTGTCGAGAAGGCACCGCGGGAGCCTGAGGACACCCCTGTTGCCGTACCGGTGAAGGGGCTGCGTGGCCACCCCTGGCTGACGCTCTTCGCCGTCGCCATCGGCGTGATGATGGTGGCGCTGGACGGCACGATCGTCGCGATCGCCAACCCCGCCATCCAGCAGGACCTCAAGGCCTCGCTCGCCGACGTCCAGTGGATCACCAACGGCTACATGCTCGCCCTCGCGGTCTCCCTGATCACCGCGGGCAAGCTCGGTGACCGCTTCGGCCACCGCCAGACCTTCCTGATAGGCATCGCCGGATTCGCCGCGGCCTCGGCGGCCATCGGCCTCTCCGGCAGCGTCACCCTGGTGATCCTCTTCCGCGTGCTCCAGGGCCTCTTCGGTGCCCTGCTGATGCCGGCGGCCCTCGGTCTGCTGCGCGCCACCTTCCCCGCCGAGAAGCTGAACATGGCGATCGGCATCTGGGGCATGGTCATCGGCGCCTCGACCGCCGGAGGCCCCATCCTCGGCGGTGTGCTCGTCGAGCACGTCAGCTGGCAGTCCGTCTTCTTCATCAACGTGCCGGTCGGTGTGATCGCGCTGGTCTTCGGTCTCGTGATCCTCAGGGACCACCGGGCGCTGAACGCACCGAGGTCCTTCGACATCGGCGGCATCGTCCTGCTGTCGCTGGCGATGTTCTGCCTCATCTGGTCCCTGATCAAGGGCTCCGAGTGGGGCTGGGGCGACCCGAAGACGCTGGGCTTCCTCCTGGCGTCCCTGGTGCTGTTCGGCCTGTTCGCGTTCGTCCAGACCCGCGTCCGCGAGCCGCTGATCCCGCTCGCCATGTTCCGCTCCGTGCCGCTGTCGGCCGGCGTGGTCCTGATGGTGCTGATGGCGTTCGCCTTCATGGGCGGCCTGTTCTTCGTCACCTTCTACCTGCAGAACGTCCACGGCATGAGCCCGGTCGACAGCGGGCTGCACCTGCTGCCGCTGACCGGAATGATGATCGTCGGTTCTCCGCTCGCCGGGGCCGCGATCACCAGGTTCGGGCCGCGCGTGCCGCTGGTCGGCGGCATGGTGTCCGTCGCCGTCGCCATGTTCGGGATGTCGCAGCTGACCGTCGGCACCGGCACGCTGATCATGTCGCTCTGGTTCGCACTGCTGGGATTCGGTCTCGCGCCGGTCATGGTCGGGGCCACCGAGGTCATCGTGGGCAACGCCCCGATGGAGCTCTCCGGTGTCGCCGGCGGGCTGCAGCAGTCCGCCATGCAGGTCGGCGGCAGCCTCGGCACCGCCGTCCTGGGCGCCATCATGGCGTCCCAGGTCGACGCGAAGCTCGGCGACAACTGGAAGGCCGCCGGCCTCCCGCCTGTCGACCCGGCCCAGCTCGACCAGGCATCCTCCGCCGTCAAGGTCGGCATGCCGCCGGTCGCCCCGGGCACCCCGCCCGAGGTCGCGGCGAAGATCGCGGGCGTCGCCCATGACACGTTCGTGTCGGGCATGAGCACCGCCTTCATGGTCGCGGGCATCGTCGCGGTGATGGCCGCCCTCGTCGCCACGCTCACCAAGCGCGGCACGAACGCCGAGGCCGGCATGGGAGCCGGGCACATCTGACCGTCCACGGCTCCTGACCCTCCCGGTGCCCTCCGGGAGCCCAGGACGTCAACACAGCGCACCCGACAGCCCCGCCGGACGGTTCCGGCGGGGCTGTCGCCTATCAGGGTGGTCCACCGCCCGACCCCTTCCCGGCCCGAACCCGCGCAGGTCAGAGTGCGGACATGGCGAGCCGCCCGGCTCGCTCGACCACGGGGGTTGATCCACCATGCGTACGACCGTTCTCGCCGCCACCCTGGCGGCCACCGCGCTCGTCCCGGCCACGGCCCTGTCCTCGGGCGCCGCACCCGCCGCCCACGACGGCACCACCGGGGCGGAGCGCTCGCGCCCCGCCCCGCAGGCCGCGCCGGCGGGGCTCGCGCCCTGCGGGGCGGGGCAGCTCTGCCTCTGGGCGAAGCCCGACTTCGCCGGGGCCGCGCAGGTCCATGAGCTGTCCACCGTCGACATCGAGAGCTGCGTCCCGCTGCCGTCGGGCAGCTCCGCCCAGGCCCTGGTGAACCGCACGGGCCGGCCCGTCACCACCTACCAGTCGGCCGAGTGCGCCGAGACCGGGGAGTTCGAGACGTATCCGGGCGGCGGCACCTGGGTGCCGCGGTCGCCGTATACGGTCAGGGCCTTCAAGATCTGGGAGAACTGAGCCGACGGCGCCTTCGAGGTCCGGGCCCAGGGGCGGCGGGCTCACGCGGGGACGCCGAAGGGTGGCGGATTCGCGCGGGGACGCCGAAGGGCGGCGGATTCGCGCGGGGACGCCGAAGGGCGGCGGGCCCAGGGGTCCGCCGCCCTTCTTCCGGAACTCGCGTTCCTTACGCGTCACCGCCGGCCGGGCCGGGGCCCGCGGCGGCCACGTCCAGCAGCTCGTAACGGTCGAGCGCCGTCTTCAGCGCCGAACGGTCGATCTTGCCTTCCTTCGCCAGCTCGGTCAGCACCGCCAGCACGATCGACTGCGCGTCGATGTGGAAGAAGCGGCGAGCCGCACCCCGGGTGTCGGCGAAGCCGAAGCCGTCCGCACCCAGCGACTGGTAGGCGCCCGGTACCCAGCGCGCGATCTGGTCCGGCACGGAACGCATCCAGTCCGACACCGCCACGAACGGGCCCTCGGAGCCGGAGAGCTTCTGCGTCACGTACGGGACGCGCTGCTCCTCCTCCGGGTGGAGCAGGTTGTGGCGCTCCACCTCGACGGCCTCGCGGCGCAGCTCGTTCCAGGAGGTCGCCGACCAGACGTCCGCCTTCACGTCCCACTCGTCGGCGAGGATCCGCTGGGCCTCCACCGCCCACGGGACCGCCACACCGGAGGCCATGATCTGGGCCGGGATCCGGCCCTTCTCGCCGGCGCTGTAGCGGTGCACGCCCTTGAGGATGCCCTCGACGTCCACGTCGGCGGGCTCCGCCGGGTGCTGGATCGGCTCGTTGTAGACGGTGAGGTAGTAGAAGACGTCCTCGTTCTCGTCGGGGGACCCGCCGTACATCCTGCGCAGACCGTCCTTGACGATGTGCGCGATCTCGTAACCGAACGCCGGGTCGTAGGAGACGCAGGCCGGGTTCGTCGAGGCGAGGAGCTGCGAGTGGCCGTCCGCGTGCTGGAGGCCCTCGCCGGTCAGCGTCGTACGCCCGGCGGTCGCGCCCAGGACGAAACCGCGGGAGAGCTGGTCGGCCATCTGCCAGAACTGGTCGCCGGTGCGCTGGAAACCGAACATCGAGTAGAAGACGTACACCGGGATCAGCGGCTCGCCGTGCGTGGCGTACGCCGAACCCGCGGCGATCAGCGAGGCCGTGCAGCCCGCCTCGGAGATGCCGTCGTGCAGCATCTGGCCGGTCGGCGACTCCTTGTACGCGAGGAGCAGCTCACGGTCCACGGCCTCGTACTGCTGGCCGAGCGGGTTGTAGATCTTCGCGCTCGGGAAGAACGCGTCCATCCCGAAGGTGCGGTACTCATCGGGGGCGATCAGCACGAAACGCTTGCCGATCTCCTTGTCCCGCATGAGATCCTTGAGGACGCGGACGAACGCCATGGTCGTGGCGATCGACTGCTGGCCCGAACCCTTCTTCGCGGTCGCGTACGCCTTCTCGTCAGGGAGGGGCAGCGGCTTCGCACGCACCACGCGGGTCGGGACGTAGCCGCCCAGACCCTGGCGGCGGTCGTGCATGTACTGGATCTCCTCCGAGTCGCGGCCCGGGTGGTAGTACGGCGGGTTGCCGTCCTCCAGCTGCTTGTCCGCGATCGGGATGTGCAGGCGGTCACGGAAGCGCTTGAGGTCGTCCGCCGTGAGCTTCTTCATCTGGTGGGTGGCGTTGCGGCCCTCGAAGTTCGGCCCGAGCGTCCAGCCCTTGACCGTCTGCGCGAGGATCACCGTCGGCTGGCCCTTGTGTGCCTTGGCCGCCGCGTACGCCGCGTAGACCTTGCGGTGGTCGTGGCCGCCGCGGCCCAGGTGCAGGATCTGGTCGTCGGACATGTCCTTGACCATGTCGCGCAGGCGCGGGTCGTCACCGAAGAAGTGGTCCCGGATGTACGCCCCGGTCTCGGTGGCGTACGTCTGGAACTGACCGTCCGGCGTGGTGTTCAGCTTGTTGACCAGGATGCCCGTGCGGTCCTGCGCGAGCAGCGGGTCCCAGGTCCGGTCCCAGACCAGCTTGATGACGTTCCAGCCGGCACCGCGGAACTGGGACTCCAGCTCCTGGATGATCTTGCCGTTGCCGCGGACCGGTCCGTCCAGGCGCTGCAGGTTGCAGTTGACCACGAAGGTGAGGTTGTCCAGGCCCTCGCGTGCGGCGATGGAGAGCTGGCCGAGCGACTCGGGCTCGTCCATCTCGCCGTCGCCGAGATAGGCCCAGACGTGCGACGTGGAGGTGTCGGCGATGCCGCGGGCCTCCATGTAGCGGTTCATCCGCGCCTGGTAGATCGCACCGAGCGGGCCGAGGCCCATCGAGACGGTCGGGAACTCCCAGAAGTCCGGCATCGACCGCGGGTGAGGATAGCTGGACAGTGCGTGCCCGGCCTTCGACTTCTCCTGACGGAATCCGTCGAGCTGCGCCTCGCTCAGCCGGTCGAGCAGGAAGGCGCGGGCGTAGATGCCCGGGGACGCGTGCCCCTGGAAGAAGATCTGGTCACCACCCAGACCGTCGTCCTTGCCACGGAAGAAGTGGTTGAAGCCCACGTCGTACAGCGAGGCGGAGGAGGCGAAGGTGGCGATGTGGCCGCCGACGCCGATCCCGGGGCGCTGGGCGCGGGAGACCATCACCGCGGCGTTCCACCGGGTCGCGTTGAGGACCTTGCGCTCGATCTCCTCGTCGCCGGGGAAGAACGGCTCGTCCTTCGTGGCGATCGTGTTGACGTAGTCGGTGCTGCGCATCTCGGGCACGGCCACGCGCTTCTCGCGCGCCCGCTCGATGAGCCGGAGCATCAGGTAGCGGGCCCGCTCACGGCCACGCTCGTCGACGGCGGCGTCGAGGGAGTCCAGCCATTCCTGGGTCTCTTCTGGATCGAAGTCCGGGACCTGGCTCGGAAGGCCGCCAATGATGATCGGGTTGCGATCGGATCCGGAAGCCACGCTGTTCCTTCGCTGTTCGGTGGTGCACTTCGGGGCCTGGTTGCGGGCAACGTACCCCCGGGTGGCTGCTCTGCGCCGCCTCCATCGTGTACCGCGAGAGTCGCGACCGTCATCTCTACTGTGAGGTAACACGAGGTTCCCGGACGCCGTGTCCGGGCACGAGTACCAGCAGCGCGAGGGCGGTCCTGCCCAAACCGCAACCATACGCCCAACCCGGCCAAGCGTTCCCAAAGCCCGTTCGAATCCGAATGGCGGAGCGAAACGGCATAAGCTGAGGAAGGACGTAAAGGGTCCGGACACCATTTCCGGCCCCGCGGGAGACATGCCGGACGTTGCGGTGACGTGGCAGGGAACGTCACCGTTTAGGCGGTCTCGGACGCCGGGTACTTGCGCGATTCGCCGAGCCCGTGTGGACTACGGCCAACGCCCCGCGCACGCGCGTGGCTGAAGCATTTTCCGAAACATGATCAGGAGGCAACCCGTGAGCGCGACCGCGGACCACGCGGAGGAACGGACCAACACGGCCGCAAGGCTTGGGTTCGAACCCGGACAGGTGGTCCAGGAGATCGGCTACGACGACGACGTCGAGCAGGAGCTCCGTGAGGGCATTGAGGCCACAATCGGCCAGGATCTCGTCGACGAGGAGTACGACGACGTCGCTGACGTCGTCCTGCTCTGGTTCCGCGACGAGGACGGCGACCTTACGGACGCGCTGGTGGATGCCATTGGTCTGATCGAGGACGGTGGGGCGGTCTGGCTGCTGACGCCCAAGACCGGCCGCGACGGATACGTCGAGCCGAGCGACATCAACGAGGCTGCCCAGACAGCTGGTCTCGCCCAGACCAAGAGCATCAGCGCGGGCAAGGACTGGACGGGCAGCCGTCTGGTCACCCCCAAGGGGGCCCCGGCCAAGCGCTGAGAGCTCCTTCATCACCCGAGGGGCCCCCGGACGGCATCACGCCGCCGGGGGCCTTCTCACGTGCCCCCGCGGGCCTGCCCGGGGTTCGTGGGGGACGCTGCGTAGGGTGGGTGTCACCCGGACGGCCCAGGCCGGGACGTGCGACGTTTGCGAAGGGATGCGTTTTACATGGCGATCGAGGTCGGCACGAAGGCTCCGGATTTTGAGCTGAAGGACAACCACGGGCGGACCGTGAGGCTCTCCGACTTCCAGGGTTCCGACGGCGCCAAGAACGTGGTGCTGCTCTTCTACCCCTTCGCCTTCACCGGTGTCTGCACGGGCGAGCTGTGCGCGCTCCGCGACGAGCTCCCGAAGTTCGAGAACGACGACACGCAGCTGCTCGCCGTCTCCAACGACTCGATCCACACCCTGCGCGTCTTCGCCGAGCAGGAGGGCCTCGAGTACCCGCTGCTCTCGGACTTCTGGCCGCACGGCGAGACCTCGCGGGCGTACGGCGTCTTCGACGAGGACAAGGGCTGCGCGGTGCGCGGCACCTTCGTCATCGACAAGGAGGGCGTGGTCCGCTGGTCCGTGGTCAACGGCCTGCCGGACGCGCGTGACCTGAACGACTACATCAAGGCGCTCGACTCGATCTGATCCGGCCGGTCCGAGGAGGTCCCCGGGGGCCGCCGTACCGGTTCCGGGGTCCGCGATGTGCGGGATCCCGGGGTTTGTGACACGGCGTATCCGGGGATCTCCTGGCGGCGACCGGCCAAAAGCCTGTTTTGGCCGGGAACCGGTCACTAGGATCCAATCGTTGATCCGATGCCACAGCACGACGGGGGCGCCGGCGTCTGCCGGCCCTCTCAAAACGTTTGGAGGACTCGTGGGAGTCAGCCTCAGCAAGGGCGGCAACGTCTCGCTGACCAAGGCCGCGCCGAACCTGACCGCGGTCATCGTCGGTCTGGGCTGGGATGCCCGTACGACCACCGGCGGTGACTTCGACCTCGACGCCAGCGCGCTGCTGACGAACGCCGAGGGCAAGGTCGGCAGCGACGGGAATTTCGTCTTCTTCAACAACCTCAAGAGCCCCGACGGCTCGGTCGAGCACACCGGTGACAACCTCACCGGTGAGGGCGAGGGCGACGACGAGGTCATCAAGGTCAACCTGGCCGGTATCCCGGCCGACGTCGACAAGATCGTCTTCCCGGTCTCGATCTACGAGGCCGAGAGCCGGCAGCAGAGCTTCGGCCAGGTGCGCAACGCGTACATCCGCGTGGTGAACCAGGCGGACAACAGCGAGCTCGCGCGCTACGACCTGAGCGAGGACGCCTCGACGGAGACCGCCATGGTCTTCGGCGAGCTCTACCGCAACGGCG
>NZ_NEUF01000194.1:0-13888 GCF_002910915.1 Streptomyces sp. SM10 | reverse complement strand
CGCGTCCGTCAGGCGCCCCTGCCGGGCCGGAAAGACCGTCCATAAGACTCGGGGAGGACACACCATGGGCGTCACGCTCGCCAAGGGAGGCAATGTCTCCCTCTCCAAGGCCGCACCCAATCTGACGCAGGTGCTGGTCGGGCTCGGCTGGGACGCACGATCCACGACGGGAGCCGACTTCGACCTCGACGCCAGCGCACTGCTGTGCCAGTCGGGCCGGGTCCTCGGCGACGAGTGGTTCGTGTTCTACAACAACCTCGCCAGCCCCGACGGCTCCGTCGAGCACACCGGGGACAACCTCACGGGTGAGGGTGACGGCGACGACGAGTCCGTCATCGTGAACCTCACACAGGTCCCGGCGCACTGCGACAAGATTCTTTTCCCGGTCTCGATCCATGATGCCGACAATCGTGGGCAGACATTCGGTCAGGTCAGCAATGCCTTCATCCGCGTGGTGAACCAGGCCGACGGCCAGGAGCTGGCGCGGTACGACCTCACCGAGGACGCGTCGACGGAGACGGCGATGATCTTCGGCGAGCTCTACCGCTACGGGGGGGAGTGGAAGTTCCGTGCAGTGGGACAGGGGTACGCGTCCGGGCTCCGGGGCATCGCTCTAGACTTCGGGGTCAACGTTTCGTAAAGCCGCGCACGGCGCGGGGGAGCCCCGTACTCAACCGGGAGACCCGTTAAACACACGATGGGGTAGCCAGTGCTTCTGAAAACCTTCGGCTGGTCGTTCGCGGTTACCGCGCTCGGCCTGGTCGCAGCGGTGTTCTACGGGGGGTGGCAGGCATTCGGCATCGTCGCGATCCTGTCGGTCCTCGAGATCTCGCTGTCCTTCGACAACGCGGTGATCAACGCCGGAATCCTGAAGAAGATGAATGCCTTCTGGCAGAAGATCTTCCTCACCGTCGGTGTTCTCATCGCGGTCTTCGGTATGCGGCTGGTGTTTCCCGTCGTGATCGTGGCCATCAGCGCCCAGCTGGGGCCGATCGAGGCCATCGACCTCTCGTTCAACGACGCCGACCGGTACAAGGAACTGGTGACGGACGCCCATCCGTCGATCGCCGCCTTCGGTGGCATGTTCCTGCTCATGATCTTCCTCGACTTCATCTTCGAGGACCGTGACATCCAGTGGCTGCGCTGGATCGAGCGCCCGCTCGCCAAGCTCGGCAAGGTCGACATGCTGTCGGTCTGCGTCGCGCTGATCGTCCTGCTCGTCGCGGCCATGACGGTCGCCACCCAGGCGCACCAGCACGGGGGCGGCCACGCCGACAAGGCGTCGACCGTCATGCTCTCCGGCATCGCAGGTCTGATCACGTACCTCGTCGTCGGCGGACTCTCCGGGTACTTCGAGAACAAGCTCGAGGAGGAGGAGGAACGCGAGCAGGAGGCGGAGGAAGAGGCCAAGAAGGCCGGCAAGCCCGTCTCCGGTGTCCTCCTCGCGGGCAAGGCCGCGTTCTTCATGTTCCTCTACCTCGAGGTCCTCGACGCGTCCTTCTCGTTCGACGGTGTCATCGGCGCCTTCGCCATCACCAACGAGATCGTGCTGATGGCACTCGGCCTCGGCATCGGAGCCATGTACGTCCGTTCGCTCACGGTCTACCTGGTCCGTCAGGGCACGCTGGACGACTACGTCTACCTGGAGCACGGCGCGCACTACGCGATCGGCGCCCTGGCGGGCATCCTGCTCGTCACCATCCAGTACGAGATCAACGAGCTCATCACCGGCTCCGTCGGCGTCATCCTGATCGGCTGGTCCTTCTGGTCCTCGGTGCGCCGCAACAAGGCCATCGAGGCGGCCGGCGGCGAGGGCGGCGGCTCCGATTCCAAGGCGGAGGTCTCCTCCGGGGTGTGACCCTGTATTGATTGAGGAACGCTCTCTCTGCGGGGCGGCCCACGTCGGCGTTCTCGGGGAAGACCCGGACCCGGCCCGGTGGCCGCCCCGCAGTGACGTGCGGGGTGTGTGGGGCCGTAGGTGCGGGGTCGGCGGTACTACCGATACATATGGGGGTTGGGATGGCCTTCTGGGACGGCCTGTTTCCGCGGCGGGCGTCGCAGTTCGAGTCGGGTAACTCCGCGACGAACTCGATCGTGCTCTCCAGGCGCAATGCCACGGTCTCGCTGAACAAGCAGGGCGCCCTGTCGGGCAATCTGCGTGTCAACCTGTCGTGGCGGATGCGTACGTCGGACATCGGCGGCAGGTCGCGGCAGAGCGGCCGGCTGCTGCGCCCGCTGAAGCTCTTCAAGCCCGACGTGGTCCAGGCCCACACGCAGGGCATGGTCAACGTCGACCTGGACCTGGGCTGCATGTACGAGCTGGCGGACGGGACCAAGGGGGTGGTCCAGCCCCTGGGCAACCTCATCGGTGATCTGAACGCGGCGCCCTACATCAGGCTCAGCGGGGACGACCGCTTCGGGGCGCCGTCGGGCGAGACCCTCTACGTGAACCTCGACAAGCGCGACGAGATCAAGCGCCTGCTGTTCTTCGTGTACATCTACGACCAGACCCCGGCCTTCGACCGTACGCACGCCAAGGTGACGCTCTACCCGGGCAACGGCCCGCGCATCGAGATCGAGCTGGACGAGCGGGCCCCGCAGGCCCGCTCGTGCGCGGTGTTCACGGTGGAGAACGTCAAGGGCGAGCTGATCGTGCGGCGCGAGGTGAAATTCGTGTACGGCTTCCAGTCGGAGCTGGACCGGATGTACGGCTTCGGCATGCAGTGGGGACGCGGCTACAAGACGCGGGCCTGAGTGAGCGCTGTGAAGGGCGACCGCGTCGGTTCACGACCGGAGGAACTGCGGGCCCTGCGGGGGGAGCACGAAATTCGGGTCGGGGGCGTGCGCCGCCGCCGGGGCGGGCTGCGGGTAACCGTAGGCGGGCCGGGCCGCGGCGGGCTGTGGGTAGCCGTACGCGGGCTGCGGCGCCCCGGTGGGCTGCTGCGGGTAGCCGTAGGCCGGCTGGGGCGCCGCAGACGGCTGCGGGTAGCCGTAGGCGGGCTGCTGGTGCTGGACCGTGGCCTGCGAGTCGGGCCCGGGCTGCTGGTGGTGGACGGTGGCCTGGGGGTCGGGCTCGGCCGCCGGGTCGGGCTCGGAAGCCGCCTCGGCCTCGTCCACGGAGATCCCGAAGGCGGTGGCCAGCCCGACGAGGCCCGTCGGGTAGCCCTGCCCCACCGCGCGGAACTTCCAGCCGTCACCGCGCCGGTACAGCTCGCCGCAGATGACGGCGGTCTCCTCGCCGGTCTCCGCCCGCACGTCGAAGACGGCGAGCGCCTCGCCGTCGGCGGACGCGGCGTCGTACAGCGATATCCGCAGGTCCGTCACACGTTCGAACGCCGCCTCGTCGCAGGAGGCGGCGATGACCACCTGGTCCACGGAGGAGTCCAGCGCGGACAGGTCCGCCTCGATCGTGTCCGTGAGCCCCTCGGGGGCGCTGCGCTTGGGCAGGCGCCGCACGAGACCCGAAGGGTGCCGCGGCTGGTTGTAGAAGACGAAGTCCTCGTCGGAACGCACCCGTCCGTCGGCGCCGATCAGCAGGGCGGAGGCGTCCACGTCCGGGACACCGGCGCCCGGGGTCCAGCGCAGCACGGCCCGGACGGCCATGGCGTCGAGAGGGACGTTCGAACCCTTCAGCATCGCGTGCGTCATGGCGGTCATCCTGCCTGCTGGTGGGGCGTCCGGACAACGCGGGGGTACGAACCAGTAGGCCAGGGAGCCTCGGCGAGGAGCACGCAGGCGCGCCGCGCGAGGGGTGGGATACGCCGGGGACATCCGAAGTTCATATGGCTGGGGAACCGGCGACACCCGTCCGAACGTACTATTACCGGCCATACGTTTTATCCGGTCTCTATGACAGTACGGGGGAATCACATGCGTCATTTCGGGCACATCTCGCCCGCTGTCCGGGAGAGCCTCTTCTTCAGGGAGCCGTGCGAATTCGACGCGGGTTCCCCCTCCCACATGCTGTCCGCGGCCCTGGGGGCCACGCTCTACAGCCCCGCGACCCGGCCCCGGCTGGCCGACGACGTGATCAGGCAGGCCCGCCAGGGAGTCGTCTCCATGGTGCTCTGCCTGGAGGATTCCATCGACGACGCCGAAGTGGTCGGCGCCGAGGCCAACCTGGTGAGGCAGTTCGCCGACCTCGACGCGCGGGCCGCCGACGTGCCGCTGCTCTTCGTCAGGGTCCGCGAACCGGAGCAGATCTCCGACCTGGCGCGGCGGCTCGGAAGCTCCGTCCGATTGTTGTCCGGATTCGTACTTCCGAAATTCACGGAAGAGCGGGGCGAGCTCTTCCTGGAGGCGCTCACCGCGGCCGAGGCGGACACCGGGCACCGGCTGTTCGCGATGCCTGTCCTCGAATCGCCCGAGCTGCTGCACCTGGAGAGCCGCAGCGACACCCTCCGGGGCATCGCCCGCACCGTGGACAAGTACCGCGAGCGGATCCTGGCGCTACGGCTCGGGGTCACCGACTTCTGCTCCGCCTACGGCCTGCGCCGCACGCCCGACATGACGGCGTACGACGTCCAGATCGTCGGCGCCGTCATCGGCGACGTCGTCAACATGCTGGGCAGGGCGGACGGCACCGGCTTCACCATCACCGGGCCCGTGTGGGAGTACTTCCGCCTCCAGGAGCGGATGTTCAAGCCCCAGCTGCGCCGCAGCCCCTTCGCGGGGCGGGCCGAGGAGCTGCGCACCGCACTCATCGAGCACGACCTGGACGGGCTCCTGCGCGAGATCGAGCTCGACCGGGCCAACGGGCTCCTCGGCAAGACCTGCATCCATCCGTCCCACGTCCTGCCCGTGCACGCCCTGTCGGTGGTCAGCCACGAGGAGTACAGCGACGCGCAGGACATCCTGCGGCCCGAGCGGGGCGGCGGCGGTGTGCTGCGCTCCGCGTACACGAACAAGATGAACGAAGTGAAGCCGCACCGCGCCTGGGCGGAGCGGACCCTGCGGCGGGCCGAGGTCTTCGGCGTGGCCCGCGAGGACGTCGGCTTCGTGGAGCTCCTGGCCGCAGGCGTGACGGACTGAGCGCGGCCATGGGCGAGCACGGGCGGGCGCACGCGCACATACGGCACGCGCACATACGGGAAGAAGAGGCAGTGGACGTGGAGTGGTCGGGTAACTGGGTCGCGGGACGGCTCGGGGTCGAGCTCGTCGGGGACGGGGAGATCCGGGAGCTGCTGGGCCTCGCCCTGCGCCGCAACCCGAAGCGCGCCCATCTGCTCGTGTCGAACGTCCTGGGCAAGCACGTGCCGCAGCGGCCGTCGGTCGTCCACGGCGTGGGCTTCGAGCTCGGCGAGCGGGTGCGGGACCTGCTGGGCGAGGCGGAGGCCCGCCGCGCGGTCGTGCTCGGGTACGCGGAGACGGCGACCGGCCTCGGCCACGCCGTCGCCGACGGGCTCGGTGTCGCCCCGTACCTCCACTCGACCCGCCGCCCCGTGGACGGCGTCGCCCAGGCGGGTGGCTTCGAGGAGGCCCACTCGCACGCCACCTCCCACCTGCTGCTGCCCGAGGACCCGGACCTGCTGGTCGCCGGCGCCGAGGGATCCCCGCTGGTCCTCGTCGACGACGAGTTCTCCACCGGCAACACGGTGCTCAACACCATCCGCGCCCTGCACGCGCGCTACCCCCGGGACCGGTACGTCGTCGTCGCCCTGGTGGACATGCGGTCCGAGGCCGACCAGGGGCGGCTCGCGGAATTCGCCGAGGAGATCGTCGCCCGCGTCGACCTGGTGGCCCGTGCCCGAGGCACCGTGCGACTGCCGGAGGGAGTCCTGGAGAAGGGCCTGAGCCTGGTGGCGGAACACGACGCGGCCCACACGGCGCACGCAGCGGAAGGGGCGCCCGCGCCCCGGGCGCTTCCCGCCCGCGTCGCCCTCGACTGGCCGGCCGGCGTCCCCGACGGCGGACGTCACGGCTTCACGCCCGTCCACCGCGCCGCTCTGGAAGCCGCCCTCCCGGCCATGGCGGGCCGTGTCGCCGACGCCCTGGGCGATGCCCGCAGGGTGCTCGTCCTCGGCTTCGAGGAGCTGATGTACGTGCCCCTGCGGCTCGCCACCGCGCTGGAGGACGCCACCACGGCCGAGGTGCGCTACTCCACCACCACCCGCTCGCCCGTGCTCGCCGTCGACGACCCCGGTTACGCGATACGCAGCCGGCTCGCCTTCCCCGCCCACGACGAACCCGCCGACGGACCGGGCGACCGGTACGCCTACAACGTCGCGGGAGCCGGATTCGACGCGGTCGTCGCCGTCGTCGACTCCGCCGCGGACACCCCCGCCCTGCACGCCCCCGACGGGCTGCTGGCCCGGCTCGCGGCGCACACGGGCCAGGTCCTGCTCGCGGTCGTCCCCTCGTACGTCCCGCCCCCGGCCCCCGACGTCCCGTCCCCGGCCCCCGACCTGCAGGAAGCCGCCATGCTGCCCGAACCCCTCCGGGGCCCCGCCTTCTCCTCCTACGCGGCGGACGACGTCGGCTGGCTGCTCCAGGACCTCTCGGACACGCCCCTGGAAGCGCCCACGGAGGAGCGCGAGGAGGCGATCCAGAGCGGCGGCGCGCACTACGCCGAGTCGCTGCCCGTCGAGTACCAGCCAAGCCCGCAGTACCAGGAGCTGTTCCGGGCGGCCCTGGACAGCTCGGCCGCCCGTATCGCCCGTGCCGTCGGCACCGTCACCGAGACGGTCCTCGCCGAACGGGGCCCGCGCCCCGTCCTGGTCTCCCTCGCCCGCGCCGGTACTCCCGTCGGGGTCCTCATGCGCCGATGGGCCCAGCACCGGCACGGCGTCGACCTGCCGCACTACGCGGTCTCCATCGTCCGGGGCCGCGGCATCGACGCCAACGCCCTGCGCTGGCTGGCCGCCCACCACGACCCCGCGGACGTCGTCTTCGTCGACGGATGGACGGGGAAGGGCGCCATCACCCGCGAACTCGCCGCCGCACTGGAGGAGTTCGGGGGGTTCGACCCGGAGATCGCCGTACTGGCCGACCCGGGCGGCTGCGTACGGACCTACGGGACCCGTGAGGACTTCCTCATCCCGTCCGCCTGCCTCAACTCCACCGTGTCCGGGCTGATCTCCCGTACGGTCCTGCGCTCCGACCTGGTCGGCCCGCACGACTTCCACGGCGCGAAGTTCTACCGCGAACTCGCCGGCTCCGACGTCTCCGGCCTGTTCCTCGACACGGTCGCCGCGCGCTTCGACGAGGTCGCCGACGCCGTGGACGCCGACGCGAAGGAACTGCTCGGCACGGACCGCGCCCCCACCTGGGAGGGCTGGGCCGCCGTCGAGCGCATCAGCGAGGAGTACGGCATCCACGACGTGAACCTGGTCAAGCCCGGGGTCGGCGAGACGACCCGGGTGCTGCTGCGCCGCGTTCCCTGGAAGATCCTCGCCAAGCGGGGGGCGGGGGCCGACCTCGACCATGTGCGGCTCCTCGCCGAGCAGCGCGGCGTGCCCGTCGAGGAGGTCGGCGAGCTTCCGTACACCTGCGTCGGGCTGATCCACCCGAAGTACACCCGTGGCGCCACCGGCGCCGACGGCACGGCGGTGACGGCGAAGTGAGCGACACCGTGGGCACACCCGTGAGCGCCCCCCTGGACGGCCCTGCGGCCGAGCCCCAGAGCGCCGTCGCGGCCCCTCCGGCCGACCCCTCCGAGGGCCCCCGTGTGACGCTGGTCGCCAGCGACCTCGACCGGACCCTCATCTACTCGGCGGCATCCCTCCAGCTGACCATGCCGGACGAGCAGGCCCCGCGGCTGCTCTGCGTGGAGGTCTACGGCCGGGCGCCCCTCTGCTACATGACGGAGACGGCCGCCGCACTGCTCGACGAACTGGCCCGCACCACGGTGTTCGTCCCGACCACCACCCGTACCCGGGAGCAGTACGGCCGCATCCACCTGCCCGGCCCCGCACCCCGGTACGCGATCTGCGCCAACGGCGGGCACATCCTCGTCGACGGTGTCTCCGACCCCGACTGGCAGGCGCGGGTGACCGGCCTGATCGCCGACGAATGCGCCTCACTCGCCGAGGTCCGCGCCCACCTCCGGACCGTGGGCGATCCCTCCTGGCTGCTCAAGGAACGGGTCGCCGAGGACCTCTTCGCCTACCTCGTCGTCGACCGCGCCGCCCTCCCCGAGGGCTGGGTGAAGGAGCTGTCCGCCTGGGCCGACCCCCGGGGCTGGACCGTCTCCCTCCAGGGCCGGAAGATCTACGCCGTACCCAAGCCGCTCACCAAGAGCGCCGCGATGCGCGAGGTGGCGCGCCGTTGCGGTGCCACCCTGACGCTCGCCGCCGGCGACTCCCTCCTTGACGCCGACCTGCTGCTCGCCGCCGACAAGGCCTGGCGCCCGGGCCACGGCGAGCTCGCCGACTGCGGCTGGGGCGCGCCCAACACCGAGGTGCTCAGGGAACAGGGCGGCGCCGCCGGCGAGGAGATCCTGCGCCGCTTCCTGCGCGCCGCCGAGTCCCGGCGGACCGTGGGCCGAGGGTGCGCCTCGGCGTAATGGCCGAGCGCGGGCGAGCGATCCTGGGCAAGCTGTACGGGCCATCGAGACCAAGGGGACCCGTATGACACAAGGCAACCAGACCAAGATCACCGACGAGCTGTACGCCTACGCGCTGGCCCACAACCCGCCGCTGGACGCGGTGCAGCGCGAGCTCGTGGAGACCACGTACGCCGAGCTGCCCACGCACGCGGGCATGCAGTCCGCGCAGGAGCAGGGACCGCTGCTCGCCTTCCTCGTCCGGCTGACGGGCGCCCGGCATATCGTGGAGGTCGGCACCTTCACCGGCTTCTCGGCGCTGTCGATGGCCCAGGCGCTGCCCGCGGACGGAGTGCTGATCGCCTGCGACATCTCCGAGGAGTGGACGGCGTACGGCCAGGAGGCATGGAAGAAGGCGGGCGTCGCCGACCGCATCGACCTGCGGATCGCGCCCGCGCTGGACACCCTGCGCGCGATGCCCGCCGAGCCGCACATCGACCTGGCCTACCTGGACGCGGACAAGGACGGCTACATCGCGTACTGGGAGGAGCTCGTCCCTCGGATGCGCCCCGGCGGGCTCGTCGTCACCGACAACGTCCTCTTCCACGGGGGCGTCACGGATCCGCTGGCCACCGGGAACACGGCGGCCATCAGGGGGTTCAACGACCACGTGGGCGCCGACTCCCGGATGGACAGCGTGCTGCTGACGGTGGCGGACGGACTGACGCTCTCGCGCAAGAAGTGACGGGCCGGGTGTCGCGTCACTTCTCGCGCGGTGAGTGCGGTGGTCCTGGCCGGACGCTGCGCGGGCCGCGCGGTGATGCGGCCGGTGAGCGAGGCCGGTCGCGGGATTCGGCCGGTGAGATGGGGCGATCGGCGCCTCGGTGATCCGGAGCCGGGCGCGGTCAGCCGCAGCAGCCGCCTCCGCAGCACCCGCCTCCTCCGCCACCGGCCGGTGACGGCGCGGGAGCCGCGGATGCCGATGAGCCCGATCCGCCCACGGCCACGGTGGAGAGCAGTTTCACGGTGTCCTCGTGCCCGGCGGGGCAGGAGGCGGGATCGGAGGACTCGGCCATGGGGCGGCTGAGCTCGAACGTCTCGCCGCAGGGGCGGCAGCGGTACTCGTAACGAGGCATGGCCCCAGATTAGAGCCTCTTCGGCTTCGCGACCTCGGGCATCGGGGCGAGTGCGCGGCGCTCCTCGCGCGAGACCTGCTCGGGATGGCGGGCCCGCCAGTACGGATTGTCGTGGGGCAGGCCGCCGCTGACCCGTCCGTACATGCCGAACATCATCAGCAACAGCCCGACGACGAAGCTGAACAGCACGTTCTGCATGTGGAAGGCCAGGAAGTTCATGCCGGTGTCCAGCAGGGCCAGATTCACGAAACCGCTGAGGATGAAGGCGATGCCCAGGACCATGTTCAGGGTCGACGCGAAGTTGCCCCCGATGACCATGCCCACGAAGAGCAGCAGCCCCACACAGATGGACAGGATGCTCAGCGCACCGTTGGTGCTGAGGCCCGCCACCGTGTCACCGCCGGTGTCGAAGAAGCCGATACGGTCGATGAGCCCGAGGATGCCGAAGGCGACGAGCAGCAACCCCATCAGGCCCGCCCCCACGCGGTAGACCTGGCTGAGACGGTGGTCGACGGGCAGGTGTTCGTCGAGGCGGGTGGCCTTGCGGCGGGCTGGCTTGCGGCGCCGGCCGACCGGGTGCAGGACGTGTGTGGCCATGACGGCCTCCTTCGGCCGCGTGCGGCCAGGTTCACCTCAGCGGGAGCCGCTGGGTATTACCAGAATCGGCCCGTCGGCCGTCGGGGACAAATCGGCACGTACCGGTCGTCTTCTGGTGTCCGGCCCGGTGGATCGCCCCCGAGGGACGGAGACGGTGTTCCGACGATCGCCCGCCGGGGCGGGCTCAGGCCCCGCCCCCGAGCTCCTCGCGGATCGCGGAGACCACGCGGTTGGCCGTCTGCCGCACGGCTTCGGTCTCGGTCAGGAAGTGCCAGTAGTCGGGATGGCGCCCGTCGAGCCCGGCGATCGCACGGTCCAGCCGTGCCACTGCGTCGTCCAGCGGCCGTGCATGGCGCGGATCGGGCGTGTTGCGCCCGGCCATGGCGAGGCGCTGGGCGTCCCGGATCGCGAACCGGGTGCGGTCCGTCTCCGCCTGCGGACTCTTCGCCACCGCGTCGAGTTTCTGGAGCCGGTCGCCGGCGGCGGACACCGCCTCGTCGGTCGCGTTGAGCAGCGCCCGGACCGTACTCAGCCGGGAGGTCGCATCGGCCCAGCGCTGCGCGGACCGTGCCTCGGCAGCCTCCGCCAGCTTGGCCTCGGCCTGCCGGACATTCACCGCCGCCTGCTCGGGGACCGGCTGGAGATCCTGCCAGCAGGCGGCCGAGAAGCGCCGCCGGAGCTCGCTGAGGACCGGCTCGACCTGCCCGGCGCGCGTCGTGAGCGCCTGCGCGCGGGTGCGGAGGGACACCAGCCTGCGGTCGATCTCGGCCGCACGCTCGGGGAGCTGGTCGGCCTCCGCCCGCACCGCCTCGGCGTCCCGCAGCACCTGATCGGCGCGCTGCAGCGTCTCGGCGACACCGTGACGCCCGGCGCCCTGGTTGAGTTTGGTCAGCTCGGGGGCGAGAGCCGCGAGCCGGGCAGCGAGGTCGTCCGCCCGGAGCCCGGAGGCCCGCACCGCGTCGAGGGCGTTGCTCGCGACGAGCAACGCCTGGCGGGCCCGCTCCACCGCCGGCGCGAGCCGTGCGAGCTGGGTCTCCGCGCCGCTGAGCAGCGTCCCGAGCCCCTGGGCGAAGCGGTCGAGCTCACCCTTCACCCGTACGAGCTCGTCCTTGGCGCGGGTCAGCTGGGTCCGCGCGGCAGCCGCCGCCGAGGGCTCCAGGTCGTCGCGGTCGAGGTCGTGGGCGTCGACCGCCGTGATGTAGGCGTGGCTGACCTCGTCGATCCGCCTGCCCAGCGCCGCGAAGTCCTCCGCCGCCTTGCGACCGCGGGGCGAACTGTCCACGGCGGTGATGGTCTCGATCGAGATCTGCAGATCCCGCTGAGCCGTGTCCAGCTCGTAGAAGGCCGCAGCCGCCGCGTCCTTGGCCGCCTGCGCGTCAGCCCGCTGATTCTCACCGCGCCCGCCGAACCAGCGCCGCGTGCCCCCACCGGCGAAGGCCCCCGGCACGGCCGCCAGGACCAGGGGGACCGGCAGCAGCATCAGCACCAGGACGTCCCTGACGGCGGAACCAACACTCGCTTTCGCCTGCGGCCGCGTGTGTGTCGCCGTCACATCCCTCTCCCGTGCCGATTCGACCTGCCCGGTTCATTCTCGCACCAGTTAGGACGAACGCACGGGCCGGTTAGTTCGCACTTCGGACGGTGACTTCGCCGTTGTCGCTGCGCGCCTTCACCACGTGCCCGCTGCTGTCGCTGCGGGGCACGTCGACGGAGACGTCGCCGTTGTCGGCCTGCGCGGACACCGCGTACGCGTTCTTCCCGGCCGGCAGGTCGATGGAGATGCTCCCGTTGTCACTGACGGTGTCCACCAGATCCGGGACCCGGTCGAACCCGAGCCGGACCGACCCGTTGTCCGAGCGTGCGATCACGGACGTCCCGGAGACCCGCTGGGCCTCGATCGTGCCATTGTCGGAACGCAGTTCCAGTGGTCCGGAGGCGTCACGCACGTCGACCTCCCCGTTGTCGGCGCTGATCTTGAGCGGGGCGGTGAAACCGGCCGCGGAGACCTTCCCGTTGTCCCCCTCCACGGTCAGGGCCAGCCCCCGTGGCACCTTTACCTCGTGGCGCGCTTCACAGTTGCTGATCACCGCCCGGCACTTCACCCGCAGCGTCAGCGTGTCCCCTTCGAGCTTCCACACCGGGTCCGGCCCACTGCCCAGCACGACCCACCCGTCGACCCGACGGGTCACCTCGACCTGCTCCACGTCGGCGGGCACCAGATCCAGGGCCGAGTTCTCGGCGTCGATGGTCAGCGCCTTCCCACTGAAGGCGAACGACTTGTGCTCGGCGGGGGAGTCCTCGGCATCCGCACTGCCACAGCCGCTGAGCGCGGCCACGAGAAGCGCGGTCCCGGCGGCGGCCACGAGTGCGTCGGTACGTCGTGTGCGGATGGCCATGATTCGAGTCCCCCTGAGAGCGCTGCCGATGTGGCACCACCGTACGTACGCACCCACCCCCGGGACGATCCGGACGGCTACCGTCTCGGGGTGGGGATATCCCCCGTATCCCACCCCGTCCGGGCCTGGCGGGGGAGCGGCGGGGCGGGTGACCGGATTGCCGCGGGGAGCCGTGGGCCATGTAACCTGTTGCCTCATCCACGGGTGCGTAGCTCAGGGGTAGAGCGCTGCTCTTACAAAGCAGATGTCGGCGGTTCGAAACCGTCCGCGCCCACCAGTCAGAACGCCCCCGCAGCGAGCCGCTGCGGGGGCGTTGACGGTAGTGCTTGACGGCAGTGCTCGTGATCGCTCGGAAGCGCCGCAGCAGGTCCCACAAGATCGCAAAAGTGGGAGGGCCCGGGCACAGAAGCGACCCATACTCCTCGGCTCGGCTGTGCTGCTGCCGTTGGCCGACCGGTGGAAGCCGGGCGTAAAGCCAGGTGGCGGGCTAGTTTACTCATTTGCTGCTTGCCCCATAGGGAGCTCGCTGGAGTGTCGACTGAACCCCGGTGGGCCATCGAGCACCGTCAGTAGAGGGCATGGTTCGAGTCAAGATGCCGAAGACGTTGCGCGAGACCCTCGACGGACGAGAGACTTCAGGAGGTGTCAGGGGACGGCACCGGGAGTGGGGGGCAGATGAAGTATGAGGCAAATCCCAAGCACAAGGAGCCGTGGCAGCGGGGTGCACGTGGCTCCATATGTCCGCCCGGAGCTGTGGGCGCCGAACTGCTACTGAACTTGAATGTGTGATGTCGGCTTGACCCTGGTCAGCTGCCTATGGTCAGGCCGGTGCCCATGAGGCAGCCGTCGATGAGGTGCGGTCGGTACTGGGTCTTCTTGAGACTGCGCTTCACGGCGGCGGCGAGCTGGTCGAGGTTCGCGGCGGCGAGGTTGCCGATGGTCCGTTTCACGAGAGACCAGATGCCTTCCTGCGGATTGAGGTCGGGTGCGTAGGACGGGAAGTGGAAAACGGTCAGCCAGTCCTCGTTCGCGGTGATGAAGTCCTTCATCTGCGGCATGAGATGAGTACGCAGGTTGTCCCACACCAGGACGATGGGACCTTTGAGCTGGTTGTGCGCTCTCACGATGAGGTCGCGATAGTCCTGCCAGGTGAACCCTTTGGGTTCACCTTTCCGGCCCCGGTGGACGCGGAAGCTGTAGATCAGCCTCGAACGGTCTCCGCGACGGAAGCAGGTCATTCCCGCCATCGAAACCCGTCCCGAGCCGCGGCCCCGGAC
>NZ_NEUF01000193.1 GCF_002910915.1 Streptomyces sp. SM10 | reverse complement strand
ACCGCTCCGACGACAGCGACGACACCACACCGTCATCCAACACACCCGCCGCATGCACCACACCCGTCAGCGGATGCCCGGCCTCCACACCGTCCAGCACACCCGCCAACGCAGCACGATCAGCCACATCACACGCCACGAACCGAGCCCGCGCACCCAGACCCTCCAACTCCGCAACGAGCTCAGCCGCACCCGGAGCATCCCCACCCCGACGACTCACCAGCAACAGGTGCCGAACACCGTGCTCGGCGACCAGATGGCGTGCCACCACACCACCCAGCACCCCGCCGGCGCCCGTCACCAGCACCGTGCCGTCACCGACCTCAGGAGCACCCTCATCGGTTCCTCTGGGCACCCTGACCAGCCTGGGCACGAACAGCTCGCTCCCACGCAGGGCCATCTGAGGCTCGCCCGACGACACCGCGGCCGACAGAGCGGATTCATCCGCCTCGACGTCGATCAGCACGAACCGGCCCGGATGCTCCGTCTGGGCGGCCCGCACAAGTCCCCACACGGCAGCCTGTGCCGGATCCGGCGCAGAGTCGGCGTCGCAGGCCACCGCGCCCTGTGTCATGACCACAAGGCGGGCGTCGGCGAACCGCTCATCGCCCAGCCATTCCTGGACAAACTCCAGTGCTCTGCCTGCGATCTCGTGTGCCTGGTACGCGGCGTCCCCGTGATCGGAACCCGCTCCCGCGAACGACACCGCCACCATGCTCGGCACCGTGTCCGTGGAAGCCACGTCCGCGTGGCGAGCAATGTCGGGAAGGTTGTCCGCGGAGCCCATCGGCTTCGCCACCCACTCGACCCGGAACATCGCGTCACCGAGCACACGCTCCGCAGGGTTCAGCTGATCCGGCCCGATGGGACGGAGCGCGAGCGTTTCCACGGAAGCGACCGGGCAGCCCGTTCCGTCGGCCAGCAGCACGGAGACTCCGGACCGAACGCGCCGGATCCGGACCCTCAGTGCGCGTGCCCCGATCGCGCTCAGCGTGACACCGCTCCAGGCGAAGGGCAGCTCGACGGTGCCCGGCTCACCTTCGGCGCCAGGCGTCGCCGACCAGCGCATGGTGTGCAGTGCCGCGTCCAGCAGAGCGGGGTGCACCCCGAATTGCTCGACGGCGGCGCCGTCCGGCAGGGCCACCTCGGCGTAGATGTCGCCGCCCTGCCGCCAGGCAGCCCGCAGCCCTTGGAACAGCGGACCGTACTCGTAGCCGGCCTGGGTGAGCGACGCGTACAGGGTGTCGACGGGGAGCGCCTGCGCCCCGGTCGGCGGCCACTCGCTCAGCCCCTCGCCCGTCGACGCCTCTGCGTGCGTCGCCGTTCCTGAGGCGTGCAGAGTCCACGCGTCCTCCGGTGCGTCGGCAGGCATCGCATAGACGTGCACAACGCTACGGCCCGACGCATCCGGCAGCGTCGCCGTCACCTGCAGCACGATCGCGCCGGAATCCGGGACAACGAGCGGAGCCTCGATCGTCAGTTCCTCCAGCAGCCCACATCCGACCTGGTCAGCGGCGTGCAGAGCCAGGTCGACGAAGGCCGTACCCGGGAGCAGCACCGAACCGAGAACGACGTGGTCGGCGAGCCAGGGGTGCGACTCGACCGACAGCCTGCCCGTCATCACCACACCGTCGGAATCGGCGAGCCTGATCGTTCCGGAGAGCAAGGCATGCCCGCCGGGCCGCATGCCGGTAGCCGCTACGTCGCGTCCCTGCCCGGGGGCCGACTTGAGCCAGTAGTGCTGGTGCTGGAAGGGGTAGGTGGGCAGGTCGACACGCTGCGGGTCACGTCCTTCGAACAGGGCGTGCCAGTCCAGCTCCGCCCCGTACGCATGCGCCTCGGCCAGCGACATCGTGAATCGCCGGGCCCCGTCCTCATCTCGGCGCAGTGTGCCCACGGTCACGGCATCGGAACCGGCGGCGGCGAAGGTCTCCTGCAGCCCCATGGTGAGCACGGGGTGCGGGCTCACCTCGACGAACACACCGTGCCCCGAACTCACCAGTGCTCGGGTCGCCTTCTCCAGCAGGACCGTCCGGCGCAGGTTCGTGTACCAGTACTCGGCATCCATGCCGGCGGTGTCCAGCAGCCCGCCCGTCACCGTCGAATACAGCGGCACCCGCGAACTACGCGGTTCCAGATCCGCCAGCACCTCCAGCAACCGGTCGTGAATCCGCTCCACATGCGCACTGTGCGAGGCGTAGTCGACGTCGATGCGCTTGCACCGCACCCCGTCCGCCCTGCACGCCTCCCGGAACTCGTCGAGCGCATCGGCGTCTCCGGACACCACCACAGAGGTCGGCCCGTTGACCGCCGCCACCGACAGGCGGTGTTCCCACCGGGTGAGCCGTTCAGCTATGAGATCGGCGGAGTCCGCCACAGCCAGCATGCCGCCTGAGCCCGAGAGCTCCAGGATCGCCCGGCTCCGCAACGCCACCACCCGCGCACCATCCTCCAGGGACAGCCCACCAGCCACACACGCCGCAGCGATCTCACCCTGCGAATGCCCCACCACCGCCGCAGGCACCACACCAGCCGCCCGCCACACCTCAGCCAGCGACACCATCACCGCCCACAACACCGGCTGCACCACATCAACCCGATCGAACCCAGGAGCACCCGCATCACCACGCAACACACCCAACAACGACCAGTCCGTGAACGGCTCCAACGCCACCGCACACTCCCGGATCCGCCCCGCGAACACCGGCGAAGACTCCATCAGACCCGCAGCCATACCCACCCACTGCGAACCCTGACCCGGAAACACGAACACCGGAGCAACCGCACCCTCAGCCACACCCCGCACCACACCCGACCCGGAACGCCCCTCCGCAAGGGCACCGAGAGCCGAACGGAGTTCCTCGACGTCGTCGGCAACCAGTACCGCACGATGCGGGAACCTGGTACGGGCGGTGGCCAGCGACCACGCCACGTTCTGCAGGGCCGATGCGGGCCGGCGGTCCAGCAGGCCGACCAGCCGGACCGCCTGCTCCGCCACTGCGTCGGGGGTTTTCCCGGAGAGCACGAACGGCAGTGCCGCACTGCTCAGCGGCGGGGTCCCGCCCGTCGGCGGCGTCCCTGTCACGTCCTCGCTGGGAGCCTGCTCAAGAATGACGTGCGCGTTCGTACCACTGATCCCGAACGACGACACACCGGCTCGCCATGGCTCGTCCTTCTCCGGCCACGCCACCGACCGGGCAAGGAGCTCAACGGCCCCGGCCGACCAGTCGACCTGGGGGGACGGCTTGTTGAGGTGCAGGGTCTGCGGCAGCACACCGTGCCGCATCGCCATCACCATCTTGATGACGCCGGCCACTCCAGCAGCAGCCTGTGCGTGTCCGATGTTGGACTTCAGCGAGCCCAGCAGGAGAGGGCGGTCGTCCGGCCGGCCCTGTCCGTACGTCGCCAGCAAAGCCTGCGCCTCGATCGGGTCACCCAACTTCGTCCCCGTACCGTGCGCCTCCACCGCATCCACCTGCGAAGCCGACAATCCGGCATTCGCCAACGCCTGCCGGATCACCCGCTGCTGCGACGGACCATTCGGCGCCGTCAGACCGTTCGACGCACCATCCTGATTCACCGCACTGCCCCGCACCACCGCCAGGACCCGATGGCCGTTGCGCCGCGCGTCGGAGAGCCGTTCCAGGAGCAGCAGCCCGGCGCCCTCGGACCACGCGGTGCCGTCTGCGTCGTCGGAGAAGGCCTTGCATCGGGCGTTCACGGCGAGACCGCCGTGCCCGCCGAACTCGGCGAAGATCCCTTCGTCGGCCATGATCATGACGCCACCCGCGAGCGCCAGGGAGCACTCGCCCGACCGCAGTGCCTGCGTGGCGAGGTGCAGCGCCACGAGCGAGGAGGAACACGCGGTGTCGACCGACACCGCCGGCCCTTCCAGGCCGAAGGTGTACGACACCCGGCCGGAGACGACACTGCCTGCTGTGCCGGTCAGCACATGTCCGGCGACACCCTCGGGAAGCTGGTCGAGCGATGTGGCGTACCCGGAGGTAGACGTTCCCGCGAAGACCCCTGTACGGCTCCCGCGTACGGACGAGGGGTCGATGCCGGCCCGCTCGAACGCTTCCCAGGCCGCCTCGAGGAGCAGCCGCTGCTGCGGGTCCATCGCCAGCGCCTCGCGCGGCGAGATCCCGAAGAAGGCCGCGTCGAACTGTCCTGCGTCGTGGACGAACCCGCCCTCGTGGGGCAGTTCGGAGCCGTCGTCGGGGGACGGCAGCCGCCAGCCCCGGTCGGTCGGGAAGCCGGAGATGCCGTCGGTACCGGTGGCGACGAGGTCCCAGAGGTCCTCGGGTGAGTTCACGCCCCCCGGGTAGCGGCAGCTCATGGCCACGATCGCGATCGGTTCGTCGGTGTCCGCGTCCGCGTCCCGTATGGCGGAATCGGCGAATGCGGGCGATCCCGGCTTCTCGACAAGCGCACTGTGGAGGTGGCCGGCCAGCAGGGCCGGAGTCGGGTAGTCGAAGATCAGCGATGCGGGAAGCCGTAGTCCGGTCGACGCACCCAGACGGTTGCGCAGCTCGACGGCGGTGAGGGAGTCGAAGCCGAGCTCCTTGAAAGCCCGGCCGGGGCGTACGGCGTCCGCGTCCGCGTGTCCGAGAACAGCTGCCGCCTGCGCGCTGACGATGTCCGTCAGCAGCCGCGTCTGCTCGGACTCGTCCAGTCCCCTGAGCCGCTCGGTGAGCGTAGATGCTTCGATGGCCGCCGAGGCCACGCTGCGCCTGCTGGACCTGCGCCCTCCGAGTCCCAGGCTCCTGAACAGGGGCGGCTCTTCCGCCTGCCCGCGCAGGGACGTCGCGTCGAGCTTCATCGGTACGAGAACGGCCTCGTCCACGGCGACGGCGGCGTCGAACAGGGCCACGCCCTCCTGCGCCGACAGACTGGTCAGTCCGCCTCGGGCGCTGCGGCCAGCACTCGTCCCGCGGAGCCGGTCGATCATGCCGCCGGCCTGCTCCCACGGACCCCAGGCGAGGGAGGTCGCGGGCAGCCCTTCCCGCCGCCTGACCTGGGCCAGCGAGTCCAGGAAGGCGTTCGCGGCCGCGTAGTTGCCCTGGCCGGGCGCCCCCAGGAGTCCGGAGGTGGAGGAGAACAAGGCGAACACCGCAACGTCCAGGTCGCGGGTCAGCCGGTGCAGGTGCCAGGCCGCATCCGCCTTGGGCTTCAGTACCGCGTCCAGACGGTCACCGGTGAGTGAGGAGATGGTGCCGTCGTCGAGCACACCCGCGGCGTGGACCACGGCGGTCAGCGGGTGCTCTTCGTCGATGGCGGCCAGAAGGCCGGCGAGCGAGTCGGCGTCGGAGACGTCGCAGGCGGCCAGGGTGACCTCGGTGGCGCCGAGCTCGGTGAGTTCGGCTGCGAGTTCCCGCGCGCCCGGCGCGTCGGGGCCGCTCCGGCCGGCCAGTACGAGGTACCGCGCACCGTGCGTGGCGACCAGGTGCCGGGCGAGTACGCCGCCGAGCGATCCGGTGCCGCCGGTGAGAAGCACGGTTCCGTCGCGGTCGAGCGGCTGCGGAACGGTGAGCACGACCTTTCCGATGTGGCGGGCCTGGCTGAGAAAGCGGAAGGCCTCCGGTGCCCGGCGGACATCCCAGGTCCGCACCGGAAGTGGACGCAGTGCCCCGCTCTCGAACAGCGCGACGACCTCGGCCAGCATCCGCCCGATCCGCTCCGGCCCGGCCTGGATGACGTCGAACGCCTGGTAGGCCACACCGGGGTGGGCGCGGGCGACGGATTCCGGGTCCCTGACGTCCGCCTTGCCCATCTCCACGAACCGTCCGCCGCGTGGCAGCAGCCGGAGCGAGGCATCCACGAAGGGACCGGCGAGGGAATCCAGCACCACGTCGACGCCGCGTCCGTCGGTGGCGGAGAGGAACTGCTCCTCGAATTCCAGCGTGCGTGAGGAGGCCAGGTGCTCGTCGTGCAGGCCGAGTTCTCGCAGGGCGTCCCACTTGCCCGGGCCGGCCGTCCCGAACACCTCGGCGCCGAGGTGACGCGCCAACTGTGTGGCAGCCATGCCCACACCGCCCGCTGCGGCGTGCACGAGGACCGACTCCCCGGGCTGGAGTGCCGCAAGGTCGACCAGACCGTAGTAGGCGGTGAGGAACACGATGGGCACCGAGGCGGCCTCGGTGAACGACCACCCGTCGGGAATCCTCGCGATCATGCGGTGATCGGTCACCGCGGTGGGGCCGAAACCGCCGCTCAGCAGGCCCATCACCCGGTCACCGGGCACGATCCCGGCCACCCCGGGCCCGGTCTCCAGCACGACGCCGGCGCCCTCGATGCCCATCGTGGCGTGTCCCGGATACATGTCGAGGGCAATCAGGACGTCGCGGAAGTTGAGCCCCGCCGCACGTACGGCCACGCGTACCTGGCCGGATTCGAGCTCGTTGCGCGCTTCCGGGTGGGGCAGCAGCCGCAGTCCGTCGAGCGTCCCCTTGCTCATGCTGTCGAGTCGCCAGTCCGTGCCGTCCACAGGCGGAAGCAGTGTGCCGTCCTGCCCGGACCGTACGAGGCGGAGGGCGAGGAGCGCTCCCCCACGTACGGCGAGTTGCGGCTCACCGCTGGCGATGGCTCGGCGTACGACACCGGCGTCCGGCCCGGCCGTTCCGTCCAGATCCAGCAGGACGAAACGCTGCGGGTTCTCCGACTGCGCCGAGCGCAGCAAGCCCCACACAGGGGCGGCGGACAGGTCGGGACCGATGTTCGTGTCGCCGCCCGTGTCGACGGCCCGGCGGGTGACGACGACCAGTCGGCACGCGTCGAGGCGGGGGTCGGAGAGCCATTCCTGGAGGACTCCGAGCGTTCGGTGTGCTGTGCGGTGGGCGGCTCCGAGGACATCGGCATCCTCGGCCGCACTGTCCGTGGCGCCCAGCAGTACGACGTCCGGTGCGGCGGCCCCCGCGTCGAGCGCGGCGGTCAGTGCGGTCATGTCCGCGTACGAGGCGTGTCCGTCGAGGCCCAGGCCGGCACCGTCGGCCGTCAGCACGGCCCAGGACGGCGCCTCGCGCCCCTGCTCCGGCAAGGGCGTGTCCTGAGCGACCTCGACCCAGCTCAGCTGGAACAGCGAGTCCGCGGTGGCACGTCGCCGCTCGTCGAACTGCTCGGCGGTCACCTCGCGCAGCGTCAACGCTTCTATGTGCGCGACGAGTTGACCGGATGCATCGGCCAGGACGAGTGACATCGTGCTGTCGCGGCCCGTGGACGCGATCCGCATCCGCAGTGTGGTGGACCCGGTGGCACGGAGGAGAACCCCGTTCCAGGAGAACGGCAGCCAGCCGCGCCGCTCAGCACTCGCCGGACCCTCAGGCCCGTCGCTGCCCAGCAGACCACCCACGGCGAGGGAGTGGAGAGCGGAGTCGAGCAGCGCCGGGTGCACGCCGAACCCGGCGACGTCGAGGTCGGCCACCGCCACCTCGGCGAAGACCTCCTCGCCACGGCGCCAGACCCGCTGCAGCCCTTGGAAGGCCGGACCGTAGCCGAATCCCTGGACGGCGAGTCGTTCGTACAGGCCTTCGGTATCGATCTCCGTCGCGTCGCGCGGCGGCCAGATCTGCAGGGCCTCCCGTACCGAAGATTCTGCGGCGGTCTCGGCAGCGGCGTCGACGGGCGCGAGCAGCCCGCTGGCGTGCTGGGTCCAGTCGCTCCCCTCGTCGGCCTCCCCCGGGCGTGAGTGCACGCTGACAGGCCTCCGCCCGTCGGCCTCAGGCGTGCCCACCACTACCTGCAGTTGGACACCTGTCGACTCACGGAGCACCAGTGGAGCCTGCAGCGTCAGCTCGTCGACCAGTTCGCATCCCACGTGGTCGCCCGCGTGCAGGGCCAGGTCGACGAAGGCTGTACCCGGCAGCAGGACCGAACCCATGACGGCGTGGTCGGCCAGCCATGGCTGGGTCTGGAGCGACAGGCGCCCCGTGAAGAGGGACTCATCCGTGTGCGCCAGCCCCACCGTGGCGGCAAGCATCGGATGACCGCCGGTGCGCAGCCCGAGCCCGCCAACGTCCCCGGTCTGAGGCCAGGTGTTCTTCGGCCAGTACCGCTCGTGCTGGAAGGCGTAGGTGGGCAGGTCGACCCGGCGGGCGCCGGTGCCGGCGAAGTACGCCGCCCAGTCGACCACCGACCCGCGTACGTAAAGCTCCGCGAGCGCGGTGACCAGCGTCTTCGGCTCGTCCCTGTCCTTGCGCAGCGCGGGAGCGAACACCGAGTCCTCGACACAGTCCTGGCCCATGGCGCTGAGCACTCCGTCGGGGCCCAGCTCCAGGAACGTGGACACGCCCTGCTCCTGGAGGGTGCGCATCCCGTCGACGAAACGAACCGCCTCACGCACATGGCGCACCCAGTACTCGGGGGTGCAGATCTCGTCACCCGACACCATCTGACCGGTCACGTTCGAGACGATCGCGATCTCGGGCTGGTGGAAGGTCAGCGTCTCCGCGACCGCGCGGAAGTCGTCGAGCATGGCCTCCATACGCGGCGAGTGGA
>NZ_NEUF01000192.1 GCF_002910915.1 Streptomyces sp. SM10 | reverse complement strand
AGCTCCAGGATCGCCCGGCTCCGCAACGCCACCACCCGCGCACCATCCTCCAGGGACAGCCCACCAGCCACACACGCCGCAGCGATCTCACCCTGCGAATGCCCCACCACCGCCGCAGGCACCACACCAGCCGCCCGCCACACCTCAGCCAGCGACACCATCACCGCCCACAACACCGGCTGCACCACATCAACCCGATCGAACCCAGGAGCACCCGCATCACCACGCAACACACCCAACAACGACCAGTCCGTGAACGGCTCCAACGCCACCGCACACTCCCGGATCCGCCCCGCGAACACCGGCGAAGACTCCATCAGACCCGCAGCCATACCCACCCACTGCGAACCCTGCCCCGGAAACACGAACACCGGAGCAACCGCACCCTCAGCCACACCCCGCACGACACCCTGGCCGGGTCGCTCCCCGGCCAGAGCGTCCAGAGCCGACCTGAGCTCCTCCGCATCCCCTGCGACAACCACCGCACGGTGCTCGAACCGTGACCGGCCCATCGCCAGTGACAGACCGATCCCCCCAGGCGTGGCACCGGAACCGGCAGCCATCATCTCGCTCAGACGCGCGGCCTGGTCCCGCAGCGCGCCCTCCGACTTGCCGGAGAGCACGAACGGCAGCGCGGACCCGCCCAGCGGCGAGACCTCGTCCGCGTGCGTCGCGGCACCGTCGCCAAGGGGCGCCTGCTCAAGAATGACGTGCGCGTTGGTGCCGCTGATCCCGAAGGACGAGACGGCCGCCCGCCGCGCATTGCCCGTCTCCGGCCAGGCCACCGATTCGGTCAGGAGTTCAACAGACCCTGCGGACCAGTCCACCTGTGATGACGGACTGTCCACGTGCAGGGTCTTGGGCAGGACTCCGTGCCGCATGGCCTGCACCATCTTGATGATCCCGGCCACACCCGCCGCCGCCTGCGTGTGACCGATGTTCGACTTGATCGACCCGAGCCACAACGGACGCTCCTGCGACCGCTCCTGCCCATACGTCGCCAGCAAAGCCTGCGCCTCGATCGGGTCACCCAACTTCGTCCCCGTACCGTGCGCCTCCACCGCATCCACCTGCGAAGCCGACAATCCGGCATTCGCCAACGCCTGCCGGATCACCCGCTGCTGCGACGGACCRTTCGGCGCCGTCAGACCGTTCGACGCACCATCCTGATTCACCGCACTGCCCCGCACCACCGCCAGGACCTCATGCCCAAGACGCCGCGCGTCCGACAGACGCTCCACCAGCAGCATGCCCACACCCTCGGACCACCCCGTACCGTCCGCCGCATCCGCGAACGCCTTGCACCGGCCGTCCGCCGCCAGACCACGCTGCCGCGAGAACTCCACGAACGTCCCAGGGGTGGCCATGACCGTCACCCCACCGGCCAGCGCCATCGAACACTCACCCGACCGCAACGCCTGAATCGCCCAGTGCAACGCCACCAACGACGACGAACACGCCGTATCCACCGTCACCGCCGGGCCCTCGAGCCCCAACGTGTACGACACCCGACCCGACGCCACACTGCCCGAGTTACCCGTTCCCAGGAAGGCACCGACGTCTTGGGGTACAGAGTTCAGCCGGGCAGCGTAGTCGTGATACATCAGGCCCGCGAACACACCCGTACGGCTGCCGCGCAGCGAGTCGGGATCGATACCGGCCCGCTCGACGGCCTCCCACGAGGCCTCGAGGAGGAGCCGTTGCTGCGGATCCATCGCCAGAGCCTCACGCGGCGAGATCCCGAAGAAGCCGGGGTCGAACTGGCCCGCGTCGTAAAGGAAGCCGCCCTCGATGGTCCTCGACTTGCCCTCCCGGCCCGCGTCGGATTCATACATGCCGTCCAGGCTCCAACCGCGGTCGGTCGGGAATCCGGAGATTCCCTCCCCCGCCATGGAGACGAGGCGCCACAGGTCCTCGGGAGCGGCGACCCCGCCCGGATAGCGGCAGCTCATACCGACGATCGCGATGGGTTCGTCGTCCGCGAAGCCCGCTGCTCCCGCGGCCGTTACTCCCTCGGCTTCCGTCCCGCGCGCCTCGTCCAACAGGAACTCGGCAAGCACGGCGGGGGTGGGGTAGTCGAAGACCAGGGTCGCCGGCAGCCGCAGCCCGGTCGCCGCGTTGAGTCGGTTACGCAGTTCGACGGCGGTCAGGGAGTCGAAGCCCAGCTCCTTGAAAGCCTGCCTGGACTTGATGGCCTCGCTCGACGCGTACCCGAGCACCGCTGCGATCTGGGTTCGCACCAGGCCGTCGACGAAACGAGTCCGCTCTTCCTCTGTCAGTCCCTTCAGCCGTGCGGCGAATCCCGACTCGGACTCGCCGGACTTCGCCGTGCGGCGGCCGGTGACGCGTACGAGTGCCTGGAGGAGCGGCGGCACACCGTCGGCCGAAGCTCGCTTGCGCCACACCGGCAGGTCGAGCCGTACCGGAACCACGGCCGCGTGGTCGAGACCGGCAGCGGCGTCGAACAGCGCCAGGCCCTCGTCCACCGAGAGCGGCGGCACACCGGATCGGGCCATACGTTGGGTGTCGGCGGCGTCGAGACGCCCCAGCATCCCGCTTTCCGCCCAGGGCCCCCAGGCCAGGGACTGCCCCGCCAGCCCCTCCGCCTTCCGCACTTCGGCCAGGGCATCGAGGAACGCGTTCGCCGCCGCGTAGTTCGCCTGCCCCGCACCACCGAACACACCGGCCGCCGAGGAGAACAACGTGAACATCGACAAATCCATGCCGCGCGTCAACTCATGCAGATTCCACGCCGCATCAACCTTCGGCCGCAACACCGCCGACAACCGCTCCGACGACAGCGACGACACCACACCGTCATCCAAGACGCCGGCGGTATGCACCACACCCGTCAGCGGGTGCCCGGCCTCCACACCGTCCAACACCCCCGCCAACGCCACACGATCAGCCACATCACACGCCACGAACCGAGCCCGCGCACCCAGACCCTCCAACTCCGCGACGAGCTCAGCCGCACCCGGAGCCTCCCCACCCCGACGACTCACCAGCAACAGGTGCCGAACAC
>NZ_NEUF01000191.1:3275-5412 GCF_002910915.1 Streptomyces sp. SM10 | reverse complement strand
CTTGGAAAGCGTGTTGGGGGCAACCCCTCACGAGTTCGAATCTCGTATCCTCCGCCATTGCTCTCACCGGGCAATACGTCGAAGGGCCCCACCGCTTGCGGTGGGGCCCTTCGGCGTTCCTCTAGGCCCGTAGTCTCATCTGCAGTCTCATCGAGACCCTGCGGAGCCCTCCGCGCCGCTCTCGTCGGGCTCCTTGGCCACTTCCCAGATGAGTCCTCCGACCCGCTGCGCGACGTCGGCGAGGATGCCGCCCGTCACGTGCTGGTACCGGGCCGCCATCGCCGTGGACGACCAGCCCATGATCTGCATCACGACCCGTTCGGGGACACCGAGGATGAGCAGAACCGTCGCCGAGGTGTGCCGGGCATCGTGCAGGCGCCCGTCCCGAACCTTCGCATCGGCCAGCAGCCGCTTCCAGGTGCCGTAGTCCGTGCTCGGCACCAGCGGCTCGCCCACGGGAGAGGTGAAGACGAACCCGGACTCTCGCCAGTCCTCCCCTGCGATCGCCCGCTCGCGTGCCTGCTCTCTGCGGTGCAGCTCCAGCAGCCTCACCAGTTCGTCGGGGACACCGATGACGCGTCGGCCGGCGCGCGACTTCTTCACCTACGACAGCGAGACCCGGGTCACCGCGATGACCCGGGCCTCCGCGGAGGGCGGCAGCACCGGCCCCACCTGGACCTACTCCTACACCGCCTCCTCGGCCACCGCCGCCGGCACCACCACGGTCACCGACCCCGAGGGCGACGCGACGACGTACGTCCACAACGGGGACGGGGAGGGCACCAAGGTCACCGACCCGCTCGGCCATGCCCGCTCCACCACCTACCAGGCCCACATGGCCACCACAGCCGTCGACGCGATGGGGGCCGGCTCCGACCCCGGCAACACCACCATCTACGGGTGGAATTCCCGCAACAACCCGACCTCCGCCGCCCTGCCCAGCGGGGCCACCGCCCAGCTGACGGGGTGACTGACGAAGGCGGGCATGGACGTGACCGGCACGCTGGACAGCGCGGACGACAACAAGACGGACTACACCTACGACGCGGTCGGCAACACCACCTCCGTCGCCGTCACCGGCACCGGCGGCGGCGGGATGACCAGCACCGACTACAACCCGTCCTGCGGTGGATTCAAGGGCCAGAAATGCCCGGTCACCGACGCACGCGGCAAGAAGACCTCGTTCACCTATGACGCCAAGGGCAACCTGAAGAAGATCGCTCCGCCCGCCCCGCAGGGCGAGACGACGATCACCTACGACTACGCGGTCCGCCCCGACGTCATCAAGGACGGCCGCACCATCCAGACGGTCTACAGCTACGACGACCTCGACCGCGTCACCAAGGTCTCCTCCACCAACGCCACCGTCCAGTACTCCTACGACGACGACAACATGGCCTGGCGCAAGGACGCGACCGGCGAGACCGACTACGCCTACGACACCCTCTCGCGTGAGGTGTTCCGCTCCCTGCAGGACGACTCCGAGGCGACCCGCGCCTACACGGCGGCCGGCACCTGCACCGACCCATGGGCACCACCGAGTACACCTACGACGCCGCAGGCCGCCTCGAGTCGCTGAAGGACCCGGCAGGCCGCACCACCGGCTACGAGTACGACAACAACGACCAGAGCACCCACACCAACTATCCCGGCGGAACGGCGCAGAAGGTCACCCTCGACGAGGACGGCAAGCCCACCGCCATCAAGGCCACCCACGGCTCCACCACCCTGGCCGACCTCACCTACACCTACACGACCGGCGCCGGTGACCCGGGAACGAAGATCTACACCCGCACCGACCAGGCTGCCAGCCGTAAGACGGCTAACACCTACGACAGCGCCGGACGCCTTTCCTACGCCTCAGCCTGAGTGGGATCGGGGACGGCCTCGGCATCGGGACCATCCTCTACGAGGGCTTCACCGGAGGACCGGCTGCCGCTGAGAAGGCAACTGCCGCCATGATCGCGGACGCAGAAATTACGGGACTTTGCGAAGTCGCGGCCGCAGTGACCTCCGGCCCGGGCGCTGTACCTGCCCTGCCGTACTGCATGGCCATCGGCGCGGCCGCTGGAACCTACGTAGCCGCCACGCACCAGAGTTAACGAACAATTCGGCTGGGTGACGCAAGAAACTTCTT
>NZ_NEUF01000191.1:0-3225 GCF_002910915.1 Streptomyces sp. SM10 | reverse complement strand
AGAGGGCGAGGGGCGGAAATTAATACATCACCCATTATCCAAAATTGGGGGCATAATATGATTCAACCGGGAAGAGAGGGCCAGATTCTCCTCTGGGGCCTCCTTACCTTGATCTGCGGTGCATTTCTCCTGGTGTTTTTCTCAGGCAACGCCTCTACTCTGGCGATCGGAGTACTGCTCGTTGCCGGCGGGGCGCTCTCTGTGCCCTTGAGTCTGATCAGCAAGAGGAAGGGGTGACGGATAATGGGTGATGTATTAATTTCCGCCCCTCGCCCTCTTAAGAGCGGACAGGAAGCCCTCCTGTTCATCATTGGATTCGTTGTTCTGGTAGGGGTTGCGCTGCTTTTCTTCGTCAACAGGAAGAGATGACATCCGGGTCCCGCCCCCGGGAGGAGAGCGTTTCGAGGCGGCACCAAGTCACCGCCGCGCCGACTTGCAGCGGGCAGGCCGGCACCCACGCGCCCCCGGCCCCTTCCGGCACTGACCGCAGTGATTGCGTCGGGCGCAATCTGCCTGACGGAATCTACGACACTCTCCCCCTTCCCCAGTAGGCCTTACGCGATGCTTTTGATGAATCCTTAAGGGGTGTAGTCCTCGGGCCATTCGGCCGGGTAAGAAGCAGCCATTTCCCCTCCTTTTCTCATTCGGGAGAATGATCGTGCATTCCTTGACTTCGAGGATTGGCGAGGTTATTGTTCGGCCATGAATTTTGTTTCGGTCCTCTTCTTCCTCCTCGGGCTCGGTTTGGCCGCCTATGGTGCGTACATTGGGTATCTAAGGTTTCGCCACGACGCATTCGTCAGGAGTGGGCGAGCAGAATGCGCGAAAGGTACCTGCGTCAACCTGAGATGGACCTCGGGCGGATTGGTGGCCAGCGGTATTCGGTATGTGGACACGAAGGGGTGTCAACGTACGACATGGACGCGGGCGCAAGCGTCCATACCCGTTCCGGTCGGTGGAACCGCACGAGTGGTTTATGACCCGCAGGGGAAGGCGACTGCGCTGGTGAACGGAGTCGCCACGGGAATCGGTTCCCATGGGTTCGCCACTGGGTGCTTCGTGCTGTCGGCGGTCTTCTTCTTCAACGCGGTCCTGCGGATGTGACCAGGCGCCGGGGATGCGCGCCAACGGCTCTGTTTTCGCTGTGCGCAGTTCCGAAGAGAGGAATTGGATTCCGGGAGCTACGGATTCGTCGAGTGCGCCGTCCGGTGCGCTTTCTGCGTCGCCCTGTGGAGCATGGTCACTCTTCTTGTACTCCTCGAATGGTCCGGACTTCACGGCTCTGCGTCGAAGGGCAGACGTACACGGTGGTCTACGACCCGGCCGGACCAAGCGGTGGTCCTTGCCCCAGGGCTTGATCAAGTTTTCTCATTACCTGGGTTGTTGGTGATGCCCAGGAGTGGGAGGGCTCGTTCGGGCTGGTCGCGGATTGCCCGGGTGGTCTTGGCGATGTAGTGGGCGTTCTTGGTCTCGACGAGCCAGGTGACGTTCCCCTTGACCGAGTGCAGGGCGTCGAAGGTGACCAGGGCGCCGTCCAGGTCCAGGGGCTCTTAGCCTCGGGCTTTCACGAGGTGGGTTGTCCGACGCTTGATCAAATAAGCGGAGAGTGCTCCTGACCTGCAACGATGGGACTTGTCTAGGGTCCAGTCAGCCGCACGAAAGAAGCACTCTCCAGGTGAGTAAGCGTATCGGGTCGTACCCGCGCGTCCGCGTCGAGGGCAGTGGCAGCGGGACGGTCTCGCAGGCCGGTGCGGTGCTGTTGGTCGAGACGGTCCGAAAGTTGGGTCTGGACACCGCGATATCGACGGCATTGGCGCCTTGGCGCAAGCCGCGGGCAGTGCATGAGCCGGGCAAGATCCTGCTGGATGTCGCGCTCGGAGTCGCTCTGGGCGGGGACTGCCTCGCCGATGTCGCCCTGCTGCGGGCCGAGCCGGCCGTGTTCGGGCCGGTGGCCTCCGACCCGACGGTTTCACGGCTCATTGACGCCCTTGCCGCTGCCGGACCAAAGGCGCTCACCGCGATTCGGTCGGCTCGGGCGAAAGTACGCTCGCGGGTCTGGGACCTGGCCGGGGCGAACGGCCCCGCCGCCGACGGCTCGGTGATCGTGGACATCGACGGCGTGCTCGTCCTTGCGCACTCCGAGAAGCAGGACGCCACAGCGACCTGGAAGAAGACCTTCGGCCACCACCCGCTCGTCGCGTTCGTCGACCATGGCCAGGCCGGGTCCGGAGAGCCGGTGGCAGCCCTGCTGCGGCCCGGCAACGCAGGCTCCAACACCGCGAGCGATCACATCGAAACAGCGCGACTCGCCCTGGCTCAACTCCCCAAACACCTGCGACGGGGCCGTCAGACACTGATCCGTACCGACTCCGCCGGCGGCACCCACGCCTTCCTCGACTGGCTCTCCAAACCGGGCCGGTGGCTGTCGTACTCCGTCGGAATGACCATCACCGACGCCATCCACCAGGCCGTGCTGAAGATCCCGAAGAAGGCATGGACGCCGGCCTATGACTCCGGTGGCACCGAGCGGCCCGGCGCCTGGGTCGCGGAGATCACCGACATGCCCGACCTGACCACCTGGCCGAAAGGGATGCGGCTGATCGTTCGCAAAGAACGCCCGCACCCCGGGGCCCAGTTGCGCTTCACCGACCTCGACGGACTACGGCTCACCTGCTTCGCGACCAACACCAAGGGCGGCCAACTCGCCGACCTCGAACTACGTCACCGCCGCCGGGCCCGCTGCGAGGACCGCATCCGAAACGCCCGAGACACCGGCCTGCGCAACCTCCCCTTGCACGACACCGCTCAGAACCAGATCTGGCTGGAGATCGTCTCCCTCGCACTCGACCTACTCGCCTGGATGCCGATGCTCGCCCTGACCGCAGAGACCCGCCGCTGGGAGCCCAAACGGCTTCGACTACGGCTGTTCTCTGCCGCCGCCCAGCTGGTCACCACGGGCCGCCGCCGTTGGCTCCGCTTCACCGCCCGATGGCCCTGGACGGATGTGATCACCCGCGCGATCCAACGGCTCGCAGCCCTACAGAACCCCGGCTGACCAGCAACTCCGACCGCCCCGACGAACCAGCGACATCCCGGAACCGTGGAACCCGGCGCCCACCCGACGCGACAGCCGGGCCGTCAACCTGCCCCGGCCCACGAAGTTCCGCACCTCGCAAGCACAGAGTCCCCGTCAGCGCACCGACGAGGACTCATGAACGATCGAGG
>NZ_NEUF01000190.1:15855-30232 GCF_002910915.1 Streptomyces sp. SM10 | reverse complement strand
CCGGCCTGCGTGAACTGCGTCCGATCCAGCAGCTCACCACCCTCGAACACCACACCCCGCACCGGACGATCCAGATGCCGGTCCAACTCCGCACACACCGCATCAAACGCATCCGCGAACACCGGATACGCCTCATACAACTCACGACCCATACCCGACCGCTGCGCACCCTGACCCGAGAACAACACCGCCAGACCACCCGACGCCGTCGTACCGCGGACGAGCCGGTCACCGATGACCACCGCACGGTGCTTCATCGCCGCACGCGTCGTCACCAGCGAGAACCCGACATCCACCGGATCCAGATCCCCGGCGAACACCGACACCCGCTCCACCTGYRCATCGAGYGCCTCGGCCGTCTTCGCCGACACCACCCACGGCACCACCGGCACCGCGACACCAGCCGCGTCCACCGGCTCCACCTCAGGAGCCTGCTCCAGGATCACGTGTGCGTTCGTGCCGCTCACGCCGAAGGACGACACGGCGGCGCGCCGCGGCTCACCCGTCTCCGGCCATGCGGCCCGGTCCCGCAGGAGTTCGACCGCTCCCGCGGACCAGTCGACGTGCGTGGACGGTTCGTCGACGTGCAGCGTCCGGGGCAGCACACCGTGCCGCATCGCCATCACCATCTTGATCACACCGGCCACACCCGCAGCGGACTGCGTGTGGCCGATGTTCGACTTGATCGACCCCAGCAGCAGCGGCCTGTCCGCTGCCCTGTCCTGCCCGTACGTAGCGAGCAGCGCCTGCGCCTCGATCGGGTCACCCAGCGTCGTACCCGTGCCGTGCCCGTCGACGGCGTCGACCTGCGAGGGTTCCAGACCCGCCGAAGCGAGCGCCTGTCGGATGACTCGTTGCTGAGCCGGGCCGTTCGGGGCTGTCAGACCGTTGGACGCACCGTCCTGGTTGACGGCAGAACCGCGGAGGACGGCCAGTACCTCGTGGCCGTTGCGCCGGGCGTCCGACAGCCGCTCCATGAGCAGCATTCCGACGCCCTCGCCCCAGCCCGTCCCGTCCGCCGCGTCGGCGAACGACTTGCAGCGACCGTCCGAGGCCAGCGCCCCCTGCCTGCTGAACTCCACGAACGCCGCCGGTGTCGACATGACCGTCACTCCACCGGCCAGGGCCAGCGAGCACTCCCCTGCACGCAGCGCCTGGACCGCCAGGTGCAGCGCGACGAGCGAGGACGAACATGCCGTGTCCACGGTCACCGCCGGCCCTTCCAGGCCGAAGGTGTACGAGAGCCTGCCCGAGACGACACTCGCGGCGTTGCTGGTGGCCAGCGAACCTGTTCCGGCATCCGGGGAGCCGAGCAGGACCGTGGCGTAGTCCTGGCCGTTGGTCCCCGTGAACACGCTGGTGCGGGTGGAGCGCACCGCGTCCGGGCTGATGCCGGCCCGCTCGAAGGTCTCCCACGAGGTTTCGAGCAACAGCCGCTGCTGGGGGTCCATCCCGAGCGCTTCACGCGGTGAGATCCCGAAGAATCCGGCGTCGAAGTCGCCCGCGTCGTGGACGAAGCCGCCTTCGTCCCAGTACGTGGTGCCGGGGCGGCCCCGGTCCTGGCTGTACAGCCGGTCGAGATCCCAGCCCCGGTCCGTGGGGAATTCCGCGATGGCGTCGCGGTCGTTGGCGACCAGGTTCCAGAGGTCCTCCGGGGACCGGACGCCGCCCGGGTACCGGCAGCTCATACCGACGATCGCAATGGGGTCGTCGTCGGTGCGGAGGAGAGCGGGGGCCGGGGCAGGGGCCTCGGTATCCTCGCCACCGAGCAGTGGCGCGAGCAGACCCGTGGCGATGTGGGCCGGTGTCGGGTGGTCGAAGACGAGGGTTGCGGGCAGGTCGAGCCCTGTCGCCCTGTTCAGGCGGTTCCGCAGCTCGACGGCGGTCAGGGAGTCGAAACCCAGCTCGCGGAAGGCCCGGTCGGCGGGGACGGCTGCGGCCGAGGGGTGGCCGAGTACGGCTGCGGCCTCGGCCCTGACGAGGTCGAGCAGTTCCCGCTCGTTCTCGGACGCGGAGAGTCCGGCCAGCCGGGCGCGCAGCACCGCCGCGACCCCCGTCTGGACGTCGCCCGGCTCGGACGCGTTGCCCTGCAGAGCTTCGGCTGCCTCCGGGATGTCGTCGATGAGCGGCCTGGGGCGCGCCAGTGTGAACGCGGGCGCGAACAGGGTCCAGTCGATGTCCGCGACGGTCAGGCAGGTCTCGCCCGTCTCGACCGCACGTACCAGCGCACCGATGGCCAGCTGCGGGTCCATTGCCGCGAGCCCGCGCCGGGCGAGCATGTCCTGGGCGGCGCCGTCGGCCATGCCGCCGCCGGACCAGCCGCCCCAGGAGACCGATGTGGCCGGAAGCCCACGACTGCGCCGGTACTCCGCAAGGCCGTCCAGGTAGGCGTTGCCCGCCGCGTAGGCGCCCTGTCCGGCGGCGCCCCACACTCCGGCGCCTGAGGCGAACAGGATGAACGCGTCGAGTGTCCCGGCCGACTCCGTCCCGAAGAGTCTGTCCAGGTTCGCGGCGCCTGCCACCTTGGCGGCGAGGGCTTCCGCGACGTCCGCGGGGTCCGATTCGGCGAGTCCGGCCATCACGGTCGTCCCCGCGGCGTGGACGACCGTCCCGATGGGCCGGCCGTCGGCCTCCTGGACCTGGTCCACGAGCGCGGCGAGTGCGTCCTGGTCGGTCACGTCGCAGGCCGCGATCGTCACCCGGGCGCCCAGCGCGGCAAGTTCGTCGTGCAGCGCGAAGGCGCCTTCGGCGGCGGTCCCTCGTCGGCCGGTGAGTACGAGGTGCTCCACTCCCTGGCGGGCCAGGTGGCGCGCGACGTGCGCACCCAGCGCACCCGTCCCGCCGGTGATGAGGGCTGTTCCCCGCGGGTTCCACGGCGCGGGAGCGGCGGGTGCCTGGGCACGGACGAGCCGGCGTCCGAAGACGCCGCCCTGCCGTACGGCGACCTGATCCTCTCCGACGGGACCCGCCAGTACGCCGCGCATGCGCGCCCATGCCCGGGGGTCAAGGGTGGCCGGTTCCGACGGAAGGTCGACGAGACCGCCCCAGCGCTCGGGGCGTTCCAGGCCGATCACCCGGCCCAGGCCCCAGGTGAGTGCCTGAACGGCGCCTGCGGGGGCTTCGGAGCGCCCGATGGACACAGCGCCGCGCGTCACGCACCACAGCGGCACGTCCTCCGCCAGGGCCAGCAGGGCCTGGGCCAGCGCCAGCAGGGCACAGAGCCCGCTCGGCAGCACCGAGTGGCTGCGGTCCGCGTCCTCGTCAAGCGCGAGCAGTGAGACGACCCCGGTGAGCGGGCCGCTCTCGGCGAGGGCGTCGTTGAGGGCGCGCGCGACCGTCGCACGGTCGTTCCCGTCCGTGCTGATCAGGAGTCGTGCGACGTCGGCGCCGCCCGTTGCCAGTTCACGCTCGACAGTGGTCACCGCCTCGTCCCCGGCCAGGTCCGCGGGGACGGCGAGGAGCCAGGTGCCGGTCGGGCCGGCCGTGGGGGCGATCGTCAGCGGCTTCCAGGTGACGCGGTAGCGCCAGGAGTCGACCGTCGACTCGTCCCTGTGCCGCCGCCGCCACGACGCCAGGACGGGGACCAGGTCGGTGAGCGAGGACCGCATGTCGTCCTCGACGCCGAGTGCGTCGGCCAGGGCCTGGGGGTCGCCGCCGTCGACGGCCTCCCAGAAGCGGGCCTGCGCCGGGTCCTGCGACGCGAGCGGGTCGGCGCCTTCCAGCGGGTGGGGGTGGGGCTGTGGCCAGAACTCCTGGTGCTGGAAGACGTACGTCGGCAGGTCGACCCGCTGGGAGGCGGTCCCCTCGAAGTAGGGGGACCAGTCGACGTGAGCACCGCGCACGTGAAGTTCCGCCACCGCCTGGAGCAGTGACCGCGGCTCATTCCGGTTCCGGCGCAGGGCGGGCACGCAGGCCTGTCCCTCACCGTTCAGGCTCTGCTGCGTGATGCCGGACAGTACGCCGCCGGGACCGATCTCGAGGAACGTCGTGACGCCCTGCTCCTGAAGGCTCAGTGCCCCCTCGTGAAAACGGACGGTACGGCGGAGGTGACGTACCCAGTACTCCGGGTCGCCCAGCTCACCGGGCTCGGCGAGCCGGCCGGTGACCGTGGAGACGATGGCGATGCCGGCCGGGTGAAAGGTCAGACCTGCGGCGACCGTCCGATACTCGTCGAGCAGCTCGTCGGTGTGCGGGGAGTGGAACGCGTGGCTGACGCGCAGCCGCTTGGTCCTACGACCCTCCGCCTCGAAGTGCGCGGCGATCGCCAGCGCGGCGTCCTCGTCACCCGAGACCACTGTCGAGGACTGTCCGTTGAGCGCGGCGATCGACACACCGCCGGTCAGCAGCGGAAGGACCTCGTCCTCGGTCGCCTCGATGGACACCATGGCCCCGTCGGCCCGCATGGTCTGCGTCAGACGGGCCCGGGCGGCGACCAGTGCCGACGCGTCCTCGAGCGAGAGCACGCCTGCCACGTGCGCGGCGGCCAGTTCGCCGATGGAGTGCCCCATCAGGAAGTCGGGGGTGACGCCCCACGACGAGACCAGCCGGAAGAGGGCGACCTCGACGGCGAAGACTCCGGGCTGTGTGTACCGGGTCTGGTCCAGCAGGTCACCCTCGTCGAACACGACGTCGCGGAGGGACCGGCCGAGTGTGGGGTCCATCTCCGCGCACACGGCGTCGAACGCGTCCCTGAACACCGGGTACGCCTCGTACAGCTCGCGGCCCATGCCTGGCCACTGCGATCCCTGGCCCGGGAACAGGACCGCCAGGCGACCGTCCGCCTTCGAACCCCGCACCACTGCGGCGGACGGCTGTCCGAGCGCCAGGGCGTGCAGGCCGTCGAGCAGTCCGTCACGGCCGTCCGCGAGCACCACCGCCCGCTGGGCCAGGGCCGCCCGGCCGCCGGCCAGGGAGTAGCCGATGTCCAGCGCACCGGACGCCTGCGCGCCCACCGCCTCCACGTGGTCGGCCAGAGCGCTCGCCTGCGCCTCGAGTGCGCCGGGGCCGGCTGCGGCCGAGAGCAGCCACGGCACGACGGGGGGCGTGCGTACCGGTGTGCGTCCGCTGTCCGCGGGCACTACGGGCGGCTCCTCGAGGATGACGTGCGCGTTGGTGCCGCTCACCCCGAAGGAGGACACTCCCACCCGTCGCGGTTCGCCCGTCTCGGGCCATTCACGCGGCTCGGTCAGCAGCTGGACGTCCCCGGACTCCCAGTCGACCTGTGGTGTCGGCTCGTCCACGTGCAGCGTCTGCGGCAGCACACCGTGCCGCATCGCCATCACCATCTTGATGATCCCGGCCACACCGGCCGCGGCCTGCGTGTGACCGATGTTCGACTTCAGCGACCCCAGCCACAGCGGCCGCCCATCCGGCCGCTCCTGCCCGTACGTCGCCAGCAGGGCCTGCGCCTCGATCGGGTCACCCAGCGTCGTACCCGTACCGTGCGCCTCCACGGCGTCGATCCGCTCCGGTGCCAGCCGTGCGTTCGCCAGTGCCTGCCGGATGACCCGCTGCTGGGACGGACCGTTGGGCGCCGTCAGACCACTGCTGGCCCCGTCCTGGTTCACGGCTGAGCCGCGGACCACGGCCAGCACGTCGTGACCCAGCCGGAGGGCGTCGGACAGCCGCTCCACCACGAGGACCCCGGCGCCCTCGGCCCAGCCGGTGCCGTCCGCGCTCGCTGCGAAGGACTTGCAGCGGCCGTCGAAGGAGAGACCGCGCTGGCGTGAGAAGTCCACGAATGTGCCGGGGGTCGCCATGACGCTCACCCCACCGGCCAGGGCCATGGTGCACTCGCCCGACCGCAGCGCCTGGACCGCGATGTGCAGAGCGACGAGGGAGGACGAGCACGCCGTGTCCACGGTCACCGCGGGCCCTTCCAGGCCCAGCGTGTACGACACCCGGCCCGACAGGACACTGCCCGAGTTGCCGGTGCCCAGGTATCCCTCCACGCCGTCGGGCAGGGAGTGCAGCGTACTGATGTAGTCGTGGTACATCAGGCCGGCGAACACGCCCGTCCGGCTGCCCTTCAGCGACGTCGGGTCGATTCCCGCGCGTTCACACGCTTCCCAGGAGACCTCGAGGAGCAGGCGCTGCTGCGGGTCCATCGCCAGCGCCTCGCGGGGGGAGATGCCGAAGAAGCCGGGGTCGAACTCCCCTGCCTCGTGCAGGAATCCGCCCTGGCGGACGTACGAGGTACCCGACCGGTTCGGGTCGGTGTCGAACACTCCCTCGATGTCCCAGCCCCGGTTGGTGGGGAACGGCGATATGCCGTCCCCGCCCGAGGCGACCAGGTCCCACAGCTTCTCAGGGGTCGTCACCCCGCCCGGGTAGCGGCAGCTCATGCCCACGATCGCGATGGGCTCCCGCTCCCGGTCCTCCATGTCCCGCAGCCGCCGGCGAGTCTCGCGCAGGTCCGCCGTGGCCCGCTTGAGGTAGTCGAGGAACTTCTCCTCGTTCGCCATGGGGTGTCACTCCTTGCAGAGGGGTTGATCAGGAAGGTGCGGGTCGGGTCGGGCGGGGGCTGTCAGGAGGACTCGAGCTCGTCGTCCAGCAGCTCGAAGAGCTCGTCGGCCGTGGCCTCTTCGAGGCTCCGGACCGTGCCGTCGGAAGCGTCGTCGTGCCAGCCGGCCATCAGCCCGCGCAGCCGTTCCGTCACCTTGACGCGGTCGGCGTCGTCGGACGGCACGCCGGCGAGCGTGACTTCCAGCCGGTCGAGTTCGGCGAGCAGGGAGAGGGCCGACACAGCCCCGTCACCGACGAGTTCGTCCCGCAGGTAGAGGGCGAGGGCTTCAGGGGACGGGTGGTCGAAGACGAGCGTGGAGGGCAGCCGCAACCCGGTGATGGTGTTGAGCCGGTTGCGTAGTTCCACGGCGGTGAGCGAGTCGAAGCCGATCTCGAGGAAGCCCCTCGTGACGACCACTGCCGCGGCGGAACTGTGGCCCAGTACGTCGGCCATCGCTGTGCGCAGTATGTCGAGGAGGATGCCGGTACGCTCCGCCCCGCCGGCCGCGGTGAGACGCTCCTTGAGCGCTGTGGCGGATTCGGCCGTCCGGTCGCTCCTCTCCGCCGCGGGCCTCGTGGGCAGCCGGATCAGACCGCGCAGCAGCGGAGGCATCGCGTCGGGACGTATCTGTGCGGTGTCGGTGCTCAGTCGTGCCGGCATGAGGGTCGGCCGGCCTGTCGTGCGGGCGAGATCGAAGAGCTCGATCCCCTGTTCCTGGGACAGGGGCACAAGCCCTGACCGGGCCATGCGGGCGATGTCGGCGGCGTCCATCCGGCCGGCCATGCCGCTCTCGGCCCACGGACCCCAGGCCAGGGAGGTCGCGGGCAGACCGCGGGCGTGCCGGTGCTGGGCGAGGCCGTCCAGGAAGGCGTTCGCAGCAGCGTAGTTGGCCTGTCCCGGGCCGCCGAAGGTGCCGGCCGCAGAGGAGAAAAGGATGAATTCCGCGAGGTCCGAATCCTCGGTCAACTCGTGCAGGTTCCAGGCCGCGTCCACCTTGGGGCGCAGGACGGCTGCCAGTCGCTGCGGGGTCAGGGACGCCACGACCCCGTCGTCCACCACACCCGCAGCATGAACGACCGAGGTCAGAGGGTGTGCTGCGGGGATGCCGCCGAGGATGTCCGCCAGGGCCGTCCGGTCGGCGGCGTCGCAGGCCGCGAAGGTGACGTGCACGCCTGATTCCGTGAGCTCTGCGGCCAGTTCAGCGGCGCCCGGTGCGGCCGCGCCACGGCGGCCGACCAGCAGCATGTGGCGCGCACCGCGCTCGGCCATACGGCGTGCCACCAGGCCGCCCAGCACCCCGCCCGCGCCCGTGACCAGGACCGTTCCGTCCGGGTCGATGTCGCCGGATCCGGTGGGCTCGGTGGCCTCCGCCCTGTTCAGGCCCGGAGTGTGGATCTGGCCGGCTCGCAGGGCCAGTTGGGGCTCGCCGGTGGCGACGGCAGTGGCGAGGTTGCGGGCCGACAGGCCGGTGCCGTCGAGGTCGGCCAGGACGAACCTGCCCGGTGCCTCCGACTGCACTGAGCGCAGGAGGCCCCAGACGGCTGTCTGTGCGAGGTCCGGTACGTCCTCACCGTCGAGGGAGACCGCTCCGCGCGTCGCGACGACCATCAGGACGTCGGTGAACCGGTCGTCACCCAGCCAGTTCCGTACCGTGGCCAGGACCTCTGCCGTACGGTCGTGGGTGCGCTGCACGGTCGGCTCGCCCACCGTCTGCGGTGCGAGGGACAGCAGCACGGCCGGTGGCAGGGGCGCGGCTGCCAGGTCCTCGGTCCCCGGGAAGACGTCGATGCCGACCCCCGCGGCGGCGAGCCCGAGGTGGTCCGCCCCGAGCACCGCCCAGCGGGCTTCCGGGAGCTCTTGGGTGAGGTGCGCGGCCGACCAGCCGAGGTGGAACAGCGAGTCGTGGTGTGTGGCCCGGCGTGCCCCGTCGAGTTGGGCGGTCGTGACGGTGCGCAGGACCAGGGACTCGATCGCGGCCACCGGTTCGCCGGACGGGCCGGCGAGGGTGAGCGAGACGCCGTCGGTGTCCTTGGGGGTGATGCGCACGCGCAGGGCGTCGGCGCCGGCCGCGTACAACGTCACACCGTTCCACGCGAACGGGAGGCGGTTGCGCCCCATACTGTCGTCGTCCGTGGAGTCGTGCGACGTACTGAGCCCCATCGCGTGCAGGGCCGAGTCGAGGAGGGCCGGATGCAGACCGAACCGGCCGGCCCCGGGCTCCGTCGCCTCAGGCAGTGCCACCTCGGCGAACACCTCCTCACCGAGCCGCCATGCGGAGTGCAGTCCCTGGAAGACCGGCCCGTAGGCGTACCCGATCGATGTGAGGTGGTCGTAGAGGCCCTCGACCGGGACGGCGACGGCGCCTTCAGGGGGCCAGACGGTGAGACCGGCCGGCCGGTCTCGGTTCTCGGCGGCTGCCAGGGAGCCACTGGCGTGGCGCGTCCATGCGGCCTCGGGTCCGCCGAGGCCACGCGAGTGGATCTCCAGCGTCCGGCGGCCGGACGCGTCGGCCGGTCCCACCCACAGCTGGAGTGCGACGGATCCTTCGTCGGGCAGGACGAGCGGGGCCTCGATGACGAGTTCCTCGACGTGGCCACAGCCGACCTCGTCGCCCGCCGTGACGGCCAGCTCGACGAACGCGGTGCCCGGAACCAGCACCGTGCCCAGGACGGTGTGGTCGGCGAGCCAGGGGTGGATGTCCAGCGCGAGACGACCGGTGAACAGGTAGGCGTCGCTGTGACCGATCTGCACCGCCGCACCCAGCAGGGGGTGGTCGGCGGGGTCGAGGCCGGCCGAGCGGACGTCGCCGGCCGAGCCGTCGCCCCGGAGCCAGTAGTTGCGGTGCTGGAAGGCGTAGGTCGGCAGAGCGACGTTCCGGCCATCGCTGCCGGTGAAGTACCGCGGCCAGTCGACGGACGCGCCACGCACATGGAGGCCGGCCAGGGCGCTCAGCAGCGTAAGCGGCTCGGAGCGGTCGGAACGAAGCGCCGGTACGAAGACGGCGTCCTCGCCGGTGGCACAGTCCTGGGCCATCGCGGAGAGCACACCGTCGGGACCCAGCTCCAGGTAGGCCGTCACCCCCTGGTCCTGCAGGGTGCGTACGCCGTCCAGGAAACGGACTGTTCCCCTCAGATGGCGCACCCAGTACTCGGGGTCCCTGATCTCGTCGGCGCTGAGGACGTTCCCGGTCACGTCGGAGACGACCGCGAGGGTGGGTTCGTGGTACGTGAGGCCTTCGGCGACCGTACGGAACTCCTCGACCACGGCGTCCATGTGCGGGGAGTGGAAGGCGTGACTGACCCGCAGGCGCTTGGTCTTGCGACCCTGGGCCTCGAAGTGCTCGGCGATGACCAGCACGCCGGCTTCGTCGCCCGAGACGACCGTCGACCGGGGCCCGTTGAGTGCGGCGATGGACACGCCGTCGGTGAGCAGCGGCAGGACCTCGTTCTCCGCAGCCTGGAGCGAGACCATCGCGCCCCCGGCGGGCAGCGCCTGCATGAGGCGGCCCCGGGCCGCGACGAGGGTCGCCGCGTCCTCGAGCGAGAGCACGCCCGCCACGTGGGCGGCCGACAGCTCACCGATCGAGTGTCCGAGCAGGTAGTCGGGCTTGACGCCCCACGAGGACACGAGCCGGTACAGCGCCACTTCCAGGGCGAAGAGTCCTGTCTGGGTGTACTGCGTCCGGTCCAGCAGGTCGCCTCCGTCGAACACCACCTCGCGGACCGGCTGGTCCAGTTGGCGGTCCAGCTCCGCGCAGACCGCGTCGAAGGCGTCCGCGAACGCGGGATAGGTGTCGTACAGGGCACGTCCCATTCCCGGCCGCTGCGACCCCTGCCCGGAGAACAGCACCGCTGTCCTGCCGCGCGTCTCCGCCCCCCGAACAAGTCCGGGGGCGGTGGCGTCGGCGGCGAGGGCGGTGAGTCCTTCGAGGAAGGCCTCCCGGTCATCGGCGACGATCACCGCACGTCGCTCGTGTAGGGACCGGGCGGTCGCCAGCGTGTGGGCGACGTCCAGGAGGTCGAGGTCCGGGTCGGCGAGTACCGCGTCGCGCAGCTGCGCCGCCTGGGCACACAGCGCCTCCTCGTCCCGTGCGGACACGGTCCACGGCAGCGCTCCGCCGGCCACGGTCGTGCGGGGGGCGGAGGGCGGCTCCGGTGCCTGCTCCAGGATCACGTGCGCGTTCGTACCGCTCACGCCGAACGAGGAGACACCGCACCTGCGAGGATGCCCGGTCTCCGGCCAGTCCCGCCGCTCGGTGAGCAGTTCCACGGCACCGGAGGACCAGTCGACGTGCGTGGACGGCTCGTCGACGTGCAGCGTCTGCGGCAGCACGCCGTGGCGCAGGGCCATCACCATCTTGATGATTCCGGCGACTCCGGCGGCGGCTTGGGTGTGGCCGATGTTGGACTTGAGGGAGCCGAGCAGCAGCGGCCGGTCCGCCGGCCGGTCCTGTCCGTACGTCGTCAGCACGGCCTGCGCCTCGATGGGGTCGCCGAGCGTCGTACCCGTGCCGTGTGCCTCCACCGCGTCGATCCGGTCGGCGGTCAGGCCGGCGTTGGCGAGAGCCTGCCGGATGACGCGTCGTTGTGCGGGGCCGTTGGGGGCGCTGAGGCCGTTGCTCGCACCGTCCTGGTTGATGGCGCTGCCTCGGACGAGCGCAAGGATCCGGTGGCCGTTGCGTTCGGCGTCGGACCGGCGCTCCAGCAGAAGGATGCCGACCCCTTCGCCCCAGCCGGTGCCGTCCGCAGCCTCGGCGAACGCCTTGCACCGGCCGCTGGAGGACAGTCCGCCCTGCCGGCTGAACTCGGCGAACACGGCCGGTGTGGCCATCACCGCGGCGCCACCCACCAGGGCCATCGAGCACTCGCCCTGGCTCAGGGACTGCGCGGCCAGGTGCAGGGCCACCATGGACGACGAACACGCCGTGTCGATGGTGACGGCGGGGCCTTCGAGTCCGAGCGAGTACGCGATCCGGCCGGAGAGGACCGCGGTGGCGGTGCCGGTCAGCAGATACCCCTCGACGCCCTCCGGCGGCTGGTGGACGTCACTGGCGTACCCCTGTGACGAGGCGCCGACGAAGACACCGGTGCGGGTTCCCCGTGCGGACGCCGGGGCGATGCCGGCGCGTTCGAACGCCTCCCACGAGGTCTCCAGCAGCAACCGCTGCTGCGGGTCCATGGCGAGTGCCTCACGCGGCGATATGCCGAAGAAGTCCGCGTCGAACCCGCCCGCCCCGTGCAGGAAACCCCCGGCGGGGGTGAAGGCGGGAGCGCTTCCGTCATCGGCCCCACGCCCCCAGCCCCGGTCGACGGGGAAGCCCGAGATCGCGTCGGTCCCGGTGACGGCGAGGTCCCACAGCTGCTCGGGCGTCCGGACGTCCCCGGGGAAGCGGCAGCCCATGCCGACGATGACGATCGGGTCGTCGTCGAGGACGGAGACGGCAGGGGCGCCGACCACGGTCTCGTCGCCCTGTCCGAAGGACTCGGCGAGGAGGTGCCCTGCCAGTGCCGTCGCGGTCGGGTAGTCGAAGACCACGGTGGTGGGAAGCCGAAGTCCGGTGGCACCGTTCAGCCGGTTGCGCACCTCGACCGCGGTCAGCGAGTCGAAGCCCAGCTCGCGGAACGCGCGGTTGGCGTCGACCTCCGCCGCGTCGGTGAAGCCAAGTACGGAGGCGGCTTCACCTCGCACCAACTCCATGACGAAAGCGGCGCGTTCGCTCTCCGGGAGCCCGGTGAGCCGCTGCTGGAACGCGGAGAGATCGCCCATTCCGGCGGCCTCGGTCTCGGCGGCCGCGGCCAGCACACGGCGTACCTCCGGCAGGTTCTCCAGGAGCGGGCTGGGCCGCGTCACGGTGAACGTGGGCGCGAACCGCTCCCACCGCACGTCCGCCACGGTCAGCATCGTCTCGCCGGCGCCCACAGCTTCCTGCATCGCGTCGATGGCCAGCTGCGGGTCCATCGCCGGCAGACCACGCCTGTTCAGGATCTCCTCCGCCGATCCCCTGGCCATACCTGCGCCGCCCCACGCGCCCCACGACATCGCGGTGGCGGCCAGCCCGGCGGCCTGCCGTTGCTGGGCGAGGGCGTCGAGGTAGGCGTTGGCCGCGCCGTAGGCGCCCTGGCCGCCACTGCCCCAGATGCCGGAGATCGAGGAGAACAGGACGAACGCGTCGAGCTGCTCGTCGCCGAAGACCTCGTGCAGGTGGGCCGCGCCGAGGACCTTCGCTTCGAGCACGGCCGCGTATTCGGCGGGGCTCGTCTCGCTGATGACGCTGAGCTGGCCCACGCCTGCGGCGTGTACGACGGCCGTGACCCGGTCACCCGAATCACGCAGCGTACGTACCGTCGCGGCGAGCGCGTCACGGTCGGCGACGTCGCATGCGGCCAGCGTCACCTTGGCGCCCAAGGCCGTCAGTTCTTCCCGGAGGTCCCGCGCACCGGGAGCGTCGGCGCCGCGGCGGCTGGTGAGTACGACGTGCTCGGCGCCCTCGCCTATGAGCCTGCGGGCTATGAACGAACCGAGGGCGCCGGTGCCACCGGTGATCAGTACGGTGCCCCGCGGTGTCCACTTCTTCCCCGCTGTGCCCGCGGCCGAGCGGCCGCGTTGCAGCCGGCGTCCGAAGGCGCCCGACGCCCGGACCGCGACCTGGTCCTCTGCGTCGTCGCCGCCGGCCAGTACGCCGCAGATGCGGTTCCAGGCACGGTCGTCCAGGATCGCGGGCAGGTCGATGAGACCGCCCCAGCGGTCGGGGTGCTCCAGCGCGACCACTCGGCCGAAGCCCCAGTGCATCGCCTGGTCGGTGTGGACCGTTCCGTCCGAACGGCCGACGGAGACCGCGCTCCGGGTGAGACACCACAGGGGGGCGGACCGGCCCGCGTCGCCGAGTGCCTTGACGAGTTCGACGTCGGCGGCGAGTCCCGCCGGGACCACCGGGTGCTGCGCATCGGCGCCTGCGAGCAGAGACAGCAGGGAGATGACCCCGGCCGGTTCGGGTAGGGCGTCCAGTCGCCCGGCCAGGAGTTCGCGGTCCGCTCCTGCCGGAACGGTGAACACCGAGACGTCGGCACCGTGACGTGTCAGGCCGCCCACGGTCTCGTGCACGGACTCGTCGTCGGCCTCGGACTCCGGTACGACGAGTAGCCAGGTCCCGGACAGGGAAGCGGTGGTCAGGGACGTCAACGGCTGCCACATCACGCGGTAGCGCCATGAATCGACGGTCGACTCGTCCCGCTGCTGTCGCCGCCAGGAGGACAGCGCCGGCAGCACCGTGCCCAGCGCGGAGCGCGAAGCGCCGTCCAGCTCCAGATCGGCGGCCAGGGCATCCGCGTCACCCCGCTCGACGACGTCCCAGAACCGGGCGTCCAGCGGATCGGCTTCCCCCGAGGAGACGGAGGCCGTCTGTGCTTCGGGCCAGAAGTTCTGATGCTGGAAGGCGTAGGTGGGCAGGTCGACGCGCTGAGCACCGGTGCCCGCGAACAGGGTGTTCCAGTCGAGGTCGACCCCGTGCACATGCGCGTGGGCGAGGGAGGTCATGAAGCGGCGGGACTCGTCCTCGTCCCGGCGCAACGTCCCCAACGCGACCGCGTCACTCCCGGCCGCCTCGAACGTCTCCTCCAGCCCCACGGACAGCACCGGATGCGGACTCACCTCGACGAACACACCATGCCCCGCACCCAGCAGAACCCCGACCGTCTCCTCCAACAACACCGTCCGGCGCAGGTTCGTGTACCAGTACTCGGCATCCATCCCCACCGTGTCCAGCAACCCGCCCGTCACCGTCGAATACAACGGCACCCGCGAACTACACGGCTCCAGATCCGCCAGCACCTCCAGCAACCGGTCATGGATCCGCTCCACATGCGCACTGTGCGA
>NZ_NEUF01000190.1:0-15805 GCF_002910915.1 Streptomyces sp. SM10 | reverse complement strand
GCGCTTGCACCGCACCCCGTCCGCCCTGCACGCCTGCAACAACTCGTCCAGAGCGTCGGCGTCACCACTGACGACCACCGAGGACGGGCCGTTCACCGCCGCCACCGACAGACGCCCCTCCCACTCCGCGAGCCGCACCTCAACCCGCACGGCCGGCTCCGCCACCGACACCATGCCACCCAAGCCCGAAAGCTCCAGGATCGCCCGGCTCCGCAACGCCACCACCCGCGCACCATCCTCCAGGGACAGCCCACCAGCCACACACGCCGCAGCGATCTCACCCTGCGAATGCCCCACCACCGCCGCAGGCACCACACCAGCCGCCCGCCACACCTCAGCCAGCGACACCATCACCGCCCACAACACCGGCTGCACCACATCAACCCGATCGAACCCAGGAGCACCCGCATCACCACGCAACACACCCAACAACGACCAGTCCGTGAACGGCTCCAACGCCACCGCACACTCCCGGATCCGCCCCGCGAACACCGGCGAAGACTCCATCAGACCCGCAGCCATACCCACCCACTGCGAACCCTGCCCCGGAAACACGAACACCGGACGCGCTGTCCGGGTGGCCACGGCCTGGGTCACGTCCGCTGACTCGCGCCCCTCGGCGAGGGCCGTGAGGGCGGCCGCGTAGTCACCGGAAGGGTCGGCCAGCAGGGCGGCACGGTGGCTGAACCTCGTCCGGCGGACGGCCAGGGTGTAACCGGCGTCGGCGGCGGACGTGTCCGGGTTGCGTGCCAGATGAGCCTGCAACTGCCTGGCCTGCTCCCGCAGGGCGTGTTCGGTGCGGGCGGTGACGACCAGCGGCGGCTTCGCGCCGTCCAGCGGGGCCCGAGGTGCCGGGGTGCCGGCTTCCTTCTCGCCCTCCTCGGCGGGAGAGGACTGTGCCTCTGCCGGGGGGGCCTGTTCGATGACGGCGTGCGCGTTGGTTCCGCTGACGCCGAAGGACGACACCCCTCCGCGGCGCGGCTGCCCGGTCTCCGGCCAGGGTGCGGGTTCGGTGACCAGGGCCATGCCCCCGTCGACCCAGTCGATGAGCGTGGTGGGGTTCTCCACGTGGAGGGTGGGCGGCAGCACTCCGCGCTGCACCGCCATCACCATCTTGATCAGTCCGGCGGCACCGGCCGCGGCCTGGGTGTGGCCGATGTTCGACTTGACCGAGCCGAGCCACACCGGGCGGCCTTCCGGGCGGTCCTTCCCGTATGTGGCGGCGAGCGCCTGGACCTCGATGGGGTCGCCCAGCGTGGTGCCGGTCCCATGCGCCTCGACGAGGTCGACCTGCGCGGGCGACAGCCGCGCGTCGGCGAGCGCCTGGCGGATGACGCGCTGCTGCGCGGGGCCGTTGGGCGCGGTCAGGCCGTTGCTCGCACCGTCCTGGTTGATGGCGGAGCCGCGTACGACGGCGAGGACGGGATGGCCGTTGCGCCGGGCGTCGGAGAGCCGTTCCACCAGGAACATGCCGATGCCCTCACCCCAGCCGGTGCCGTCCGCGTCGGCGGAGAACGCCTTGCAGCGGCCACTGGTCGACAGTCCGCGCTGACGGCTGAACTCGGTGAACGCGCCGGGACTGGACATCAGGGTGACGCCGCCCACGAGGGCCATCGAGCACTCGTCCCTGCGCAGGGACTGGCAGGCCATGTGCAGGGCCACCAGCGAGGACGAGCACGCGGTGTCGATGGTGACGGCCGGCCCGTTGAAGCCGAAGGTGTAGGCGACGCGGCCGGAGGCGACGCTGCTGGTGTTCCCGACGCCGAGGTAGATCTCGGTTCCCTCGGGCGGGACGAACACCGTGCTGCCGTAGCCCTGGTAGGACGTGCCGACGAAGACGCCGGTCCGTGTGCCGCGCAGGGACGCCATGTCGATGCCGGCCCGTTCCACGGCTTCCCACGACGCTTCGAGGACCAGACGCTGCTGCGGGTCCATGGCCAGAGCCTCGCGCGGACTGATGCCGAAGAACTCAGGGTCAAAGTCCGGTATGTCGTAGACGAATCCGCCCTCGAGCGTGTAGCTGCGGGCCGGCTCGTCGGGGTCGCGGAAGAACAGCCCCTCGAAGTCCCAGCCACGGTCCTCAGGGAACGGGGACAGGGCGTCGACCTGGGACATCATGATCTGCCACAGGTCCTCGGGGGCGCGTACACCACCCGGGAAGCGGCAGCTCATCGCCGTGATCGCGATGGGGTCGTTGTCCTTCTCCTCGGCAGCGCGCAGCTTGCCCCTGGTCTCCTGGAGGTCGGCCGTCACCCGCCGCAGGAAGTAACGCAGCTTGTCGTCGTCGGTCATGGCCCTGGTTTCCCCTCGGAGCGGTTCGTCCGGTTGCGGTCGGCTGTTCACGAGATACCGAACTCCTTGCCGAGGAAGTCGAAGATTTCTTCGTCGCTTGCGCTGTCCAGGTCCTGCGGCGGTACGGCCGGTTCGGGCGCCACCCGGATGTCGCCCCAGTTGGCGAGCATGGCGTTGAGACGCAGAGTGATCCTCGTACGCCGGTCGTCGTCGGTGCCGACGGAGCTGAGCAGGGCCTCCAGCCGGTCGATCCCGGCGAGCACGGGCGCGTCTGCCGCGCCGGTGTCGGGGACGACCTCGGCACGGAGGTGCGCCGCCAGTTCCGTGGGTGTCGGATAGTCGAAGACGAGCGTCGCCGGCAGCCTCAGTCCGGTGGCGGTGTTGAGCCGGTTGCGCAGATCGACGGCGATGAGCGAGTCGAATCCGAGTTTCTTGAACGCCATGTCCGGTTCGACCGCGTCGGCGGAGGCGTGTCCGAGGACGGCAGCCGCGTGGGTACGCACCAGGTCCAGGACCACGCGGTCGCGGTCCTCCTCGGACAGCCCGGCCATGCGCTGCGCCAGTCCCGCTCCCCCGGTGCCCGTTCCGTCCGTGTCAGCCGCACGTGGGGCGGCGGCGCGGACCAACTTGCGCATCAGGGGAGGCAGCGCACCGGCGGCCGCCTGGGCGCGGAGCGCCGCGAAGTCCAGCCGGACCGGCAGCAGCAGCGCGTCGTCGGACGCCGTGGCGAGGTCGAAGAGGGCGAGTCCTTCCTCGGAGGAGAGCCCGGCGACACCACCCCCGCTCATCCGGCGTACCTCGGCGTCACTGAGGTGCCCGGTCATGCCGCTCGCCTGGGCCCAGAAGCCCCAGGCAAGAGTGGTGGCGGGAAGGCCGGAGGCCCTGCGGTGATGGGCGAGGGCGTCCTGGTAGGCGTTGGCCGCCGCGTAGTTGCCCTGCCCGGAGCTGCCGAGGGTGCCGGCGGCCGAGGAGAACATCACGAACGCCGACAGGCCGCTGTCGCGAGTGAGGTCATGGAGGTTCACCGCTGCGTCGACCTTGGGCCGCAGCACCGCGTCCATCCGGTCGCCGGTGAGGGAGGTGATGACCCCGTCGTCCAGGACACCCGCCGCGTGTACGACGGCGGTGAGCGGACGGGCGTCGTCGATGGTGCCGAGCACCCGGGCCAATTGGTCACGGTCCGCCGCGTCGCAGGCGACGGCGCGTGCTTCCGCGCCGGCGTCGTGCAGTGCGGCCAGGAGTTCGCCGGTGCCTTCGGCTGCTTCGCCCTGGCGGCTCAGCAGGAGCAGGTTCCGTACACCGTGGTGGGTGACCAGGTGGCGGGCGAGCAGGCTGCCCAGGGTGCCTGTGCCCCCGGTGACCAGGACCGTCCCTTCACCGTCGAAGGCCGCCGCACCGGTGACGGTGTCCGATGCCGGTTCCGCGCGTGCCAGACGGGGCAGCAGCACCAAGCCGTTGCGCAGGGCGAGTTGCGTCTCCGGCAGGGCCAGGGCACCGGGCAGTGCCTGCCAGGAGGCCTCGCTGTCGTCGGAGTCGACCAGGACGAAGCGGTCGGGGTGCTCGGACTGCGCCGAGCGGACGAGCCCCCAGACCGGTGCGGTGGCCAGACCGTCGATGCTCTCACCTGCGGCGACCGCCACCGCGTTCGAGGTGTGGAACACCAGCCGGGTGTCGGCGAGGCGCTCGTCGCCCAGCCAGCGCTGGAGCAGCATGAGTGCCTCGCGGGCGGCGGTGTGCGCTCCGGCTGTCGGGTCCTGCGTTCCGGGCGCCCCGAGACGGGCGACCACGGTGCCGGGCAGCGGCGTGCCGGCGTCGGCGGCGGCGAGGAGCGCGTCGAGGTCGGCGTGCCGCTCGGCGGGGACGCCGGTGGCGGACAGCGGCGCGGGGTCTGCGCCCAGTACGGCCCAGGGGCCTGCGGGGACGGACTCGGCGGCTGCCACGAGTCCGGGCTCCCAGGAGAGCCGGAAGAGGGAGTCGTTCCCCTCCTGCGTGGCGGTCTTCAGCTGCCGGGGGTCCACCGGCCGCATGTCGAGGGCGTCGACCGAGGCTACGGGCGCCCCGGTGCCGTCGGCCAGTTGGAACGCGATGCCGTTCGCACCGCTCGGGGAGAGCCGCGCCCGCAGGACGGACGCCCCGGTCGCGTACACGCTCACACCACGCCAGGCGAACGGGAGCCTGGGCTTGCCGGCGTCCTCCCCGCGTCCCTGGCCAGGACCGAACGAGCCGAGCCCCATCGCCTGCAGCGCGGCGTCGAACAAAGCGGGGTGGAGTGCGAATCCGGCGGCTTCGGCGCGGCCGTCCTCGGGGAGCGCCACCTCCGCGTAGATGTCCTCGCCGGCCTGCCATGCGGAGCGCAGGCCCTGGAACATCGGCCCGTATCCAAAGCCGAGCGCGGCTGCCTGTTCGTACACACCGTCGAGCGGGAGTTCCGTGGCCCCGGCGGGGGGCCACGCGGTGAGGTCGAACGGCGTACCGGATGCGGTGCGGGTGGCGAGCACACCGGTGGCGTGCCGCCGCCAGGGCGTCTCGGCGAGGCCGCCGCCCTCGGCCGGCAGGTCCGCCGGGCGGGAGTGGACGGTCAGCGGCCGACGGCCGGACGCGTCCGATGCGCCGACAACCAACTGCACCTGCGTGGAGCCGCGTTCCTGCAGAACGAGAGGCGCCTCGAGGGTGAGTTCCTCGACGAGGTCACAACCGACCTGCCGTGCTGCGCGCAGTGCCATCTCCACGAAGCCGGTACCCGGGAGCAGGATCGATTCCATGACGACGTGGTCGCCGATCCAGTGCTGGGTGCGGGCGGAGAGCCGGCCGGTGAACAGGTATCCGTCGGCGTCGGCCAGGGCCACCCCTGCGGCGAGCATCGGGTGATCGGCGGCGCCAAGGCCGATGGAGGCCGGGTCGCCGGACGTGCTGTTCCGGATCGGCAGCCAGTACCTCTGGTTCTGGAAGGCGTACGTGGGGAGTTCGGCCCGGCGGACCTCGCGCCCCGCGAAGACCGCGGTCCAGTCGAGGGGGACGCCGTGCACGTGAGCCACGGCGAGCGACGCCAGGAGACGGTCGGGGCCGCCCTCGTCGCGGCGCAACGAGCCGAGAACAGCCCCGTCGACGGCGGCCTCGTCCAGGGTCTCCTGGAGTCCGACGGCCAGGACGGGGTGCGGGCTGATCTCGACGAAGACCCGGTGGCCCGCGTGGAGCAGGGCCTGGGTGGTCTCTTCCAGGCGGACCGTGCGGCGGAGGTTGGTGTACCAGTACTCGGCGTCCATGCCGGCGGTGTCGAGGAGTTCGCCTGTGACCGTCGAGTACAGGGGAACCTTCGAAGTGCGGGGAGCCACGTCGGACAGCAGGCGGAGCAGGCGGTCGTGGATACGCTCCACATGCGCGCTGTGCGAGGCGTAGTCGACGTCGATGCGCTTGGCCCGGACCTGGTCGGCCGTGCAGGCGGCGAGGAGCTCGTCCAGGGCGTCGGTGTCGCCGGAGACGACCACGGAGGAGGGTCCGTTGACGGCCGCGACGGACAGGCGCCCTTCCCAGGGGGTGAGCCGCGCGCGTACCTTCTCGGAAGGCTCCGGTACGGAGGCCATCCCGCCCAGCCCCGACAGTTCCAGGATCGCCTGACTACGCAGGGCCACCACACGGGCCGCGTCGTCCAGGGTCAGCGCGCCGGCCACGCAGGCCGCGGCGATCTCGCCCTGCGAGTGGCCGACGACGGCGGCAGGCTCCACACCGGCGGCTCGCCACACCTCGGCGAGCGAGACCATGACGGCCCACAGAGCGGGCTGAACCACGTCGACGCGGTCGAGTCCGGGGGCGTCCGGCGCCCCGCGCAGCACGTCCAGCAGCGACCAGTCCGTGTGGTCGGACAGGGCGGTGGCACACTCACGGATCCGTTCGGCGAACACCGGGCTGCTGTCGAGGAGCCCGCGTGCCATCCCCGCCCATTGCGCGCCCTGGCCGGGGAAGGCGAAGACGACCTTGGGCCCCTCCCCGGGGGTGACGGCTTGGACGAGACCGGGGGCTCCGGTGCCGTCCGTGAGGGCGGCGAGCGCGTGCAGGAGGTCGTCCCTGCCCGTCGCGACGACTGCCGCGCGGTGCGCGAAGCGGGTACGGGCCGTGGCCAGCGACCAGCCGACGTCGGCCAGGACCGCGTCGTCGTGGGTCAGCAGGTGGCGGTGCAGGCGCCCGGCCTGGTCGCGCAGGGCCTCCGCCGAGGTGCCTGAAAGGACGAAGGGGAGCGCTGCCGCTCCGAGGAACGGCTCAGCGCCCGTCCCGGCGGCGGCCACCGGTTCCTCGGGGGCCTGTTCGAGGACGACGTGGGCGTTGGTTCCGCTGATGCCGAAGGACGAGACCGCCGAGCGGCGCGGCCTGCCGGTCTCCGGCCAGGGCACCGCATTCTGGAGGAGGGAGACCGATCCTGCGGACCAGTCCACGTGAGTGGTGGGCTCGTCCAGGTGGAGGCTCCGCGGCACGGTTCCCCGCCGCATCGCCAGGACCATCTTGATGATCCCCGAGACACCCGCGGCGGCCTGTGAGTGACCGATGTTGGACTTGATGGAGCCCAGCAGCACGGGCTGGGACCGGTCCCGGCCGTAGGTGGCCAGGACGGCCTGTGCCTCGATGGGGTCGCCCAGCGGCGTTCCGGTGCCGTGCGCCTCGATGACGTCGACGTCCTGGGTGGTGAGCCCGGCATTGGCCAGGGCCTGCCGGATGACACGTTGCTGCGAGGGCCCGTTGGGCGCGGTCAGGCCGTTGCTCGCACCGTCCTGGTTGATCGCCGAACCCCGGACCACGGCCAGCACCGGGTGCCCGTTGGCCTGGGCGTCGGACAGCCGCTCGACGAGGAGGACGCCGACGCCTTCGCTCCAGCCGGTGCCGTCCGCGGATTCGGAGAAGGCACGGCAGCGGCCGTCGGAAGCGAGGCCGCCCTGTCCGCTGAGCCCGGCGAACCCGGCCGGTGTGGCCATGACCATGACGCCGCCCGCCAGTGCCATCGAGCACTCGCCGTTCCGCAGTGCCTGGGCTGCCAGGTGCAGGGCCACCAAGGAGGACGAACACGCGGTGTCGACCGTGAGGGCGGGGCCCTCCAGGCCGAGCGTGTAGGACACCCGGCCGGAGATGACACTCGCGGTGGTGCCGGTGAGGATGTATCCGGCGTTGTTCTCCTCGGCCTGCTGCAGCAGGCCGGTGTAGTCCTGACCGCTGGAGCCCACGAACACACCGGTACGGGTGCCTCGCAGGCCGGCGGGGGCGATACCCGCCGCTTCGACGGCTTCCCAGGAGGATTCCAGGAGCAGCCGCTGCTGCGGGTCCATGGCGATGGCCTCGCGCGGCGATATGCCGAAGAACGCCGGGTCGAAGTCGCCCGGATCGGCGAGGAACCCCCCGGTCAGCCCTTCGATCTCCCAGCCCCGCGAGTCCGGGACCTCCGTGATCGCGTCGCGGCCCTCGTCCACCAGGTGCCACAGGTCCTCGGGCGTCGCCACCCCGCCGGGCAGCCGGCAGCTCATGCCGATGATGGCGATGGGTTCACCGCTGTCCACGGTGTCGGCCTGCGGCGCGTCATCGCGGCCGACCGGTACGGAACCGGCGACCAGCTCGTTGACGTGGTCGGCGAGCGCGGCAGGCGTCGGGTAGTCGAAGACCAGGGTCGAGGGCAGCCGCAGCCCGGTCACCAGGTTCATCCGGTTGCGCATCTCGATCGCGGTGAGGGAGTCGAAGCCCAGGTCGCTGAAGGCCCGCTGGGCCCCGATCTCGTCGTGCTCCGCGTAGCCCAGGACGGCGCCCGCCTGGGTGCGGACCAGATCGAGTACGGCAGCCGCACGGCCGGCCTCGTCGAGGGGGGCGAGCAACTGCGCGAGGGCGTCCTCGGTGGAGCCGGGGCCGGCGCCGCTCTTCGCTGCGGGGCGTGCCGGGAGCCGGACCAGACCGCGCAGCATGGGCGGAACCGCTTCGACGGAGCCGGCTCCGCGCACCCCGGACACGTCGAGGGGCGCCGGTACGAGCAGGGCGTCGTCCAGGTCCCGGGTGGCGTCGAAGAGGGCCAGCCCCTGCGCGGACTCCATCGAACCGACGCCGGAACGGCCGATGCGGCTGAGCTGCGTGTCGTCGAGGTTCGCGGCCATGCCGCTGCGGTCGGCCCACAGGCCCCAGGCCAGCGAGCTGGCCGGCAGTCCGCGTGCCCGGCGGTGCTGGGCGAGGGAGTCGAGGAAGACGTTGGCCGCGGCGTAGTTGCCCTGTCCGGCGCCGCCGAGGGTGGCGGCGACCGAGGAGAACAGGACGAAGGCGCTGAGGTCGAGGTCCTGGGTGAGCTCGTGGAGCGTCACCGCGGCGTCCACCTTGGGGCGCAGTACGGCGGTGATGCGCTGGGGGGTCAGCGCGGGGAGCACGCCGTCGTCCGTGACACCCGCGGCGTGCACGACCGCGGTCAGCGGGTGCTGGGCGGGAATCGTGGCCAGCAGGGCGGCCAGCTGTGTGCGCTCGGCCACGTCACAGGCGGCGACGGTGACGGTGGCGCCCAGTGCGGCCAGGTCCGCCTCCAGCTCGGCGGCGCCCTCCGCCGACGGCCCGCGCCTGCTGACGAGGAGCAGGTGGCGGATGCCGTGGGCGGTCACCAGGTGACGGGCGAACAGCTTGCCGAGGGTGCCGGTGGCACCGGTCACCAGCACGGTGCCCGCCGGGTCGGCGAAGGCGGTGCCCGCCGTGACGGCGGCAGGCGCTCCGACGCGGGCGAGCCGGGGTACCCGTATCCGGCCGGCACGGACCGCGAACTGCGGTTCAGCGTCGGCCAGGGCCTGGGGAAGCGCACGGTGCGAAGCGGGCAGTCCGTCGATGTCGGCCAGGACGAACCTGCCCGGATTCTCCGACTGTGCCGAGCGGACCAGGCCCCATACGGTCGCCTGCGCGACGTCCTCGACCTCGTCCTCGGCGGTGGCGGCTACGGCACCGCGGGTGATGAGGACGACGCGCGTGTACGCGAACCTCTCGTCCTCGATCAGGATCTGGGCCAGCGCCAGCACGCGGGCGACCGCGCCGTGCGCCGCCTCGATCATGTCGGTGCCCGGTTCGGTCACGCAGGGGATGAGAAGGGTGTCCGGGGCGGCGAGGCCCTCGTCGACCGCCGCGCCGAGGTCGTACAGGTCGGGGTACCGGCCGCCGGACGGGAGCCCGAAGTCACTGTCCCCGAGGACGATCCAGCCGCTGGTGTCCGGTGACGTCCCGGTGCCCTGGGCGACCGGCCAGTCGATCCTGAAGAGCGAGTCGTGATGGGGACTGCGGGAGGTGTTGAGCTGCTCGGCGGAGACCGGGCGAAGCACGGTCGCGCCGACGGAGGCGACGGGCGCCCCGGATTCGTCGGCGAGCGCGACGGACACGGTGTCCGTGCCTGTGGGCGAGAGCCGCACCCGGAGTGCCGAGGCGCCGGCGGCGTACAGGGAGACGCCGGTCCAGGAGAACGGCAGCCGTTCCTGGCCGGGGCCGCCCTCGTCGCCGTCGCCCAGCATGGCCCGTGAGTGCATCGCGGCGTCGAACAGTGCGGGATGCAGGCCGAACCGCCGGGCGTCGGCCGCGGGTTCCTCGGGGAGGCGGACGTCGGCGAAGACGTCGTCGCCGCGGCGCCAGACGCCCGTCAGGCCCTGGAAGGCGGGCCCGTAACCGTAGTTGGCGGCTTCGAGTTGGGCGTAGAAGTCACCCAGGGACACAGGTACGGCGTCACGGGGCGGCCACTCGGCGAAGACGGACCAGTCGGGGGCCGTGGCCTGTCCGGGAGCGAGCAGTCCACCGGCGTTGCGGGTCCACGACCCGTCGTCCTCCTCACCGTCCGGGCGGGAGTACACGTACAGCGGACGGTGACCGGTGGCATCGGGTGCCCCGAGCGTCATCTGGACGGCTGTGCCGCCTTCTTCGGGAAGGATGAGCGGCGCTTCGAGGTTGAGTTCGACGAGATGGCCGCAGCCGACCTGGTCGCCTGCGTGGACCGCCAGTTCCACGAACGCGGTGCCGGGCAGCAGGGCGGTGCCCAGGACGGTGTGGTCGGCGAGCCAGGGGTGGGTCGCCAGCGAGAGCCTGCCGGTGAACAGCATCCCGTCGCCGTCGGCCAGGGTGACCGCTGCGCTGAGCAGCGGGTGTTCGGCCGCGCGCAGGCCCATCGCCGTGGCGTCGCCCGCCCACGCGGCGGACAGCTTGGGCCAGAAGCGCTTGCGCTGGAAGGCGTAGGTGGGCAGGGCGGTGTTCCTGGCTCCCGTCCCCTCGTAGAACGCGCCCCAGTCCGGACCGCTGCCGTGGACGTGCAGTTCGGCGAGGGCGGTGATCAGCGACCGGGCCTCCGGGCGGTCGGCGCGCAGGGCGGGGAGGAAGACGGGCTCGCCGGCTCCGGCGGGGGTCCCCGTCAGGGCTTCCTGTCCCATGGCGCTCAGTACGCCGCCGGGGCCCATCTCGAGGAAGGCGGTCACACCGTGGCCGAGGAGTGTGCGGATCCCGTCGTGGAAGCGGACGGCCTCGCGGACGTGGCTTACCCAGTAGCCGGGATCGGCGATCTCCTTGGCGCTGATGAGGGCGCCGGTCACGTTGGACACGATCGGAAGCTCGGGTGCGCTGAACCGGATCGTCCCGGCGAAGGCACGGAACTCGTCGAGCATCCCTTCCATGTGCGCCGAGTGGAAGGCGTGGCTGACCCGCAGCCGTTTGGTCTTGCGTGCCTGTCCCTCGAAGTGGGCGGCGATCTCCAGGACCGCGTCCTCGTCACCGGAGATGACCACGGCGCCGGGCCCGTTGAGCGCGGCGATCGAAACGCCGGCGCGCAGCAGGGGCTGCACCTCGTCCTCGGTGGCCTGGAGCGAGACCATCGCCCCGCCTCCGGGGAGAGCATCCATCAACCGTCCGCGGGCCGCCACCAGGGCGGCGGCGTCCTCCAGTGACAGCACACCCGCCGCGTGTGCGGCCGACAACTCGCCGATGGAGTGGCCCAGCAGGTAGTCCGGCCGGACGCCCCAGGAAGTGACGAGGCGGAACAGTGCGGTCTCCACGGCGAACAGGCCGGCCTGGGTGAAGACGGTCCGGTCGATCAGCCCCGCGGTGGCCTCGTCGGTGGGGTCCGTGGCGAAGACGACGTCCTTGACCGGTCCGTCCAGGTGCCGGTCAAGCTCGGCGCAGACGGCATCGAACGCCTTGGCGAACACCGGGAACGCCTCGTACAGTCCACGGCCCATGCCGGGTCGCTGCGACCCCTGGCCGGAGAAGAGGAGGCCGAGCCGGCCGTCCTCCGTGGCGACACCGCGTGCCTGCCCCGGGGCCGGAGTACCGGAGGCGAGGGCGCGCAGGCCGCTCAGCAGGCTCTCGCGGGTCTCGCCGACGACGACGGCCCGGTGGTCGAGGGCCGCGCGGCCGGTGGCGAGCGAGAAGGCCAGGTCCAGGGAGGTCGCGTCGGATGCCTCCGCGTGCGACAGCACGTGGGCCGCCTGGCCCAGCAGCGCCTCCTCGGTCTTCCCGGACACCGTCCAGATGAATGCGGGCAGCGCGTCACCCTCGCCGGCCTGTGCGGTCGGCTCGGGGCTCGGGGCCTCCTCGATGACCGTGTGCGCGTTGGTCCCGCTCATGCCGAACGAGGAGATGCCGAATCGCTTGGGCCGGCCCGTTCGCGGCCAGTCCGTCTGCTCGGTCAGCAGCTGGACGGCACCGGCCGTCCAGTCGACGTGCGGGGTGGGCTCGTCGATGTGCAGCGTCTTCGGCAACGTGCCGTGGCGCATCGCCTCGACCATCTTGATGATGCCGGCGACTCCGGCGGCGGCCTGGGTGTGGCCGAGGTTGGACTTGACCGAGCCGAGCAGGACCGGGCGGTCGGCCTGCCGGTTCCGGCCGTACGTGGCCAGCAGTGCCTGCGCCTCGATCGGGTCACCGAGCGTCGTACCCGTGCCGTGGGCCTCGACCGCGTCGACCTGGTCGGCGGTGAGTCCGGCGTTCGCCAGCGCTTCCTGGATGACGCGCTGCTGTGAGGGGCCGTTGGGGGCCGTGAGGCCGTTGCTCGCACCGTCCTGGTTCACGGCGGAGCCGCGGACGACGGCCAGAACCTCGTGCCCGTTACGGCGGGCGTCCGACAGCCTCTCCAGGAGCAGCAGGCCGGCGCCCTCGGCCCAGCCCGTGCCGTCGGCGGCCTTGGCGAAGGCCTTGCAGCGGCCGTCGGTGGACAGGCCGCGCTGCGCGCTGAACTCGATGAAGGCACCGGGCGTCGACATGACCGTCACGCCGCCGGCAAGCGCCAGCGAGCACTCGCCCTGCCGCAGTGCGTGCGCTGCCAGGTGCAGGGCGACGAGCGACGACGAGCACGCCGTGTCCACCGTGACGGCCGGACCTTCGAGGCCGAGCGTGTAGGACACCCGTCCCGAGACCACGCTGGCCGCCGTGCCCGTGAGCCCGTAGCCCTCGACACTCTCCGGGGAGAACTGGAGCAGGGACGCGTAGTCCTGGCCGCTGGAACCGGCGAATACGCCGACCCGGGCGCCGGACAGCGACAGCGGGTCGATGCCCGCCCGCTCGAACGCCTCCCACGCCGTTTCGAGGAGCAGCCGCTGCTGCGGGTCCATGGACAGGGCCTCGCGGGGACTGATGCCGAACAGGCCGGAGTCGAACTCTGCGACGCCGTCGACGAAACCGCCCGAACGGACGTAGGACGTGCCGGACTGCTCGGGGTCGGCGTCGTAGATCCGCCCGGTGTCCCAGCCGCGGTCGTCCGGGAACGGCGACATCGCGTCCCCACCTGCGGCCACCAGGTTCCACAGGTCCTCGGGGCTCTCGACGCCTCCGGGGAATCGGCAGCTCATCGCGACGATCGCGATGGGCTCCTGCTCCCCTGCCTCCACCTCACGAAGGCGCTCCCGGGTCTGGTGGAGGTCGGCCGTCACCCGCTTCAGGTACTCGAGGAGCTTGTCGTCAGCCACCATTACCGCTAACCCCTTTGCATAGAACAGAAATACGGTGCCGACCCATCAGGAGGCCCCGAGCTCGTTGTCGATGAATGCCAGGACCTCGTCGGCCGATGCCGCCTGGAGCTTCTCCGCGACCGTGGCGGTCGCCCCGTCGCCCGTCGCGGGCTCCTCGTCCCAGCCGGAGAGGATGTCGCGCAGCCGTGTTCCGATCCGGTGGCGTGCGGTGCGGTCCGCGGAGAGCGACGCCAGGGTCGCCTCCAGCCTGTCCAGCTCGGCCAGTACGGGAACTGCCTGTGGCTCGGTGCTCTCGCCGACCTCGGTCCGCAGGAACGCTGCCAGCGCAACCGGCGTCGGATAGTCGAAAGCCAGCGTCACAGGAAGGCGCAGCCCCGTGCGCGTGCTGAGCCGGTTACGCAGTTCCACCGCGGTCAGTGACTCGAATCCGAGATCCCTGAAGGGCCGCTTGGCGCCGACCGCCTCGATCTCGCTGTGACCGAGCGTCCCGGCGGCCTCGGTACGCACAAGCTCCAGGAGCATCTGGCCGAGTTCGGCTTCGGACAGTTCGGCGACCGTCCTGCGGAACACGGCCGCGCTGTCCGCAGCGCTGTCCCCGGCCTCGGCCGCCGCCCGCGTGAGCTCCCGCATCCGCGGGACGTCGGCGATCAGCGGGCTGGGGCGAACCGCGGTGAGCGAGGGCCCGTACAGCCCCCAGTCGATGTCCGCGATCAGCAGGGACGGGCCGTCCTGAGCCACCGCCCGACTCAGCGCGGGCAGAGCGGAGGCGGTCGGCAGGACAGTGAGCCCACGCCGGGCCGTCCGTTCGGCGAACGTGTCGTCCGAGGTCGCCGGGCCGCCTTCCGCCCACGGCCCCCAAGCGATCGATGTGGCCGTGAGGCCCAGCGACCTCCGGTGCGCGGCCAACGCGTCGAGGTAGGCACTCGCGGCGGCGAAGGCTCCTTGGCCGGCGCCTCCGACCGTGCCGGCTATGCCCGGGAACATGACGAACGCGGTGAGGTCGAGCCCCTGTGTCACCTCGTGCAGGTTTCGGGCGCCGCCCACGTTGGCGCGCAGCGCGGCGGCAAGCCGCTCGGGGGTGAGCGCGCCCATGACCGCGTCGTCCAGCTCCCCGGCGCAGTGGAGCACCGCGGTGATCCGGTCTCCGTCGGCCGTCAGCCGCGCCACGAGACCCGCCAGTAGATCGCGATCCGCCACGTCGCAGGCGGCGACGGTGACCCTGGTGCCGGAGCCCTGCAACTCCTGGATCAGATCGGCCGCTCCCGGCGTGTCGGCCCCCCTGCGGCCTACGAGCACCACGTGGTCTGCGCCGTTGCCGCAGAGCCAGCGGCCCAGCTGCCCGCCGATCGCACCGGTGCCCCCCGTGATGAGCACCGTGCCCTCCGGCGTCCAGGAGCGCCCCGAACCCACCGGGGGCGCCGGCAACAGGCGGCGGGCGAACACGCCGCCCGGACGTACGGCGAGCTGGTCCTCATCGCCTGCACCGGCGAGCAGGCCGCACAGCCGTGACAGTGCCCGCTCGTCAGGTGCGTCGGGGAGATCGATCAACCCGCCCCATCGCTCCGGGTGTTCGAGACCGGCGACCCTCCCCATTCCCCAGACGAGGGCTTGTGCGGGGCTGATGGAACCGTCCTGCCCGTTCGCCTGGACGGCGCCTTGAGTCAGACACCACAGGGGCGCCGAGACCGCCGAGTCGCCGAGCGCCTGCACGAGCGTCACGGTCGCGGCCAGGCCATGGGTGAGTTCCGGCGTTCCTGCAACCGGCTCCTCGTCCACGGAGCACAGGGACAGGATTCCGGCGATGGCGGTGCCGTCTCCGAGCGTCTCGGCCAGCCCGTTGAACAGGGTCACCCGGTCGTGGGCGTGGTCCACTGCGCAGTGCAGGACGTCGGCCCCCTGGGCGCGCATGGCGTGCACGACGGCGGGGGCCAGGTCGGCACTCGCTCCTGCCGTCGAGGCCACGACCAGCCAGGTACCCGTGAGGGAGGCTGACTGCTCGGCCAGTGGGGTCCAACCGGTCCGGTAACGCCATGAACCGGTGGCAGAGGCCTCACGCCGTTGTTTCCGCCAGGACGACAGGGCGGGCAGGACCGCACCCAACGACGCGCCTTCGATGTCGAGTTCGATGTCGAGCGTGCGGGCCAGCGTGGTGAGGTCGCCGTGCTCGACGGCCTCCCAGAACTGGGCGTCGACCGGGTCCGTCGCGCCGGCAGCGGGAACGGCCAGCGCTTCGGGCCAGTAATGCCGACGCTGGAAGGCGTAGGTGGGCAGGTCGACATGACGGGGCGTATGTCCGGCGAACAGGGTGTTCCAGTCGAGGTCGACCCCGTGCACATGCGCGTGGGCGAGGGAGGTCATGAAGCGGCGGGACTCGTCCTCGTCCCGGCGCAACGTCCCCAACGCGACCGCGTCACTCCCGGCCGCCTCGAACGTCTCCTCCAGCCCCACGGACAGCACCGGATGCGGACTCACCTCGACGAACACACCATGCCCCGAACTCACCAGTGCTCGGGTCGTCTTCTCCAGCAGGACCGTCCGGCGCAGATTCGTGTACCAGTACTCGGCATCCATCCCCACCGTGTCCA
>NZ_NEUF01000189.1:5538-5710 GCF_002910915.1 Streptomyces sp. SM10 | reverse complement strand
CATGAGCGGCCGACAACTCACCGATCGAATGACCCAACAGATAATCCGGCTTCACACCCCACGCCGACACCAGACGGAACAACGCCACTTCAAGAGCGAACAGCCCGGCCTGCGTGAACTGCGTCCGATCCAGCAGCTCACCACCCTCGAACACCACACCCCGCACCGGACG
>NZ_NEUF01000189.1:4734-5348 GCF_002910915.1 Streptomyces sp. SM10 | reverse complement strand
GCCGCACGCGTCGTCACCAGCGAGAACCCGACATCCACCGGATCCAGACCCGCGACAAACGCCGACAACCGCTCCATCTGCGCCGACAGACCCGCTTCCGACATCGCCGACACCACCCACGGCACCACCGGCACTGAACACACCGCAGGGGGTGCCGGCTCCTCGTCTGCACGAGCCTGTTCGACGATCACATGTGCGTTCGTCCCACTGATACCGAACGAGGAGACAGCAGCGCGTCGTGGCTCACCCGTTTCCGGCCACGCCACGGACTCCGTCAGCAACCGTACGTTCCCCGCCGACCAGTCCACCTGAGGCGTCGGCTCGTCCACGTGCAGGGTCTTGGGCAGCACACCGTGCCGCACGGCCTGCACCATCTTGATGATCCCGGCCACACCCGCCGCCGCCTGCGTGTGACCGATGTTCGACTTGATCGACCCGAGCCACAACGGACGCTCCTGCGACCGCTCCTGCCCATACGTCGCCAGCAAAGCCTGCGCCTCGATCGGGTCACCCAACTTCGTCCCCGTACCGTGCGCCTCCACCGCATCCACCTGCGAAGCCGACAATCCGGCATTCGCCAACGCCTGCCGGATCACCCGCTGCTGCGACGGACC
>NZ_NEUF01000189.1:176-4218 GCF_002910915.1 Streptomyces sp. SM10 | reverse complement strand
CCCCGGCGAACACCGACACCCGCTCCACCTGCGCATCGAGCGCCTCGGCCGTCTTCGCCGACACCACCCACGGCACCACGGGCACCACGACACCAGCCGCGTCCACCGGCTCCACCTCAGGAGCCTGCTCCAGAATGATGTGCGCGTTCGTGCCGCTGATACCGAACGACGACACACCCGCCCGCCGCAGCTCACCCGTCTCCGGCCACGCCACCGACTCCGTCAGCAACTCCACCGAACCCGCCGACCAGTCCACCTGCGACGACGGCTCATCCACATGCAACGTCCGCGGCAACACACCATGCCGCATCGCCAACACCATCTTGATGACGCCACCGACACCGGCTGCTGCCGCCGCGTGACCGATGTTCGACTTGATCGACCCGAGCCACAGAGGCAGGTCATCCGACCGGCGCTCCTGTCCGTAGGTGGCGAGCAGGGCCTGCGCCTCGATCGGGTCACCCAGCCGGGTTCCCGTGCCGTGCGCCTCCACGGCGTCGATCTGGGCTGCTGAGAGGCCGGAGCTGGTCAGGGCCTGCCGGATCACCCGCTGCTGCGCGGGGCCGTTCGGCGCGGTCAGACCGTTCGACGCACCGTCCTGGTTGATCGCAGAACCACGTACCACCGCCAGGACCTCATGGCCGTTGCGCCGTGCATCCGCCAGCCGCTCCACCAGCAGCATTCCGACGCCCTCTGCCCATCCGGTACCGTCCGCTCCCTCCGCGAAGGGCTTACAGCGGCCGTCGGCCGACAAACCGCGCTGCCTGGAGAACTCCACGAATGCGGTCGGGCTGGCGAGAAGCGCGACCCCGCCGGCGAGCGCCATGGTGCACTCGCCCTGGCGGAGCGCCTGGGCCGCGAGGTGGAGAGCGACCAGTGACGAGGAGCAGGCGGTGTCGACCGTGACGGCAGGGCCTTCCAGGCCCATCATGTAGGCGATACGGCCGGACACCACGCTCGTAGCGGTACCTGTGAGCAGATGCCCCTCACTGCCTTCGGAGCCCTGAGACACGCCCACGCCGTACCCGGAGGAGGAGGCCCCGGCGAACACGCCTATCTGCTTGCCCCGCACCGAGCTGGGGTCGATTCCCGCGTCCTCGAAGAGCTCCCATGACGCTTCCAGCAGCAGGCGCTGCTGGGGATCCATCGCCAGCGCCTCACGCGGCGAGATCCCGAAGAACCCGGCGTCGAACTCACCGGCGCTGTGGAGGAAGCCACCGTGGCGGGTGTACGTCGTGCCGGGATGCGCCGGATCGGGGTCGTAGATGCCCTCCAGGTCCCAGCCCCGGTCGGTCGGGAATTCCGAGATACCGTCGGTTCCGGATACGAGGAGCCGCCAGAGGTCGTCCGGATTCGCCACCTCTCCCGGGTATCGGCAGCTCATACCGACGATCGCTATGAGGTCGTCGTCCTTCGTCGGCGCCTGGAACTCGGTGGCCGAAAGCCTCGACTGCGTACCCGACAGACCGGGCATCTCGTACTGGGCGGAGAGTTCGGCTGCCAGGAACCGTGCAAGTACCGTTGGCGTCGGGTGGTCGAAGACCAGGGTGGTGGGCAACTGCAGCCGTGTCTCGGCGACGAGTGCGTTACGCAGTTCGACGGCGGTCAGGGAGTCGAAGCCCAGCTCTCGGAAGGCACGGTCGGGCTCGACGCCGTCGGGCGACGCGTGCCCCAGAACAGCAGCGGCCAAGGACCGCACGATCTCGGTCAGCGCGTCGGTGCGCTCGGCCGGGGCAAGGCCTGCGAGTCGATTCCACAGGGGCGAGTCGCCGTCCGCGGCAGAGGACGGGACTTCGGTGGTGGACGACGCGAGTGCCTCACGTACCTCGGCCAGCTCACTGATCAACGGGCGGCTGCGGGCTGCGGTGAACACCGGCACGAACCGCGCCCAGTCCATGTCCGCGACGGTCACCAGGGTGTCGTCCCGGTCGAGGGCCTGTTGCAGGGCCGCGATCGCCGGTTCGGGTGCCATGGCCCGGATCCCCAGGCGGAGCAACTGCTCGCCCTCTTCGCCGTCGGCCATGCCGCCGCCCGCCCAGGCACCCCAGGCGACCGCGGTCGCCGGGAGGCCCCGCGCCCTGCGGCGTTGTGCCAGCGCGTCGAGGTGGGCATTGGCGGTGGCGTAACCGCTCTGGCCCCCGCTCCCCCAGACTCCGGCGACGGATGAGAAGACGACGAAGGCGTCGAGGTCATGCCCGTCGAGGAGTTCGTCCAGGTGCACAGCTCCTGCGACCTTCGCGGAGATCTCCTCGGCGAGGGTGTCGGCCGTGGCTTCGGAGAGCAGAGTCGCGGTGGCGACACCTGCCGCGTGCACGACGGTCCGGAGAGCGGCACCCGGGTAGTCCGCCGCCGCGGCGTCGCACGCTTCGATCAGCGCGGCGACCGCGGTGCGGTCGGACACGTCACAGGCGACGACGGTGGCCTTGGCGCCGAGATCCTCCAGTTCGGCGACGAGTTCAGCCGCTCCGGGGGCGTCCGGGCCACGGCGGCTGGTGAGGACAAGGTGCTCGGCACCGTTGCGGGCGAGCCATCGGGCCACGTGACCGCCCAGCGCACCGGTTCCGCCGGTGATGAGCGCGGTCCCTTGCGCCGTCCATACCGGCCCGACCAGGTCGGGCCGGGTGTCCCGTGCGAGACGGCGGACGAACGCCCCGGAGGGGCGCACCGCCACCTGGTCCTCGTCGCCGTCGGCGAGGAGGCCGATCAGACGGGCGGCCGCACGGTCGTCCAGCGTCTGCGGCAGGTCGATGAGCCCACCCCAGCGGTGGGCGCACTCCAGGCCGACGACTCGCCCGAGGCCCCACAGCGATGCCTGGACCGCGCTGGCCAGCGGGTCGGAGCGGCCGACGGACACGGCGCCACAGGTGGCGATCCACAGCGGGGCGTCGATGCCTGCGTCTCCGAGCGCCTGGACGAGCGCCAGCGTCGCCGTCATGCCGGCGGTGACGACCGGGTTGACGGGAGACGGCTGCTCGTCCAGGGCCAACAGCGAAAGGACACCGGTCGGCTGCGCGTCCGGCCTGCTGACGTTGTCGAGCAGCTGGGTGAGCGAGGCACGGTCGGCAGCAGCGGCGTCGGGCACGATCGGGATCACCGTGACGCCGTGTGCGGTCAGCGCTGCGACCGTAGCGGCGACGAGCGCACCGTCCATGTGGCCGGTGGGCACGACGACCAGCCAGTCGCCCGACAGCCGGGCCGCCGCCGGAGGGACGACGGGCTTCCATGTGACGCCGTAACGCCATTCGCTCGCGTTGGAGTTGACGCGGCTCTGCCGACGCCAGGCGGAGAGCGCGGGCAGCGCACCGGCCAGCGCATCGGAGTCCTCGGGACGTATGGCGTCGACGAGTGAGGCCAGGTCCTCCCGCTCGACGGCGTCCCAGAACTGTGCCTCCGCCGGCGTGTTGCCCACCACAGCGGTTCCGCTGTCGAGCTTCATGGGGACGTGCGGCCAGTAGCGCTCGCGCTGGAAGGTGTAGGTGGGCAGTTCGACCTGGTGCGCCCCGGTGCCGGCGAAGTACCGTGTCCAGTCGACGTTCTGGCCGCGCACGTGGAGCTCGGCCATTGCCGCGACGCAGGTCGACGCCTCGGCGCGCCCCTTGCGGAGGGCCGGAACGAACACGCGGCTTTCGGTATCTGCGGTGAGGCAGTCCTGCCCCATGGCCGACAGGACCCCGTCCGGGCCCAACTCCAGGAACGCCGTCACGCCCTGGTTCTGCAGGGTGCGTATCCCGTCGAGGAAACGGACGGCCTGCCGGACGTGCCGCACCCAGTATTCGGGAGTGCGCATGTCGCGCGACGGAACGACCGCTCCGGTGACGTTGGAGACGATGGCGATCTCGGGCTGGTGGAAGGTCAGTGTCTCCGCGACCGCACGGAAGCCGTCGAGCATGGCCTCCATACGCGGCGAATGGAACGCGTGACTCACCCGCAGCCGCTTGGACTTACGACCCTCCGCCTCAAAGTGCGCGGCGATCGCCAGCACAGCATCCTCGTCACCCGAAACCACCGTCGCCGAAGGCCCGTTGAGCGCGGCGATCGACAC
>NZ_NEUF01000189.1:0-133 GCF_002910915.1 Streptomyces sp. SM10 | reverse complement strand
AGCGAAACCATCGCCCCACCCGCCGGCAATGCCTGCATCAGACGACCCCGCGCCGCCACCAGCTTCGCCGCGTCCTCCAACGACAGCACCCCGGCCACATGAGCGGCCGACAACTCACCGATCGAATGACCCA
>NZ_NEUF01000188.1:27077-74281 GCF_002910915.1 Streptomyces sp. SM10 | reverse complement strand
CTACTTCGGGTCGTCGCTGAACTTCGAGGTCGACCAGTGGTAGCCGAGGACGGTCAGGCCGATGGACCAGGCGAGGGCGAGCCATCCGCTGTGGCCGATCTCGGTGCCCAGGAGCAGTCCTCGGAGGGTCTCGATGGCGGGGGTGAAGGGCTGGTACTCGGCGATGGGCTGGAACCAGCCGGGCATCGCGTCGATCGGTGTGAAGGCGCTGGAGACGAGGGGGAGGAGGATCAGCGGCATCGCGCTGTTGCTGGCCGCCTCCGCGTTCGGGCCGGCCATCCCCATCCCGACCGCGATCCAGGTGAGGGCCAGGGCGAAGAGGGCGAGCAGCCCGAAGGCGGCCAGCCACTCCAGGAGGGTGGCGTCCACGGAGCGGAAGCCGATGGCCGCGCCGACCGCGCCGACGAGGACGACGCTGGCGACGGACTGCAGGACGCTGCCGACGACGTGCCCGATCAGCACCGACCCGCGGTGGATGGCCATGGTCCGGAAGCGGGCGATGATGCCCTCGGACATATCCATGGCGACGGACACCGCGGCCCCGACGACGGTGGAGCCGATGGTCATGAGCAGGATGCCCGGGAGGATGTAGGCGATGTAGTCGGAGCGGTCGGCGTCGCCGCCGCCGATCCCCGCGCTCATGACGTCGCCGAAGACGTAGACGAAGAGCAGCAGGAGCATGACCGGGGTGAGCAGCAGGTTCAGCGTGAGTGACGGGTAGCGGCGGGCGTGCAGGAGGTTGCGGCGCAGCATCGTGGACGAGTCGCGCACGGCGAGGGACACAGCACTCATCGGACGGTCTCCTTCGGCTGGTTCGGCTGGTCGGTGGTGCTGGTCAGGGCGAAGAAGACGTCGTCGAGGTCGGGGGTGTGCACGGTCAGTTCGTCGGCCTCGATGCCGGCGGTGTCCAGTCGGTCGAGGACGGAGCGCAGGTCGCGCTGGCTGCCGTCGCTGGGGATCTGCAGGGTCAGGGACTCGTCGGTGGGGGTCTCCCCGCTCGAGCGGGGCCGGGTGAGGGGGAGGGTGACCTCGCCCAGGGCTTCGGCGGCGGAGCGGTAGGCGGCCGGGTCGGTGAAGCGGAGCCGGACGTGCCCGCCGGGGATCAGCCGCTTGAGCTCGTCGGCGGTTCCCTCCGCGGCGATCCGGCCGTCGTGGAGCACGGCGATACGGTCGGCGAGTTCGTCCGCCTCCTCGAGGTACTGGGTGGTCAGGAAGACGGTCACACCGTCCGTGACGAGCTCGCGGATGATGCCCCACATGGTGTGGCGCGAGCGCGGGTCGAGGCCGGTGGTCGGCTCGTCGAGGAAGATGATCCGGGGGCCGCCGACCAGCGTCATCGCGATGTCCAGGCGCCGCTTCATGCCACCGGAGTAGCTCGCGGCCGGCTTCTTCGCCGCCTCCGCCAGATCGAAGCGCTCCAGGAGTTCGGCGGTCACGCGCCGCCCCTGGCTCCTGGACAGGTGATGCAGGTCCGCCATGAGGAGCATGTTCTCCTCACCCGTGATCAGCCCGTCCACGGCCGAGAACTGCCCGGTCACACCGATCACGGACCGTACGGCCTGCGGTGCGGTGGCGAGGTCGTGTCCGGCGACCCGCAGGTCGCCCGCGTCGGCGCCGATGAGGGTGGAGAGGATCTTCACGGCGGTGGTCTTGCCGGCGCCGTTCGGGCCGAGGAGGGAGAAGACGGTTCCTTCGGGGACGGCGAGGTCGATGCCGTCAAGGACGGTCTTGTCGCCGTAGGACTTGCGGAGCCCGTTCGCCGCGATGGCCAGGCCGGTCATGAGGGGATCTCCTTCTGGGGGGGGCGGGTCAGAGGCTGCGGGCGGTGATGTCGCCCTGGGCGGTGGTCGCGTGGATGTCGAGGACGGTGGCGCCGTCGTTCCTGAGCTCGTTGCTGATCCGGCCGTAGGTGGTGCCGGCGTCCAGGGCGGCCGAGACACCCGCGGCGGCGGTGACAGAGATGTCGCCCTGCTGGGTGCTGAGGACGACCTTGCCGCGGGTGGCCTCGGCGATCCGGATGTCGCCCCGCCTGGTGCTGATCTCCGCGGGCCCGTCGAGCCGCCCGACCTCGACGTCGCCCTCGACGGCGGTGAGGCGGACGCCCGTGGCCTCGTCGATCTTGATCCGGTGGTACGCGCCCTCGAAGGCGATGTCGCCGAGGCGGCCGACGGCCCGGAACTCGGTGCCCGCCGCCTTCGCCTCGATCCGGGACCCGGCGGGAAGCCGGACGGTCACCTCGATGGATCCGGAGGGACCGACGTACTCGTTCTTCACCGGGACCTCGATCCGCAGGACTCCGTCGGAGTGCGCGGTCGTGGTCTGCTCCGCAGCCTTCACGTCGCGGCTCTTCGAGGCGTTCGTGGGACGGACCTCCACCGCGGTGTCGGTGCGGTCGGAGGCGATGACCTGGATGCGTCCGGCGGGGATGTTCAGAACGGCGGCGATCGGGGCGGGGGTGTCGAAGTTCTGCATCGTGCTCTCCTTGCGGTCGTTGTTTCTGACATTGGAAAAGCTACGTTGCGTTCATGAATGTGGCAACAGATTTGTTGCGTAGGAGTCCTATCATTGCAGCTAGTTGCTGCTATTTCGTTGCAGTGGTGCTGAATAGAATGCAACGTGAAGCATGGGGAGTGTTGCAATGAGCTGAGGGTGAACGCTATGGTCGGGGCATCGGACCACATGAAGGAGGGCGCGATGCCGGGAGGCAGGCTCACCCAGAAGGACCGCCAGCAGATCGCGCTGGGGCTGACCGACAACCTCCCCTACGCGGAGATCGCCCGGCGCCTGGAGCGGCCGACCTCGACGATCACACGTGAGGTGATGCGCAACGGCGGTCCCACCGGCTACCGCGCGGACCTGGCCCACCGCGCCACCGAACGCCGCGTCCAGCGGCGGAGTCCCGCGTCGCCGCGGGGGGCGGAGTCGGCCGCACTGCCGCACGGACGTGACCCGGTGGCCGTGGCCGAGTACGAGGAGCGGTTCACCACCGTCATGATGCAGTCGGGGCTGTCCAACAAGATGATGGCGCGGGTGATGGTCTGTCTCCTCACCACCGACTCCGGCAGCATGACCGCCGCCGAACTCGTCCAGCGCCTTCAGGTCAGCCCGGCGTCCGTCTCCAAGGCGATCGCCTTCCTCGAGGGCCAGGCCCTCGTCCGCAGGGAACGCGACGAGGGCCGCCGGGAGCGCTACGTCATAGACGAGAACCTCTGGTACCAGTCGATGACGGCCAGCGTGCGCGCCCTCACCCAGCAGGTCGACGTCTCACGGCAGGGCGTCGGTGTCCTCGGTCCCGGCACCCCGGCCGCCGTCCGCCTGGAGAACGTCGCCCGCATTCTCGACTTCGTCGCCGAGAGCCTCGCCCGCGCCGCGGAACAGGCCCGCGACATCCTCTACTCGAACGGCGGGACGGCCCCGGACGGCGGGACAGCTCCGGGCGCGGGTAGGACACCTGACACCGGGGCGGCGCCGGACGACGCCGGGCGGCGCTGAGACTACGGGCGGCGCTGAGACTACGGGCGGGCGGCCGGGACCGCCCGCTCAGGTTCCACCGCGCGGCGCGACACGGCTCACGGCTGAGGCAGGGGAGCCATCGTCGGTGGCACCGGACGGGAGGTGAACGACTGGTCGGCGCTCGGGGTCACCGGCACCGGCACCTGGGGGACTCCACCCCCCGACGGCGCGGGCGGGCCCGAGGGGCTGGCCGTCGAGGCGCCGGCCGCGTCGCGCGCCAGGCCGTCGAAGTCCACGAAGCCGGTGCGTTCCAGCATGGTGATGTGGTCGAGCACCGCCTGATTGGCGTCCGAAGCCAGTTGCCGGATCAGTGAGTTGCGCGTGGTGTGCCGCACCTGCGCGATCAGCGCGAACACCTTGCCGTGTGCGGCGCGCAGGAGGTTGGCGAACTTCAGCTGATACTCCTCGCCGCTCGCGGCGGTGAGCTCCCGGAGCCAGCCCTGCTGCTGTTCGGTGGGCTGGTTCGGGAGCTCCACGCCGAGCTTGGCCGCCACGTCGCGAGCCCGCCGGTCCAGATCCGTGTGACCGACCACCAGATGATCACCGGTGAGCTTCACCGCCTCGCTCGGGGCGCGCTCGATGGCCTGCTGCCCGGCGGGCAGCTCCCACAGCCCGGCGAGGCGCACCTTGGTCAGGAAGTCCCGGTCGGTCGCGGAGAGCGGCCCCCACTGGGTGGCGACGCTGGAAGCGTTCAGGTTGGCCTCGCCGGTGCCGGAGCGATCCGCGTAGGACCACACGGGATAGGCGAGGGCGCCGAGCGTGGCGACCAGCGCGGCGATGATGAGGGCCGTTCCGTTGATGCGTCGCAGCAAGATGTCTCCCGGGCCGGTACGTGACAGCGTCGAATCAACCGCCAACTGAATCGTGCGTCAACCTACTTGGCGGTCATGCCGGTGCGGCAGTACAGGGAGATACGTAGGCCGGCGCAGGATTGTTCAACCGGGGCGCACCGCGTTCCGAGCCCGCCCCTCCACCCGGTCGCTCTCCTCCGCCGAGGGCGCAGAGCGACCGGGCGGCGCGGGCCCGGTGCGGGAGCGGCGAGGTCAGCGGCGCAGCGCCGGGTGGTCGGCGACCACCGTGCAGGACCCCGGGGCGATCTCGGTGAACCCGGCGTCACGCACCACCGGCAGTCCGCTCGCGGTGAGTTCGCACCAGCGGGCGGCGTCCGGAGTGGCGACACGGAGCGGGAAGCCCGCCTCGCGCCACGCCTTGCGCTCGGTCTCCGACAGCTCCCACCAGGCGAGCTGGGCGCCGTGCCCGGCCTGCGCCATGGCCTTGCCCGCCGACATGGAGACGTCCGGATTCATCCAGAGCACCGCACCTGCGGCATCGGGCGCGGCCGGGGCCTCGGGGTCGTCCAGATCCGTGCCGGACACCTGGAGCTTGGCCAGCTCCTTGGGCCAGCCGTCCAGGGGCACCGGCGGAAACACCCGTACCTCGGCGTGGTCACCCGTGACCGTGATCCCGGGCAGTGCGGACGCCTTGCGCCACTCGGCGCCGCGCGCCCGGCGCACCACCTTGCGGATGCGTGCGTCCTGCCAGTCGTGCATGGCCTGTGCCCACTCGCCCTCGGTCCCGCACTCCTGCTCGCCGAGCGAGCGGGGGTCCGAGAGGATCGTCAGCACCGCGCGGGCGGCGGTCACCAGGGCGTCGTTGCGCGCCGGAGGGTCCGTCTTCTCGATGTGCACCACCAGCGGAAGAACGAACTGCGGGGCTTCGTCACGGGCCGTCGGCTCCGTGCGGAACGGGCTGTCGGCGGGGGCCTCCGGCACCGCGGGAAGGGGCTCGGGAATACGGTCGCTGCTCACGCCCCAAGTCTGCCAGGCCCCTCCGGCAACCCGTTCTTGGCGGAAGGCAGGGCTCCGGGTGAGGATGCACGGCATGAAGAGCGACCTCTTTTCCAGCGAGCACATGGCGCAGCGGGCCACGGCCCCCGGCATGACCCTGCAGAACGCCAAATCCATCAAGTACGCCGTCAACGGTGAGATGCACGCGCGCCAGGGATCGATGATCGCCTTCCGCGGCAGCCTCCGGTTCGAGCGCAAGGGCCAGGGCATCGGCGGCATGCTCAAGCGCGCGGTGACCGGCGAGGGGCTGGCGCTGATGGCGGTCTCCGGCCAGGGCGAGGCATGGTTCGCCCACGAGGCGGCCAACTGCTTCATCGTGGAGATGGAGCAGGGCGACGTCCTGACGATCAACGGCCGCAACGTCCTCTGCTTCGACGCGAGCCTCTCGTACGAGATCAAGACCGTGAAGGGCGCCGGAATGACCGGCGGCGGCCTCTTCAACAGCGTCTTCAGCGGATACGGCAAGCTGGGCCTGATATGCGACGGCCACCCCATCGTGATCCCGGTGACCGCACAGCAGCCCGTGTACGTCGACACGGACGCGGTTGTCGGCTGGAGCGCCCAGCTCTCCACCTCCCTGCACCGGTCGCAGAGCTTCGGCTCGATGGTGCGCGGCGGTTCCGGCGAGGCGGTCCAGCTGATGCTCCAGGGCGAGGGATTCGTGATCGTGCGCCCCAGTGAGCTGAAGCCGGAGAAGCCGTCGGCGCATTGATCCTCCGGGAAGCGGGCGGTCCCTGGGTGCTGCGCGGGCCCGGCCTGGCCCTGCACGCGTGAGTAGGCTCGTAGGCATGGACGACGCGCCGTACTGCGACACACCCGAGCGGGCCCCCGCCCCGGCGGACGGGGGCCCGCCGTACGCCGAGTGCGTGCTGTGCCGGAAGCCGACGGAGTACCCGGAGTCGACGAAGGGCAGCACCCTCTGCCCGGTCTGCGCCTGGCAGGAGGCGGGACGCACCGCCTGTTCGGGGTGACAGCCCCGCGGGCGGGGCGGACTCAGCCGCCCATCAGCTCGGAGACCTTGACGAAGCGGTAGCCGCGTTCGCGCAGCTCCGGGACGATGCGGCGCACCGCGTCGTCGGTGACGGGCGCCGCACTTCTGGTGCAGTGCATGACCACCAGCGATCCCGGCTTCACCCCGTCCAGCACCTGCTCGGCCACCGCGTCCGCGTCCGTGGCGAAGGCGTCACCGCTGACCACGTCCCACTGGACCGCGGTCACCCCGGTCGGCGCCAGGGCCTTCAGCGCCGCGTCGTCGTAGCAGCCCCCGGGGAAGCGGAAGTACGGCACGACCTGGCGCGCCCCCGTCCTCCGGATCGCGGTGAAGGCCCGCTCCACGTCGGCCCGCATGTCCGCCTCGGCCACGGTCGGCAGCCCGTAGCAGGGAGCGGAGAAGGCGTAGTGGCTGAACGAGTGGTTGGCGATCTCGAACAGGGGATCGTTGCCGATCGCCCGGGCCTGGGCGGGATACTCCTGTGCCCACCTGCCGGTCATGAAGACCGTCGAGGGGACCTTCAGCCGACGCAGCGAGGCGATCAGGGCGGGGTTGTCGAAGTGCTCGCCGTCAGCGGCACGGGGTCCTTGATCCGCGGTCATGTCCGCGTCGAAGGTGAGCGCGACGGCCTTGTCGGCCCCGGCCGCCGTGTCGCGGGGGCCCGAGCCGTCCGCGCGCCGTTCGAAGACGGGCGTGAGACCGGCGGGCCCCCGGGCGGGGACGGGCGGGCTGCTCCCCGGGACCGGTGAAGGGGAATCGCTGCCCTTCACCGGTTCCCGGGAGGCCGTCGGAAGCACGGCGGTCCTGGCGCGGGTGCCCTCGGAGTCACCGCAGCCGGCGAGCACCCCGCCCAGAACAGTCAGCACGATCATCGTACGAACGGATTTGATCACCGAAGGACGCTAGCTGATGGTTCTTCAGATGATGCTCACGGCGCTCCGGCCGTCCGGTGCCGGAGCGCCGGATCACCCGCCTGCCCGCGCCGCGGTCAGCGCCAGGGGCCCCTCACCGCGAAGGTCGTCCCGGGCGTGTAGCAGTTCACGAACATCGTCCCGCCGTCCGGTGAGAACGTGACGCCGGCGAACTCGCCCCACTCCGGCTCCTCGGCCGTCCCGATGTTCTGGCGTCCGCGGGCCATCGCGTAGACCTCGCCGCGCCGCGTCACCCCCAGCACGTGCTGCGCGCCGCCTCCGTCCTCGCAGACCATCAGTCCGCCCCCGGAGGCGAGGCAGATGTTGTCCGGGGACTCGCCCGGCAGCTGGATGTCGGTGTCCGGGCCGAAGACGACCACCAGCGTGAGCCGGCGCTTCTTCGGCTCGTAGCGCCACACCTGGCCGAAGTGGTCGGCGGCCGATCCCTCCGCGCTGTGCGCGAAGCTGGAGACGAAGTACACCGACGAGCCGCCCCAGTAACAGCCCTCCAGCTTCTGGGCGTGCGTGATGCCCTTCGGTCCGAAGTCCTGCAGCCGGATCGGCGTCCCGGCCGCCTGAGGATCCGGCACGGGGACCCACTCGATCCGGTCGAAGCTCGCTCCCGTCTCCTGGATCGCGGAGAGGTCCGGGACGCCGGGCACCCGCATGGCCTCGAGCGCGCCCCCGGCCCGCAGGGAGCCCGTCCCGCCCAGCGGCTTCTCGGGGAGGAAGCGGTAGAAGAGCCCGAACGGCTTCTCGAACGCGTCCTCCGTCTCGTAGACGATCCCGTTGTCCGGATCGATGGCGACTGCCTCGTGCTGGAAACGGCCCATCGCGGTCAGCGGCACGGCGCCGGTACGGCGCGGATCGGCGCCGTCCACCTCGAAGATGAAGCCGTGGTCCTTCGTGTAGCCGTTGGTGCCGGCCCTGTCCTCGGTCTCCTCGCAGGTCAGCCAGGTGTTCCAAGGCGTCCGGCCGCCCGCGCAGTTGACGGCCGTACCCGCGATGGCGACGCGCTCGCCGAGTACGTGGCCGCGGCCGTCCAGCTCGAGGGACGTGCAGCCGCCCTTGCCCATGGGGTCGTAGGTGAGTCCCTCGACCGTGGGGACGCCGATCTTTCCGGTGACGCGGTTCTCGTGGTTGCGTACGAGGTGGACCCGGCCGTGGCGGCCGGCGAAGGCGGCCATGCCGTCGTGGTTGCTGGGGACCTGGCCCTCGCCTGAGCGGAGCGGGTCGCCCTCCCGGGAGAGCACCCGGTAGCGGAAACCTTTCGGCAGGTCGAGCAGACCGTCCGGGTCCGGCAGGAGGGGCCCGTAGCCGCTGTGGCCCCGGGCGTCGGCGGTTCCGGCGAAGAGTTCGGTGAAGGCCCCGGTGAAAGCCACCGATGCGGCGGTCGCCGCGCTCGTGGCCAGGACCTGTCGTCGTGTCGCGAGTCGTCGAGGTGCGGATGACATGAGGCAACTCCCTGCTGGCGGACAGGTGAAGTGACCCGCATGTGTGTACCACGCAACGCGTCGCGCGGGAACCATGCGGGCCACGGTGCCCCTTGTGTCCCCGGGGCGCACGAGGCCCCGGGGACGCGTGGGATCAGGCCAGCGAGGCGCTGAGCGTGATGGTGGTGCCCGTGAGCGCCTGGCTGACCGGGCAGTTCGCCTTGGCGTCCTCGGCGGCCTTCACGAAGCCCGCCTCGTCCAGACCCGGAACGACGCCCTCCACCGTGAGGTGGATGCCGGTGATGCCGGTGCCGGGCTGGAACGTGACGTCGGCCTGGGTGTTCAGCTGGGTGGGCGGGGTGCCCGCCGTGGCCAGGCCGTTGGAGAGCGCCATCGAGAAGCAGCTGGAGTGCGCCGCCGCGATGAGCTCCTCGGGGCTGGTCTTCCCGTTCGCCTTCTCCGCGCGGGACGGCCAGGAGACCGGGAACTCCCCGACGCCGGAGGAGTCGAGGGTGACGACGCCCTTGCCCTCGAGCAGGTTGCCTTCCCAGACCGTGTGCGCCTGACGCGTGGTAGCCATGCTGGATCCCTTCAAAGGTGTGCGCGGTCAGAGGGACGTACGCGGCACCCGGAGACACCCGCACGTCCTTCAACCCCCGAACCTACTGCGCCACCAGTCCCTTTGCGTCACGCGCCAGCGCCGTCAGCCGCGAGATGGCCCGGAAGTACTTCTTCCGGTACCCGCCGTTCAGCATCTCGTCGCTGAACAGCCGGTCGAAGGGGAGGCCGGAGGCGAGCACCGGGACCTCACGGTCGTACAGCCGGTCGGCGAGGACCACCAGACGCAGCGCGGTCGACTGGTCGGGCACCGGCCGCACATCGGTGAGGCAGACCGCGGCGATCCCGTCCGCCAGCGCGCCGTACCGGCTCGGATGGACCCGGGCGAGGTGGTCGAGCAGCGACGGGAAGTCGTCGAGCGAGGCGCCCGGGGTCGCGTACGCGGCCTTGGTCACCTGGCCGTCGGAGTACGGCGGGGGCGCCTCGGGCAGGCCGCGGTGGCGGTAGTCCTCCCCGTCGATCCGCAGCGGCCGGAAGTGCGCCGACAGTCCCTGGATCTCGCGGAGGAAGTCGGCCGCGGCGAAGCGGCCCTCGCCGAGCTTGCCGGGCAGCGTGTTCGATGTGGCGGCCAGCGCGACGCCCGCCTCCACGAGCCTGCTGAGCAGGGACGACACCAGGACGGTGTCGCCCGGGTCGTCCAGTTCGAATTCGTCGATGCAGAGCAGCCGGTGCCCGCTGAGGGTCTGCACGGTCTGCTGGAAGCCCAGTGCGCCGACCAGGTTCGTCAGCTCGACGAAGGTGCCGAAGGCCTTGAGGGAGCTGTCGGCCGGGGTGGCGTGCCAGAGGGAGGCCAGGAGGTGGGTCTTGCCGACGCCGTACCCGCCGTCGAGATAGACGCCGCGCGGACCCGAGGGAGCGGCGGGCTGCTTCTTCCCGAACCGCCCGCCCGTCGCCCGCCACCAACCCGCGGAGGACGCGCTTCGCGCTCTTCCGGACTTGCCCGAGCCCGTGGCGTGGGCGCCACCGAGCCCCGCCGCGAACGAGCTGAGGACCTCGACCGCCTCGGTCTGGCTCGGCTGGTTCGGGTCCGGTACGTAGGTATCGAAGCGCACCGAGTCGAAGCGCGGCGGCGGCACCATCTCCGCGACCAGCCGGTCGGCGGGGACGCGCGGCTCGAGGGCGCACAGGGACTGCGGGGACGTTTCGGCTATGGGGCTCTGCCCCGGCACGGCTGTGGAGGACGACACAACTCTCCACCTTAAGGCCTCGCCCCGGAGGCCTCCGGCGCCGTGCCAGACTGCGGGCATGCGACGCCTGCTCCCTGTGACGGACCTGACTGCCACCACCGAGTCCACGGAGGCCGCCGGCCGCGAGTGGACGCTCGGTGAACTGGCCGACGCCTATGCCTACCCCGAGGCGGCGGGGCGTCCCTGGCTCCGCGCCAACATGGTCTCCACCCTGGACGGCGCCGCCCAGCACGACGGCCGCTCCCAGGGCATCTCGTGCGCGGCCGACATGCGGATCTTCGGCACCCTGCGTGCTCTGGCGGACGCGGTCGTCGTCGGCGCCGAGACGGTGCGGCAGGAGGGCTACCGGCCCGCGCGGGCCCGTGAAGCCTTCGCCGCCCGGCGCGAGGCGGCCGGGCAGGGGCCGGCCCCTGCCGTCGCCGTCGTCACCGCGAGCCTGGACCTGGACTTCTCCCTCCCGCTGTTCGTCTCTCCGCTGGTCCCGACCATCGTGATCACCGGAGCCGGCGCCCCCTCGGACCGCGTCCGCGCGGCCCGTGAGGCGGGGGCCGAGGTGCTGTTCGCCGGGGACGGTGCCGCCGTCGACCCGGAGCGCGCGGTGGCGGCGCTGGGCGGGCAGGGCTTCAGCCGGCTCCTCACCGAGGGCGGGCCGCGTCTGCTCGGCCAGTTCGTCGCGGCAGGGGTGCTCGACGAGCTCTGCCTGACCCTGTCCCCCCTGCTCACCGCGGGAGACGCGCAGCGCATCGCGGGCGGGCCCGCCGTCCGCGTGCCGGAACGTTTCTCTCTCGTCTCGCTGCTGGAGGAGGAGGGATTCCTCTTCAGCCGGTACGGGAAGATCTGACACTTAGCGGAATATCCCGTTCCGGTTGGCTCCGGGTGGGCAGACTTACTCCTGCTACCCCGTGCAATTGCGGGGAAGGATGGTTTCAGCACCAGCGGCCGTCCCCACGGCCGACGAGATGAAGCGGAAGGGCGCCTGTCGTGTTCACAAGCGTTTTGATGATCGAGAAGCCCCTCACCCCCGAGGACGTGGAATTCGTCACCACCCTCCACGGCGAGGAGCAGATCTCGTTCGTCGTGCTGATGCAGCCCCGCAGCGATCAGGCCGACGTACTGCTGCGCGCGATCGACGACGTGGCGATCGGAGAGCTCAGGGAAGCCGTCCGCGAGGGGGAGCAGCCGGAGGGCAGGGAGGCCAGGGAACCCGCCGAGATGGCGCTGGAGTACTCGCTCCGGGAGCTGCGCGAGGCGGGTTCGGAGGCCGTCGGTCAGGTCGTCGAGGACCATCCGCTGGACAAGCTGAAGACCGTGGTCGACGACTCCGCGGCCGACGAGGTCATCGTGCTGACGGCCCCGCACTACGTCGAGGAGTTCTTCCACCGCGACTGGGCCTCCCGGGCCCGCCACAAGGTCGGCGTACCGGTGCTCAAGCTCTTCGCGCACAGCGAATAGGCTGGGGCCGACCCAGCACCACGTCGCACCTCGGGAGAGATCACGTATGGCACCCGGTATTCCTGCCGCCCTTGAACGGCCGCACTTCATCGGCATCGGCGGCGCCGGAATGTCGGGCATCGCGAAGATCCTCGCCCAGCGCGGCGCGAAGGTGGCGGGCAGCGACGCCAAGGAGTCCGCCACCGCCGACGCCCTGCGCGCCCTGGGGGCCACCGTCCACGTCGGGCACGCCGCGGGGCACCTGGCCGACGACGCGACCTCGGTGGTCGTCTCCAGCGCCATCCGCGCCGACAACCCCGAGCTGGTCCGCGCCGCCGAGCTGGACATCCCCGTCGTGCACCGCTCCGACGCGCTCGCCTCCCTGATGGTCGGCCTCCGATCGATCGCGGTCGCCGGGACGCACGGCAAGACCACCACCACGTCGATGCTGGCCGTGGCCCTGTCCGAGCTGTCCCTGGACCCCTCGTACGCCATCGGCGGCGACCTGGAGGGCCCCGGCACCAACGCCACGCACGGCGGCGGCGACATCTTCGTCGCGGAGGCCGACGAGAGCGACCGCAGCTTCCAGAAGTACGCCCCCGAGGTCGCGATCGTCCTCAACGTGGAGCTGGACCACCACGCGAACTACGCGTCGATGGACGAGATCTACGAGTCCTTCGAGACCTTCGTCGGCAAGGTCGTCCCCGGCGGCACCCTGGTCATCGCCGCGGACCAGCCCGGCGCGGTCGAGCTGACCCGCAGGGTCCGCGCACTCTCCTCCCTCACCGTCGTCACCTACGGCGAGTCCGAGGGCGCGGACGTCCGGGTCCACAAGGTCACGCCGCGCGGCCTGACCAGCGAGGTCACCGTCGTGCTCAACGGCAAGTACCTCACCTTCACCGTCTCCGTACCCGGCCGCCACTACGCGCACAACGCGGTCGCCGCACTCGCCGCCGGTGTCGCCCTCGGCATCCCCGCGCACAACCTGGCCTCCGCCATCGGCTCGTACACCGGGGTCAAGCGCCGCCTCCAGCTCAAGGGCGAGGCGGCGGGCGTCCAGGTCGTCGACTCGTACGCGCACCACCCCACGGAGATGACCGCCGACCTGGAGGCCATGCGCGGCGCGGCCACCGACGCCCGCCTCCTGGTCGTCTTCCAGCCCCACCTCTTCTCCCGCACCCAGGAGCTCGGCACGGAGATGGGCCAGGCGCTCGCCCTCGCCGACGCCTCGCTGGTCCTGGACATCTACCCGGCCCGCGAGGACCCGGTCCCGGGCGTCACCAGCGAGCTGATCATCGACGCCGCGAAGGCCGCGGGCGCCGAGGTCACGGCCGTCCACGACAAGGCCGAGGTCCCCGCCGCCGTCGCGGGAATGGCGAAGCCGGGCGATCTGGTTCTCACCATGGGAGCGGGCGATGTCACCGACCTCGGCCCGCAGATCCTGGACCACCTGTCGAGCTGAGGGAGCCACCGTGTCGTACGACGTCGAGAAGCCGGACGAGCAATGGCGGGCGGAGCTGTCCCCCGCCGAGTACGCGGTGCTGCGCAAGGCCGGCACCGAGCCCGCGTTCGTCGGTGAGTACACCGACACCAAGACGGCGGGGGTCTACTCCTGCCGCGCCTGTCAGGCGGAGCTGTTCCGCTCCGACACCAAATTCGAGTCCCACTGCGGATGGCCGTCCTTCTACGACCCGAAGGACAGCGACGCGGTCGAGCTGATCCAGGACAACAGCATGGGCATGACGCGCACCGAGGTGCGCTGCGCCCGCTGCGGGTCGCACCTGGGGCATGTCTTCGAGGGTGAGGGCTATCAGACGCCCACGGACCAGCGGTACTGCATCAACTCGATCTCGCTGACCCTGGCGCCGGACGAGAGCTGAGCCGGCCGGGGCGTCCTGGCGTCAGGAGCCGGCCCCGGAACGTGGGAACGCCCGCCGTGAGCACTGCTCACGGCGGGCGTTCCGCTGAGCGGGCGCCTCCCGTGTCCCCGGCGTCCGGCCGGGACACGGGCGCGCTCACGTCGTGACGAGCTCCGCCGGCTGCTGCTGCACCGGGATCTCCCGGCTCAGCCGCTCACCCTCGATGTCGAGGTCGGGCAGGATCCGGTCGACCGGGCGGGGCAGCCACCAGGCGGCACGGCCGAGCAGGTGCATGACCGCCGGGACGAGAGCCATACGGACGACGAAGGCGTCGATGAGCACGCCGATCGCCAGGGCGAATCCGATGGACTTGATGATCGGGTCGGGCATGAACACGAATCCGCCGAAGACGGCGGTCATGATCACGGCGGCCGCCGTGACCACACGGCCGTTGTGGCCGACGCCGCCGATGACGGACTCGCGGGCGTCGGCGCCGTGCACGAAGTCCTCCCGCATCCGCGAGACGAGGAAGACCTCGTAGTCCATCGCCAGCCCGAACAGGATGCCGATGAGCAGGATGGGCAGGAAGCTGACCAGCGGCCCGGGGGTGTCGAGGCCGACCAGCTGGGCCAGGTGGCCCTCCTGGAAGATGGCGACGGTGATCCCGAACGTGGCGCCGATGGTCAGCAGGAAGCCGAGCGCGGCCTTGAGGGGCACCAGGACCGACCGGAAGACGAGCATCAGCAACAGGACGGACAGCCCGACCACCAGCAGGAGGTAGACCGGCAGCGCTCCGGCGAGCTTCTCGGACACGTCGATGCCGACCGCGGTGGCGCCGGTCAGAGCGATGGAGGCACCGGTGACGCTCTCCACGCGGTCACGGATCTCGTTGACGGTGTGCTCGGTGGCGGCGGCCGTGGGGCCCGTCCCGGGGATCACCGCCAGCAGGGCCGTGGTGCCCTTCTCGTTCATCTGCGGCGCGGCGACGGCCAGCACCCCGTCGGTCTTCGTGATGAGCGCGGCGGTCTCCTTCACCGCCGTGCCGGTCGCCTGCGGGGTGTCTGCGGACACGACGGCGATCAGCCGGCCGTTGAAGCCCTCGCCGAACCCTTCGGTGGTCAGGTCGTAGGCCTCACGGTTGGGCGACCCGACCGCCTCGGTGCTCGCGTCGGGCAGGGCGAGGCGCATGTCCTGCACCGGCAGGGCGAGGGCTCCGAGGCCGGCCACCCCGAGGATCAGGACGGGGACCCGCAGCCGTGCCACGATCCGGCCCCAGCGGAAGCCGAAGCCGGACCCGGCGGGGGCGGCTGCGGGGGCCTGGCCCGGGGTCCGGTGCTTCCGGGGCAGGACGCGGGTGCCCGCGAAGCCGAGGACGGCCGGCAGCAGGGTCAGGGAGACGAGCACGGCGAGGGCGACCGTGGCCGCCGCTGCCAGGCCCATGACCGTCAGGAAGGGCACACCGGCGACGGCGAGTCCCGCCAGGGCGATGACGACGGTGGCACCCGCGAAGACGACGGCCGAACCCGCGGTCCCGGCCGCCCGGCCGGCGGCCTCCTCGCCGTCCATGCCCTGGTTGAGGTAGTGGCGGTAGCGGGAGGTGATGAACAGGGAGTAGTCGATGCCGACGGCCAGGCCCAGCATGAGCGCCAGGATGGGCGCGGTGCTGGTCAGTTCCACGACGCTGCTGAGGGCGAACAGCCCGGCCATGCCGGCCGCGACGCCGACCAGCGCGTTCAGCAGGGTCATGCCCGCCGCGACCAGGGATCCGAAGGTGAGGACGAGGACGAGGGCGGCGACCGCCACGCCGATGACCTCGGTCGAACCGACCTCCGGGACGCCCCGCATGATCTCGCCGCCGTGTTCGACGCGCAGGTCGGTGACGGACGATCCGGCCTCGGTGAAAGCCTCCCGCTGCGCTTCGGTGATGCCGTCGACGCCCGAGGTGAACTGCACCTGGATCAGGGCGTAGCGGCCGTCCCGCGAGACGGCCTTGGAGGTGAACGGGTCGACGGCCGCGAGCACACCGGGAACCTCCGCGGCCTCCTCGGTCACCGGAGCCACGGCCGCGGGGGTGAGCTTCCCGCCCTCGGGAGCGGCGACGACTATGGTCCCGGTCGCACCGCCTGCCTGCGGGAACTCCCGGGAGAGCGAGTCCAGGGCCTTCTGGGACTCGGTGCCGGGGATCGAGAACTTGCTGGTGGTGGGGGAGCTGAAGGCCGCGGCGCCCCCTCCGAGCAGGGCGAGCAGCAGGAGCCAGAGGGCAAGGACTCGCCCTCTGCGACGGAAGGACAGCCGGCCGAGCCGGTAGAGCAGGATTGCCATGCGAAGGAGTCGTCTTTCTCTTCGTTCTGGACGGCTTCTGTCAGCTGGTGGGGCGCCCGAGGGCTCTCAGCGCCCCCTGGACCAGTTCGGCGCGCATCGTGTCCGGTTCGACGTCGACACCGGCGGCGACCGTGACAGCCACGCCGCCGATCACCATCTGGGCCATGACTCGGGCACGTGGCTCCGGTGACCGGCCGGCGAGCGCGTCCGCGAGCTGGTCGACCGCCTCGGGGATGACGGCCAGGACCGGATGACCGAGCATGTCGGGGAGCTCGGCGAAGATGATCTTGACTTCCAGATGGAAGCGCATCGCCAGGCCGACGTAGATCGTCACGGCCGACTCGGCGGCCTGATCTCCCTTCAGCGCCGCCAACTCCTCACGCATGGCGGAGAGGCTCTCCGCCGGCGGGGTCAGCAGCTCGGTGAGGATCGCGTCCTTGCCGGCGAAGTGGTAGAGCAGGGACGCCTTGGAGCAGTGGGCCTCGACAGCGATGTCGTGGAGCGAGGTCCCCTTGAAGCCGTGTTCGGCGAAGAGGCGCAGGGCTGCGTCGAGGATCTGACGGCGCATCGTGGAGGGCGGACGTGGCATGAGCCCACCGTAGCTGACCGATCGGTCAGGCCTGACCGATCGGTCAGGGGAGTTCCGGTCCGTGCGCCGCTTCCGTGCGGTGGCCGGCGCGCGGTGGCGGAAAGGGGGGACGACCTGAGGAAGGCATTCGCCCCGTACGAGGACGAAGTCGGCAGGGCGTCGGGTGCGAGGTCCGCGTGTGCGATTCCCATGACGTCGTCACCTCTGTGGGCCGCGACGCGGTAGCACTCCGTCAGTTCGTCGTCGAGCCGTACGTCCGTGACCCATCCGGGCGGATGCGCGCGGTGCAGCATGTCCGCGTTGCCGAACGGGCTCCACGCGTCGCGTACGCCGTCGGAACCGAGCCCCACCCGCACTCCGTGCTCGCGCAGCAGGGCGATCGGCAGCACCAGGGAGTCGGACGGCGCCACCGTGGTGAGCGCGATGTCCAGATCGTCCAGATAGCCCAGATCGGCGGCGAGGGGACCGAGTCGGAGGGCTGGGACCGGGGGTGCGCGTCCGTGCGGGTACCGCGGGTCTGTGTGTCCGTGCGAGCTCCTCGGCGACCTCCCGCTCGACGAGGCGCGCGCCCTGCGCGTAGCGCCGGTCGACGATGCGCTGCAGGACGGCTTCGCGCGCCTGCGCGCTCAGGGAGGCGGAGCCGGTCGTCGCCGGCGTACGTGAACCGTGCTCGCGGGCCCCTGGTCCGGCCCCGCTGCCGTCCGCCACCTTGTCGGCCTTCATCCGTCCCCCGCCCGACGTGCCCCGGGCGAAGAATGGAGCAGTCAGTCCTCGTCGGACGCGGACTCCGCGGTCGCCTCGGCCCGCAGGAGCGGGTGCGCCACCCCGGGGAACACCCGGGCCCGCACGACCTCCTCCGCCGCGCCGCCCTGTACCACGGTCTCGGCCACACCCCAGGGGCGCCCCGCCAGGTGGACGGTCAGCGTGTACGAGGCCGAGCAGCCCGTGCACTCGTAGCGGTCGGCCCAGACCTCCACGTCCGTGACACTGCCCGGGTAGCGCTTCACGTGCCGGTGCCGGGCGTGGCAGTGATCGCACTTCTCGCCGGGCTCGCACGTACCGCCGCACGGACACGGCACGTCCAGCGACTCCGCGGGGGTCCACCGCTGCACGAGCAGGGCGTCACGGGTGGCGCCCATGTCCTTCATCGCCTTCAGATTCCGCGCGGCGACGTTGTACGACTCGCCGGTCGCCGCCATCCGGTCCCGGATCACGTCCTTGCGTCCGCGGTTCGTCGTCATGCCGTCTCCTCCTGGGGTGTCACGCAGCCCACCAGGAGGCACACGAGATCAGAGCTCTCAACGGTACCCGCCCTCGCGCGTCCCCACGCACACGCCGGCGACAGCCCCCCCGGGGGGGCCTGGTCAACGGCGCTTCGGTCCCTCCCGGCGAAGGTGTCTCGGTGAAGGCGGCGAACCGCTTCTTCGGGCCGGACAGGACGCCGTGGGCTTGCCCAGGTCACCCCCGGCGCACCCGACCCACGATGCGTCTGCCCAGGCGGCCGATGGAGCGGGGCTGCCGGTTCCAGGTACGGAAGGCGTCCAGGGTGCGGCTGTTCCCCTCGCGTTCCACCGCCTCTTCCGCCGCCGCCAGGTCCTCGGCGGACAGGCCGCGCACGGCGGGGCGCAGCACCTCCTCCAGCAGCGCCGTGCGGGTCCGCGTCCAGTCGCCGCCCGCGTGCGGGTGGGCGTTCCACACCGTGAAGCAGTCCGCCACGTACGCGGGATCCGCCCGCAGCAGGGCCACGACCGGGGCGCGGCGGGCAGCCCTGCCGTAGGCCGCGATCAGGTCCTCGTCCCCGCTGTGCACGAAGGCGTACAGCTCCGCCTCCGGACGGTCCGGGGCGAGGAGCCCCTCTGCCAGGGCGCCGTAGGCGTGCTCCAGGACCAGGGGCTCCACGGGCTCGGCGCGGGCGCGCAGTTCACGGACGCGGTCCGCCCAGCCGGGTTCGGGCGCACCGGCACCGAAGTCCCGTGCGAAGTCCAGGAGCATCAGGCACGCCCGTACCCGGGCCCCGATCTCCTGCGGGAAGCCGCGCAGCAGGTCGTGGGCGAGCTCGGGGGCGTCCTCGTCGCCGCAGGGGGCGGCGAGCGCCGCGGCGACCAGGTACTTCCAGGTGCCGGCCGTCCGATGGGCGTCCGACGTGGTCTCTCCGAGCAGCGCCCGGGCCTCGACCGCCGTCGGGGTGTCCTCGCCCCACACCAGCCCGACCGCCGTCCTCAGGACCAGGGGCTCGGCGAACGGGGACATGCCCGCCGCGCGCAGCACCGCGTGCAGGGTCCCCACCCGGTCGGTGCCCCGCGCCTTCGCGCCCGGTGCCTCGGCGCACATCCGCAGATGCGGCAGGGCCTGGGTCCCGGTGAAGGGCAGGGCCACCCGGGTCAGCAGCTGTTCCGCGTCCGCGGGATGGTCCGGCGCCAGCCGGTCCAGCTCCCCCAGCAGCGCCGTACGGACGTCGAACTGCTCGTCCATCAGCTCCATCAGGGCGCGGCACGCGCCCGCCTCGGGGTCCTCGAGCAGCGCGCGGGCCAGCCGTCCCACGACGTCGGGGAGCAGCTCCGCGCACTCGACGCCGAGGAGACGCACGATCCGCAGCAGCTGCACGGTCCGCGCGACACCCCGCGGTACACCGGCGGCGAGCTCGGCCAGCAGCTCGTCGCCGAGCTCCTCGACCAGCGCGGCGAGTGCCCGCTCCCCGGCTGGCTCCTCGAACGCCGAACGCGCCGGCGGCTCCAGGGTCACGTCCCCGCCGCGCACCGCCTGCGTCACCAGCAGCGCGGCCAGCGGCGCGGTGACGGCGGCGGGGCTGCGGCCGTCGAGCGCCGTCAGCAGCCGGAGCGCCGCCGCGCACTCCGCGGCCGTACGGTCGTCCGTGGGCGCGGTCAGCGCGTCGGTCAGCTGCCGGATGCCCTTCTCGTCCAGCGCGTACGGCCGCTCGGCCGCCCAACTCGCGGCAGCAGCGCGCTCGTCGGAGCCGAGCGCGATGCCCGCGCCGAGCGCGGTCACGGCGAGCGGGCCCGCCGCGAAGGGCTCTCCCGGAAGCTCCGCGGCCTCCCGGAAGAGCTCGGGGGCCCGGCTGCGCCAGATCCGGGCGGCGGTGCCGGCCCAGGCGTCGTCCACCGCCCCGGAAGGGCGGGGACCGGAGGCGGCGTGCACCCGGAAGCGGGGGTCACGGGAGTCGGGCGCGTCCTCGGGCAGCACCCCGACGACCTGGTGCGCGGTGAGCCCCGGGTGCCGGGTGTACGTGGTGAAGGTCAGCCGCTCGGCATGCTCGCGGGGCAGTACGGCGGTCGCCAGGGCGACCCATCGGGCCACATCCGCGCTCTGCCGCTCCACGAGCACGACCGGCGGCGCGGAAGGGTCCTCGCTCACCCGGCGCAGGTCGCTCAGCACGGCGGCGAGCCACGGGCCGCGCGACACGGCGAAGTCGCCGAGGCTCTCACGGGTGAGCCCGCGGGAGGGGCCCTGCGCGGTGGACATCGAGGTCAGGGGGTCGGGCAGCACCCGGTCCGGGGTCGCGGAGAGCCATCCGGCCGCTCCCCACGCGGCGACCGGGAGCACCCGCCCGGGTATCGGTATCCCCGGTGGCAGGTGCACGGCGTGGGCGTGGAATCCGCCCTCGCCCGTGGCCACCGTACGGCTCATCAGATGGCTGCCGTCGGAGAGCACGACGAATCCGAACGCCACGGGCAGCGCGCGGAGCCGGGAGTCGGGGAGCCGTTCGGGGGTGCCCTCCGGAGCGTCGTACGCCAGGAGCGGTGCGGCCTCCGCGCGCACCGGCCCGGGTATCGCGGGGTCGACGGCGGTGAACCGGCCGGCGGGCTCCCCGTCCCCGGACGTGACGGAGGTGTAGTGCAACTGCGGGAGGCTCATGCGTAGGCCCTCATCGTCCCTGCCACGTGCGTCCCCGTCACGCGCACCGGCCGCCGCTCGCCGCCCTGTCGGTGCGGCCCGGCCCGGCGGAGCGACGACCCCGGCGGGGAGCTTTCCGCAGTCGTGCGGGCGACGCTATCAAGCCCTGACGCCCTGTTGGGCCGCGCGCGGCAGGAGGAGGCCCTAGGTTGTCCCCATGACCGAGGTGACGCTTTCCGCAGGCGTGTTGGAGTACGAGGACACGGGCGGCGACGGGCCCGTGCTGGTCCTGCTCCACGGGGTGGCGATGAACGGTTCGCTCTGGCGTCATGTGGTCGCGGACCTGCGCTCCGACTTCAGGTGCGTCGTGCCCACGCTGCCGCTGGGGGCCCACCGCAGGCCCATGCGGCCGGACGCCGATCTGACGGTCCCCGGGGTCGCCCACCTGGTGGCCGAGTTCCTGGAGGCACTGGACCTGCGGGACGTCACGCTGGTGATGAACGACTGGGGCGGGGCACAGGCGCTCGTCGCGGACGGGCGGGACCAGCGGATCGGACGGCTGGTGATCACGTCCTGCGAGGCCTTCGACAACTTCCCGCCCGGCCTGCCCGGCCGCAACCTCCTCGCCTCCGCGAAGGTGCCCGGCGGTCTGCGGCTCGCCTTCTCCCTGCTGAAGCTGAGGTCGATGCGCAGGCTGCCGGTGACCTGGGGGTGGATGAGCAAGCGGCCCGTCCCGCACGAGGTGATGGACGAGTGGTTCCGGCCGTTGTGGACCTCTGCCGCGATCCGGCGCGACCTGCGTGCGTACGTGCTCGGGGTCCCGCCCCGGGACGAACTCCTGCGGTGGGCCGACGCGTTGCGCACCTTCGACCGTCCGGCACTCGTGGTGTGGGCGACCGAGGACAAGGTCATGCCGCCCGACCACGGCCGGAGGCTGGCGGACATGCTGCCCCAGGGCCGGCTGGTCACGATCGCCGACAGCCTCACCCTCATCCCCGAGGACCAGCCGCATCGGCTGAGCGAGGCGATCAGGGCATTCGTGCCGCTGTCCTGACGGGGCCGGACCGGGAAACCCTCGCCCCGGGTCAGCATCCACAGGGCGACGGAGCCCCGTCACCTGCCCCGGGCCGGGTCCCGCTTCAGGCCCCGGCCCGGGGCCTGAAGCGGATCTACGGCGGCGCTTAAGAAATCCTCGATGGACCTGAGCGCCCGGGTACGGCACATTTCTTGGGGACGGCAGTGAGCGGGGAGAGGGCGCAGGGCCCTTCCCCGTCCGCCGTCTCCCCCGCCACCCCCGGGCCGAAGGCCGCCTCAGGCATGCCCTCGGCCCGGTCATCCGCACGTACCAGGTACAGGGAGCCGCAGCTGTGAAGGCACTCGTGAAGCACAAGGCCGAGCCGGGACTCTGGCTGATGGATGTGCCGGAGCCGGAGACCGGCCCCGGCGACGTGCTGATCAAGGTGCTGCGTACCGGTATCTGCGGAACCGACCTGCACATCCGTGACTACGACGGATGGGCGCAGCAGGCCGTGCGCACGCCGCTCGTCCTGGGCCACGAGTTCGTCGGCGAGGTCGCCGGGATCGGCGCGGACGTCGTCGACATCAAGGTGGGCGACCTGGTGAGCGGCGAGGGGCACCTCGTCTGCGGGAAGTGCCGCAACTGTCTCGCCGGGCGCCGGCACCTGTGCCGCTCCACCCTCGGGCTCGGCGTCGGCCGCGACGGGGCGTTCGCCGAGTACCTGGCCCTGCCCGCGTCGAACGTCTGGGTGCACCGGGACAAGGTCGACCTCGACGTCGCCGCGATCTTCGACCCGTTCGGCAACGCCGTGCACACCGCGCTCTCCTTCCCGCTGGTCGGCGAGGACGTGCTGATCACCGGCGCGGGCCCGATCGGCATCATGGCCGCCGCCGTCGCCCGCCACGCCGGAGCCCGCAACGTCGTCATCACCGACGTCAGCGAAGCCCGGCTCGAACTGGCCCGCAAGGTCGGGGTGAACCTCGCCCTGAACGTCGGCGAGGCCACCGTCGCCGACGGCCAGCGCCTCCTCGGGCTGCGCGAGGGCTTCGACATCGGCCTGGAGATGTCCGGCCGCCCCGAGGCCATGCGCGACATGATCGCGAACATGACGCACGGCGGCCGGATCGCGATGCTGGGACTGCCCTCCGCCGAATTCCCCGTGGACTGGTCCCGGGTCGTCACCTCGATGCTCACCATCAAGGGCATCTACGGCCGCGAGATGTACGAGACCTGGTACGCCATGTCCGTGCTCCTGGAGGGCGGGCTCGATCTCGCCCCGGTGATCACCGGCCGGTACGGCTTCCGCGACTTCGAAGCCGCATTCGACGACGCCGCGAGCGGTCGGGGTGGCAAGGTCCTTCTCGACTGGGCCGCCTGAACCTCCTCGTACGCATCCGCATCCACTCGGGAGACATCCTTCATGTTCGACTCCGTACGCGACGACCTGCGCACCACCCTCGACGAGATCCGCGACGCCGGGCTCCAGAAGCCCGAGCGCGTCATCGGTACCCCGCAGTCCGCGACCGTCGCCGTGACCGCCGGGGGCCGCGCGGGTGAGGTGCTCAACTTCTGCGCCAACAACTACCTGGGCCTCGCCGACCACCCCGAGGTCGTCGCCGCCGCCCACGAGGCACTGGACCGCTGGGGCTACGGGCTCGCGTCCGTCCGCTTCATCTGCGGCACCCAGGAGGTCCACAAGGAGCTGGAGCAGCGGCTCTCCTCCTTCCTCGGCCAGGAGGACACGATCCTCTACTCCTCCTGCTTCGACGCCAACGGAGGAGTCTTCGAGACCCTGCTCGGCCCCGAGGACGCGGTGATCTCCGACGCCCTCAACCACGCCTCGATCATCGACGGCATCCGCCTCTCCAAGGCGAAGCGCTTCCGCTACGCCAACCGCGACATGGCCGACCTGGAGCAGCAGCTCAAGGAGGCCTCCGGGGCCCGGCGCCGCCTGGTCGTCACCGACGGCGTGTTCTCCATGGACGGCTACGTCGCCCCGCTGGCGGAGATCTGCGACCTCGCCGACCGCTACGGCGCCATGGTCATGGTCGACGACTCGCACGCCGTCGGTTTCGTCGGCCCCGGCGGCCGCGGCACCCCCGAGCTGCACGGCGTCATGGACCGCGTCGACATCATCACCGGAACGCTCGGCAAGGCCCTGGGCGGCGCCTCCGGCGGCTACGTCGCCGCACGGGCCGAGATCGTCGCGCTGCTCCGCCAGCGCTCGCGCCCCTACCTCTTCTCCAACTCGCTCGCCCCGGTCATCGCCGCCGCCTCCCTCAAGGTCATCGACCTGCTGGAGTCCGCGGGCGACCTGCGCGAGCGGCTCAACGCCAACACCGCACTCTTCCGCTCCCGGATGACCGCGGAAGGTTTCGACATCCTGCCCGGCGACCACGCCATCGCCCCCGTGATGATCGGGGACGCGGCGGAGGCGGGACGGATGGCGGAGCTGCTCCTGGAGCGCGGTGTGTACGTGATCGGGTTCTCCTACCCCGTCGTCCCGCAGGGGGCCGCGCGCATCCGCGTCCAGCTCTCGGCCGCCCACTCCACCGAGGACGTCGACCGCGCCGTGGACGCGTTCGTCGACGCGCGGGCCGTCCTGGAGGCGTGAACCCGGCGCGACCAGGGACAATGAGCGCATGATCGATGCACGGCGGCTGCGTATCCTCCGTGCGGTGGCCGACCACCGCACGGTGACCGCGGCCGCCGCCGCGCTCTTCCTCACGCCCTCCGCGGTCTCCCAGCAGCTCGCGGCCCTGGAGCAGGAGACCGGCCACCGGCTGGTGGAGCGCGGGGCGCGGGGCGCCCGGCTGACCGCGGCGGGGGAGATCCTGCTGACCCACGCGAACGCCGTCCTCGCCCAGCTGGAGCGGGCCGAGGCGGAGCTCGCGGAGTACAGCGCGGGCGTCGCGGGGACGGTCACCGTCGCCGCGTTCGCCACGGGCATCGGGCTCGTCCTCGCCCCCGCGATCGCCGAACTGACCCGCACCGCACCCGGGATCCGGGTGCGGGTGCAGGACGCCGAGGGCGACGCGAGCGTGCCGATGGTGCTCGACCGGCAGGTCGACGTGGCGGTCGCCGTCGAATACCGGGGCGCGCCCGGGGTCGACGACCGCAGACTGACCCGGATGCCGCTCTACTCCGAACCCTTCGACGCGGTGCTGCCGGTCGGCCACCGTCTCGCCGGGCAGGACCATGTGTCCGTCGCCGACCTGGCCGAGGACGCGTGGATCGGGCCGTACCCCGGCAACCCCTGCCACGACGTGGTGGTCCTGGCCTGCGAGTACGCCGGCTTCGAGCCCCGCCTGGAGCACTCGTCGGACGACTTCCACGCCGTGGTCGCGCTGGCCGGCGCGGGCGCCGGAGTGGCGCTGGTGCCCCGCTCGGCGCTGCGCGACACGGAGCTCGGCCGGGTCGTCGTGCGTCCGGTGGAGGGCGCCGCCCCCACCCGGCGGGTCTTCGCCGCCGTACGGCAGGGAGCCGAGGGGCATCCGCTGATCAAGCCGGTCCTGGACGCGCTGGCCGCGGCTGCCGGACCGGTCTGACGCCCGGGAACGGGCGGTGGCGCCGCGTCAGTCGGCGTCGACGACCGGGGTGCCAGGGGCGAAGCGGGCGACGGCCGCGGTCAGCCGGTCCCGGTCGAGGCGCCAGCCGGTCATCGCCCGCGACGCCAGGGTCACATCGGCGGGGACATGGGGCACCAGTGCCCCCACGACCGCGTGGGCGGCCTCGCCCTGCCCGGGGCCCGGCAGCGGGCCCGCGCCCGGACGGCGGGCGACACCCACCCAGGGCATCCCCGCGGCCGTGCCCTGCCGCCACAGGACGACGGCGGCGATGTCCTCCCACGGGACCTGGGCCGTCGTCGCCGCGTACCGGGCCGGGGAGCCGCCGAGCAGTATCCCCTCCCCGTCGACTCGGAACGCCACCTTGCGGCTGAGCGCGTTGACGGCCATCAGGAGCCCGCCGCCGCCGAACAGCGCGATGCCGAGGACACGCAGCACCACGGAGACATCGAGTGCCGCCAGTCCCGCGGTGAACACCGCTGCCGCCGCCACGATCGCCGTGGTCCTGAGATCCCATCCGTACCGCACCTCGTAGGACGGTGCCGCCTTCTCCGTGGTCATGGTGTGCATCATCTCCGACCGTCACCCGCCCGGGAAGGGATCACGCCGGCTGCAGCAGGTCCCACCGGTTGCCGTAGAGGTCCTCGAACACCGCGACGGAGCCGTAGACCTCGTGCCGGGGTTCCTCCAGGAAGCGCACCCCCGCGGCCAGCATCCGGGCATGGTCGCCCGCGAAGTCCTCCGTGTGCAGGAAGAAGCCGACCCGGCCGCCCGTCTGCGTGCCCACCCGCTCGCCCTGTTCCCCGTCTCCGGCGCGCGCCAGCAGCAGCCCGGAACCCGAGGAGCCCCGGGGCCGTACGACCACCCAGCGGGAGCCGTCGCCCCGGTCCGTGTCCTCCACCAGCTCGAAGCCGAGGGCGCCGGTGTAGAAGGAGAGGGCCTCGTCGTAGTCGCGGACGACCAGGGTGACCAGGGCGATGTGGGGCATGGGGGGTCCTCGTCGTCGGGGGCGATGGGTGGAGTTATACGTAACACTAACGCGGACCCGGCACACGCGGGGACAATGCCCGCCATGGACACGAGTGATCTCGCCGCGCTGACGGAACGCGCCCGCCGCCTCGCCGCGGGCGGCCGCCGGCGCATCCTCGGGATCGCGGGTGCTCCCGGCGCCGGGAAATCCACGCTGGCGGCACGGATCACCGAAGGGCTCGAAGGGCGCGCGGTGCTCGTACCGATGGACGGCTTCCACCTGGCGGGGGCGGAGCTGGAACGCCTCGGGCGGGCGGACCGCAAAGGGGCGCCCGACACCTTCGACGCCGCCGGGTACGCGGCACTGCTGCGGCGGCTGCGCCGGCCCGAAGGCCAGGACCCGGTCTACGCGCCCGCCTTCGACCGGGCGCTGGAGGAACCGGTCGCCGGCGCGGTGTGCGTTCCCCCGGACGTCCCGCTCGTCGTGACCGAGGGCAACTACCTGCTGCTGGACGAGGGGCCCTGGGCGCCGGTGCGTGAGCTGCTGGACGAGGCGTGGTTCCTGGACGCCGATCAGGAGCCGCGGGTGCGCGGACTCGTGGAGCGGCACGTGCGGTTCGGCAAGTCCCGCCCGTACGCCGAGCGCTGGGTGGCGGGGTCCGACGAACGAAACGCCCGGCTGGTCGAGCGGCACCGCGGCCGGGCCGACCTGGTCGTACGGCTCGGGGGCCCGTGACCGGCGCGCCCCGAATCCGCTCGCGTCCGCCCCGGCGGACGGGCAGGATGCTGAATGCCGCGTCGCCCCGCCAGGAGGTACTCATGCCCAGCTCCGACCAGCCCGTCCCGTTCACCGCCGAGGACTACCGGGCCCGGATGATCCGCGCGGCCGATTCCGCCGATGCGGCGGGTCTGACCGGCGTCCTCGTCGCACCGGGCCCCGACATGGTCCACCTCACCGGCTACCGGCCGACCGCCGACACCGAGCGCCTCACCCTGCTCGTCCTGAGGGCGGGCCACGACCCCGTCCTCGTCGTCCCGGCACTGGAGGCGGCGGACGCGGAACGCGCGGCCGGTGCCCCGGCCCTGACCCTGCGGGACTGGACCGACGCGGCGAACCCGTACACCCTGGCCGCCGGCCTGCTGGACGCGAAGGGCCGGTTCGGGATCAGCGACAACGCCTGGGCGCTGCACCTCCTTGCGCTGCACGCGCTCCTCCCCGACACCTCCTACGCCTCGCTCACCGAAGCGCTGCCGATGCTGCGCGCGGTCAAGGACGCGGCCGAGCTGGAGCGCCTCACCGCCGCGGGTGCCGCGGCCGACGCGACCTACGAGGAGATCCTGCGGGTCCGCTTCTCCGGCCGCCGCGAGAGCGACGTGGCCGCGGACCTGGCCGCCCTCCTCGTCGAACACGGGCATTCCCAGGTCGACTTCACCGTGGTGGGATCCGGGCCGAACGGCGCCAACCCTCACCACGAGGCGGGGGACCGCACCATCGAGCGGGGCGACATGGTCGTCCTGGACTTCGGCGGGCTGATGCACGGCTACGGCTCCGACACCTCCCGCACGGTCCATGTCGGCGAACCCACCGCCGAGGAGCAGCGGGTCCACGACGTGGTACGGGAGGCCCAGGAGGCCGGCTTCCGGGCGGTGCGGCCCGGCGTGGCCTGCCAGGACATCGACCGGGCTGCCCGTGCGGTCATCACCGAATTCGGCTACGGCGAACGCTTCATCCACCGAACCGGCCACGGCATCGGCGTCACCACCCATGAACCGCCCTACATGATCGAGGGCGAGGAGCAGCAGCTGGTCCCAGGGATGTGCTTCTCCGTCGAGCCGGGCATCTACCTCCCCGGCCGCTTCGGCGTCCGCATCGAGGACATCGTCACCGTCACGGAGAACGGGGGCAGGCGGCTGAACACCACGGCCCGCGAACTGGCGGTCGTCGAGTAGAGGGCGAAGCACCGACCACCGCCCGCGCCGGGCACGCTGTCAGTCGTCGGCCAGTACCACGCACGACTCCGGCGGCAGGTGCAGGACCCCGTCGGGGCCCGGGGCCCCGACGGGCTCCCAGGCCGCCAGGACCCGCCCCCCGCCCGCCCGGTGGCGGCCGGCGCCCAGCGGGATGGCGGCGGGCTTCCCGGAGAGGTTGACCGCGATCCGAAGATCGCCGCGCCGGTAGGCGATCCAGCGGGCCTCCTCGTCGTACGCCGTCCTCACGGAGGCCAGGTCCGGATCGGACAGGTCGGGGAGCGCGCGGCGCAGGGCGATCAGCTCGCGGTACCAGGCGTGCAGGCGGGCGTGCGGCTCGCGCTCCGGCTCGCTCCAGTCGAGGCAGGAGCGGGCCCGGGTGGCCGGGTCCTGCGGATCGGGGATGTCCTCCTCCGCCCAGCCGTGCGCTCCGAACTCCCGCCGCCTGCCGTCGCGTACGGCGACGGCGAGTTCCGGGTCGGTGTGGTCGGTGAAGAACTGCCACGGGGTGCGGGCACCCCACTCCTCGCCCATGAAGAGCATCGGGGTGAAGGGCCCGGTGAGCACAAGCGCCGCCGCGCACGCCTGGAGTCCGGTGGAGAGCGAGACGGCCAGCCGGTCACCGAGGGCGCGGTTGCCGATCTGGTCGTGCGTCTGGGCGTAGCCGACGAAGCGGTGGGCCGGTGTCCGGGTGGCGTCGACGGGCCGGCCGTGCGCGCGGCCCCGGAAGCTGGAGTACGTGCCGTTGTGGAAGAACGCCTTGGTGACCGCCTTGGTGAGGGCGCCCAGCGGGGCACCCGCGAAGTCCGCGTAGTAGCCCTGGGACTCCCCGGTGAGCGCGGTGTGCAGGGCGTGGTGGAAGTCGTCGTTCCACTGGGCGTGGAGCCCGATGCCGCCCTCCGTGCGCGGGGTGGTCGTCCTCGGGTCGCAGAGGTCGGACTCCGCGACGAGCCCGAGTGGCCGGCCGAGCTCCGCGGCCAGGGCGTCGACGGCGGTGGAGAGCTCCTCCAGGAAGGTGAGCGCCCGGCCGTCGGCCAGGGCGTGGACGGCGTCCAGGCGCAGACCGTCCAGCCGGTAGTCCCGCAGCCAGGCCAGCGCACTGCCCAGCAGATAGGCACGCACCTCGTCGGACCCGGGCGCGTCGAGGTTCACGGCCGAGCCCCAGGGGGTGTGATGCGTGTCAGTGAAGTACGGGCCGAAGGCCGGGAGGTAGTTCCCCGAGGGGCCCAGGTGGTTGTGGACCACGTCCAGGAGGACCGCGAGTCCCAGACCGTGCGCCGTGTCGACGAAGCGCTTGAGCCCCTCCGGGCCGCCGTACGGCTCGTGCACCGCCCAGAGGGACACACCCTCGTACCCCCACCCGTGCGTGCCCGGGAAAGGACAGACGGGCATCAGCTCCACATGGGTGACGCCGAGGTCCACCAGGTGGGCGAGCCGCTCGGCCGCGGCGTCGAAGGTGCCCGCCTCCGTGAACGTACCGACATGCAGCTCGTACAGGACGGCGCCGGGCAGCCCGCGCCCCGCCCAGGTGGTGCGCCAGGCGTACGCGTCGTGGTCGACGACGGCGCTCTCGCCGTCGGGCCCTTCGGGCTGGCGGCGGGAGCGGGGGTCGGGCAGGACGGGGCCGCCGTCGAGCGAGAAGCCGTAGCGGTCGCCGTCCGCCGCCCCGGCCTCCGCCGTCCACCAGCCCGCACGACCCGGGTCGCGCTCCATCGGGACGTCACCGCCCGCCGTGCGGAGCACGGCCGAACCCGACTCGGGGGCCCACACCTCGAACTGCATTCAGCACTCCTCGTCCATGAACGTGATGCCTCGCCGGAGGCCCCATGATCGGCGGAATTCGCACGCACGGTCCCGGGGCACTGGAGCGAGCACACAACTGGCGATTAAGGTCTGGTCCTGATCATTGCCCTGCCGCGTTCTGCTCATTCGCGGGGAACCCGGGCAGTCATCGGGACTCCTTCGTGGATACCCCGGCCTTCAGGCCGGGGAGGAAACGAAGCTCCTGCGGAGCAGGGCAACGGGCTGCGATTCGGCCCAGGGCGGACCGCAGTGCTCTGACCAGCACACTTGATCTTCACCTACTGCAAAGCTAGTTTGTGAGGCATGGTCACGACTCACGTGAAGCGGGCGTTCAAGTACCGCTTCTATCCGACGGACGCGCAGGCAGCCGAGCTGTCGCGCACCTTCGGATGCGTGCGGAAGGTCTACAACATGGCCCTCGCCGCCCGTACCGAGGCGCGGACGCGGGGCGAGCGGGTCAACTACAACCAGACGTCGGCGCTGCTGACCCTCTGGAAGAAGACCGAGGAACTCGCCTACCTGTCCGAGGTGTCCTCGGTGCCGCTCCAGCAGGCGCTCCGGCATTTGCAGGTGGCGTTCACCAACTTCTTCGGGAAACGGGCGAAGTACCCGCGCTTCAAGTCCCGGAAGAAGTCCCGCCGCAGCGCCGAGTACACGACCAGCGCGTTCCGCTACCGGGACGGAAAGCTGACCCTGGCGAAGATGTCCGAGCCACTGGACATCGCGTGGTCGAGGCATCTTCCTGAGGGTGCGGCCCCGTCCACGGTGACCGTGTCGCAGGACGCGGCCGGGCGCTGGTTCGTGTCGATGCTGTGCGAGGACCCCACGGTCGTGGCACTGCCCGCCACGGACACGGCGGTCGGCATCGACGTGGGTCTGACCCACCTGCTGACCCTGTCCAGCGGCGAGAAGATCACCAACCCCAGGCACGAACGCAAGGACCGTGCCCGCCTCGCTCTGGCCCAGCGCCGTCTGGCGAGGAAGGCCAAGGGGGACGGCGCCAACCGGGCCAAGGCCCGCCGCAAGGCGGCCAAGGTACACGCCCGGATCACCGACCGCAGACGTGACCACCTGCACAAGCTGACCACCCGACTCGTGCGCGAAAACCAAACGCTCGTGATCGAGGACCTCACCGTCCGCAACATGGTCAAGAACCGGAGCCTCGCCCGCGCCATCTCGGATGCGGCGTGGTCGGAGTTCCGGAGCATGCTCGAGTACAAGGCGGCCTGGTACGGGCGGGAAGTGATCGCCGTCGACCGGTGGTTCCCCTCGTCCAAGCTGTGCTCGAACTGCGGCACCATCGCATCGACGATGCCCCTGCACGTCCGTGAGTGGACGTGCGACTGCGGCACGACCCACGACCGGGACGTGAACGCGGCGAAGAACCTTCTGGCGGCCGGGCTGGCCGTGACAGTCTGTGGAGCCGGTGTAAGACCTCAACGGAGTTCTCCGGGCGGGCAGTCGGCGACGAAGCAGAAAACCCCACGGCGCGAGCCGTAGGAATCCCCCTCCTTCAGGAGGGGGAGGAAGTCAAACCAGGTCCCTCTTACGGCTGCTGGAGGCCGAGATGACCGTGCCGCCCTTCCCACCCGGCTTCCTCTGGGGAGCCTCCGCCTCCGCTTTCCAGACCGAGGGTGCATTCGACACCGACGGCAAGGGGCCGTCCGGCTGGGACGCGTTCGCCGCGCAGCCCGGCAGGATCAAGGACGGCACCGACACGACACGCGGCACCGGCTTCCACGAGCACTACCGCGAGGACGTGGCCCTGCTCGCCGGGCTCGGCGCGGACGCCTTCCGCTTCTCCGTCAGCTGGCCCCGGGTCGTGCCCGGCGGCAGCGGATCGCTCAACCCCGCCGGACTGGACTTCTACGACCGGCTCGTCGACGAGCTCTGCGCCCACGGCATCACCCCGGCGCCCACGCTCTACCACTGGGACACCCCGCTCCCGCTGGACGAGGCCGGCGGCTGGCTCAACCGGGACACCGCCTACCGCTTCGCCGAGTACGCGGGCATCGTCGCCGAACGCCTCGCCGACCGCGTCCCCATGTGGATCACCATCAACGAACCGGCCGAGGTGACGATGCTCGGCTACGCACTCGGCGAGCACGCCCCGGGCCGCACCCTCCTCTTCGACGCCCTGCCGGCCGCCCACCACCAGCTCCTCGCCCACGGACTGGCCGTCCGGGCGCTGCGCGCCGCCGGCGCGGGCAACATCGGGATCGCCCTCTCGCACACCCCCGTCTGGACGGCGGGCGACTCCGACGAGGACCGCGCGGGCGCGGAGATCTACGACACCCTGACCAACTGGCTCTTCGCGGACCCCGTCCTGACCGGCCGCTACCCCGACGACGGGTTCGCCGCGCTGATGCCCGGGCCGGTCGAGGACGACCTCAAGGTCATCTCCACCCCCCTCGACTGGTACGGCGTCAACTACTACAACCCGACCCTCGTCGGCGCCCCCAGGCCGGATGCGCTCGCATCGTTCTCCGGATACCCGATGCCCGCCGGACTTCCCTTCGGCATACGGGAGATCGAGGGGTACGACACCACCGACTTCGGCTGGCCCGTCGTCCCCCAGGGCCTGGCGGAGACGCTCGGCGGGCTCCGGGACCGCTTCGGAGACCGGCTGCCGCCCGTCTACATCACGGAGAACGGCTGCGCCGTCGACGAGCCCGTCGCCGACGGCCGCCGCATCGCCTACCTGGAGGGACACCTGGAGGCGCTGCGGACGGCCATCGACGCGGGTGTCGACGTACGGGGCTACTTCACCTGGTCACTGACCGACAACGTCGAGTGGACCGAGGGCGCCAGCAAGCGGTTCGGCCTGGTCCACATCGACTACGAGACCCTGCGGCGCACCCCCAAGGACTCGTACGCCTGGTACCGCGACCTGATCCGCGCGCAGCGCACGGGCGGCCAGGCGCTCACACCAGGTGAACGCGCTCCTGGATGATGCGGTGCCCGGCCCGGGCGAACGCGGCGGCCATCGGCACGTTGCCCCGGTCCGTCGCGCCCGCGACGGACGCGGCGCCCTCGCCGGCGAGGAAGCGGGTGCACTCGACCAGCAGGTCGTAGCCGTACCCGTGGCCGCGGGCCTCGGGCACGACGCCGATGAAGCCGATGCACGGGCCGCCCGGATTGCGGGCCGGCACGTGGATGCCCGCGAGCTCGCCGTCAGGGGTGTACGCGAGCTGCCACCAGGAGCGGGGCGAGGGGCACCAGTTGAAGAAGTCCAGCTCCTCCTGAGCGGCCTGCTCCAGACCGCCCGGGCCCTCGACGGCACGCAGGGCGTGGGCATCCAGGGTCCGGGAGTGGACCCGGCGCAGTACCTCCAGGATCACCGCGTCGTCGGGCTCCTCGCGGAAGACGAGTCTGCCGGGCCGTTCCGGCAGACCGTCCGCGGGCGTCCACTCGTAGCGGTAGCGCTCGACCAGGGGCTTCATCCCGGCCGCCTCGGCCGCCGCGATCCGTGCCGAAGCGGCCGCCCGCACCGCGGGCACGTCCCGCCAGTCGGCCGGCACGATCAGCTCGTACTCGAGGGACCACGGCGCACGGCGCAGCAGTTCGGCGCCCGCGGCGTCCTCGCCCTCGGTGAAGTCGAACCAGTTCAGGAGCACGGGCTCGGTGTCATCGGGCCCGCCCCACCAGGCGGCTCTGGCGACGACGACGCCGTCGCGCAGGGCGACCCAGGTCCACTCGGGGCGGTACTCACCGCCGTCGGCGACAGTGGCGTAGCGGTGGCCGAACGCAGCACGGCCGACGAGGCCGGGGTCCTGCAGGGAAGTGAAGAGGTGGGCGTCGCCCTGGGTGAGCGAACGGATGACCGGAACGGTCATGGAAATGTCCTCCGGGACTCGGTGACGAGGAGCGCGCTCCCGGTCAGACGGAGTCCGACACCACCCCGGGGACGGGACGGGAGCGCGGGAACCACGTGGTACGTGGGGTGGTGGTGGTGCTGCCGTGGCGCACGTGTCTCGCCTCCTTCCGCGTCCGGGGCCTGTGTTCGTCCGCGACGATACGGGCCCCGGCTCACGGGGTCCACCGGATTACGGCCGGTCCCACACCATGGTGAAGGCGCGCTCGAAGTTCACGTAGCCGAGGCGCTCGAACGACCTGGCCATCGGGACGTTGCCGAGATCGGTCGCGGCCCTGATGCGGTCCACGCCCTCGGCCACCAGGACCCGGGTGCCCTCGGCCAGGATCTCGTCGATGTACCCCTGTCCGCGGTGCGCCGGCAGCACTCCGATGTACGCGAGCACCGGGTGGTAGTTGTTGCGGGCCGGGATCACGAAGCCGACCGGCTCGCCGTCCGGGAGCTCCGCGATTCTCCACCACTCCTGCCCCGTCCTGAAGTGGGCGAACTCCTCGTCGTAGTGCTTCTCGGCGGCCTGACGCGCACTCAGTCCGGAGGCGAGGTCCTCCTGCCCGTGGGCGTCCAGCGTGCCCTCCATCACCGGCGTCATCAGGGCGACGAGGTCCTCGCGGTCGGCCACCTGACGGAAGGTGAGCCGGCCGGTCCCCTCCGGGACCGGCGTCCCCTCGCGCCATTCCAGGCGCAGCCGCTCCACGAGCATCCGGGCGCCGCTCGCCTCCATGACCCGCACCCGGGCCTCCACCACATCGCGGGCCACCGGGTCCTCGTGCCAGTCCGGCGGCACGAAGCGGCCGTACTCCGGCCTGGCCGCCCCCGCGGGCACGACCGAGGCCTGCGCCTTCTCCAGCAGCTGACCCCCGATCGCACCGCGTTCGGACTCGGGGAGGGTGTCGTCCAGGTCGAAGAAGTCCAGGGCCTGCGGTGCGGAACCCGGCTGACCGGTCCACCACGAGATCCGGCCGAGGAGGCGGTCGCCGCTCAGCGCCACCCACATCCACTCCGGGCGCCGCCGCCCCGTGGCGAGGTCGTCGGCGAGCTCGTGGTCCAGGACGTACGACAGGCGGCGGAACAGATCGAGCTCGTCCGGCCCGGTGAGCGGACGTATGGTCATGTCTGATGGTGCGAAGGGCACGCGGTCTCCTCGTACGAGCCGCGGCGGGCGTGCGGCGGCGAGGCGAGACCCTAACAGTCGGCTGCCCTGCCCATGGCGCATTTGTGGTGCTGCCTCGCAGGTCAGGAAGCCGGAAAACGGGCATCGTCTGGACACCCCGGCTGTTCCGGGCCGACAATCGTCGGTGTGACGTCCTCCTTCGAGCACTACACGTATCCCGCGCGGCTCACGGACGCCGAGCGCGACCGTGTTCTCGGTGTGCTCAGAGACGGCGCCGCCCAGGGCAAGCTCTCCCACGACACCTTCCTGCGCCGCATGGAGCTGGCCCTGACCGCGCGGCGGTCCGAGGAGTTGAGGGCGCTCACCTCGGACCTGGACTCCGGCGGGCGCTGGTCCCGCGGACTGTTCCGCGCGGTGGGCGGTGTCTCCGCCTTCCCGGCGCGCGTCCGCAGGGCGTGGCAGTCCGAGCGGCTGCCGAAGCTGATGCTGCCCCTGCCCGGCCCGCACGCGCTGCGGATCGGCCGCGATCCTGGCAACGGACTCCGGCTCAGCCACGAGACGGTGTCGCGGATGCACGCCGAACTGACCGCGCACGGCAGCCGGTGGGTCCTGAGCGACCTCGGTTCGACGAACGGCACCTGCGTCAACGGCCAGCGGGTCGTCGGTTCGGTCGTGGTGAGCGACGGCGACCAGGTGAGCTTCGGCCGGATGACGTTCCGCCTCACCTCCTCGCTGCCCGCGCCCCCGGCCTGACGAGCAGCCACGTCCGCACCCGCGACGGTGCGGACGTGGCTGTGTCCCCAGGACGGGGTTCGCTCACACCGGTCCCCGCGCCGCCGGCCCCGGAAGCGCGATCCCGGAGAGGGCGTCTCCGGTCACGGGTGTGTCATCCGGTCAGGGTGAACGCCTGGGCGGCGGAGCCGTCGCACGGCTGCTGCGAGAGCCTGGCGCCGTCGGCCCGGGAGGATCCGTTCACCGTGAGGCACTTACCGCTGTGGCGGGCGGTGAAGCGGTACTGCCCGCCGGTGCCGACGGGCTCGGGCTTCCACTGCTGGTTGCTGCCGCCCACGTAGGACCACAGGTGGACCTTGGTGCCGTCACCGGTGGCGCCGGCGCCACCGTCGACGTCCCACACCTTGGAGTTGTGCCGGTTGACGACCTGGTAGGCGCCGTCGGAGGTGGGGCGGAACTGCCAGCGCTGGTTGGCGCCGGTGCCGCAGGCCCACTGCTGGAGCGTGGTCCCGTCGGCGGTGCCCCAGTCGGCGGCGTCCAGGCAGGAACCGCTGTTGCCGTTCCTGACCTGGTACCAGGTGTTCGGGTCGATCGAGCCGGCGGGCGGTTCGGTGGTGGAGCCCGTGCCGTCCCAGACGAAGGTGGCGACCGCGCCGGCGGGCAGGGTGTAGGCGAGGGACTTGCCGTTGTCCGTCAGTGAGAGCCGCTGGGCGCCCGTACCGGTGTTCACCACGTAGGCGGCGCGGCTGCCGTCGGGGTTCTGGAAGGCGACGTTCTGCACCCCGCCGCTGCCCTGGCTGGTGGAGCCGATGCGGGTGGCGCCGGCCTTGACGAACTTGGTGACATGACCGAGGACGTAGTACTCGGCGTTGCGGGTCACGTTGCCGTCCGTGATGTCGACGATGCCGTTGCACCGGGTGCCGCAGCCACCCTGGTGGGGACCGCCATTGCGGTCGAGAGCGAGGTTCCAGTTGACGACGGTCTCGCCGCCGTGGCGCATGTTCTGCACGACGAGGTTCTCCGCGTGCCACCGCAGGGTGTCGGCGAAGGTGGTGGCCGGGTCGGCGCTGTCGGTGCCCGAGCACTCGGTGAAGAAGACGCGCTTGCCCGCGTCGACGACCTGCTGCTGGGCCGAGGGCGCTCCGCCGTAGCAGTGGAAGGCCCCGCCGATCACCCGGCTGATGCCCTGGGTTCCGGCGAAGACCTCGACCGGGTAGTTCGGATGGTCCCAGTTGTGGTCGTAGGCCAGCAGATTGGTGGCGAGCCCGGCAGCGGTGAAGGTGCGGTCGAGGACCTCGAAGAAATCCGCCTGCTGACCCGACGTCATGGTCATGGAGGGGTAGGAGGCCGCGAACTCCGGTTCGTTCTGCACGGTGAGGTCGGTCAGCCCGATGCCCTCCTGGCCGTACGCCCGGATGGCCCTGACCAGGTAGTCGGCGTAGTCCTGGTAGCTCTCGGTCCTCAGACTGCCGCCGATGAGGGAGTTGTTGGTCTTCATCCAGGCGGGCGGGGACCAGGGGGAGCCCATGAAGCGGATGGACGAGTTGACGGCGGTGGCCTGCTTCAGGACCGGGAGGATCTCGCTCCTGTCACGGTCGATGGAGAAGGCGCCGCGGGTGTCCTCGTAGCTGTGGAATCCGCCGGCGGCGTTGAAGTCGGAGTCGCCCAGTGGCTGGCGCAGGTAGTTGAGGCCGATGCCGTCGCCGGTGGAGAACAGCGATCTCATCAGCTCGTCGCGTCTGTCCTGCGGAAGGCTCTGGATCAGGTGAGCGGAGGCTCCGGTCACCGAGGCGCCGGCACCGGTGAACTTCTGGCCCCTGCTGCCGCTGTCGATCCGTATGTCGACGGCCTGGGGCGTCGCGGTGAAGGGGACGCTGCCGTCCGGGGCCAGCTTCCTGCTGCCGTCCTGCGTGGTGACCCATACCCGGGCCGTGGGGTCGGCGGCCTGGGCGGTACCCGCGCCGGACAGGCCGAAGCCGGCCACGGCCAGGGCCAGGGCGGCGCCCGCGGCTCCGGCCGTCCGGTGGCGGGCGGGACTGAGTGGTGACATCGTGCGGCTCCTTCGGTTCGTACCTGTGCGGGTGGTTCGCCGGCTCCGCCCGGGCTGCTCGGCAGCGCAGGGGGCCGACGACTTACCTGAAGGGGTGGTGCACACCGGGCCGGTGGCCCTTGGATCTCACATCGGGCCGGCGGTCGCGATACCGGTCAACTGCCGCTGGACGAGGGGCAGTCCGGGCGACGACGATATGAAAACACACTCACTGAGTGGTTAGTCAGTGATGTGGGTCACCTATTCGCGAGGGTGTGACGAGGCCGGCGACCGGCAGGAAGGGCGGGATTAGGCTGCGCGGGTGAGTAACCCTTCAGCAGGCACACCCGCCCACAAGGCCCGGCCCCGCACCCCGCGCAGTGCGGAGGCCAAGCAGCGGCAGCAGCGCATCCTGCACATCGCGACGGACACCTTCGGCACCCGCGGCTACAACAACGCCTCGCTCGCCGAGATCGCCGAGCAGGCAGGCCTGACCCAGGCGGGCGTCCTGCACTACTTCCGTTCCAAGGCGCTCCTGCTGACCAGCGTGCTGGAGCTGCGCGACCAGACGGACATCGAACAGCCGGGAGCCGACCGGCCCCAGGGCCTCGAATTCCTCCGCCACCTGGTGGACACCGTGCTGCGCAACGCCGAACGGGAGGGCATCGTCCGGTTGTACGCCGTGCTGTCGGCCGAGTCCGTGACCGAGAACCACCCCGCCCAGACCTACTTCCGCGAGCGGTACACCGGGCTGCGGGCCTTCGTCGCCGACGCCCTGCGCGAGGCGTGCGACCTGCCCGACGACCGCGCGGACGAGGCCGGGACCGCGGCCAACGCCGTCATCGCCGTCATGGACGGCCTGCAGGTGCAGTGGCTCCTGTCCCCTGAGGCCGTGGACATGGCCGCCTCGACCGACCTCGTGGTCAGCTCGCTGCTGACCACACTCGCGCCCCACAGGTTCGGACCCGCGGCGGACCGCTGACCCACCCTCCCGGCGGGTGCGCCCGGCAGGGAGCCCGAGCGGCCTCTCACCCGCGGCCCGGCACCACTGGCGCCCTCGTGAGAAGGGCCACCGGCCGGTCCTCGAAGAGCCGTGCCACGGTGACCGTGGACCCCGTGAACTCCCGACCGGGCGAGAGGAGATCGGTCCACGGGCCCTCGTCGGGCAGCACCAGTTCCGTATCGCGCCAGCCGCCCTCCTCGTCGAGCCGCAGGGCCAGCCGCGTCACCGCCGTGACCACCTCGCCGGACCGGCAGAACGCCAGACAGTGCGCGGCCGCGGGCCCCCGGGCCGCCAGCGGGGCGTACGTGCCCGACTCGCCGAAGAGCTCCGGGCGCTCCCGGCGCAGACGCAACGCGGCCGTGGTCAGTGCCGTCTTCTCGTCGCCGCCCTCGGGGGGTCTGCTGAACGGCGCCCGGTTGTCCGGGTCGACCAGCGCGATGTACTCCCGCTCCGTGCCCTGGTACAGATCGGGCACGCCGGGCATCGTCAGATGGACCAGCGCGGCACCGAGCACATTGGCCCGCGCGAAGGGCGTGAGCGTGTCCGCGAACCTCGTCAGCATCGACCGCGCCTCGCCCGTGTCGCTGCCCGGGCCGGCCGCCACGAAGTCGGAGACCGCCCGCTCGTACGCCGGATCCGGCTCCGTCCAGCTGGTGTGGAGCCCCGCCTCGCGCACGGCCTTCAGCAGGGCGGGTTCCAGCCGGCCCGCCATCTCGCCGCCGGGCAGCCCCGCACAGCCGTACGCCGACTGCCAGGCCTGCCAGGCAAGCTGGGGATCAGGGGCCGCCACGGACGCCGCCCTGGCCAGCTGCGCCACCAGCGAGGACCACCGCTCGGGGCACTCCGACAGCACCGCGATCCGGGCCCGGACGTCTCCGCTGCGCTTGGTGTCATGGGTGGTCAGCACCGTGCCGGTGGCCGGCCAGTCCCGCGCGATGCGCGCACAGAACGCGTGGAACTCCTCGGGGCTCACCGCCGGCTGCCCCGGGTCACCGCCCACCTCGGTCGCGGAGATGAGCGGCACGTAGCGGTAGAAGGCCGTGTCCTCGACCGACTTGGCGTGCAGCGCGGACGCCGTCTGTGCGAACCGGGCGCAGAACGCCGTGTGTTGCGGCCCGTCGCCGAGCAGGCCCAGCGCCAGGTCCCGCACCACGTCGACGGCCCCCGCCTCCTCGGGGACCGAGTACACAGCCTTGGCGTCCCGCACCGCCTCCGCCGGCAGCGTGGACTCGGCGATCTCCGTGAGCGGGCCGCCCGCCGTGACGTACGGCCGGTAGACGGGGACCCGCACCAGCAGCTCGCGCACCGCCGTGTGCAGCGCCCACGGTGCGTGGTCGTGCAGTGCGGGATCGCCGGCGCACGCCTCGACCGCGTGGCGGGTCAGCCACTCCGTCTCGGCCGCCAGCTCATGGGTGACGACGCGGTACGCGGCACGGCGGACCGTCGCCGTCCAGTAGCCGCCGCGGTCCCCGGGAGGGCCGGCGAAGTCCCGGTAGCGGCCCAGCAGGTCCGCCGCGCCCATCGGGTCGGTGAACACGCCGTCGACCCGGTGCAGCGCGTCGTACCCGGTCGTGCCCGCGACCGCCCAGCCGGCCGGCAGCGCCTCGGAGCCGGTGAGGATCTTCTCCACCACGGTCCACCGCCCGCCGGTGGCCTCGCTCAGCCGCCCGAGGTACGCGCCGGGGTCGGCCAGCCCGTCCGGGTGGTCGATGCGCAGCCCGTCGACGACGCCCTCACGGACCAGTTCGAGGATCTTGCCGTGCGTCCCGGCGAACACCTCGGGGTGCTCCACCCGCACACCGATCAGATCCGAGATGGTGAAGAACCGCCGGTAGTTCAGCTCCGTCCTGGCCAGCCGCCACCACGCGAGCCGGTAGTGCTGGGCGGCCAGCAGCTCCGGCAGCGGGAGACCGGCCGTGCCCTCCCGCAGGGGGAACTCCAGGTCCCCGTGGCGGAGCACGGGTGCGCCGTCGTCGCGGGCGCCGACATCGAAGCCGCCGCTCTCCTCGCCGGCCCGGCCCGCGAGCACGGGCAGCAGCACCTTCCCGCCCCCGGCCGCCCAGTCGATGTCGAACCAGCGGGCGTACGGGGATTCCGGGCCCTCGCGCAGCACCTCCCACAGCGGCAGGTTGTGCCGGGGCGCGGCGGCCATGTGGTTCGGCACGATGTCCAGGATCAGTCCGAGGCCGTGGGTCCGCGCGGTGGCGGCAAGCTCCCGGAGGCCCGCCTCACCCCCGAACTCGGCCCGCACCGTGTGGTGGTCGACGACGTCGTAGCCGTGCCCGGAACCGGGAACGGCCTCCAGGACGGGCGACAGATGCAGATGGGAGACGCCGAGTTCGGCGAGATACGGCACGGCGTCCGCGGCGGCGGCGAACGGGAAGTCCGGTTGGAGCTGCAGCCGGTACGTGGCAGTGGGCGTCATGGACTCGTACGTACCCAGCCCGGCGCCTCTCTCCCACCTTCTGCGCCAACGGCAGCGGCCCGGAAGCCGCCCGGCCGGTGCCCGTCACCCCATCGGCCTACGCCGGACGCTTGAGCACCGTCAGGCTCCGCCCCACCAGCGTCACCCGCTCGCCCGCGGAGACCTTGGGCCCAGCGCCGGGCGGCACCCCGTCCGGGATCGCCGTGTCCACGACGACCTGCCACTGCTTGCCGTGGTTCATCGGGACGGCGAATTCGAGCGTCTCCGCACCCGCGTTGAACATGAGCAGGAACGAGTCGTCGGCGATCCGCTCACCGCGCGGGCCCGGCTCGGAGATCGCGTGGCCGTTCAGGAAGACCGTCATGGCCTTGGCGTGGGCGGCCTGCCAGTCCCGCTGGGTCATCTCCTCACCCCTGGGGGTGAACCACGCGATGTCGGACAGCTCGTCGTGCGTGCCCTCCACCGGCCGGCCGTGGAAGAAGCGCCTGCGCCGGAAGACCGGGTGGTCGCGGCGCAGCCACACCATCGCCCGGGTGAACTCCAGCAGGCTCGTGTCCGATCCGCTCCCGTCCTCGTCACCCTCCTCGGTGCGCGCGGTGGCGGCCGGATCGGGCCAGTGGACCCACGAGAGCTCGTTGTCCTGGCAGTAGCCGTTGTTGTTGCCCCGCTGGGTGCGGGCGAACTCGTCGCCGTGGCTCAGCATGGGCACGCCCTGGGAGAGCATCAGCGTGGCGATGAAGTTGCGCATCTGACGGCTGCGCAGCTCCAGGATCTCCTTGTCCTCGGTCTCGCCCTCCGCCCCGCAGTTCCACGAGCGGTTGTGGCTCTCGCCGTCCTGGTTGTTCTCGCCGTTGGCGTCGTTGCGCTTGTCGTTGTAGGAGACCAGGTCGTGCAGCGTGAAACCGTCGTGGCAGGTGGTGAAGTTGATCGAGGCCAGCGGACGCCGGCCGTCATCCTGGTAGAGGTCCGAGGATCCGGTGAGGCGCCCGGCGAACTCCGCGAGAGTGCGGGGCTCACCCCGCCACAGGTCGCGCACCGTGTCCCGGTACTTGCCGTTCCACTCGGTCCACAGCGGCGGGAAGTTGCCCACCTGGTAGCCGCCCTCGCCCACGTCCCAGGGCTCGGCGATCAGCTTCACCTGGCTGACCACCGGGTCCTGCTGCACCAGGTCGAAGAAGGAGGACAGCCGGTCCACCTCGTGGAACTGGCGCGCCAGCGTCGCCGCCAGATCGAAGCGGAATCCGTCCACGTGCATCTCGGTCACCCAGTACCGCAGCGAGTCCATGATCAGCTGCAGGACGTGAGGGGACCTCATCAGCAGGGAGTTCCCGGTGCCCGTGGTGTCCATGTAGTACTTCTGGTCATCCGCCAGGCGGTAGTACGAGGCGTTGTCCAGGCCGCGGAAGGAGAGCGTCGGACCGAGGTGGTTGCCCTCCGCCGTGTGGTTGTAGACCACGTCGAGGATGACCTCGATGCCCGCCTGGTGCAGCGCCTTCACCGCCTGCTTGAACTCCAGCACCTGCTCGCCGCGATCGCCCCAGGAGGCGTAGGCGTTGTGCGGGGCGAAGAAGCCGATGGTGTTGTAGCCCCAGTAGTTGGCCAGGCCGGCATCGGCGAGACGGTGGTCCTGGACGAACTGGTGCACCGGCATGAGTTCGATCGCGGTGACGCCCAGCTCCGTCAGGTGGGCGATGACCTCCGGGTGCGCGAGCCCCGCGTAGGTGCCGCGCAGCTCCTCGGGCAGGCCCGGGTGGAGCATCGTCAGGCCCTTCACGTGGGCCTCGTAGATCACCGTGCGGTGGTAGTCGGTGCGCGGGCGGCGGTCGTCGCCCCAGTCGAAGTACGGATTGACCACGACGGAGCTCATCATGTGCGGCGCCGAGTCGAGGTCGTTGCGCTCGTCCGGCTTGCCGAACGGGTAGCCGTACACGGCCTCGCCCCACTGGATCTGCCCCCAGATCGCACGTGCGTACGGGTCGAGGAGCAGCTTCGCCGAGTTGCAGCGCCGTCCGTGCTGCGGTTCGTAGGGCCCGTGCACCCGGAAGCCGTAGCGCTGCCCCGGCATCACCCCGGGCAGATAGGCGTGACGGACGAAGGCGTCGGTCTCGCGGAGTTCCACCGCCGTTTCTGAACCGTCGTCGTGCAGCAGGCACAACTCGATTCGGTCGGCGGCCTCCGAGAAGACCGCGAAGTTGGTTCCGGCGCCGTCGTAGGTGGCGCCGAGCGGATACGCGTGTCCCGGCCAGACCTGCATAGATAGGACTCTTCCACTTCTGATCCGGGTGCTGGGTGTTTTCGACCCGATACTCCCCGAAAGACGGTCCCGTACCTAGTACGTCGGCCGGTGCGGCCGGGTCCCGTCGGCACGATCCCGTCGGGCCGGTCAACCTGGGACACCTCGGTGTCGCCCGGACAGGGGTCACGGGCCGCCCGACAGCTCCTCCGTCCGGTATGCGGCATGCGAGGAGGTGCGCAATCGCTATGAACCATCTCACTCCACCCGATCTCACCGCAAGGAACGGGCCTGTGAGATAGGGGAGTTGAGTAAGGAGCCTGTGCATCCGGCTGCACCGGCTCCCGCTGCCGGAGTACCCTTCCTTGATCGTTGGTGGGGGAGTGGAAGGTGGTACACGGGTGAGCTCGGGAGGGTTCGAGCTGCCTCCAGGTGACGCAGGTCACGAGGGGGAATCGACCGATGCCACGCCAGGCGCTGTCTCCCTCGCGCAGCCCATGGAGATCGGTGCCGATCTCGACTGGGGAGCGGACGCCTGGAACGAGGTGCGTACGCGGGCCCAGCGGGCGGGTCGTGCGTACATCTGGCTGAATCTGGTGGAGCAGCGGCTGCGTGCCGTGGTCTCCGCGGTGATCCGGCCGATCTACGAGCCGGTGCACGGCGAGGACTGGGTGGTGGCCGCCGCGGGGCCCGCGGGCCAGGAGTGGGTGCAGCGCGCCGTCGCGGTCCGGGAGGTCTCGCGCCGCAAGGGCTATCTGCTCGACCCGGCCGACGACAACGTCCTGAGCTTCCTGACGCTGCCGCAGTTGCGTGAGCTGATGGTCCAGCACTGGCCCTGCTTCGAGCCGTACTTCGACGACCGCCGCGAGGTGGAGCTCGCGCTGGACGAGCTGGAGGTGGCGCGCAACGTCGTCTCCCGCAACCGCGCGCTGAACGAGGCGGTCCTGGCGCAGGCCGAACGGGCCTCCGCGCGCCTCCTGGAGATTCTCGGCAGCGGGGCCGCGGTACCGTCCGCCGACCGGCTGCCCGTGGACGCCGTGGAGGAGCTGGTCGGCGACCGCTACGCCGACGTGGTCTCCGTCCATCCGGACCGGGTGCGGCTGCAGCGCCAGCTGCCCGCCGAGGACCTGTTCGGCGGGGCCCGCCGGCTGGACGCCATCGGCATCGGGCTCAATCTCCTGACGCAGAACTTCTCCGGGCGCCGGCTGGTGCGCCTCGCCGAGTCGGGGTGCCGGGTCAGGCTGCTCTTCATCAACCCGGCGAGCAGCGCCGTCAAGCGCCGCGAGCGCGAACTGGGTCTCAAGAAGGGCGAACTGAGCCGCTCCGTGGAGATGAACATCCTCCACATGCGCCGGGTCCGCTCCAAGCTCCGCGACCCGGGCGCCTTCCAGATCCACGTCTTCGACGAGACGCCTCGCTTCACGGCCTACCTGGTGGACGGCGACGGACCCGACGCGGTCGGGGTCGTCCAGCCGTATCTCCGGCGCGCACGCGGCATGGAGGCACCCGTGCTGGTGCTGCGCGGAGGGGGGCGTGCCGTGGTCAGGGCGGGGCAGGACAGCGAGCACGGCCTCTTCGAGACGTACCGCGAGGAGTTCGAGTCGGTCTGGACCGACTCCAGGCCCGTCTCCTGACGCCTCTTCCCGCAATGTCAGTGGTGCGTGCGAAGGTGGTCGTCACACGGGGGAAAGCACCACAGGAGGAGGTACGGGATGAGCTGGATGAGCGGGCCGCTGCTGGCGTTCGACCTGGAGACCACGGGGACGGACGTCGAGACCGACCGGGTCGTGACGGCGGCGGTCGTCCGGCTGGAAGCGGACGGATCCGTCTCCCGGGAGCGGACCTGGCTGCTCGATCCCGGCGTGGCCATACCCGAACAGGCCTCCGCCATCCACGGCATCTCGACGGAACGCGCCCGCGAGCACGGGGCTCCGGCCGCCTCGGCGATCGAGGAGATCGCGGGGGCCGTGGCGGACGGGCTCTGCTCGGGAACCCCCCTGGTCGTGATGAACGCGCGTTACGACCTCTCGCTGCTCGACCGCGAGTGCCGGCGGTACGGGGTCGCGTCGGTCAGTGAGCGACTGGGGAGCGCGCCGTCGCCCGTGATCGATCCGCTCGTGATCGACAAGCACGTCGACAGGTACCGGAAGGGGAAGCGGGCCCTCCACGCGCTGTGCGCCCACTACGGGGTGTCCCTCGACGACGCGCACGACGCGCGGGCGGACGCGGTCGCCGCCGCCCGCGTGGTGCGGCGCATGGGGGAGAAGCACCAGCCCGTCGGCGTGATGCCGCTGGAGGACCTGCACGGCCTCCAGGTGCGCGCGGCGGCCGAGCAGTCGCTCTCCCTGCAGACCTATCTGCGACGCACCGCGGACCCGGCGGCCGTCGTCGAGTCCGCCTGGCCCCTCATCCCTCGGAGGCGGGAGCCGGCGGGCGGGAGAGGGTGAGGTCCGGCGCCGTTGCCCGTCCGCCCGGGCGGGTGCCCGTCAGGCGGTAGGGGCTGCCTCTCGCCGAGGTGGCGGGCCCTGGCCCCGCCGGTCTCACAGCTTCCCGAAGATCACTCCGCGCCAGGTCCAGCCCGACGCGAGGGCGGTGTTCCGCAGCGGCCCGGTCAGCTGCGCGCTGTCGAAGCTGAAGGTCTCCGCCGCTTCGAGGCGCCCGCTCTCCCCGCGCTTGAGCGTGTAGCGGCGTGAGACGGTCCTGCCGGCGCCGCGGGCGTACTGCGACGATGTCCGCAGCCGCGGCGGATTCCCGACGCGGGTGACCTCCCACTGCTCCTCGACGGCACGTACCTCGTGGCCCTCCCCGGCCAGGCGCATCCGGATCCGGATGACATGCGTGAGCTGGGAGGAGACGAAGAAGTGGTGCCAGGCGGGCTCGTCGATGCGCCACTGCGCGACCAGATCGGCGTCGTGCGCCGAGCCGTCGCTGATGACGTAAGGGACCTCCGGGCTGTTGAGGCCGAGAAGGGCGCTCCGTACGTCCTCCGCCGAGCGCGGCGCGACTCCGTCCTCGGGGTGCTCGGTTCCGGTCAGCATGTCGAAGAATCCCATGAGGCCAACCTACGAGGGGTCGGGCCGGCAGGGCGCTGCGGGTCCTGCGCCGCCGTGGCCCGTCACGGGGGCGGCGCCGGTGTCCGGCCGGGCGGGCGTCCCGGGAGGCCATCCGTACGGCGGGGCGCGGTGGTCCGTCGCCGTGAGGACCGGTCGGACCACCGGGGTCGGCGGGCGTCAGCTCCTCCTGGGGACGGGGGAGTTCAGAAGGGGTACCAGCGCACCTCGGGGTCGTCCTCGCGCAGTGAGGCGACCCTGCGCCGGAATTCCGCGAGAGCCTTCGGGTTCGCCGGCGCGTGCTGGGAGACCCAGGCGCAGCTCGCCGTCTCGCGGGCGCCCCGCAGCACCGCGCACCCCTCCCAGGTGCGTACGTCCCATCCGTACGCTTCAGTGAAGGCCTCGTAGGCCTCGGCGGGCAGGCCGTACCGGTCGCGCGACAGGGCGAGGACCACCAGGTCGTGCTCGCGCAGATCCGCGGAGAAGGTCTCCAGGTCGACCAGCACCGGTCCGTCCGGGCCGACGTGGACGTTGCGGGGCAGGGCGTCGCCGTGGACGGGGCCCGGGGTCAGATGCGGGGCGAGGGCCGCCGCCGCCTTCGCGAAGCCGTCGCGGCGGCCGCGCAGGTAGTCGGCGTCGGCCGGGTCGATGGCGTCGCCGGCGAGCCGCAGCCAGCGCTCGACGCCGCCGAGCAGCTCGCGGCGCGGCAGCGTGAAGTCCTCGGGCGCGGGCAGCGCGTGCACCTGGGTGAGCAGTGGCGCCAGGTCGCGCGGCTCGGTCGGGCGCACGGCCTCGGGCAGCCGGTGCCACAGGGTCACCGGGTGGCCCTCGACGAGGCGGGCCAGGGGCTCGGCGGCCCGTACGGCGGGG
>NZ_NEUF01000188.1:0-27027 GCF_002910915.1 Streptomyces sp. SM10 | reverse complement strand
CTTGGCCGCCTTCACCGCAGCCTCACGTGCAGTCAGCGCGCGCTCGGCCCGCTCCCGCAGTTCCGGGTGGTGGGTGGCGTCCCGGCCGACCTTGGCCACCAGGTCGCCGACGGCGAACACCGCGTTCTCGCCCAGCGCGAGGAGCTCCGCGCCACCGGGCAGTCCGGCGGCGGTCAGTACGTCACGCGCGCGCATCTCGTCCATGGCCCGATTTTCTCATCCCCGCAGGCCACCTTGACGAACGGGCGGGCCGTCAGCACGATGACGGAGGCCGCCCGGGCGGGCCGTACGGGGATGAAACCGATCCAAGGGAGCAAAGGGGTCGAATTCGTGACACTGGCGACCGCAACGGCGCGGTCCGGGCGCAAGGCCCCTCGCGACGGACGGGGTGAAGGTCGCCGGGACGGGCGGGGTGAGGGCCGCCGGGACGGCGCCGCCTGGTTCCTGGTGCTGCCCGCTCTGATCCCGATCCTGATCCTGAGCGTCGGCCCCCTGCTGTACGGCATCGCGCTCGCCTTCACGGACGCGCAGTCGGGCCGGACCCGCTCCACCCAGTGGGTCGGCCTCCTCAACTTCCAGGACCTCCTGCACGACACCCTGTTCTGGGACTCCTTCCGGATCGGCCTGCTGTGGGCGGTCGGGGTCACCGTCCCGCAGTTCGTGCTCGCGCTGGGCCTCGCCCTGCTGCTGAACGCGAACCTGCGGATGCGCTGGCTCGCCAGGGCGCTGGCGATCATCCCCTGGGCCATGCCCGAGGTCGTCGTCGGCATCATGTGGCGGCTGGTCTACAACCCCGACGCCGGCATCCTCAACGAGGCCGTCCGCGACCTCGGGCTCGGCGATGGCAGGGACTGGCTGACCGGACTCGCCACCGCGCTGCCCGCCGTGATCGTCGTCGGCGTCTGGGCCGGTATGCCGCAGACCACCGTGGCGCTGCTCGCGGGGCTGCAGAACACCCCGGACGAGCTCCACGAAGCGGCCGCCCTCGACGGAGCCGGGGCCTGGCGGCGCTTCCGTACGGTGACCTGGCCCGCCATCAGGCCTGTGGCCCTCGCCATCAGCGCCCTCAACTTCATCTGGAACCTCAACTCCTTCGCCCTGGTCTACGTCCTGACCAGCGGCGGACCGGGCGGCCGCACCCGGCTGCCCATGCTCTTCGCCTACGAAGAGGCCTTCCGCTACGGCCAGTTCGGATACGCCGCCGCGATGGGGTGTGTGATGGTCGCCGTCATCTCGGTGCTTCTCGCCTTCTACCTCGTCGGCCGGCTCAGGGGAGGCGAGGACGCATGAGCCTGCGCACGGGCAGAACCGCACGCGCCGGGCAGTACGCCGCACTCCTGTGCTACCTGGTCTTCCTGGCGTTCCCCTTCCTCTGGCTGATCTCCACCGCCTTCAAGCCGGCCCGGGAGCTGGGCTCGCTGCATCCCACGTGGATTCCCGAGGACCCGACGCCGGACAACTTCCGGCAGGCCTTCGACGAGCAGCCGCTGCTGCGTGCGGCGGCCAACTCGCTCACCGCCGCGCTCTGCGCCGCCCTGATCGCGGTGGTCATCGCCACACCCATGGCCTACGTGATGGCGCGTCACCGGGGCAGGCTGTCCACGGCTGCCACCGGGTGGGTCGTGGTCAGCCAGGCGTTTCCCTTCGTCCTGGTGATCATCCCGCTCTTCCTGGTCCTCAAGTACCTGCATCTGATCAACTCGCTGGGGGGTCTGATCCTGGTGTACGTCGTCTGGTCGCTGCCCTTCGCGCTCTGGATGCTCGCCGGATACGTCCGGGCCGTGCCGCCCGAACTGGAGGAGGCCGCCGCGGTCGACGGGGCCGGCAAGGTCCGCATCCTCGTGTCGGTCACCGCGCCCCTGCTGGCCCCCGGGATCGTCGCCACCGCACTCTTCGCGTTCATCACCGCATGGAACGAGTTCTTCTTCGCGCTCGTCCTGCTCAAGACACCGGAGAAGCAGACCTTGCCGGTCGTACTCACCCACTTCCTCGGCGCGGAGGGTGTGGCCGACCTCGGGCCGCTCGCTGCCGCCGCGTTCCTCGCCACCCTTCCCTCGCTCGTGCTCTTCGCGGTCATCCAGAAGCGCGTCACGGGCGGGCTGACGGCCGGGGCGGTGAAGCGCTGATGCGCCGCCTCCCCGCGGCGGCCGCCGCGCTGACCGCGCTCGCCCTCCTGGTGTCCGGCTGCTCGGGAGGCGGCGACCGCGCCACGGACGGCACGGTCCGGCTCAGCTTCCAGTCGCTCGCCTGGCAGAAGGAGTCCGTCGACGCCAACAAGCAGCTCGTACAGGAGTGGAACGCCGCCCACCCGGACATCCAGGTGGACTACGTCCAGGGCAGCTGGGACAACGTCCACGACCAGCTGCTCACCTCCTTCGAGGGCGGCGAGGCGCCCGACGTCATCCATGACGCCTCCGACGACCTCGCGGACTTCGCCTACGGCGGCTACCTCGCCGATCTGCGGCCCCTGCTCCCGGACCGGCTGACCGGGGACATCCCGCGGCAGTCCTGGGAGACCACCACCTTCGGCGACGGTGTCCACGGAGTCCCCTTCCTCCAGGAACCCAAGGTCCTGATCGCCAACACGAAGATCCTCGAAGCCTCGGGCGTACGGATCCCGACCCCGGAGAAGCCCTGGAGCTGGCCCGAGTTCCGCGATGTCACCGAGAAGCTGACGGACGAGGGGACGTACGGGGTGGCCTGGCCCCTCAAGGAGCCGGTCTCCGTCACGCTCAACCTCGGCCTCTCCGCCGGTGGGCAGCTCTTCCACCGCGGGGCCGACGGCAAGGTGACCATCCGCTTCGACGCGGGCGACGAGGTGATGCCCGGCACGGTCCGCGACCAGGTCAACTCCGATTCCAGTGCGGCGCGTTCGGCTCTCGGCATGGGAGGTTCGGACACGCTCCCCGGCTTCTTCGGCGGTAAGTACGCCATGGTCCCCCTGGGCTTCTCCTACCGACAGCAGGTCGTGGAACAGGCCCCCGAGGGTTTCCAGTGGACGGTGCTGCCCGCCCCGGCCGGCAGCGGCGGGCTCGCCCAGGGGGTCAGCCCGCAGACCCTCTCGGTCGCCGAGGACAGCCCGCACAAGAAGGAGGCCGTGCGGTTCATCGACTTCCTGCTGCGCCCCGCGAACATGGTGCGCCTCGCCAGGGGGGACTGGATGCTGCCCACCGGCACCGAGGCTCTCGCCGATCCGGCGCTGCACACGCAGGAGAACGGCTGGGCGGCCGGCACCGCACTCGCCCGGGCGCTCCGCCCGGCCCCCGCGCAGTCGGTGCGCGGCTATCCCGAATGGAAGGACAAGGTCGCCACGCCGGCGCTCCAGGAGTACTACAGCGGGGCCATCGACACGGAGGAGCTGAGAAGACGCCTGGTCGAGGACGGGAACCGGGTGCTGGCCCGCTATCAGCGCTGACCTGGGAGCCCGGCAGAGCCCGGAAATCTACTGGACGAGACGTATCGTCTCGCTTACGGTCGTGGCATGACAACGCCTCCGCGCGCCCACATCGCCATGTTCTCCATCGCCGCCCACGGACACGTGAACCCGAGCCTCGAAGTGATCCGGGAGCTCGTCGCCCGTGGGCACCGCGTCAGTTACGCCATTCCGGCCTCCTTCGCCGAGACCGTGGCCGCCGCCGGGGCCGAGCCGGTGATCTACACATCGGTGCTCCCCACCGCCGACAATCCGGAGGACTGGGGAAGCGAACTCATCGACAACATCGAGTGGTTCCTGAACGACGCCGTCCAGGTCCTCCCCCAGCTCGCCGACGCCTTCGAGGGGGACGAGCCGGACCTCGTCCTGCACGACATCACCTCCTACCCGGCCCGCGTCCTCGCCCACCGCTGGGGTGTGCCGGCCGTCCAGCTCTGGCCCAACCTGGTCCCCTGGGAGGGGTACGAGGAGGAGGTCGGGGGCCCCGCGACCGCCGAGCTGAAGCAGACCGAACGGGGCCGGGCGTACTACGCGCGCTTCGCGGACTGGCTCACCGGGAACGGTCTGGGCGATCTCTCGTCGGACGACTTCGTGGCCCGTCCGCGCCGTGGCCTGGTGCTGATCCCCGAGGTCCTCCAGCCGAACGCCGACCGTGTGGACCACGCCAGATTCACCTTCGTCGGCGCCTGCCAGGGCGATCGGGCCGACCAGGGCGAGTGGAAGCGACCGGCCGACGCCGGGAAGGTCCTGCTGGTCTCCCTGGGATCGGCGTACACCGAGGAGCCCGCTTTCTACCGTGAGTGCGTCAAGGCCTTCGGTGATCTCCCGGACTGGCACGTGGTGCTGCAGATCGGCACCCATGTGGACCCCTCCGTGCTGGGCGACGTCCCGGAGAGCGTCGAGGTGCACTCCTGGGTACCTCAGCTGTCCGTGCTGAAGCAGGCGGACGCCTTCATCACCCACGCGGGAGCGGGCGGCAGTCAGGAAGGGCTCGCCACCGGCACTCCGATGGTGGCGGTCCCGCAGGCCGTCGACCAGTTCGGCAACGCGGACATGCTCCAGGCCCTCGGTGTCGCCCGGCACCTGCCGAAGGAGCAGGCGGACGCCGCGTCCCTGCGGGCCGCCGTCCTCGCCCTGGTGGACGACCCGGACGTCGCCGGGAGGCTGGCGCGGATCCGGGAACGGATGGCGGGGGAGGGCGGCACGCGGCGGGCGGCCGATCTCATCGAGGCCGAACTGCTCAGGGCCCGGCCCGTCCACGCCTGACCCAGGACGTATCCGGTCAGCTGACGGTCCGTGGCGAAGCGGAAGGGGGCACCCATGAAGCGGTCGTCGGCCCATGCGGGAAGGTTGTTGAACACGGCGTCCCGGCGGAAGACGGCCAGCGGTCCTGAGACGCACGACACCGAGCCGAAGGACGCCTCGGCGGCCTTGGCGACCCTGAACTGGCCCTCGTGCCAGACGTCCTGCACCCGGGCCGGCAGACCGGAGTCCGTGTTGAGCGCCCGGCAGTGGTCGCTGAAGACTCCCAGTTCGGGATGGGTCACCAGTGCGCGCACGCAGCGGCGCAGCGCGTCGGGGGCGAGCACGCAGTCGGAGTCGGTGAAGGCGATGATCTCGGTGTCGGCGAGTGCGCAGGCGCGGACCAGGGCGTGCTTCTTGCTCGGGCGCGAACGCCACGTGGACGTCCTCGCCGGGCCGCAGCTCCGTGCCGCGAGGGGCGTGACGAGGAGGTCGCGCGTGGTGCCGACGTAGCTGGTCGAGGTGAGGATCAGGAGCTGTCCCGGGAGCGCGTGGCCCACCACCGACGCACAGGCGGCGGTGGGTATGTGCACGAACGAAACATGCCATTCCGCTTTGCCGTTCCGTCGTGACGGATGCAATCACCCGAGCAGGGTCGGGCCGAGTTCACCCGTCCGGAACCCTTGTTCGTCCTCATGCGCGGGGGAGCTGGAGGGGGGCGACTTCCGCCTGTCCGGGCGGAATGTGACGATCTGCTGTGACGAAAGTTCGCCGACTGCGTGACGTCTACATGAAGGTCTTGATCTGGGCGCGTCAATCGAGCAGGGTTTCGAGGCAACCCCCGGAGATCTTCCGGCCGAGGGTCAATCCCCCCACAAAGAATGACGAGGAGACCCCCTCTTCATGGCACATCACAAGCGCGTCCGTTCGGTCAAGCTCACCGCCGCGATAACTGCGGTGGCAGCGGCCGCCGGTGTCACCCTGCTCACCACCCCGTTCGCCGGAGCCGCTCCGGCGCCCGCGACGGGCACCGTCTACGGTGCGGACGCGGCGACGGCCGTCTCCGGCAGCTACATCGTCATGCTCGACGGGAAGGCCGACAAGGCCGACAAGGCCGACCTGGCCGATGAGTACGGCGGCACGCTCCGCCGCAACTACAGCTCGGCCGTCAACGGCTTCTCCGCCAGCGGTCTTTCGGAGACCGAGGCCAAGCGGCTCGCGGCCGATCCGGCCGTCGCCAAGGTCGTCCAGAACAAGAAGTTCCACATCGACGCCACCCAGGAGAACCCGCCGTCCTGGGGGCTGGACCGGATCGACCAGGCCGAGACCGCCGGGGACGGCGCGTACACCTATCCGGACGCGGCGGGCGGTGACGTCACGGCGTACGTCATCGACACCGGTGTCCGGGTCACCCACAGCGACTTCGAGGGCCGTGCCACCTCGGGCTTCGACGCCGTGGACAACGACGAGGACGCCGACGACGGCAACGGGCACGGCACCCATGTGGCCGGCACCATCGCGGGCGCGGCCCACGGTGTGGCCAAGAAGGCGAAGATCGTGGCCGTCCGCGTCCTGGACGACGCGGGCTCGGGCACCACCGAGCAGGTCGTCGCGGGCATCGACTGGGTCACCGCCAACCACCAGGGTCCGTCCGTCGCCAACATGAGCCTCGGCGGGTCCGCCGACCCGGCCCTCGACGCCGCGGTGCAGAAGGCCATCGCCTCCGGTGTCACCTTCGCGGTCGCGGCGGGCAACGAGTCGAGCGACGCGGGCGAGGGGTCCCCCTCCCGTGTCCCCGAGGCCATCACGGTCGCCTCGTCGACGAAGGACGACGAGCAGTCGTCGTTCTCCAACTTCGGCCCGGTCGTGGACATCTACGCCCCCGGCTCGGACATCACCTCCGCCTGGAACGACAGCGACGACGCCACGAACACCATCTCGGGGACGTCCATGGCGACCCCGCACGTCGTCGGCGCCGCCGCCGTCTACCTCGGCGGACACCCGGACGCCACCCCGGAGGAGGTCGCCACGGCGCTCACCGGCGGCGCCACCCCGGACGCCGTCTCCAACGCGTCCGAGGGCACGCCGAACAAGCTCCTGAAGATCGTCGAGTAGCACGACAGGACCATCACGAAGGCCGCCGCGCCCTCCCCCACGGGGCGCGGCGGCCTTCGCGCGGGAGGATCTAGGGTGGGGGCATGAGCTCGATGTACGCGGCGCTGCTGCGCGGGATCAACGTCAGCGGCCACCGGCGGGTCCCCATGGCGGATCTCCGCCGGCTGCTCGGGGAGCTGGGGCACGAGGACGTCGCCACCCATCTGCAGAGCGGGAACGCCGTGTTCCGCAGTGCGTCGGGCGACGAGAGCGCCCTGCGGACCGAGCTGGAGCGGGCGGTCGAGGACCACTTCGGGTTCCCGGTCGACTGTCTCGTCCGCTCGGGCACCTACCTCGCCGGCGTGGCCGACGCCTGTCCCTTCCCCGCGGCCGAGCTCGAGGGCAGGCAACTGCACGTGACGTACTTCGACCAGGCCGTCGATGCCGCGCGGTTCGCCCCGCTCGACGCCGAATCCTTCCGCCCCGAGGAGTTCCGGCTCGGGGACCGGGCCCTGTACCTGTACGCGCCCGACGGGCTCGGCCGGTCCAAGCTCGCCGTCGCGCTCGGGCGCCCCGCCCTCACCCGCGGCCTCGTCGCCACCAGCCGCAACTGGAACACCGTGGCCAGACTCGTGGAGATGACGCGTGACTGAGTCCTCGCCCGCCGTGGCCGCATCCGTCGAGGGCGAGCTCCGCCTCCTCGATCCCGTGGTGCGCGCCTCGGGGGAGGTGCTCGCCACCCTCCTGCACCCCGACTTCAGGGAGATCGGCACCAGCGGCCGGCTCTGGGAGCGGGACACGATCATCGCCATGCTCACGGACCCGGACGCACCGCACCCCGCGCCGCTCACCGCTTCCCGGATGCGGGGCGACCAGCTCGCGGCGGATCTGGTGCACCTCACCTTCGACACGGAGTCCAAGGGGCTGCGTTCCCACCGCAGTTCGCTCTGGCGGCTGACCGGGAACCGCTGGCTCCTCTACTTCCACCAGGCCACGCCCTTCATCGACGATCCCTTCGCCGAGGTCTGAGCGCCGGACCGTCCGGTTCCCCGTCACCGTCCCGCAGCACACACCGGCGCGACGCCGCAAGAGTGCCGCACCGGTCCGATCCGCGGCCGGAGTCCGGCCGGATCTCGCCGGAAGGGCTGATTCCGGCCACCTCGGACGTCTGGGCAAAGCATTGGTAAACCGCCCGAACGGACGGCGGTCCTCGGGGTCCGGTCCGGGCCCGCGGGTACGCGTGGCCGAGCGCCTCCCGGGCGACTGCCGTGTGTGTGAACGCGATGCGCGTAGACAGCGGCCGAAGTCCGCCGCCCGTTCGGGGCTTTGCAGCAATTCGCTGCCTTCGTCCGTTCGGTGAGCGGACGCCGGTGTTCGGAGGCCATGTGCGCGCATGCCGGAGTTCACGGTCCGTTCTCCGTCCGCGGTCCGGAAGGCGACCTTGTCACCCGGCCATGCGGAGTCAAGGATTCGAGTTGTGCGGTTGGCAGGTCCACGACGAGAAAACCCACGGGTCGCGGACAACCGCACACCTCGGCCCGCCCACCCAGCGGACCGGACACCCCCCCAACGACGGAGGATCCTGTGACCTTCAAGCGCTTCGCCCCCCTCGGCTCCCTCTCCAGACGCGCTCGCCTCATCGCCGCGACCTCGGGTCTGGTCACCGCCGTGGCGCTTGCGGCACCCACCGCGGTCGCCCAGGCGGCCCCGGACACCACCGTGACCAAGGCCGAACTGGCCGAGGCCAGCACGGCCGTGCGCGGCGCCGACATCGCGGGCACCGCCTGGTACACCGAGGCGAGCACCGGCAAGGTCGTCGTGACCGTGGACAGCACGGTCAGCGCCGCCGAGATCGCCACGATCAAGAAGTCGGTCACCGACTCGGGCGCGAAGGCCGACATCAACCGCACCGAGGGCACGTTCAACAAGCTCATCGCGGGCGGCCAGGCCATCTACGCCGGCGGCGGCCGCTGCTCCCTCGGCTTCAACGTCCGCAGCGGCAGCACCTACTACGCGCTGACCGCCGGGCACTGCACCGAGATAGGCAGCACCTGGTACACGAACTCGGGGCAGTCCACCCTCCTCGGCACGCGGGCCGGCTCCAGCTTCCCGGGCAATGACTACGGGATCATCCGGCACTCCAACCCCGCTGCCGCGGACGGCCGTGTGTACCTCTACAACGGCAGCTACCAGGACATCACCTCCGCCGCGACGCCTGCCGTGGGCCGCGCCGTCAAGCGCAGCGGATCCACCACCGGGGTCCACAGCGGCACCGTGACCGGTCTCAACGCGACCGTGAACTACGGCGGCGGCGACGTCGTCTACGGCCTGATCCAGACCAACGTCTGCGCCGAGCCCGGTGACAGCGGCGGCCCGCTCTTCTACGGCACCACCGCATACGGCCTCACCTCGGGTGGCAGCGGCAACTGCTCCTCGGGCGGCACCACGTTCTTCCAGCCCGTCACCGAGGCGCTGAGCGCCTACGGCGTCAGCGTCTTCTAGGTCCCTGGCACCACCTGCCGACGGGCCGCGCTCCCCGAGCGCGGCCCGTTGCCGTCCCCGCTTCCCGTACGAAGGGGTCGCTGTGCCAGGCTCTCGGGATGCGCTACATCATCGTGGGGACGGGCGCCGTCGGCGGCGCCATCGGCGGACGGCTCGCGGAGGCGGGCCACGACGTGCTGCTCGTCGCACGAGGGGCGCAGTACACCGCCCTGCGCGACGAAGGGCTGCCGCGCCGAGGGAGAGGACGTGCTCGCGGCGGCCGGCATCGAGGCCACCGGCAAGCAGGAGCAGGAGGCCGTCCGCGGCGACCGGATCCGCTTCGACCCGTTCGACGGCACCGAGCGCGGCGGGGGATCGTCCTGGCAGAGCCTCAGCCGGGGTACGGGCACCATCGAGGCCGACTACCTCAACGGCGAGATCGTCCTGTTGGGCCGGCTGCACGGCGTCCCGACCCCGGTCAACGACGCACTGCGGCGCACCGCCGACCTCTTCGCCCGGGAACGGCGCGCGGCCGGCTCGATGACGGTCGCTGAGCTCACGGCCCTGGCGGACGCGGAGGCCGCGCCCTGACCCGTCGACCGCCGTCGGCGACGTGCGGTGTCGTGTTTCTTCAAGACCGGCTCCCCCGGCGGTCACAGGATGGGCGCATGAAGAGTGCGTACACACACATGAGCGAATGCGCCACCGAGTCCGCCCGGATCGCCCGAGGTGTCGATGCCACACACCCAGCCTCCGTGCCGACCTCCTGCGAGGGCTGGGACCTGCGGGAACTCATCAATCACTGGGTGCTCTACAGCGCGTACGGCCTGGAGTGCCGGGCCCTGCGCGTCCCCCTTCCCGACGAGCTGACGGCACGTGACTTCACGGCTGACGCCGACTGGCCCGAGCGGTACGCCGCCCAGCTCACGAAGGCGGTCGCCGCCTGGTCCGATCCGGCGGCCTGGGAAGGCGGCATCGACACCGGCCACGGTTCCACCCCGGCCCCGGACATCGCAGGGATGCTCCTCATGGAGACCGCGCTGCACGGCTGGGACGTGGCCCACGCCACCGGCCAGGAGTTCCGGCTCTCCGACGAGGCGGCGCGCCACCTCCTGGAGACGGTCGAGGGCACCGCCGCCCTCTACCGGAGATACGAAGGCTTCGCGGACGAAGTCACCCTGCCCGAAGGGGCGTCCGACTTCGAGCGCGCGCTGGCCCTCAGCGGACGCGATCCGCGCGGTGCCGCGACAGCCTGACCCCCGTGAGCCGGCGGTGGCCCACCGACACGGGGTCCCATGGCCCAGATCCGCAGGCCACCGCCTTCCTGGGCTCCACCCGTGAGCAACCACGTGAACAAGACATCGGGCGGCGCGGCCCCTTCGCGCCTCATGGCCCGTGGACGATCTGCGCGCCCTCAGGCGCTGATCGCCCCGGTCGCCGGGAGACGCGCCTCGTCGTAGCGGGTCAGCAGCAGCCGGGCCAGCTCGGGGGAGTCCCCGAGGACACCGGCCAGCACATCGGCCCCGGCCTCCTCGGCGCCCGCCGCGATCCGGTCGGGCAGACGCCCCGGGGCGATGACGTAGGGGGCGACCGCGACCCGCCGGACGCCGTCGGCCCTGAGGGACCGTACGGCGTCGGCGGTGCGGGGAAGAGATGCGGAGGCGAACGCAGGCCGCACGGCGCACCAACCGGTGTGCCGCAGCTCCCGCGCGATTTCAGCGATCACCGCGCTCGCCTCCGGGTCCGTGGAGCCCGCCGAGGCCAGAACCAGCCCGGTCGAGCTCTTGTCGCCGGGGGTGACCCCGGCCTCGTACAGCCGTTGCTCCAGTGCCGCGTCCAGCAGCGGGGACGGGCCGAGGACGTCGGCCTGGCTGATCCGCAGCCGCGGGAGCCGGGCGCGGGCCTCGTGCAGCACCGACGGGATGTCCGACTTGGCGTGGAAGGCGCGCGTCAGCAGCAGCGGGAGCGCCACGACCTCCTCCGCGCCCTCGGCGGCCAGGCGCTCCAGCACCCTGGGCACCGACGGGGCGTTGAACTCGAGGAAGCCCGTCTCCACACGCAGCCCGGGCCGCAGCGACCGCACCCGCGCGGTGAGCGCGTGCACGGTCGCCGCGTGCCGGGGGTCGCGGCTGCCGTGGGCGATGACGAGGAGGACAGGAGCAGTCATGGGGAAACTCAGCTCTTCACGAGGAGACCGCGGCTGCGCAGCACCCGCCGCTCCAGCGGGCTGAAGATGAGCAGGTCGATCGCGATGCCGACGAACAGGATGAGGAGGATCGCCAGGAAGATCCCCGGCATGTCGAAGTTGTTCCGGCCGTTCTCCAGCAACTGACCCAGCCCCAGGCCCAGATCGGGCGAGGACGCGATGATCTCCGCGGCCATGAGGGAACGCCAGGAGAACGCCCAGCCCTGTTTGAGGCCCGCCAGATAGCCGGGCAGTGCGGCCGGCAGGACGATGTGGATCGTCCCGCGCAGCCCCGTCGCACCGATCGTGCGGCCCGCGCGCAGGAACAGCGGCGGCACCTGGTCGACACCCGACACCAGTCCGTTGGCGACGGACGGGACCGCGCCGAGCAGGATCACCGCGTACATCGTGCTGTCGTCGAGGCCGAGCCAGATGATCGCGGGGGCCACCCACGCCACCGACGGCAGCGACTGGAGTCCGGAGAGGATCGGGCCGATCGCCGCCCGGATCACCTTCACCCGCGCCACCAGCAGACCCAGCGGGGTGCCGATCGCCACGGCCATCACGAAGCCCAGCAGACCACGCGACACGCTGGTCCAGATGACGTCCAGCAGGGTGCCCTGCAGCCACATGTCCTTCAGGCTGTCCCAGACCGCCGACGGCGGCGGCAGCTTGTAGTCGTCGGTGACCTTCGCCCAGACCAGCAGCTGCCAGACGAGGACCACCAGGACGACCGCGACGACCGGCGGCAGGACCTTGTTCAGCAGGACCTCGCGGGTGGAGGTCCTGCGCACCTGTACGGCGTCGAGCGCGTCCAGGCCCGCCTCGAGACCCGCCAGGTCGTCGGCCTTCGTTTCAGTGCTGGCCATGTCGGCGGATCTCCCCACGCAGTTGTTCGGTGATCTCGACGGACAGCTCCGCCACGGCGGTGTCCTCGATACGGCGCGGCTGCTCGATGTCGACCGTCCACTCACGGGCGATCCGGCCGGGCCGCGACGACAGCAGGATCACGCGCTGGGCGAGCCGCACCGCCTCGCGCACGTTGTGCGTGACGAAGAGGACGGAGGCGTTGGTCTCGCGCCAGATCCGGGTCAGTTCGTCGTGCAGCACGTCGCGGGTGATGGCGTCGAGCGCGGCGAACGGCTCGTCCATCAGCAGCAGTTGGCTGTCCTGGGCGAGCGCACGGGCCATCGCGACCCGCTGGCGCATCCCGCCCGAGAGTTCGTGCACCCGCTTCCCGTACGCCCCGCCGAGGCGTACGAGCTCCAGCAGACGCTCCGCCTCGGGGCGGCGGTCCGACTTGGGAACCCCGCGCAGCCGCAGGGCGAGTTCGATGTTCTTGCCCGCGGTCAGCCACGGGAAGAGGGCGTGCTCCTGGAACATCAGGGCCGGCCGTCCGCCGGGGGTCTCGATGGACCCAGCGGTCGGGCGGTCGAGGCCGGCCACCAGGTTGAGCAGGGTCGATTTACCGCACCCGGAGGCTCCCAGGAGGGTGACGAACTCACCCGGAGCGACATCGAGGGTGATGTCGTCCAGGACGAGCTGCTGTCCCGTGGGCCCGGCGAAGGACTTGGAGACGTGCCGGATGCGAGCGGCGTGCTCGACCGCCGTACGGTCCTCGGCCTTGGTGAGGGTGGTGGTCGCCATGGTCGTCACCTCCTGGGAGATTTCGGGGATCCTGGTGCGGGCGGGTGGTTACTCGGCGCCGAGACCGGCGTCGGCGACCTCGGGCCGCCCCTCGGCCCCGAGGATCTTGTTCAGCGGCTTCAGGTCGTAGATGCCCTTGAGGCCGGGCTCCTCCAGCAGACCGGCCTTGACCGCGTGGTCCGCCTGGGCCTGGAGCGTGGCGGCCAGCGGGTCGTCCGTGATCCGGATGGACTCCCACGCCGGGTCGAGGACCTCGGCGGGCAGAGCCTTGCCGCTCAGCTTCTCCAGCGCGCTGTTGGCCGAGGCCTTCGCCGCGTCAGGGTTGGCGTTGATCCACTTGTTGGTCCTCACCGTGCCGCGCAGCACCGCCTCCACGACGTCCGGGTGCTCGGAGAGGAACGTCTGCGACACGATGATGTTCGTGATGACGAACTTGTCGTCCGGCCACAGCTTCGACTCGTCGAGCAGGACCTTGCCGCCCTCGGCGACCAGCTTGGAGGCGGTCGGCTCAGGGACCCAGGCGCCGTCCAGGGAGCCCGACCTGAAGGCGTCCGGGGTCACCTTGTTGTCCGAGCGGACCACGGAGACGTCGCCCTTGCCGCTCTGGGCGTCGACCTTCCAGCCCTTCTCGGAGATCCAGTTGAGGAACGCCACGTCCTGGGTGTTGCCGAGCTGCGGGGTGGCGATCTTCTTGCCCTTGAGGTCGTCCAGGGTCTTGATCTTCTTGGGGTCGACGACGAGCTTCACGCCGCCGGAGGCCGAGCCGCCGATGATCCGGAGGTTCTGCCCCTTGGACCTGGCGTAGCCGTTGATGGAGGGGGAGGGGCCGATGAAGCCGATGTCGATCGAACCCGCGTTGAGCGCCTCGATCTCGGAGGGCCCCGCGTTGAAGGTGGAGGGTTTGACGGTGGTGCCGCCCAGCTCCTCGGCGATGAGGCCCTCCTGGATACCGACCAGGGCGGTGGCGTGGGTGAGGTTCGGGAAGTAGCCGATCTTCACGGTGTCCGCCGAGAGCTTCTTCCCACCGGCGGAGACGTTCGACGTCGCGGAGTCGTCGTCCTTCGCCTCGGAACCGTAGCCGCAGGCGGTGAGCGCCACGGCGAGCAGCGGCAGAGCGGCCGCAGTGGCGAGGCTGCGGCGGGGAGCGGTACGACGGGCAGGCACGGGAGGCTTTCCTCTCGTCGGCCCGGTGCTCACGCCCCCCTGGAGTCGGGTGGCGCGGCCGGGCGGTCGGGTCTTCGTCTGGACAGGCGGTGCGAGCGGGCGCGCAGGCAGTGCGCGTACGTCATCACGCACATCGCCCGACGCCGCCCCGGCCTCCCCCAAGCTCTCGACTTCGCTCGATCGGGGGGCACCCCCACCCGAGGGCACCGCTGCCGACGCGGCCACTCTCCATCGCGAAGGTCGGGAAGAAAACGGATGTCATCAGAAGTCCCACTCCGCGTCCTCGGCGGAGGTGTCCGCCTCCGGAGCCCCCTCGGTGACGGCGGCGAACGAGGCACCCGCCATCCCGGCCGAGAGCGTCGTGCCGTCGGCGGGGTCGATCAGCAGGAACGAGCCGGTGCGCCGAGAGTCCGCGTAGGCGTCGAGCGCGATCGGCTCGGCGGTGCGCACGACGACACGGCCGATGTCGTTGGCCACCAGCTGACCGGGAGCCGGGTGCTGGGAGAGGTCGTCCAGCGTCAGCCGCGACGGGATGTCCTTGACGATGGCCTTGACCGTGCGGGTGGTGTGCTTGAGCAGCACGCGCCGGCCGACGGTGAGCGGCTGGTCGGCCACGTGGCAGACGGTCGCCTCGACGTCCTGCGTGGTGGCGGGCGTGTCCGAGGCCGGCGCGATCAGATCGCCGCGCGAGACGTCGATGTCGTCGGCCAGCCGGATCGTCACCGACTGCGGGGCCCAGGCGACGTCGACGCTCTCGCCGAGCGCGTCGATGCCCTCGATCGTCGTGGTGCGCCCGGACGGCAGCACCGAGACCGGCTCGCCGACCCGGAACACCCCGGCGGCGATCTGGCCGGCGTACCCGCGGTAGTCGGGGTGCTCGGCGCTCTGGGGCCGGATGACGTACTGCACGGGGAAGCGCGCGTGGCACGCGGTCAGGTCGTGGCTGACCGGGACCGTCTCCAGGTGCTCCAGGACCGTCGGGCCGCCGTACCAGTCCATGTGGGCGGACGGCTCCACGACGTTGTCGCCGGCCAGGGCCGAGATCGGGATCGCGGTGATCTCCGGGACGCCGAGCGAGGCGGCGTACGCCGTGAACTCCTCGGCGATGGCCGCGAACACGGGCTCCGCGTAGTCCACGAGGTCCATCTTGTTGACGGCGAGGACGACGTGGGGGACGCGCAGGAGTGCGGCGACGGCGGCGTGGCGGCGGGTCTGCTCGACGACTCCGTTGCGGGCGTCGACCAGGACGACGGCCAGCTCGGCGGTGGAGGCGCCGGTGACCATGTTGCGGGTGTACTGCACATGGCCCGGGGTGTCGGCGAGGATGAACCGGCGCCGGGGCGTGGCGAAGTAGCGGTAGGCCACGTCGATGGTGATGCCCTGTTCGCGCTCGGCGCGCAGGCCGTCGGTGAGGAGGGCCAGGTCGGGTGCTTCCTGGCCGCGGTTGGTGGAGGCCAGTGCCACGGCTTCGAGCTGGTCGGTGAGGACCGACTTGGAGTCGTGCAGGAGGCGTCCGACGAGGGTGGACTTGCCGTCGTCGACGGAACCGGCGGTGGCGAAGCGCAGCAGGGTGGTGGCCGAGAGCTGCTCGGTGGTGGTGGTCATGGCTAGAAGTACCCCTCGCGCTTGCGGTCTTCCATCGCGGCCTCGGACATCTTGTCGTCGGCGCGGGTCGCGCCCCGCTCGGTGAGGCGGGAGGCGGCGATCTCGGTGATGACGGCGTCCAGGGTGGTGGCGTCGGAGTCGACGGCGCCGGTGCAGGACATGTCGCCGACGGTGCGGTAGCGCACCTGCCGGGTCTCGGTCTTCTCGTGCTCCTTGGGCCCGCCCCACTCGCCGGCGGTCAGCCACATGCCGGAGCGGCTGAAGACCTCGCGCTCGTGGGCGAAGTAGATCTCCGGGAGTTCGATGCCCTCCCGCTCGATGTACTGCCAGACGTCGAGCTCGGTCCAGTTGGAGATCGGGAAGACGCGGACGTGCTCGCCGGGGGCGTGGCGGCCGTTGTAGAGCTGCCACAGCTCGGGGCGCTGGCGGCGGGGGTCCCACTGGGAGAACTCGTCGCGCAGGGAGAAGACGCGCTCCTTGGCGCGGGCCTTCTCCTCGTCGCGTCGTCCGCCGCCGAAGACGGCGTCGAAGCGGTGCTGCTGGATGGCCTCGGTGAGCGGGACGGTCTGCAGGGGGTTGCGGGTCCCGTCGGGGCGCTCGCGGAGTGTGCCGTTGTCGATGTACTCCTGGACGGAGGCGACGTGCAGGCGCAGCCCGTGCTTCTCGACGGTCCTGTCGCGGTAGTCGAGGACCTCGGGGAAGTTGTGCCCGGTGTCCACGTGCAGGAGCGTGAAGGGGATCGGCGCGGGGGCGAACGCCTTCAGCGCGAGGTGCAGCATCAGGATCGAGTCCTTGCCGCCGGAGAAGAGGATCACCGGCCGCTCGAACTCCCCCGCCACCTCACGGAAGATGTGCACCGCCTCCGACTCCAGGGAATCCAGGTGGCTCAGCGCGTACGGGTTGACGTTGCCTTCCGGCACGGTGGCGACAGTGCTCACGCCAGGCCCCTCTCGGTGAGCAGCGCTCGGAGCGCCGCTGCGGACTCCTGCACGGTCTGCTGGTGCGACTCGATCCGCAGATCCGGCGACTCGGGCGCCTCGTAGGGGTCGTCGACCCCGGTGAGGCCACTGATCTCGCCGGCTGCCTGCTTGGCGTACAGCCCCTTCACATCGCGCTCGGAGCACACCTCGACCGGGGTCGCGACGTGCACCTCCAGATACGCGGTGCCCTCCTGCTGATGACGTTTGGCCACCGCGTCACGGCTGTCGGCGTACGGCGCGATGACCGGGACGAGGACCTTCACGCCGTTGGCGGCCAGCAGTTCGGCGACGAAGCCGATCCGCTGGACGTTGGTGTGCCGGTCCTCGCGGGAGAAACCGAGGCCCGCGGAGAGGAACTCCCGGATCTCGTCACCGTCCAGGACCTCGACCCGGTGCCCTTCGCCGCGCAGCCGGCCCGCGAGTTCGTAGGCGATGGTGGTCTTGCCCGCGCTCGGCAGACCGGTGAGCCAGACGGTGGCTCCCGTCTCCGTCACGCTCATCGATATCTCCTGATCAGTCGTCATCAGCCGTGCAGCCCGCACTCGGTCTTGCCGCGACCTGCCCAGCGGCCGGCCCGTGTGTCCTCGCCCTCCAGCACCCGCCGGGTGCAGGGCGCGCAGCCGACGGAGGCGTAGCCGTCCATCAGCAGCGGGTTGGTCAGTACGCCGTGCTCGGCGACGTAGGCGTCCACGTCCTCCTGGGTCCAGCGGGCGATCGGCGAGACCTTCACCTTGCGGCGCTTCTCGTCCCAGCCCACGACCGGGGTGTTCGCCCGGGTGGGGGACTCGTCGCGGCGCAGCCCGGTCGCCCAGGCGGCGTAGGCGGTCAGCCCCTCCTCCAGGGGCTTGACCTTGCGCAGCGCGCAGCACAGGTCGGGGTCGCGGTCGTGCAGCTTCGGCCCGTACTCGGCGTCCTGCTCGGCCACCGACTGGCGCGGCGTCAGCGTGATGAGGTTGACGTCCATCACGGCGTCCACCGCGTCCCGCGTCCCGATGGTCTCCTCGAAGTGGTAGCCGGTGTCCAGGAAGACCACGTCCACGCCGGGGAAGACCTTCGACGCCAGGTGCGCGACGACCGCGTCCTCCATGGAGGAGGTGACGCAGAAGCGCTTGCCGAAGGTGTCGGCCGCCCACTTCAGGATGTCGCTCGCGGAGGCGTCCTCCAGGTCGCGCCCGGCGCGCAGCGCCAGATCCTTCAGGGCCTCGTCGGTGAGCTCGGCAGCTTGCAGAGTGTCCGTCATGTCCCTTGCCCCTCAACGTCGTTGCGCTGGAGCCCCTGGGCCAGGAGACCCAGGAACCTCAGCTGGAACGCGCGGTTGCAGGAAGCACATTCCCAGGCGCCGTGACCGGTCTCGTGCGGGCGCAGGTCCTCGTCGCCGCAGTACGGGCAGTAGAACGGCGCGGCTCGTTCGCTCATGACAGCGACTCCGCGCTGGCCCGGGCGGCCCAGGTCGCGAAGCGCTCGCCGTCCTCGCGCTCCTCCTGGAAGTGGCCGAGCACCCGCTCGACGTAGTCCGGGAGTTCGGCCGAGGTGACCTTGAGGCCGCGGACCTTGCGGCCGAAGCCGGCCTCCAGGCCGAGCGCACCGCCGAGGTGCACCTGGTAGCCCTCGACCTGGTTGCCGTCCCCGTCCAGCATGAGCTGGCCCTTGAGACCGATGTCCGCGGTCTGGATGCGGGCACAGGCATTGGGGCAGCCGTTGATGTTGATGGTGAGCGGCTCCTCGAACTCCGGCATGCGGCGCTCCAGCTCGTCGATGAGCGCGGCGCCCCGCGCCTTCGTCTCGACGATCGCCAGCTTGCAGAACTCGATGCCGGTGCAGGCCATCGTGCCGCGCCGGAAGGGGGAGGGCTTCACCTGGAAGTCCAGTGCCTCCAGCCCGGCGGCCAGGGACTCGAGCTGGTCCTGCTCCACGTCCAGGATGAGCATCTTCTGCTCGACGGTCGTGCGCACCCGGCCGGAGCCGTGTGCCTCGGCCAGATCGGCGATCTTGGCGAGGGTCGCACCGTCCACCCGGCCGACGCGCGGGGCGAAGCCGACGTAGAAGCGGCCGTCCTGCTGTGCGTGCACACCGATGTGGTCGCGCCAGCGGGAGGAGGGCTGCGCGGGCGGCGGTCCGTCCAGCATCGGGCGCTTGAGGTACTCGTCCTGAAGGATCTGGCGGAACTTCTCCGGGCCCCAGTCGGCCATCAGGAACTTCAGACGGGCGCGGGTGCGCAGGCGGCGGTAGCCGTAGTCGCGGAAGATCCCGACGACACCGGCCCAGACGTCGGGGACCTCGTCCAGCGGCACCCAGGCACCGAGGCGCTCGGCGAAACGGGGGTTGGTGGAGAGGCCGCCGCCGACCCAGAGGTCGAAGCCCGGTCCGTGTTCCGGGTGGTCGACGCCCACGAACGCGATGTCGTTGATCTCGTGCACCACGTCCTGGACCGGCGAGCCGGAGATCGCGGTCTTGAACTTGCGGGGCAGGTTGGAGAACTCCTTGCTGCCGATGTACCGCTCGTGGATCTCGTCGACCGCGGGCGTGCCGTCGATGATCTCGTCCGCGGCGATGCCGGCCACGGGCGAACCGATGATCACACGGGGGCAGTCGCCGCAGGCCTCGGTGGTCGAGAGCCCGACGGCCTCCAGCTTCTCCCAGATGGCCGGGACGTCCTCGATGCGGATCCAGTGCAGCTGGATGTTCTGCCGGTCGGTGACGTCGGCGGTGCCCCGCGCGTACTCCTGCGAGATCTCACCGATGACGCGAAGCTGTGCGGTGGTCAGCCGTCCGCCGTCGATGCGCACGCGGAGCATGAAGTAGCGGTCGTCCAGCTCCTCCGGCTCCAGCACCGCGGTCTTGCCGCCGTCGATCCCGGGCTTGCGCTGTGTGTACAGGCCCCACCAGCGCATACGTCCGCGCAGGTCGTTCGGGTCGATGGAGTCGAATCCGCGCTTGGAGTAGATCGTCTCGATGCGTGTCCGCACATTGAGACTGTCGTCGTCCTTCTTGAACTGCTCGTTCCCGTTCAGCGGGGTGAAGTGACCCATGGCCCACTGACCTTCACCACGGTGACGTCCGGCCTTGCGGCGGGGCGTGGCGGGAGCAGGCTTCTCGGGGCTGGCGGCCATGGCAATACGTCCTTCGGGACTGCAGGAGGGCGGCTCTGAACTGCACACTCGCGCGAGGCGCGGCGGTGCGCAGGGGAGGGAGCGGGCTTCAGGAAATCGCGGTGCTGGAGACTCTCAGCGGACCGGACAGATGGCGCTGGACATGCGGCCGAGGTCGACGTGCCGCCGACTCACCAAGGCAATTCCAGTTCCAGGCATGACGGAAGCGTGTCACGCGGATCTCGGGCCAGTCCACCACGATCCACTATGTGGACGGGATGGTCCCGAAATGCGAGACGATGTGGTTTCGGTCACGTCGTTGCGTCGACAAACCGATACGAACGGTCTCCGGTCAGGCGTGCGCGCCGGGCCACGGACCGGGGTTCGCGACGTCGGGCTCCTGCTCGACCCTGGTGTCGAACAGCCGGAAGCCCCGTCGCAGGTAGTTGTCCATCGCGTGCGGGCCGTCGTCGGAGCAGGTGTGCAGCCACACCCGCTTCGTCGGGCTCCGGTCGGGGTGCCGCTCCGCGAGGTCCCAGGCGCGCGCCACACCGTACGACAGGAGGTGCCCGCCGATCCGGCGGCCGCGGAAGGCCGGGATCAGGCCGAAGTAGGCGATCTCCACCGCGCCGTCCTGCTGGGCGTCGAGCTCGATGAAGCCCGCCGGGGTCCCGTTCTCGTACGCCACCCACGTCTCGGCCGCCGGCCGGCCCAGGATCTCCTGCCACTGCGCGTAGGTGAGGCCCAGCCGGTCGGTCCACCGGACGTCCCCGCCCACGGCCGTGTAGAGGAACCGGCTGAACTCCGGCAGAGGGGTCTTCGCGCGGGTCACCGTCACGCCAACCGGTGCGGCGGAGGCGGGGCTCAGATCGGCGGGCGACGTCTGCTCCAGGGACCAGACGGTCACGTCGCGAACGGCGGGGGCGGAGTGGGTGGAGTCGCTCATGGCGGTCAGAGAACCACGTCGCCAGCCCCTCGCCCAAACCCGGCCCCTGGGACGGTCTCCGCGGGCGTACGTGTCCTGAGCACCACCGGAGCCGTCGAGCGGGGCAGCAGGTCGGCCGGGACGTCCGGGTGGACGACCTCCACGTCGACCCCTTCGCGGAACCGGTAGGGGCGGTGGGCCAGCACCTCCGCGAGATGGCGGCGGATCCTCGATATCTCGGCCCGCACCGTCACCGTCCTGCTCGCGTCGCCGAAGACGTCACCGGCCAGCTCCGCCGCGGTGCGCCCCTCCCGGTGCAGGGCCAGCGCGTACAGCAGCTCCGCGTGACGGGGCGAGAGCCGGCGTGTCCAGCTGCCCACGGGGCCCGCCACGTGCACCACGAGCTCCCGCTCCCGGCTCAGGTCGAGCACCACACGGCGCGGGGGCCCGTCGTGCGCGCCCTCCGCGACCTGTACCAGCCAGCCGCCGGGCAGCGGTTCCACCCGGCACATCCCGAGCGAGGCCAGCCACACCGTGCCCGGCTCCAGCGACTTCGGCAGCGGCAGCCGGTCCACGGGCGGCATCCCGCTGACGGCGGCCAGCCGCCCGTGGTGGTCCACCACCAGTGCACGGCCCCCCAGTCGGCACAGGATCGGGGCGGCCACCGAGCGCAGCCGTTCGATCGCCACCAGGTGCCGGCTGCGCAGCTCGCTCTCCGCCAGCGCGGCCACCGAGCCGACCAGCGCCAGCGTCGCCGGATGGAAGGTGGAGGCGGGGCCGCTGACGTCGACGATCCCCATCAGCCGCCCGTCGCGGGGGTCACGTACCGGGGCAGCCGCACAGGTCCAGCCGTGCAGGGCGCGGATGAAGTGCTCGGCGGAGTGGACCTGGACGGGGGTGCGTGCGGCGAGCGCGGTACCGATGGCGTTCGTGCCGGTCGCCGACTCCGTCCAGGACGCGCCCTCCTCCAGGCAGATGTCCTTGGCCCGGCGCATCACGGCCACATGACCCTGGCGCCACAGGACCCGGCCCTCGGTGTCGGTGACGACCATGATCTGCTGCGTGGCGTCCGCGATCGTGGCCAAGCCCGCCCGCAGCAGGGGCATGACCTCGCCGAGCGCCGTGCTCCTGCGCCGGTGCTCGATCTCGTCCGTCTCCAGCAGCGTGCTCTCCGGTGACTGCTCCGGATCGATCCCGCTGAGCAGCACACGGTCCCAGGACGCGTCGATCTCCGCGCGCGGCACCGCTCCCGTACGGCTGCCGGCCAGCCGGGCCTCACGCGCGCGGTGGACCAGACGCTCGGTCGTCGCGGGGTAGGAGGCGCTTTCCGGCCGTGCCGACGCGACAGGGCGTGTATCCATGACGGTCCCCCCAACAAAGCCAGGGGCTCGGCCCGGAAGAGAGGAACCGGCCCCAAAGGACCCATCCTGCCGTGCGGCGGTCCTGTTGGCTCACACTCCACGCAATGGTTGCAACCCTTTGCAACTCTGGTGACGCGCCCGCCCGCCGTACGAGAGTGGCAGGACACCGTGCGGGGAGTCCTCGACCCGCCGTGCGGTGGTGCACAAGCGCGGAGGGTGGTGCCGTGTCGGCGCAGCACCACCCTCCGTCGTTTCCCTATCCCTCCTCGGCGCGCGCCCGCTCCACGACCGTGGCCAGATCCAGACTGTGCGGCAGCGTCCCGAAGGCCGATCCCCAGTCCCCGCCGAGCCGCGAGGCGCAGAACGCGTCCGCGACCTCCGGCGGCGCCCAGCGCAGCAGAAGCGAGCCCTGCAGCACCAGGGCCATCCGCTCCACCAGCCGCCTGGCCCCCGCCTCGGCGGCCCCCAGGTCCGCGAGCCCGGTCAGCAGGTCCTTGATCGCCGCGTCGAGACGGTGGTCGGCGCCGCGTGCCCTGCCGACCTCGCGGAGGAAGGCGTCGAGCGCCATCGGCTCACGCTGCAGCGCCCGCAGGACATCGAGCGCCTGCACGTTGCCCGAGCCCTCCCAGATCGAGTTGAGCGGGGCTTCACGCAGCAGCCGGGGCATCCCCGACTCCTCGACGTAGCCGTTGCCGCCGAGGCACTCCAGGGCCTCGCCGACCACCGCCGTGCACCGCTTGGTCACCCAGTACTTGGCGGCCGGCACCGCGATCCGCAGGAAGGCCCGCTCCTGCTCCGTGTCCGCGTCGTACGCGGCGGCCAGCCGCAGCGCGAGCGTCGTCGCCGCCTCCGACTCCAGGGCCAGGTCGGCCAGTACGTTGCGCATCAGCGGCTTCTCGACCAGCAGCCCGCCGAACGCGCTGCGGTGAGAACTGTGGTGGATCGCCTGGGCCACCGCCTGGCGCATCAGCGCCGCCGAACCGACCACGCAGTCCAGCCGGGTCGCCGCCACCATCTCGATGATGGTGCGGACCCCGCGCCCCTCCTCGCCGACCGGGCGGGCCCACGTCCCGTCGAACTCCACCTCGGAGGAGGCGTTGGACCGGTTGCCCAGCTTGTCCTTGAGGCGCTGGATCGCGAACACGTTGCGCGCGCCGTCCGGCAGGACCCGCGGCACGAGGAAGCAGCTCAGCCCGCCCGGTGCCTGCGCCAGCACCAGGAAACCGTCGGACATGGGCGCCGAGCAGAACCACTTGTGGCCGGTGAGCAGATACTCCCCGTCGCCCGCCAGCGGTTCGGCCCGGGTGGTGTTGGACCGCACGTCGGTGCCGCCCTGCTTCTCCGTCATGCCCATCCCGAAGAGCGCACCGGCCTTCTGCGGCGCGGGCCGCAGCCCCTGCTCGTACACGTGCGAGGTCAGCAGCGGCTCCCACTCCGCGGCCAGCGACGGATCGGTCCGCAGCGCGGGGACCGCCGCGTGCGTCATCGACAGCGGGCACCCGTGGCCCGCCTCCGTCTGCGTCCAGACCAGGAACCCGGCCGCCCGCCGGACGTGGCCCGCCTCCCTGCCCCAGGCGTCCGTCAGCCCCGCCGAGACGGCGTGCCCCAGCAGCCGGTGCCACGCGGGGTGGAAGTCCACCTCGTCGACGCGGTTCCCGTAGCGGTCGTGCGTCCTCAGCTCCGGCGGGTTCGCGTCGGCCTGCGCACCCCACTCCTGGGCCTGGGCCGATCCCGCGGACCTGCCCAGCCTTCTCAGCTCCTCCCGTGCCTCGTCGAGGATCCCGGGTGGGAGATGACGCTCGACGGCCTCCGTCAGCGCCCGGTCCGCGGCGAAGACGTCATAGCCGACCAGCGGCGGAACCTGGTTGGTCACTGTGTGGGTGCTGGGTGCCATGCCGATACGGTAAGGAGGTGCAGGCAGCAGATGAAACACCCGAGCGGCCACCGGGCCGGCTCCACCGGGCTCGCGTCCTCTACCGCAACGTGTCGAAGCGGCAGATGGCATGGCAGTTGCTCAAGGACACGGTCAATTCGTGCATCGAGTACCGCATCCTCGGCCTCGCGGCCGAGGCCGCGTTCTTCACCCTGCTGTCCCTGCCGCCGCTGCTGCTCGGTCTGATCGGGCTGCTCGGTTACGTCGACGACTGGACGGCCACCACCACGGTCGCCTCCATCGAGCGCAACATCCTGGGAGCGGTGCAGACGGTGCTCTCCGAGCGTGGCGTCAACGACATCGCCAAGCCGCTCATAGCCGACGTGACCACGGGTGCGCGTCCCGACGTCATCTCCATCGGCTTCGCGATCGCGCTCTGGTCGGGTTCACGCGCCGTCAACGTCTTCATCGACACCATCACCGTGATGTACGGCCTCGACGGCCACCGCGGCATCGTCAAGACCCGGCTCCTCGCCTTCCTGCTGTACGTGGTCGCCCTGCTGCTGGGGGCGGTGGTGCTGCCGCTCCTGGTGGTCGGCCCCGACCGGGTGGTGGAGTTCGTCCCGTGGGGGACCGAGGTGCTGGCCGTCCTGTACTGGCCGTTGGTCATCCTCCTGTCCATCGCCTTCCTGACGACGCTCTACCACGTGTCCGTCCCGGTCCGTTCGCCGTGGATGGAGGACGTGCCCGGGGCGCTCGTGGCGCTCGGGATGTGGGTGGTGGGCAGCTTCCTGCTCCGGATCTACCTCACGAGCACGGTCGAAGGCCCCACCATCTACGGCTCGTTGGCCGCACCCATCGCTGTCCTGCTCTGGATAGGTATCTCCGCTTTCGCCGTACTCGTCGGTGCCGCGGTGAACGCGGCGATCGACCGCGTCTGGCCCTCCCTGGCCACCGCGGCCGCACGTGAGGTCACCGAGCGCGCACGGGCGGCGCAGGCCGCCGAACTCCTCGCCCGTACCCAGGCGGCGAACTGGGACGCGTACGCGGACGACGACGAGGAGGATGTCTCCATGCCCTCCGAGTTCCCCGAGCGCTGGTCCCGCTTCCTGCCCCCGGACGACGTGAAGTCCCGTCTCCACGGCAGCCGCGACAAGGACGCCCCCTGAGGTGCCTTCGATAAGGGCCTGCCGGGAAACAAGCCGTCGCTTCCGGGATTGTGGCTCGTTGTTGTGGTATGGGGAGATCGGAGGGGATCGAGACCGGGCTGGCGGCGAAGTTTCAGGCGCTGTTCCCGCACTTGGACGAGCGTCAGCGGCGACTGACCATAGGAGCGGAGGCACGCTCGCTGGGGCATGGCGGGATCAGGCTCGTCGCTCGCGCGGCGGGGGTGCGTGAGGGCACCGTTTCACGCGGGGCTGCTGAACTTGAGTCCGGTGACGTGCTGTTGGGACGGGTCCGCCGGGTGGGCGGGGGCCGCAAACGGGCGGTGGACCTGAATCCGGGGCTGCGGCCCGCGCTGCTGGCTTTGGTGGAGCCGAATGTGCGTGGGGATCCGATGTCACCGCTGCGGTGGACGGTGAAGTCGACGCGGCAGTTGTCCGCCGAGCTGGTCCGGCAGGGCCATCGGGTCTCGGCGGACACGGTGGCGGCGGTGCTGCGCGAGGAGGGCTTCAGCCTCCAGGGCAACGCCAAGACCACCGAAGGCAAGCAGCACCCGGACCGGGACGGACAGTTCCGCTATATCAACGACCAGGCCAAGGAGTTCCAGGCAGCAGGCGACCCCGTGATCAGCGTGGACACCAAGAAGAAGGAGCTGGTGGGCAACTACAAGAACGGCGGGCGCGAGTGGCATCGCAAGGGGGAACCGGTCCGGGTCCGTACTCACGACTTTCCCGACGCCGATCTGGGCAAGGCGATCCCGTACGGAATCTACGACCTGGCCGAGGATGCCGGCTGGGTCAACGTCGGCACCGATCACGACACCGCAGCGTTCGCCGTCGCCTCCATCCGCCGCTGGTGGCATGCGGCCGGACATGCCGCCTACCCGCACTCCGGACGCCTGCTGATCACCGCGGACGCAGGCGGTTCCAACGGACACCGGACCCGCGCCTGGAAGTTCGAGCTGGCCGCCCTGGCCCTCGAGACCGGCCTGGAGATCAGCGTGTCTCACTTTCCTCCAGGTACTTCAAAATGGAACAAAATTGAGCACCGGCTGTTCTCCCACATCACGATGAACTGGCGAGGCAGGCCGCTGACCAGCCATGACGTCATCGTCAACAGCATCGCCGCGACCACCACCCGCACCGGCCTCGCCATCCGGGCCGAGCTCGACACTGCCCTCTATGAGACCGGATTGAGGGTCAGCGACGGGCAGATGACCGCCTTGCCGCTGAACCGCCACGACTGGCATGGCGACTGGAACTACACCCTGCGTCCCGAGGAGCACCGTCGGGATGGAATCCCTCCCGTACTGCCTCAGCTCCAGCCCGGCCCCGGCCGCGCCTGGCTGGTCCACCCGGCCCTGACCGGCATGGACGACGAACGATGGGGCCAGCTCATCGGTGAGCTGGCGGCGGCCCGCACGGCCCAGCGGGAAGACGACCTACACCAGCGGCGCGGCGGCGACCGGCAGAAGACTCCCGCCGCCGGCCTCTACACCGGCCGGCGCCCGGGCCTCACTCTCGTCGACCGGCTCCTGGCCACCCTCCTCTACGAGAGGCTCGGGCTTCCCCAGGTCGCCATCGCCCGCCTCTTCGCGGTCGCGCCCCAGACCATCAACCGGCGCATCCGCAAGACCCACCAACTCCTCGACGAGATCGGGCACATCAACGCCCCGGCCGAGCACCGCCTCGCCACCCTGGACGACCTCGCAGACCTCGCCACACAGCTCGGAATCACCCCGCCACCGGAGATCAAGACGGCGAGTTGATAATCGGCAGGCCCTA
>NZ_NEUF01000187.1:47122-116462 GCF_002910915.1 Streptomyces sp. SM10 | reverse complement strand
GGTGCGGGGGCGGGTGAGGGGGTGGCTGCGAGTGGTGCGGCATGGCGGTGCTCCTTGCATGGCTCGGGTCCGGGGACGGACTGCAAGGCAGGTGCGCGGACGCGCTGTCTCGGGAGCGCGTACGTTACTCGCGGGTATCGCGGAGGGGGAGAGCCCCGGGCGAACTACCTTAGGTAACACGCCAGTTGTCTAGTCCTTCGGCGTCCGGGGAGCGCTCTCGTGCTCGTCCAGGACCGGAAAGCGGCGCGGCGCCAGGACGACGAGCACCAGCAGGGCGAGAGCGGCGGCCCCCGCGGCCCCGGTGAACACGTGGTCGACGGCGGTGTCGACGGCGCGCCGCAGACGGTCCGTCGCCGCGGCGGTCAGGGCCGCCGGGTCCTCCAGGGCGTGCGAGACCGCGTCCAGGTCGCCGGGCAGCCCGGGAACGGGGGAGGAGGCCAGCCGGGAGGTGAGCACGCCGTTGGCGACGGCGCCGAAGACCGCGGCGCCCAGGCTCTGGCCGACCTGGCGGCAGAAGAGGACGGACGCCGTCGTCGTGCCCCGCTCGGCCCAGCCCACCGTCGACTGGACCCCGATGATCAGCGGGAGCTGGAAGAGGCCGAGCGTCGCACCGAGCAGCAGCATGAGCAGGGCGGGCTGCCAGGCGGAGCCGGGGTAGGGCAGCAGCGGGAAGCAGAGCAGGACCAGCAGGGCGCCGGACATGCCGATGATCGCGGTGCGGCGGAAGCCGATGCGGTTGTAGACGCGGTCGGAGAGCGCGGCGGAGACGGGCCAGCTCAGGGTCATCACCGACAGGACGAACCCGGCGGCGATCGGGCCGAGCCCGAGGACGGACTGGGCGTAGGTCGGCAGGAAGACGGTCGGCGCGACCATGAGCAGCCCCATCGCCCCGAGGGCGAGGTTGACCGAGGCGATCGTGCGGCGTCGCCAGACCCAGCCCGGGATGACGGGCTCGGCGGCGCGCCGCTCGACGAGGACCGTGAGGCAGCCCAGCGCGGCGGTGGCTCCGAACAGCCCGAGCGAGGGGGCGGAGAGCCAGGGCCAGGCGACGCCGCCCTGGACGAGGGCGGTCAGCAGGAGCGCACCCGTGGCGAAGACCGCGAGGGCGCCCGCCCAGTCGATGCGGGGGCGCGTGGCGGGGCGCGGGCGCGTGGGCTCGTGGAGGTGGCGGACCACCAGCCAGAGCGCCACGGCGCCGACGGGCAGGTTGATCAGGAAGATCCAGCGCCAGTCGGCGTACGCGGCGAGCAGCCCGCCGACCGCGGGGCCCGCGACGGCCGAAGTGGCCCAGACCGTGGACAGCTTGGCCTGGATCTTCGGGCGTTCCCCCAGCGGGTACAGGTCGGCGGCGATGGTCTGCACCGTGCCCTGGAGGGCTCCGCCCCCCAGGCCCTGGACGACGCGGAAGGCGATGAGCGCGGCCATGTTCCAGGCGGCGGCGCAGAGCAGGGAGCCGGCCAGGAAGAGGATGATGCCCGCGATCAGGACGGGCTTGCGCCCGAAGGTGTCGGAGAGCTTCCCGTACACCGGCAGCGTGACGGTCACCGCGAGCAGGTAGCCGGAGAAGAGCCAGGAGAAGACGGAGAAGCCGCCGAGGTCGCCCACGATCTGCGGTACGGCGGTCGCGACGATGGTGCCGTCGATGGCCGCGAGGCCCATGCCGAGCATGAGGGCCGCGGCGACCGGGCGGCGTGCCCGATCGGCGTCCGGTGCCTCTTCCGGCGCGGCCGTCCCGCGCGCCGCCTCCGGACGGTCCGTGCCGCCGACGCTCTCCGTGCCGCCCACAGAGGTTCCTTCCCTATGCATCTATCCGAGTGGGTGACACTGTCTCACCAGCCGTGCCCGCCCGGCAGTCCCCGGCCGAGGGGCGAGACCCCCTACCCAGGTCTCATCATCGGGGCCCGGCCCCTTAGGGGAAGCTCCGCACTTCGGCCCAGGGACTGTTCCTCCCGCCGGAGGACGTGGGCGCGGGCCCCCGTTCCTTAGCGTGTTCCTACCTCGCCGATGTGGCCCACCGCAGGGGGAGGGGTGGGGAAAACCCCACACCAAGACGGTGCCGGGCACCAGCGCGCCGGACCCCCTCCGCACCAGAGACTCGGAACGTACACAGAGACGTCCACCGATCAACCGACATAGGAGAAAAACCGTGACAACGGCTGTGACCATTCCCAGGCACGGGGACACTGGAGGGCGTACGGCCGTCGCTGCGCGGGCGAGGCAGGTCGTCAAGGCGTACGGGGCGGGTGAGACCCGGGTCGTGGCGCTCGACCACGTCGACGTGGACATCGTCCGCGGGCAGTTCACGGCGATCATGGGCCCGTCCGGGTCCGGCAAGTCGACGCTGATGCACTGCCTGGCGGGCCTGGACACGGTGACCTCCGGTCAGATCCACCTGGCGGACACCGAGATCACCGGTCTCAAGGACAAGAAGCTGACGCAGCTGCGCCGGGACCGGATCGGCTTCATCTTCCAGGCGTTCAACCTGCTGCCGACGCTCAACGCCATCGAGAACATCACGCTCCCGATGGACATCGCCGGCCGCAGGCCGGACGCCGACTGGCTGCGGCAGGTCGTGGAGACCGTCGGTCTCGCCGAGCGGCTGAAGCACCGCCCCACCCAGCTCTCCGGCGGCCAGCAGCAGCGCGTCGCGGTGGCCCGGGCGCTCGCCGCACGGCCCGAGATCATCTTCGGCGACGAGCCCACCGGGAACCTGGACTCGCGGGCCGGCGCCGAGGTGCTGTCCTTCCTGCGCAGGTCCGTCGACGAGCTCGGCCAGACCATCGTCATGGTCACCCACGACCCGGTGGCCGCCTCCTACGCGGACCGGGTCCTCTACCTCGCGGACGGTGCCCTCGTCGACGAGATGAAGAACCCCACGGCCGAGCAGGTCCTGGACCGGATGAAGGACTTCGACGCACGCGGGCGGACGTCATGACCGTCTGGAAGACCTCGATGCGCAACTTCCTCGCGCACAAGGGGCGCATGGCGCTCTCCGCCGTCGCCGTCCTGCTGTCCGTGGCGTTCGTGTGCGGCACGCTCGTCTTCACCGACACGATGAACACCACCTTCGACAAGCTCTTCGCGGCGACCTCCGCCGACGTCACGATCAGTCCGAAGAAGGCGGCCGGCGCCGACGACCTCCCGGAGAACGGCAAGCCCGAGGCGCTCCCCGCGTCCGTCGTGGCCGAGGTCGCCGGTGTCGACGGGGTGAAGAAGGCCGAGGGCGCGGTCAGCAGTATGGCCGTCACCCTCGTCGACAGCCACGACAAGAACCTCGGGTCGGACACCGGAGCCCCGACCATCGCGGGCAACTGGACCGACAACGACCTGCGGTCCATGGAGATCACCTCCGGCCACGCCCCGCGTGGACCCACCGAGGCCATGATCGACGCCGACACCGCGGAGAAGCACGATCTGAAGCTCGGCGACGAGGTGCGCACCATCGCCGTCACCGGCGACATCAGGGCGAAGATCACGGGGATCGCCTCGTTCACCGTGACCAACCCCGGCGCGGCGGTCGTCTATCTCGACACCGCCACCGCGCAGCAGAAGCTGCTGGGTGCCTCCGGTGTCTTCACGCACATCTCGGTCACGGCCGAACCCGGCCTGTCCGACACCGAGTTGAAGAAGAGCGTGGCGGCCGCCCTGAGCGACCCGGCGACGTACAAGCTGCAGACCCAGAAGGAGGCCGCGGCCGCCAACAAGGACTCCATGGGGTCCTTCCTGGACGTCATGAAGTACGCGATGCTCGGCTTCGCCGGGATCGCGCTCCTCGTGGGCGTCTTCCTGATCGTCAACACCTTCTCCATGCTGGTCGCCCAGCGCACCCGTGAGATCGGCCTGATGCGGGCCATCGGCTCCAGCCGCAAGCAGGTCAACCGGTCCGTGCTCGTCGAGGCGGTACTCCTGGGCGTCGTCGGATCGGTCCTGGGCGTCGGGGCCGGCATCGGCCTCGCCGTCGGGCTGATGAAGCTCATGGGCGCCCTGGGCATGGAGCTGTCCACGAGGGACCTCACCATTGCCTGGACGACGCCGGTGACCGGGCTGGTGCTCGGCATCGTCGTCACCGTCCTCGCCGCGTACATCCCGGCCCGACGGGCCGGCAGGGTCTCCCCGATGGCCGCCCTGCGGGACGCCGGAACCCCCGCGGACGCCACGTCCGGATGGGTCAGGGCCTCGCTCGGACTGGTCCTCACCGGGGCCGGCGCCGCGGGCCTGTGGGCGGCGACCCAGATGGACGAGGCGAGCGAGGGCTCCCTCTACCTCGGTGCGGGCGTGGTCCTCACGCTCGTCGGCTTCATCGTGATCGGCCCGCTGCTGGCGGGCGTGGTCGTGCGGGTGCTGGGCGCGGTCGTCCTCAGGCTGTTCGGCCCGGTCGGCCGGCTGGCGGAGCGCAACGCGCTGCGCAACCCGCGGCGCACGGGAGCGACCGGCGCCGCGCTGATGATCGGCCTGGCCCTGGTGGCGTGTCTCTCGGTGGTCGGCTCGTCCATGGTGGCCTCGGCCACCGACGAGCTCGACAAGTCGGTCGGCACGGACTTCATCGTCCAGTCCGGTACGGGCCAGCTCGTCGTCCCGCAGGCCGCCGAGGCCATCGCGAAGGTGCCCGGCATCGAGCACGTCACGGACTACAAGGTCCTCGCCGCGAAGCTCACCAACCCCGACGGTTCGACGGCGGACGAGCACGTCACCGCCGCCGACCCGACGTACCCGCAGGACCTGCGGCGCACGACCGTCGCCGGTGACCTGGCGAAGGCGTACGGCGCGAACTCCATGTCGGTCGGGTCGGACTACGCCGCCCTGCACGGGATCGAGGTCGGTGACGAGATCGCCGTCGCCTTCAAGGCCGGCGACACCGCGAAGCTGAAGGTCGCCGCGATCACCTCCGACGACACGAACGTCGACCGGGGCGCGATGTACACCAACGTCACCACCGCCGAGCAGCACGTCGCCGCCGACCGGATGCCCGAGAACATGATCATGTTCGCCTCGGCGCAGGACGGCAAGGAGAAGGAGGCCTACGCCGCCCTCAAGAGCGCGCTCGCCCCGTACCCGCAGTACAAGGTGCAGAACCAGGCCGACTTCAAGGAGGACCTGAAGGACCAGATCGGTCAGCTGCTGAACATCGTGTACGGCCTGCTCGCCCTGGCGATCATCGTCGCGGTGCTCGGTGTCGTGAACACCCTGGCGCTGTCGGTCGTCGAGCGGACCCGCGAGATCGGGCTGATGCGGGCGATCGGCCTCTCCCGCCGCCAGCTGCGGCGCATGATCCGGCTGGAGTCCGTGGTCATCGCCCTCTTCGGCGCCCTGCTCGGACTCGGCCTGGGGATGGGCTGGGGCACCTCGGCCCAGAAGCTGCTGGCGCTGGAGGGGCTCGAGGTCCTGGAGATCCCGTGGCCGACGATCCTCACCGTCTTCGTCGCCTCGGCCTTCGTCGGACTGTTCGCCGCCCTGGTCCCGGCCTTCCGGGCCGGCCGGATGAACGTCCTGAACGCGATCGCCACGGACGGGTGACGGAGCCGGCCGTACGATGACTGCTCCGGCCCCGGGACGTTCCTCCAGACGCTCCGGGGCCGGTTCGCGTCCCGCTGCCTCCGTCAGGCGGGGATGACCGGCACGTCGTACTGAGGGATCCACGTGTCGCGGGTGACGATCGTCGGCCCCTCCGCCCGGGCCTGGGCGGCGAGGATGCGGTCGAAGGGGGCGCGGTGGAGCGGGGGAAGACGTCCGGCCTTGCCTCCGTGCCGTTGATGAGGTCCTTGAAGTCGTCGGAGAGCTCAGGAGACGCTACGGACCGAGGCCGGCCCCGCTGCCGCCGTCCGGACAACGGCGTTCCCTCGCGCGGGTGACACACCGGCGTCGTACGCTGGACACCCCGGCCCGTCCCACGTGTCGGGTCCTTCGCGTTGCCCACTCGCCCCACCGGACGGAACCTTCATGAGCCTGCACGGTCTGCTGGATGTCGTCGTCACCGACCCGGCGCTCTCCGAAGCGGTGAAGGCCGCCTCCGACGGCCACCGGGCCCATGTCGACCTGGTCGGGCCGCCCGCCGCGCGCCCCTTCGCCGTGGCCGCGCTGGCCCGTGACGCCGGGCGTACGGTGCTCGCCGTCACCGCGACCGGCCGGGAGGCCGAGGACCTGGCCGCCGCGCTGCGGACCCTGCTGCCCCCCGACACCGTGGCGGAGTTCCCGTCCTGGGAGACCCTGCCCCACGAGCGGCTCTCGCCCCGCTCGGACACCGTGGGCCGCCGCCTCGCGGTGCTGCGCCGGCTCGCGCACCCGCGGCCCGACGACCCGGAGACCGGCCCGGTCAGCGTGGTCGTCGCCCCCGTCCGCTCCGTGCTCCAGCCCCAGGTCAAGGGGCTCGGCGACCTGGAGCCCGTCGCGCTGAGCAGCGGGCAGACCGCGGATCTGGGCGAGGTCGTGGACGCCCTCGCGGCAGCGGCGTACGCCCGGGTCGAACTGGTCGAGAAGCGCGGCGAGTTCGCCGTGCGCGGCGGCATCCTCGACGTCTTCCCGCCGACCGAGGAACACCCCCTGCGGGTGGAGTTCTGGGGCGACGACGTCGAGGAGATCCGCTACTTCAAGATTGCCGACCAGCGGTCCCTGGAGGTCGCCGAGCACGGGCTGTGGGCCCCTCCCTGCCGTGAGCTGCTGCTCACCGATGACGTGCGCGAGAAGGCCGCGGCCCTCGCGGAGGCCCACCCCGAGCTGGGCGAGCTGCTCGGCAAGATCGCGGAGGGCATCGCGGTCGAGGGCATGGAGTCCCTGGCCCCGGTGCTCGTCGACGAGATGGAGCTGCTGCTCGACGTCCTGCCGAAGGGCTCGATGGCGCTGGTCTGCGACCCGGAGCGGGTGCGGACCCGGGCGGCGGACCTCGTCGCGACCAGCCAGGAGTTCCTCCAGGCGTCCTGGGCCGCCACCGCGGGCGGCGGCGAGGCCCCGATCGACGTCGGGGCGGCCTCCCTGCGGGGCATCGCGGACGTCCGGGACCGGGCCCGGGAGCTGGGCATGATGTGGTGGTCGGTGGCCCCCTTCGCCGCCGACGACGAGATCGACGACACCACCCTGAAGCTGGGGATGCGCGCCCCGGAGACGTACCGCGGGGACACCGCCCGGGCGCTCGCCGACACCAAGGGGTGGCTCGCCGACGGCTGGCGGACGGTGTACGTCACCGAGGGCCAGGGGCCTGCGTCCCGCACCGTGGAGGTCCTCGGCGGTGAGGGCATCGCGGCCCGTCTCGACCAGGACCTGACCGAGATCACGCCGTCGCTGGTCCACGTCTCGTGCGGTGCGATCGACAACGGCTTCGTCGACCCGGCGCTGAAGCTCGCCGTGCTGACCGAGACGGACCTGACCGGACAGCGAACCGCCAGCAAGGACCTGGGGCGGATGCCGGCCCGCCGCCGCAAGTCCGTCGACCCGCTGACGCTGCAGGCGGGCGACTACATCGTCCACGAGCAGCACGGTGTGGGCCGCTACATCGAGATGGTGCAGCGCGCGGTGCAGGGCGCGACCCGCGAGTACCTCCTCGTCGAGTACGCCCCCGCCAAGCGTGGCCAGCCGGGCGACCGTCTCTACATCCCCACCGACCAGCTGGAGCAGGTCACCAAGTACGTCGGCGGCGAGGCCCCGACCCTGCACCGGCTCGGCGGCGCGGACTGGACGAAGACGAAGCAGCGGGCCAAGAAGGCGGTCAAGGAGATCGCCGCCGACCTGATCAAGCTGTACTCGGCGCGGATGGCGGCCCCCGGTCACGCCTTCGGCCCGGACACCCCCTGGCAACGCGAGCTGGAGGACGCCTTCCCGTACGCGGAGACGCCCGACCAGCTCTCCACGATCGCCGAGGTCAAGGAGGACATGGAGAAGTCCGTCCCGATGGACCGGCTGATCTGCGGTGACGTCGGCTACGGCAAGACGGAGATCGCGGTCCGCGCGGCCTTCAAGGCCGTCCAGGACGGCAAGCAGGTCGCCGTCCTCGTGCCCACGACGCTCCTGGTGCAGCAGCACTTCGGCACGTTCACCGAGCGGTACGCCCAGTTCCCCGTCAACGTGCGGGCACTGAGCCGCTTCCAGTCGGAGACCGATTCGAAGGCGACGCTGGAGGGGCTGAAGGACGGCTCCGTGGACCTGGTCATCGGCACGCACCGGCTGTTCTCGTCGGAGACGAAGTTCAAGGACCTGGGCCTGGTCATCGTCGACGAGGAGCAGCGCTTCGGTGTCGAGCACAAGGAGCAGCTGAAGAAGCTGCGGGCCAACGTGGACGTGCTCACCATGTCGGCGACGCCCATCCCCCGTACGCTCGAGATGGCCGTCACCGGCATCCGCGAGATGTCGACGATCACGACGCCCCCCGAGGAGCGGCACCCGGTTCTGACCTTCGTCGGGCCGTACGAGGAGAAGCAGATCGGCGCGGCCGTGCGGCGTGAACTCCTGCGCGAGGGCCAGGTGTTCTACATCCACAACCGGGTCGAGTCCATCGACAGGGCCGCGGCGCGGCTGCGCGAGATCGTGCCGGAGGCGCGGATCGCTACGGCGCACGGGCAGATGGGCGAGAGCCAGCTGGAGCAGGTCGTCGTCGACTTCTGGGAGAAGAGGTTCGACGTGCTGGTCTCGACGACGATCGTCGAGTCCGGCATCGACATCTCCAATGCCAACACCCTGATCGTGGAGCGCGGCGACAACTTCGGCCTCTCCCAGCTGCACCAGCTGCGGGGCCGGGTCGGCCGTGGCCGGGACCGGGGCTACTCCTACTTCCTGTATCCGCCGGAGAAGCCGCTGACGGAGACGGCGCACGAGCGCCTCGCGACGATCGCCCAGCACACCGAGATGGGCGCGGGCATGTACGTGGCGATGAAGGACCTGGAGATCCGCGGCGCCGGAAACCTGCTGGGCGGTGAGCAGTCCGGGCACATCGCGGGGGTCGGCTTCGACCTGTACATCCGGATGGTCGGCGAGGCGGTGGCCGACTACCGGGCCGCCGTGGACGGTTCCGTCGAGGAGGAGCCGCCGCTGGAGGTCAAGATCGAGCTCCCGGTCGACGCGCACGTCCCGCACGACTACGCCCCGGGCGAGCGGCTGCGCCTCCAGGCCTACCGGGCGATCGCCTCCGCGAATTCGGAGGAGGACATCCGGGCGGTGCGCGAGGAGCTCACCGACCGGTACGGCAAGCTGCCGGAGCCGGTGGAGAACCTCCTGCTGGTGGCGGGCCTGCGGATGCTGGCCCGGGCCTGCGGGGTGGGCGAGATCGTGCTGCAGGGTCCGAACATCCGCTTCGCACCGGTGGAGCTGCGGGAGTCGCAGGAGCTGCGGCTGAAGCGGCTGCACCCCAAGACGATCTTCAAGCCGGCCACGCGCCAGATCCTGGTGCCTCGGCCGACGGCGGGCCGTATCGGCGGGAAGCCGGTGGTGGGGCGCGAACTCCTCTCGTGGACCGGGGAGTTCCTCACGACGATTCTGGGGTCGTAGGTTCGCCGGCGGCCGTGGGCGGCTCGAAGAGGATCCCGGCGAGGACCCGGAAGACCTCGCCGGGATCCCGGTCGCCGACCGGGCCCGTCAGGTTGCCGCTGAGCAGGAGCGTCGCGAAGCCGTGGGCGAGGGACCAGGCTGCGATGCCGGTGAGGCGCGCGTCCTCACCGCGGGCCGCCCCGGGCAGGTCGCTGACCCCGGCGCGCAGTTCCTCGGTCGCGCGGGCCTTCGCGGCGAGCAGGCCCGGGTCGTCGGCGCGGAGGAGTTCGGGGCGGAACATCACCTGGAAGTAGGCGGGGTGCCCGGCAGCGAAGCGTACGTAGGCGACGCCCCGTTCCCGTAGGTCCGGTGCCTTCGCCAGGGCGTCGGCGAACAGGGTGTAGCCCTCGGCGGCCACGGCGGTGAGCAGGCCGGTGCGGTCCTTGAAGTGGTGGGCGGGCGCTGCGTGCGAGACGCCCGCCCGGCGGGCGAGGTCGCGCAGGGAGAGGGCGTCGGGGCCGGCCTGTTCGATGGCGTCGAGGGCGGCGGCCAGGACCGCGCGCCGCAGGTCGCCGTGGTGGTAGGTGCGCTCACTGGTCATGGCACGCACCGTACGCCGAATCTAGTCATTGACAAATTCGGTGGACGGGCGCATCCTGAGAATCTAGTCACTGACAAGATGAGCTGGGGCGCTGGAGGCCGGTATGTCCGACGAGCTGGGGTTCGTACGCAGGATGTGGCATCTGCTGGAGCCGTTGCACGCCATCGTCTACTACGCGCCGGAGGGCTACGAGGAGGCCGCCGGGCTCGGATACGCGACGGACGAGCGCTGGCCCGGCTACTTCGCCTGGCGGGCGGCGCCGCTTGGGGAGGCGGGCGCGGAGCGGGTGACCGCCACCTTCCACAGCTTCAGCCCCGCCATGGTCGGGCGGTACGTTCCGGCCGCCTGGGCCGTCGCTGCCCCGGACGCGGTGCTCGCGGCCAGGACGAGGGCGGTCGACCGGGCCTACCGGGCCCTGCTCGGCGGCCGGACCGGGGGCCAGGAGCTCGCCGAGGCCGCGGCGCTGGCGCGACGGGTGGCGACGGCGGCGGACGTGTCCGGCCGCCCGCTGGCCGCGGCGAACGCGGCCCTGTCCTGGCCGGACGCCCCGCATCTGGTGCTCTGGCAGGCCGCGACGGTCCTGCGGGAGCACCGGGGGGACGGGCATGTCGCGGCGCTCGTGGCGGCGGGCCTGGACCCGGTGGAGTCGCTGGTCTCCTTCGCCGCCGTCGGTGCCGCCCGTCCGGAGGTCTTCGAGAGCCGGGGATGGAGCGGGGCCGAGTGGGAGGCGGCCCGCGGCCGACTGGCGGAGCGGGGGCTGCTGGAGGCGGACGGGACGGCAACGGTGGCCGGGCGGGCGCTGCGCGCGGAGATCGAGCGACGCACGGACGAGGAGGCGTCGGCGCCCTGGGCCGCGCTCGGCCCCGAGGAGCGGCAGCGGCTCGTGGAGCTGCTGGGGCCGATCTGGGTGGAGGTGATCGGCTCGGGACTGCTGCCCTCGGAGACGACGCTGGGCATCGGGAAGGTGTGAGACAGGCGCCTGTGCGACCGCGCCGCCGCCCGGGGGGTGCGGCGCCGACTTCGCCTCTGTCCTGGGCGCTTGCTCCGGCCGTCGATCCGGCCCGGGGCGCGCGGCGCCCCCGGGCGGGGTGCGCAGGGGGCGGTCAGCGCGGTACCGGCCGGTTGCCGTCCTCCTTTCCGGCGGCCGTGTCCGCGCCGCCGCTCTCGGGGAGGGAGCGGATGCGGGGGATCGGTGAGGGCAGCAGCCAGAGCAGCGACAGCGCTCCGCCGGCGGCAGCGACGAGGAGGGTGGGCCTGAGACCGACGAGGGTGGCGAGCAGCCCGCCGGTCACGGCGCCGACGGGGCGTACGCCGTAGTTGATCGTGCTGTACGCGCCCGCCACGCGGCTGCGCATGCCGTCGGGGATCACGGCGGCCTGGAGGGAGTTGAGGTTGACGTCGAACAGCATGACGCCGAAGCCGGAGAGGAACTCGGCCGCGGACAGGACTCCGGCGCGGAGCCAGAGCGGGCCGTCAGCCGCGGCGGCCAGGGCGATCGGCGCCGGGAACAGGACGGCGCCCACGAGGATGCAGCGCCCCACGCCGAGCCGCCGCGAGATCCTCGGGGCCGACACCGCACCGAGGAGGGAGCCGGTCGCCCCGACCCCGAACGCGAGGCCGATCACGACCGCCGACAGGCCGAGGTTCCGGCTGGCGAAGAGCACGATCAGACCGCTGCCCGCGACGAAGGTGAAGAAGTTGACGGTCGCCGCGCACCCGAGAGTCGCCCGCAGCACCCGGTGGCGGACGACGAACGACAGCCCCTCCCGCGCTCGTCGCACCAGTGAGGGCGCCCCCGCGTCGTCGGGCGTGGTGGGTTCGTCGACCTGGACCCGGCCGACCAGGAACGCCGACACCAGGAAGGTCAGGGCGTCCACGACGAGGGTGAGGGGTGCGGTCAGCGCCTGGACCAGAACGCCGCCGACGGCCGGCCCGGCGACGTACGACATCGACCGGCTGGCGCTGAGCTTGCTGTTCGCGTCGACGTAGGACGCGCGTGGCACGAGGCTCACGAAGAAGGGGGGGTAGGCGGTGTTGAACAGCACCCCGGCCGCGCCCGTCAGTAACGCCACCGCGTACAGCTGCCCGAGCGTCACCGCTCCCAGCAGGAAGGCCGCCGGGACACTGAGCAGCACTGCGGCGCGCATCAGGTCGGCCAGGATCATCAGGCGGCGTTTGCGGGTCCGTCGGTCGACCCATGCCCCCAGGAGGATCGCGAGCAGGTTGGGTGTCCAGATCAGCGCGGTCAGCCACGCCACCTGGCCGGCCGTGGCGTCCAGGGCGCTGACGGCGATCAGGGGCAGGGCCAGTTCGGTGACCCGGTCGCCCAGTTGCGACACCGACTGACCGGCCCAGAAGCGGCGGAACCCGCGATCCCGCCACAGCGATATCGCGGCCGTCCCGACCGGTCCGCTCATGACGTCGGCCCTGTCTGCTCCTCGGCGCCTTCCGGCAGGGCGTAGCGCAGCAGACGGACGCCGCGGCCGTCCGCCGGCCGCTCGGCGGGATCCCGCGTCACGTACGGCGCGAGGACGCGCTCGATCCCGTCCTCGATGGCGGCGAGTTCCTCGGGGGACACGACGACACGGGTGTCGGCGAGCCCGGCCGCCCTGCTCCACGCCGGATCGAGGGTGGGCTCGACCTCGGCGGCCCAGCGGGCCGGGAGGTCCGCGGTGCGCTGGAACATCTGCCGCGAGAGCACGCGCGCGGCCGACCGGCCTTCCTCGTCGGCCGGGTCCAGCGGCGTTTCGAACCGGAAGCCGCGTGCCACCGCCTCCCACCGTCGCCGGCGTCGGTCCGGGCCGGGTTCGCTGTCGCGCACCAGCCCGAAGCCCGCCAGGTGACGCAGATGCCAGCTGGTCACCGACGGCGTGGCTCCCACGTCCGGCGCGAGGTCCGTCGCGGTCGCCGGTCCGTGCCGGTGGAGGCGGTCGAGGATCGCGAGTCGGACGGGATGGGCCAGCGCCCGCATCGCCTGCGGGTCGGTGATGTCGATATCGCCCAGACGGTTGGTGGAGTCCATGACGTGAGAGTGTCCTCTCAGGTTATGTGAGAGTCAACTCTCACGTCTGTGTGCGCGAGGCCCCCGACAGCGGCCGCGCCGGAGCGGTCCGCCTCCCGGCGGTGCCCGGACCGTCAACGCGCCACGACCGCGACGGCGGTGAAGGGCTGTCACGGACGACCCGGTGCCGACGGCTCGGCTGTCGCGTGCTCATCTGTTCCGGGACGGGGCATGTGTACTGCGGAGTCGTGTCCCGCACGGGACAGGTCCGGACTCGGTGGTCGGCGAAGGGGCGGGAACATGACGGAACGCGTGAACTGGTCGGTACGCGTGGGAGCGGCGGGCGGTGCGGCGCTGCTCCTGGGCGCGGCGCTGTCGGGCTGCAAGGTGGGAGACCTCTCGGAGGCCGGTGCCTCTGCGAGCGGCGGCCCGCCGGCCGCAGACGCGCGTGGCACCAGCCCGCTCGCCGATCCCGACGGCACGAAGCCGGGGCTGGCGGCGATCTCCTCCGAGGAGGACGAGGCGAAGGCGCGTGACCTGATCTCGAAGGTGGACACCAAGGGGCGCGGGCCGAAGACGGGTTACGACCGGGACGAGTTCGGTTACGCCTGGATGGACACGGCGGACGGCGTACCGCTGGCGCGCAACGGCTGTGACACGCGGAACGACCTGCTGAAGCTCCACGGAAGCGATGTGCGGTTCCGTGCGGGATCCGACTGCGTGGTCGTCTCGATGAACCTGTACGACCCGTACACCGGCAAGGACATCGCCTGGAAGAAGGCGGAAGCCACCGAGGTGCAGATAGACCACGTCGTGCCGCTCTCGTACGCCTGGCAGATGGGCGCAGCCCGCTGGGACAAGGAGAAGCGGCGGCAGTTGGCCAACGACGTCCTGAACCTCCTGCCGGTCTCGGGCTCCGCCAACTCGTCCAAGAGCGACTCGGGGCCGGCGTCCTGGCTCCCGCCCAGCAAGGCGATCCGCTGCTCGTACGCGGTTCGCTTCGCGCAGGTGGCGCAGAAGTACGAGCTCGCGGTCACCGCGGCGGACAGGAGCACGATGCTGGAACAGTGCGGCGGCTGAGCGGAAGGTCTGCGGACGGACGCCGCAAGGACGCTTCCGGTGGGGTGCGGCCACACCGGAGGTCCCGCTCGTGGCCCTCGACGGAGGGCCCCACGCAATCCCTGAACTCCCGCTCACCGGGACACGGGACGAGTGGTGTCGTGGACGGATCGCCGATCGCCTCGGGGCCGGTGTCCTCGTCCTTCCCGGAGGGGGCGCGGAGGGCCGGCCGTGGATACTGGGCGGATGTGGAAATGGCGGCTGACGGCCGTGGGGGCGAACCTTCTGCTCGGAGTGCCGGGCATCGTGCCGTGGTGGCTGGTCTGGTACATCCTGGCGAACGGCCCGCTCGCCACCGCCGGCTGGACCCGGCGGGAGCCGACGGAGAACGACGGCATGATGCTGTGGCTGGTCATCGCCGTGCCGGTGTGGGCGGTGTTCGGGATCGTCTGGTGGCTGGCCAACGACCGGGTCGAGCGGAGGTCGGCCCTCGATCCCCTCGTGTACTGGCCGGCCGGTGCGCTGCTGACCCTGGTGCCCACGGGGGTGCTCGTCGCCCTCACCTACGCGTGAGGAAGCCGGAGCGCGACGGGGACGGCCGGACTCACGGCGGCCGCCCGTAAAGGAGTTGGCGGCGGGGTCCGGCGTCTCTAACGTGGCCGCATGGACGTGAAGATCACCACGCTCGCCGAGCGGCCCGAACTCGCCGTCGCGTTGCAGGAGATGCCCGACACCTGGCCCGCCTTCGTGCTGGAGGACCTGGTCGGGTGGGCGAACTTCCCTCGTATCGCGGTGGAGTTCCCCGAGTTCGTCCTCGTCGCCACCGACCCCGGAGGTTCCGTGGTGGCCCGGGGATACAGCGTGCCGTTCGCCCTGGAGGCGCCGGGGCGCGGGGAACTGCCTCCGGGCGGCTGGGACCAGGTGCTGTTGTGGGCCTTCTCCGACCTGCGGCACCGTCGCACCCCCGACACGGTCAGCGCGATCGAGATCACGGTCGCCGCCGGGCGGCTCGGGCAGGGCATCTCCGGGCGGGTGGTGGCCGCGATGCGGGAGAACGCGGGCCGGCTCGGATTCCAGGAACTCGTCGCCCCGGTCCGGCCGAGTGCGAAGCACGCCGACGCGTCGGCGTCCATGGAGGAGTACGCCCGACGCGTGAGGGAGGAGGACGGCCTGCCGTCCGACCCCTGGCTGCGCGTCCATGTGCGGGCCGGCGGGACCGTCGAGGCGGTGGCCCCGGCGTCGATGACGGTGAGCGGGTCCCTGGAGCAGTGGCGGTCGTGGACCGGGCTGCCGTTCGACGCGGAGGGGCCGGTGGAGGTGCCGGGCGCTCTCGTACCGGTGCACTGCTCACCGGCGCACGGATACGCCGTCTACGTCGAGCCGAACGTCTGGGTGCGGCACCGGACGGCCTGAGGTGGTACGGCACCGCACCGCCTGAGGCCGCGGGGCCGGTCCGCCCCGAGGGGTGGCCGGTCCCGCGGCGGGCGGTCCTTCGTCGCACGCGGTCCCTCCGTCAGAGCTTCAGCTCCCACTGGCTCGCGTCCCACTCGAAGCCGGGGCCGACCTCGACGGTCAGGTTCTTCGCGTCCGCCGGGGTGTCGAAGGCGTACTTCGCGGTGATCTTCTTGCCGGGCAGGACCGTGCCGGTGAAGCCCTCGCCGGTCTTGTCGTCGAAGATCTGCTCGGCGTTCACGCCGTCCTCACCGGCGCGGGCGTCGACGGTGACGAGCGTCGCGTCGAACTTCTCCTTGCCCTTGTTCTCGATGACGACCGACACCGTGTATGCGTTGTTGCCCTTGGTGTGGCCGATCGCGAACTCACTCGCGGTGTACGAGGCCGGGGCGCCGACCGTGACCTCCAGCCCGTCGTCGTAGGCGGCGGAGTCACCCGCTCCCAGGACGTCGTCCCCCTTGCCCTCGGTGCCGCCCGTCGCCCCGCCGCCGCCGGCGGCCGGCTTCGCGGAGGCGGAGCTGTCGGCGACCGCCTTGTCGATCTCGGACACCACGTCGTCCACGGCCTTGAACGTCAGGACGGCTCCGACCACCGACAGGATCAGTGCGACCAGTCCGAGGACCGCGCCGAACGTCGTCACCCCCTTGTTCGTGGCCTCCCCGCGCTTGACCCGTCCCCGCCCGGCCAGGCCGAGGATCAGGGCGATGAGGCCGAGGATTCCCGCGAGCCAGAAGAGCAGCGGGACCAGCCCCGAGACCGTCCCGATGATGCCGAGGACGAGGGCGGAGATGCCGAGGCCGTTGCGAGCGGGGCGGGTGCCCGGCGTCTGAGCGGGTGCGTACGGCTGCTGCGGCTGCGTGTACTGGGACATGGCTGTGCCCTTCCGGGACGAAGAACGGGGACTGTGATCGGAAGCCTGCGCCACACCGTGGTGCGGCGGGTCAATAAGACCATTGCCTGTGAACCGAGTCAACAACGTATTCGGTGTGAACGCGTGCAGGGGTGCTGTCGGTATGCTCACCCACACACAGCAGGCGACACCGACGCGCGGGGAACGGGAGACAGGCCAGTGCCGGAGGACTCGACAGAGGTGACCGCGGCCGGAATCGCCAGGCTCGCGGGGGTGGGCCGTGCGGCCGTCAGCAACTGGCGCCGCCGGCACGCCGACTTCCCGAAGCCCGTCGGAGGCACCGAAGCCAGCCCCTCCTTCTCGCTCCCCGAGGTCGAACGGTGGCTGCGCGACCAGGGCAAGCTCGCCGAGGTACCCCTCAGGGAACGCGTCTGGCAGCAGCTGGCAGGCCACCCCGCCGGAGCCGTCACCGCGCTCGTCCACACCGGGTGCGCCCTCCTGCTCGTCCGGGACAGGCCCACCGCCTGGCTGGAGATCACCGCCGTCTCGGACGCCCGGATGGCCGGTGTCCTCCCTGCGGCCCTCGGCCATGTGCTCGACGACCGCTTCGGCCCCGGGCGTGCGGTCCCCACCCCCACGGCGTCCGCACTCCTGCCGTCCGTCCCCCTGCTGCGTGCCGCCGCGGATCTGGCGGCCGCGACCGGCGCCCGCCAGGCCTTCGACTTCCTCTTCGGACGTCAGCTGGACGCCAACCCGCGTCAGTACACGCTCACGCCCCCCGGCCTCGCCGAACTGATGGCCGACCTCGCGGAACCGCCGAGGGGCGCAGGCCGGAAGGGCACCGGGCGGGGCCCCCGCACGGTCCTCGACCCCGCCGCCGGAACCGGTGCACTGCTGTGCGCCGTCGGCCGCCCCACGGCGCTGTACGCGCAGGAGACCGACCCCGGCCTGGCAGCACTGACCGCCCTGCGTCTCGCACTCCACTCGGCGGGGAGCGGAACCGGCAGGCCCACGCTCGCCGTCCGGACCGGCGACACCCTGCGGGCCGACGCCTTCCCCCAGCTCACCGCGGACGCGGTGCTCTGTCACCCCCCGTTCAACGAGCGCAACTGGGGACACGACGAACTGGCCTACGACCCGCGCTGGGAGTACGGCTTCCCCGCCCGCACCGAGTCCGAACTCGCCTGGGTCCAGCACGCCCTGGCCCACCTCCGTGAGGGCGGCACCGCCGTCGTGCTCATGCCCCCGGCCGCCGCCTCCCGCCGCTCGGGCCGCCGGATCCGCGCCGATCTGCTCCGCCGCGGCGCCCTGCGCGCCGTCGTCGCGCTCCCGGCCGGCGCCGCGCCCCCGTACGGCGTCCCGCTCCACATCTGGGTCCTGCGCAAACCGGGCGCCGAGCAGTCCCCGGCGCCCGAACTGCTGCTCATCGACACGGCCACGGCGGAACCCGAGTCCGCCGGAGCCCCTTCGGGCCGTGACCGGGTCGACTGGACGGCGGTCCGTCGCGCGGTGCTCGACGCGTGGACCCTCTTCGACGCGCCGGGGCGCCGTGACCCCGTCGAGGAGCGCCCCGGGACCAGCCGGGCCGTCCCCGTCATCGAACTCCTCGACGACGACGTGGACCTGGCACCCGCGCGCCACCTGCCGCCTCCCGCCGCGGGCGGAGGCGCGGCCGAGCTGGCCCGTGTGCGGGAAGGACTGGACAGCACGCTGAAGCTGACCGCCCGGCTCACCCCGCCCCCCGCCGTCCCCGGTGAACCCGCCAGGCGCCCCTTCACCACCGTCGGCGAACTCGCCCGCGCGGGCGCCCTGCACCTGCGGACGGGCACCGGCGCCGGCACCGGACCTGTGCTCACCGAGCACGACGTCCTCGCCGGCACCGCGCCCAGCGGAACTCCCGCCCCGTCCACGGACGGCGAACCGCTCCTCCTGGAGGCGGGCGACGTCATCGTGCCCGTCCTGGGCGGCGGTTCGGTCGCCCGGGTCGTCGACGACGCCACCGCGGGCGCCGCACTCGGCCGCAACCTCCAGCTGCTGCGCCCCGATCCGGCCGCCCTGGACCCCTGGTTCCTCGCCGGGTTCCTGCGCGGCACCGCCAACAGCCGGCAGGCCAGCAGCTACGCCTCCACCGCGACACGGCTCGACGCCCGCCGCCTCCAGGTGCCGCGCCTGCCCCTGGCCGAACAGCGCAGGTACGGAGAGCGGTTCAGCGCCCTCGCGGCGTTCGAGGACGCCCTGCGCGAGGCGGGGCGGCTCGGCGGACAGCTGGTGCAGGGGATGTACGACGGCCTCACCGACGGCACGGTCGCCCCGAAGTGACGTGAAGCACAACGGTTGTGCACAACCCGGGACCGGTTGTCCGTGTCGGTGTATACGCTCACTGCACACGTCCGACCCACGCCCTCCGGGAGCAGCACATGCACGGCTACGGCTATCCGCCGGAGCAGCAGCCGAAGCGTCGTCCGTCCTCGGCCACGCTGGTCACCCTGCGCGTGGTCTTCGTGGCACTCGCCCTGCTGAGCTGCGGACTCCTCGCCTGGGCGGCGATGCTGCGGCTGGCGATCGTCACCCGTAAGCAGCGCGACTGGTGGCTGTTCGGCCTCGTCCTGGCCCTGAACATCGGACTCGTCGTGTACCTGGGGACGCTGCCGGTGGAGGACGAGGTGATGACCGACGGTCAGGCGGTCATCACCCTGTCCTGGATGCTGGTCGTCTTCGGCGGCACGGTCACCTACTACCTGTACACGGAGATACGGCACTTCAGCCCGTACGGCGGCTACCGGGCGGTGCCGCGGGCAGGCGTGCAGGCGGGCTCCCACCCGGCGGGGCCCCACACCGGTCCGTACGGCGGTCCGCACCCCGGGACGTCCCCGTCCGGCGGGTACGCGTCGCAGCCGGCCGTGCCCGCCCCTCCGACGACCCCGGCCCCCTCCTACGGCTACCCGCCCGACCCCCGGCAGAGCCCCGTCCCCGCGCCGCCCTCCGACGCGCCGAGGGCGAGGCCGCCCCAGCGCGTCGACCAGGTGCGCGCCGAGCTCGACGAGCTGAGCGACTACCTCCGCAAGGAGGGTGACGGACGGTGAACGGGCGTGTGATCGCCGGACGGTACGAGCTGGCGACCATTCTCGGCCAGGGCGGCATGGGCCAGGTCTGGACGGCGTACGACCAGCGCCTCGACCGCAGGGTCGCGGTGAAGCTCCTGCGCCCCGACCGGGTCGCGGGCCCCTCCGGCAGCGAGGCGGCCGACGATCTGCGCCGCCGCTTCGTCCGCGAGTGCCGGGTCACCGCACAGGTCGACCACCCGGGCCTGGTCACCGTCCACGACGCGGGCAGCGACGGCGAGGACCTCTACCTCGTCATGCAGTACGTCGAGGGCGCCGACCTCGCCGACCACCTCGCCGAGCACGACCCCTACCCGTGGCCCTGGGCCGTGGCGGTCGCCGCCCAGCTGTGCGCGGTGCTCTCCGCCGTGCACGCGGTGCCGATCGTCCACCGCGACCTCAAGCCCCGCAACGCCATGGTGAAGCCCGACGGCACCGTCACGGTGCTCGACCTGGGCATCGCCTCCGTCATGGACACCGACACGACCCGTCTGACCCACACGGGCTCCCCGATCGGGTCCCCGGCCTACATGGCGCCCGAACAGGCCATGGGCGGAGCGGTCGGCCCCTACACGGACCTGTACGCACTCGGCGTCCTCCTCCACGAACTCCTGAGCGGCGACGTGCCGTTCGCCGGGTCCACCGCCCTGGGCGTCCTGCACCGCCATCTCTACGAGCCGCCCCTCCCGGTCCGCCACCTCCGGCCCGAGGTCCCCGAGGCGCTCGAAGCGCTCGTCCTGCGCCTGCTCTCCAAGGACCCGCAGCACCGCCCCGCCTCCGCGCAGGAGGTCTACGAGTCCCTGCGGCCCCTGCTGCCCGCCGGCGGGGCACCCTCCGGGCCGCTCGACCCGACCCGGCCCTTCCTCCGCCCGCACGCGCCCTGGCCCGACCGGGCGGTCGTCCCCGCGTCCGCGCCCGTCCCCGCCCAGCAGGCACCCGCCGCACCCCAGGAGCCGCCCTCCCGGCCGAACGTGGCGCGCGCCGTGGACGACGTGAAGAGGCTGCTCGGCGAGGGCCGCATCACCCAGGCCGTCGACATCCTCGGAGGGATCCTGCCTGCCGCCGCCGCCGAGCATGGCGAGCACTCGCCGGTGGTGCGGATCCTGCGCAAGCAGTACGCGGCCACGCTGATGGACGACGGCCAGTACCGCCGCGCCCTGCCCGAACTCCGCCGCCTCGCCGACGACCGCGCCGCGGAAGCGGGGCCGGCCGACTCCCAGTCCCTGCAGTTCCGTTACGACGCCGCCCAGTGCCTGGAACAGCTCGGCGAGGCGGCCGCCGCGCTCGCCGAGTACCGGGCCGTCCTCCCCGCCTACGAGAACGGCTACGCCACCTCGACCGGCCCCGGCCGGGCCTTCGACATCCGGCACCGGATCGGCCACCTCCTGCTCGGGATGGGCGACCACGCGGCCGGCCGCGCCCAGTTGCAGGCCCTTCTGTACGACACGGAGCGGACCTACGGCCCCCACCACCCGCTGCCCACGGAGCTCCGCCGGCAGCTGACCCACCACCAGGACGTACGCGGCTCGGTGTGAGCCGGGGAGGCCGAAAAGGGTGAGCCGGGCGGGATTTCGTCCGCGACCCCACACTGACCGGTCCGGAAATCGTTGGTCGAAGCAGTGGCCCGAATCACGTCCACTGCCTAACATCGATCACCGCAAGGCTTTGTGCACTGATGCACAAACTCTCCCCGGGAGGCTCCTTTGCACCGCCGACGTCGCACCGCGCTCGCCCTCTCCGCCGCAACGCTTCTCGCGGCGCCGCTCCTGACCGCCTGTGGCAGCGAGGCCCATCCCGGCGCCGCGGCCGTGGTCGGCGGCGACCGGATCGACGTGGCCACGGTCCAGCAGCAGGCATCGGACGTGCGCAGCGCCCAGCAGACATCGGGGCAGTCCGAGGAGCTGGTGAAGAAGTCCGGCCAGCTGAACCGGGCCAAGCTGCACAGCCTGATCTTCGGACGGGTCCTCGACCGGGCGTCGGAGGACGCCGGGGTGAGCGTCAGCCGCAAGGAGATCCAGCAGATCCAGACGGAGGCCGCCGCCCAGTACGGTGGGGACAAGGGCCTTCGTACGGTCATGCTGGAGCAGCGCTGGGTCGCCCCCGGCCAGATCGAGGAGGACCTGCGCAAGGAGGTCCAGCTCCCCAAGCTCGCGCAGGCGCTCGGCGCGGACCTGCAGACCCCGGCCGGCCGGCAGGCCGTGGAGAAGGCGCTCACCGAGGCGTCGAAGGCGCTCCACATCGACGTCAACCCGCGCTACGGCAGCTGGGACGACCAGAAGGTCCAGCTCAGCACGTACGACGCCCCGTGGATCACCCAGGCCACCACCTTCCAGGGGCAGGAGCCCGAGGCGGGCGCCTGACCCCGTCCGGCCGCAGAGGTAGGTTCGGGGGGTGAACGCTGAAGCCCCCGGCCGTATCGTCCTGCTCACCGCCAGCCACCGGGTCGCCCCCGGTCTGCTGTCCTGGCCCGCCTGGCAGACGCTGCACGTCGCCGACCGGGTGCTGTGCGCCGAACGGGACCACCCGCAGCTGCCGTACCTCCGGGAGGCGGGGGTCGCCGTGGAGCACAGCGCGCCCTCGGCCGAGGAGCTGGTGGACGACTGCGCCGGCGGCCGGACCGTGGTGGTGCTCGTCGGCGGCGAGGGCGACCAGCGGCTCACCGACGGCCTCGCCCGGCTCGGCGGGTCCGGCCGGGTCCAGATGCCCGACCTGGAACTGCTGCCCGGCTCCTACGACCTGCCCGGAGCGCGCCTGCTGGATCTGGTCCAGGTCATGGACCGGATCAGGCTCGTCTGCCCCTGGACGTCGCAGAAGACGCACGAGGGCCTCGCGAAGTACGCCATCGAGGAGGCGTACGAACTGGTCGAGGCCATCGAGGACGGCGACCGTGAGGAACTGCGCGAGGAGCTCGGCGACGTACTGCTCCAGGTCGTCTTCCACGCGCGCATCGCGCAGGAGGACCAGGAGGAGCCGTTCGGCATCGACGACGTCGCGGGCACGATCGTCGAGAAACTGATCCACCGCCATCCGCATGTCTTCGGTGACGAGACCGCCGAGACCCCCGAGGACGTCCACGCGCACTGGCTGCGCACGAAGGCGATCGAGAAGCAGCGGGAGTCGGTCACCGACGGGGTCCCGCTCGGGCAGCCCGGTCTGGCGCTCGCGGCCAAGCTCGGAAGCAGGGTCCGCACGGCCGGTCTCGACGTGGAACCCCCCGGGGGTGACGGGATCGGCCACCGGCTGCTCGCCCTCGCCGTGCGGGCCGAACAGGACGGCGTCGACCCGGAGGCCGCCCTGCGGGCCGCCGCCCGCGCCTACCGGGACGCCGTCCGGGCGGCCGAGGGGCTCGGCGGCACGCCGGATAGCGTCGAGGAGTGAACGACAGCCCCGACACCGCCTCCGCGCCCGGTCCGGCGCCCGAACTCTTCACCTGGGAGTTCGCCACCGACCCCTACCCCGCCTACGCCTGGCTCCGGGAGAACAGTCCCGTACACCGCACGGCGCTGCCCAGCGGCGTCGAGGCATGGCTGGTGACCCGGTACGCGGACGCCAGGCAGGCCCTCGCCGACCCCCGGCTCTCCAAGAACCCGGCGCACCATGCCGGGCCGGCGGCCGCCAAGGGCCGTACGGGCATCCCGGGGGAGCGCAAGGCGGAGCTGATGACGCACCTGCTGAACATCGACCCGCCGGACCACACTCGGCTGCGACGGCTCGTATCCAAGGCGTTCACCCCGCGCCGGGTCGCCGAGTTCGCCCCGCGCGTGCAGGAGCTGACGGACCGCCTCATCGACTCCTTCGTGGAGGAGGGGAAGGCGGACCTCATCCACGACTTCGCCTTTCCCCTTCCCATCTACGCGATCTGCGACCTGCTGGGTGTGCCGCGCGAGGACCAGGACGACTTCCGCGACTGGGCGGGCATGATGATCCGGCACGGCGGGGGGCCCCGCGGCGGGGTGGCCAGGTCGGTCAAGAAGATGCGCGGCTATCTCGCCGAACTCATCCACCGCAAGAGGGAGAACCCCGGCGACGACCTGATCTCCGGGCTGATCCGGGCCAGCGACCACGGCGAGCACCTCAGCGAGAACGAGGCCGCCGCCATGGCGTTCATCCTGCTTTTCGCCGGTTTCGAGACGACCGTGAACCTCATCGGCAACGGCACCTACGCCCTGCTGCGCGATCCGGCCCAGCGCGCACGCCTGGAGCGCTCGCTGGACGCCGGGGAGACGGAACTGCTCGCCACGGGCCTCGAGGAGCTGCTGCGCTACGACGGGCCGGTGGAGCTCGCGACGTGGCGCTACGCCACCGAGCCCGTGACGCTGGGAGGGCAGGACATCGCGGTGGGGGACCCTGTTCTCGTGGTGCTGGCCGCGGCCGACCGCGATCCGGAGCGGTTCCAGCATGCGGACACCCTGGATCTCGCGCGCAGTGACAATCAGCACCTCGGATACGGGCACGGCATCCACTACTGCCTGGGGGCGCCACTGGCCCGTCTGGAGGGGCAGGTGGCACTGGCAACGCTGCTGCGACGCCTGCCCGACCTGCGGCTTGCCGTGGATCCTGCCGATTTGCGCTGGAGGGGCGGGCTCATCATGCGTGGACTGCGCACGCTTCCTGTGGAGTTCGGACCCGGGCGCCCCGGCGAAAAAAGTGACAGCCTGTCAACTCTGTGACTTTCACGTGATCTCCGCTGCATCGACTTGTGACACACGTTCGAGTAGGGCTAGGTTCACCCCTCGACTCACCCGTCACATGTCAGTCACACGGAAGGCAATCCCATGGGCTCCGCGAACGGCAGACACCGCCGCCCTCGCCAGGCACCCGCCATCGTCGTCGCCGCGGGCGTCACGGGATCGGCCATCGCCATCCCGCTGCTCGGTGCGGGCGGGGCGCAGGCAGCCGACGCGACGACCTGGGACAGGGTCGCCGAATGCGAGAGCGGCGGCATGTGGAGTGCGGACCTCGGCAACGGCTACTACGGCGGCCTGCAGTTCTCGCAGGACACGTGGTCGGCCTACGGCGGCACGGCGTACGCCGCGCGCGCCGACCTCGCGAGCCGCTCCCAGCAGATCGCGGTCGCGGAGAAGATGCTGGACGACAAGGGACCGCAGGCGTGGCCCAGCTGTGCGGTGATCTCCGGTCTCGCCCTGGACGGGACGCTGCCCGGAGTGGACCCGGGCGGCGAGCCGCCGGCCGACCCCTCGGACACGGCTACCCCGTCGGAGACCCCCTCGTCCGACGCGTCGGACAAGGCGGACGACGCAGGCAACACCGACGGGTCCGACGCGTCGGACGACTCGGACGCCAAGGGCGAGGGTGACTCCGGCGGGGGCGCGTCCTCCGGCGCGTCGGACAAGGGTGACGAGGCATCGCCGTCCGCCACCCCGTCGCCCGAGGCCTCCGAGCCGTCCGACGCCTCTGAGGAGGACGGGGCCAAGGGCGGGAAGCACCGCGGCGCGCCGGCTCCCGAGGCCGGTACCGGGTCGGGCCAGGACGCGCGTGAGTCCGGACGCCACGCCTCGCGCGGCGACGCCGACGCGCGCAGGGGTGCCGAGGGGACGTACACCGTGCGCGAGGGCGACAACCTCTGGGCGATCGCCGACACGCAGGGGCTCACCGGCGGCTGGACCGCGCTCTACGAGACCAACAAGGACGAACTGGGCTCCGACCCGGACCTGATCCTCCCGGGCCAGAACCTGGATCTCGGCCTCGGGGCGGACGCGTCGGGCACCCAGGCGGAGACTGCCGCGGCCAACTGATCAAAAGCGGGAAAACACCCTGAAATCGGGGGCAGTTAAGAGACCTATGTCCACTTATGCGTAAGTGAGACATGGGTCTCTTTGCTTCAACTGGTGCGCTCCGTCCGTCCGGTCCGTCCATATTGGCTCCGACCTGCGAAAACGATCCGGCTCGGTGCACCGTTACGCGCTGATTGGTCGTTATGCCCATCTTTGAATGTGGGGGTTGCGTGTGATTACGGTCGGAGCCGCTCGCACCGCGGGCACCTTCGACCGTCACGCCGAATCCTGCCGTCGGTCGAGGGGTACCGACGCGTAAAGCGCCGTAGGCAGGAGCGGGGGAACCAGGTAAGCGCCGGACCCGGCCGTCGGAAGACGGCCGAGGGGACGGCTAGGGGTGGAGCCGTCCGCGGAAGCGGGCGGCCGGGCAACTCACAGGCCCGAACCCGACAGCTCACCTCGTAGGCGTCGGTGAGGAGAACCATGCTGCTTTCCAGCACGGGCAAGCACCGTCGCCCGTCCAAGGCCGTCCGTATCGCCACCCTTGCCGGGGTCGCGGGCGCCGCTGTCGCCGTACCGCTCATGGGTGCGACCAACGCGTCCGCCGCCTCCGTCGACACCTGGGACGCCGTCGCCCAGTGCGAGTCCGGTGGCAACTGGTCCATCAACACCGGCAACGGCTACTACGGCGGCCTGCAGTTCTCGCAGTCCAGCTGGGCGGCCGCCGGCGGCACGCAGTACGCCTCGCGCGCCGACCTGGCCACCAAGGACCAGCAGATAGCCGCCGCCGAGAAGCTCCTCGACCTCCAGGGCCCGGGCGCCTGGGCCTGCGCCGGTGCCGGCGGCCTGACGAACGACGGTGTGGACCCGGGTGTCGACACCGGCTCCGCCAAGAACGGCGACACGGCCCCGAAGGCCGCGCCGGAGCGCAAGGCCGAGCAGCCCACGACGCGCAGCGAGAAGCGCACGGCTCCCGAGAAGACCGTCACCACCCCCACCGGCGGGAAGGTCGAGAAGGGTGACGGCGAGTACAAGGTGAAGGCCGGCGACACCCTCAGCAAGATCGCCGACGCGAAGAAGGTCAAGGGCGGCTGGCAGAAGCTGTTCAAGCTGAACGACGACATCGTCGACGAGGCCGACCTGATCTTCCCGGGTCAGCAGCTCCACCTGAAGTAACCGGAAACGGTCCGGGGTCCTCCTCCTGCCCCGGGGGTCCGGCCCGGCGTGCACACCCCCCGCGCGCCGGGCCGGACCGCGTCCGGAACCCGCCCCGGAAGGATGGGGCGGCACCCGCCGGAAGGGCGCCGGTGCGGGCTCGCCTTCGGTGCGAGTGTCCACGCGAGCGTTCAACAGTTGTGGTTACTCGTCAGTAGAATTCTGGACCTTTGCCCGGAATGCGGGCCCTTGGGTCCTTTTTCGTCCCAGGGGACGGGCGGACGGCCGACGGAGCGGGCCGAGCCGGTTAGGCTCGTGGCGCAAGGCCACACCGACCCTGCAGAACCAGTGTCAGATCCCAGAAGGAGATGCCTCGTGCCGTCCATCGACGTCGTCGTAGCCAGGGAAATCCTCGACTCCCGGGGCAACCCCACGGTCGAGGTCGAGGTTGGCCTCGACGACGGCAGCACGGGACGTGCTGCTGTTCCGTCCGGCGCCTCCACCGGTGCGTTCGAGGCCATTGAGCTTCGCGACGGTGACCCCAACCGCTACCAGGGCAAGGGCGTCGAGAAGGCCGTCCTCGCCGTGATCGAGCAGATCGGCCCGGAGCTCGTCGGTTACGACGCCACCGAGCAGCGCCTCATCGACCAGGCGATGTTCGACCTGGACGCGACCGAGAACAAGGGCTCCCTCGGCGCCAACGCCATCCTCGGTGTCTCGCTGGCCGTGGCGCACGCCGCGTCCGAGGCCTCCGACCTCCCGCTGTTCCGCTACCTCGGCGGCCCGAACGCGCACCTGCTGCCCGTTCCGATGATGAACATCCTGAACGGCGGCTCGCACGCCGACTCCAACGTGGACATCCAGGAGTTCATGATCGCGCCGATCGGCGCCGAGTCGTTCTCCGAGGCCCTTCGCTGGGGCGCGGAGATCTACCACACCCTGAAGAAGGTCCTGAAGACCAAGGGCCTGTCGACCGGTCTCGGTGACGAGGGCGGCTTCGCCCCCAACCTCGAGTCCAACCGCGCCGCCCTCGACCTCATCCTCGAGGCCGTCAAGGAGGCCGGCTACGTCCCGGGCCGCGACATCGCGCTCGCGCTCGACGTCGCCGCGTCCGAGTTCTACAAGGACGGCGTCTACGAGTTCGAGGGCAAGTCCCGCTCGGCCGCCGAGATGACCGAGTACTACGAGGAGCTCGTCTCCGCGTACCCGCTGGTCTCCATCGAGGACCCGCTGTACGAGGACGACTGGGCGGGCTGGAAGGTCATCACCGACAAGATCGGCTCCAAGGTCCAGATCGTCGGCGACGACCTCTTCGTCACCAACCCCGAGCGCCTCGCCCGCGGCATCGAGGAGGGCTCGGCCAACGCCCTGCTCGTCAAGGTCAACCAGATCGGTTCGCTGACCGAGACCCTGGACGCCGTCGAGCTGGCCCAGCGCAACGGCTTCAAGTGCATGATGTCGCACCGTTCCGGCGAGACCGAGGACGTCACCATCGCCGACCTCGCCGTCGCCGTGAACTGCGGTCAGATCAAGACCGGCGCCCCGGCCCGCTCGGACCGTGTCGCCAAGTACAACCAGCTGCTGCGCATCGAGGAGATCCTCGACGACGCCGCGGTCTACGCCGGCCGCTCGGCGTTCCCGCGGTTCCGCTTCGAGGGCTGACAACCCGAGTCCGGGGCACCAGCCTCCGTCCGTCCCCGCATCCGGTCCCGTACCGTGTGCGGGGACGGACGTGCGTAACGGGGAGGCGTGAGACATGGCCGGGAAGGACCGCGACCGGTTCTCCACCGCGACCAGGCTGCGACTGCTCGGTGAGCAGACGGCGGCCCGCGTCTACCGGTCCCAGAACCGCCGCCAGGCCCGCCGGTCACGGCTCACGGGCCGTGCGGCGTTCCTCGCGCTGATCGTCTGCTCCCTGGTGGTCGCCCTCGCCTATCCCATGCGGCAGTACATCTCCCAGCGCGACCAGATCGCCGATCAGGAGAGGCTCTCGCGGGAGGCGCACCAGCGGACCGAGGAGCTGCGGGACGAGAAGGCGCGGCTCAAGGACGACGCCTACATCCGCCGTCTCGCGCGCCAGCACCTCCACTACGTGCTGCCCGGCGAGACCGGTTACACGGTGGTCGACCCGGACGCGGCCGAGGTGCGCCGCGGCGATCCGGGGGCGACGGGGCGGCCCTGGCACTCGAACCTCTGGGACGGCGTCGACAGCGCGGACCGCGAATGACCTCGCGCACGCGCGGAGCCCCGGCCCCGCACCGATTCATACAGTCCGACCGATGACATTCAAGGCAGGCATGGACACCCCCCCTCCGCAGACCGAATCCACCACGCCCACCGACGCGGACATCGCCGCGTTCGGGCTCCAGCTCGGGCGGCCTCCGCGCGGGCTGCGTGCCATCGCGCACCGCTGCCCGTGCGGCAACCCGGACGTGGTCGAGACGCAGCCCCGTCTGGAGGACGGCACGCCGTTCCCGACGACGTACTACCTGACCTGCCCGCGAGCCGCGTCCGCGATCGGCACGCTGGAGGCCAACGGGGTCATGAAGGAGATGACCGAGCGTCTCACCACCGACCCGGAGCTGGCCGCCGCCTACCGCGCCGCCCACGAGGACTACCTCGCCCGGCGCGACGCCATCGAGGTCCTGGAGGGCTTCCCGAGCGCCGGCGGCATGCCGGACCGGGTGAAGTGCCTGCACGTCCTGGTCGGCCACTCGCTGGCCGCCGGCCCCGGGGTGAACCCGCTGGGCGACGAGGCCATCGCGATGCTGCCGCAGTGGTGGGCGAAGGGCCCGTGCGTCACGCCGTGCGGTCCCGACGCCGGCCCCGACGCGTCCTGACCCCGCGGCGCGGTACCCGTACGACCACAGGAGCCCCATGACCCGCGTTGCCGCCATCGACTGCGGTACCAACTCCATCCGCCTGCTCGTCGCGGATGTGGACCCCGCCACCGGGGACTTCACCGAGCTCGACCGCCGGATGAGGATCGTCCGGCTCGGCCAGGGCGTCGACCGGACCGGCCGGCTGGCCCCCGAGGCGCTCGAGCGCACCTTCGACGCCTGCCGTGAGTACGCGGCGGTGATCAAGGAGCTCGGTGCCGAGCGGATCCGGTTCGTCGCCACGTCCGCCTCCCGTGACGCGGAGAACAGCGACACGTTCGTCCGCGGGGTCCTGGACATCCTGGACGTCGAGCCCGAGGTCGTCACGGGCGACCAGGAGGCCCAGCTCTCCTTCGACGGCGCCACCAGGGAACTGGCGGGCAGCGACCACCTGGAGAAGCCGTATCTGGTGGTGGACATCGGCGGCGGCTCCACGGAGTTCGTCGTCGGTGACGACCGTGTCCGCGCCGCCCGGTCCGTGGACATCGGCTGCGTACGCATGACGGAGCGTCATCTCGTCCTGGACGGCACCGTCGTGGATCCGCCCACGCCCGACCGGGTCGCCGCGATCCGCGAGGACATCGGGGCCGCCCTGGACCTCGCCGAGCGGACGGTGCCGCTCTCCTCGGCGGCGACGCTCGTGGGACTGGCCGGGACGGTCACCACCGTCGCCGCGATCGCGCTCGGGCTCGACGCGTACGACTCCGCGGCCATCCACCACTCCCGGGTCCCCCTGGAGCAGGTCAGGGAGATCGCGGCGCGTCTGCTGGCCTCGACGCACGAGGAGCGTGCCGCGATCCCGGCGATGCACCCCGGCAGGGTCGATGTCATCGCCGCGGGAGCGCTCGTGCTGCTCGCCGTGATGGAGCGGAGCGGGGCGCGTGAGGTCGTGGTCAGCGAACACGACATCCTCGACGGGATCGCCTGGTCCGCCGCCTGATCACCGTGCGGGCGAGGGCGCGGTGAGATCCCGCTCAAACGCATTCCAGCCTGCACCTTTGAGCTGGGCGAGGCCTCCCCGGAACGGTCCGGGGAGGCCTTTCGCGAGGCGCCGCGGGAAACTTCGTGAACTTCTTCACAAGGAATTCGGCCCCGGTGGGCGAAGTTCTGCCTCCGAGGCGCCGCGCGGGCACCCGGCGACCCCTCGCGGTGGTGATGCGGGGGCGTTTCGAGGGTGTGGCGAAGGTGTGTCCCGGGCGGGCGGTTCATCCCGTCCGAAGCCTCAAGGGCCAGCTCACAAGCGGTGAACAACGTTCGCCGGTGCGTCGTGGTTCCCCGTACGCACCATGACCTGGGTCACGTGGGCGGCGAAGTGTAGCAGAGGGTGGCGCATACCTTGTGAAGGGGCTCACGAGCATGCCCCCCGAGGGGGGTGGATACTCGATGGCATGAGCACCACGGAGCGTCCCAGGATCCTCGTTGTAGGCGGTGGGTACGTAGGCCTGTACGCAGCTCGTCGCATTCTGAAGAAGATGCGGTATGGAGAGGCGACCGTCACGGTCGTCGACCCGCGCTCGTACATGACGTACCAGCCCTTCCTCCCCGAAGCTGCTGCCGGCAGCATCTCGCCTCGGCATGTCGTCGTCCCGCTGCGACGCGTGCTGCCCAAGGCAGAGGTTCTCACCGGCCGTGTCACGACCATCGATCAGGACCGCAAGGTCGCCACGGTCGCGCCGCTCGTCGGCGAGGCCTACGAGCTGCCCTTCGACTACCTGGTCATCGCGATGGGCGCGGTCTCCCGCACCTTCCCGATCCCCGGCCTCGCCGAGCAGGGCATCGGCATGAAGGGCATCGAGGAGTCCATCGGTCTGCGCAACCACGTCCTCGAGCAGCTGGACAAGGCCGACTCGACGACCGATGAGGACGTCCGCCGCAAGGCGCTGACGTTCGTCTTCGTGGGCGGCGGCTTCGCCGGCGCGGAGACCATCGGCGAGGTCGAGGACATGGCCCGCGACGCGGCGAAGTACTACACGAGCGTCAAGCGCGAGGACATGCGCTTCGTCCTGGTCGACGCCGCCGACAAGATCCTTCCCGAGGTCGGCCCGAAGCTGGGCGCGTACGGCAAGGAGCACCTGGAGAGCCGCGGTGTCGAGGTCTACCTCTCGACGTCCATGGACTCCTGTGTCGACGGCCACGTGGTGCTGAAGAACGGCCTCGAGGTCGACTCCAGCACGATCGTGTGGACGGCCGGCGTGAAGCCGAACCCGGCGCTGGCCCGCTTCGGCCTGCCGCTCGGCCCGCGTGGTCACGTGGACACCTCCGAGAAGCTCCAGGTGCAGGGCACCGACTACATCTGGGCCGCGGGCGACAACGCCCAGGTCCCGGACATGGTCGGCCGCCGTGCGGGCAACCCGAACGCCTGGTGCCCGCCGAACGCCCAGCACGCGCTGCGTCAGGCGAAGGTCCTCGGTGACAACGTCATCTCCGGCATGCGGGGCTTCCCGCAGAAGGAGTACAGCCACGCCAACAAGGGTGCGGTCGCCGGACTCGGCCTGCACAAGGGCGTCGCGATGATCGTCATGGGCAAGGTGAAGATCAAGGTCAAGGGCCGTCTCGCCTGGTACATGCACCGCGGCTACCACGGCATGGCCATGCCGACCTGGAACCGCAAGATCCGGATCTTCGCCGACTGGACGCTGGCGATGTTCCTCAAGCGCGAGGTCGTCTCGCTCGGCGCCATGGAGACTCCGCGCGAGGAGTTCTACGAGGCCGCCAAGCCGAGCCCCGCTCCGGTCGCGGCCAAGGCCGACGGCGACGCGAGCAAGGCCGGCGAGAAGGCCAAGGCCTCCTAGCGCCCGTACGTCACCGAAGGGGTCGTCCGCCATCCGTGGTGCGGACGGCCCCTTCGGCGTTCCTGGACGCCGATAACTAGATGGCTATTGCAGGTATTTTGCCGTTCCGTTGCCCGCGAGCGGGATGGCCCGGCCGCCGGGCGGCGTTGACGCTGCTGTACCTCGCCGCGGCCCGAGGTGTCGCGGCCCGGTTCGGATGCGTATATGCGAATTTAGGCACGTTCGGAAACACCACCACGGAGGTGTGCACCATGGCCGACGCCGCATCGCGGCTGACCGCTCTCGCCGAAGAGTTGCTGGGAGAACCCCTGCCGGTCCGGATCCGGGCCTGGGACGGCAGTGAATCCGGGCCGCCGGGTGCCCCCACCCTCGTGCTGCGCCACCGCCGCGCCCTGCGCCGGCTGCTCTGGAAGCCGGGCGAGCTGGGGCTGGCCCGCGCCTGGGTGGCAGGCGAGATCGACGTCGACGGTGATCTGTACGCGGCCCTGGACGCCGTGGCCGCGCTGCTCTGGGAGCGCGGCGCCGACGCGAAGGACACCGTCCACCCCGTCCGCGACCCGAAGGTGCGGGCCTTCGCCCGTGGCCTCGTGGAGATCGCCGGGCCGTGGCCACCGCCGCCCCCGCCCCCGGAGGAGATCCGCCGCCGCACCGGAGCGCTGCACACCAAGCGCCGCGACAAGGAAGCCATCAGCCACCACTACGACGTGGGCAACGACTTCTACGCCATGGTCCTCGGCCCGTCCATGGTGTACTCCTGCGCCTACTGGCAGGACGGCTCCACCCTCGAGGAGGCCCAGCGCGACAAGCTCGACCTCGTCTGCCGCAAGCTCGCCCTCCAGGAGGGAGACCGCCTCCTCGACGTCGGCTGCGGATGGGGCTCCATGGCCATCCACGCCGCCCGTGAGTACGGCGCCCGGGTCACCGGGGTGACCCTCTCCACCGAACAGGCCGCCTTCGCCCGCAAGCGCATCGCCGAGGAGGGCCTCACCGACCGGATCGAGATCCGGGTCCAGGACTACCGTGACGTCAGGGACGGCCCGTACGACGCCATCTCCTCGATCGGCATGGCCGAGCACGTCGGCTCGGTCCGCTTCCGTGAGTACGCCGACGACCTCTACGCCCTGCTCGAACCCGGCGGCCGGCTGCTCAACCACCAGATCGCCCGCCGCCCGGAGCGGGACGAGTCCGCGTACCACGTCGACGAGTTCATCGACGCCTACGTCTTCCCCGACGGCGAACTCGCCCCGGTGGGAGGCACCGTCGCCACTCTGGAGGAGGCCGGATTCGAGGCCCGCGACGTCGAGGCGATCCGCGAGCACTACGCGCTGACCCTGCGCCGCTGGGTGGCCAATCTGGAGGAGAACTGGAAGGAGGCCGTCCGGGCGACCTCGCCCGGACGGGCCAGGGTGTGGCGGCTCTACATGGCCGCCTCCGCGCTCTCCTTCGAGCACAACAAGATCGGCGTCAACCAGATCCTCGCGGTGCGTCCGCAGGAGGGCGGCCCGTCCGGCATGCCCCTGCGGGCCCGTGACTGGACGGCGTCGGAGAAGAGCTGACCGGGACCGGAGACGGGAACGGAGAAGGGCCGGTACCCGTACGACGGGTACCGGCCCTCACCGCGTGCGCCTACTCCGTCTTGATCGCGGTCAGCATGTTCAGCCTCGCGCCGCTGCGGGCCGGCCACAGGGAGGCCAGCACACCCACCAGGCCGGCGAGCACCAGGAAGAGCGCGAGCCGGTCCCACGGGATGACCAGGGCGTAGCCGGGGATGGAGGCGGACAGGCTCTTCCCGATGGCCCAGCCGAGGAACGTCCCCAGGCCCACACCGACCACCGCTCCGAAGAGCGAGATGACGACGGCCTCCAGCCGGATCATGCGCTTGACCCTGCGCCGGTCCAGGCCGATCGCCCGCAGCATCCCGATCTCCTGCTGACGCTCGAAGACCGACATGGCCAGCGTGTTGACGACCCCGAGGACCGCGATGACCAGGGCCATCGCCAGCAGCGCGTACATGATGTTCAGCGCCGTGTTGATGAATCCGCCGAACATGTCCCGGATGCCCTGGCGGTCCATGACGCTCATCGCCGGGTTGTCACCGAGCGCGTCGACCACGGCCTTCTCGTTGGCGTCGCTCTGGCCGCCGTCCATGGTCAGCCAGACCTCGCGAATGTCCGAGATGCTCTCGTGCGGAGCGACGAGGTCCTCGGGGATCAGGACCGGGGAGAGGAACTCGTTGCCCTCGTAGAGCGCGCCGACCTTCAGGGTCTGCTTCTTGTCGTCCTGGTAGGTCACGGGCACGCTGTCGCCGGTCTTCCAGCCGTGCGACTTCGCGGTCTTGCGGTCGACGGCGATCTCGCCGTCGACCAGCGAGGAGAGCGAGCCGGAGACCGTCTTCAGGTCGAAGGTCTTCTCGACGTCTCCGGGGGTGACTCCCGAGGCCGAGACGCCCTCCTTCCCGACGGTGAGCCAGACGGCGCGCTGAGGGGTGGCCGCGGCGACCCCGTCGGCCTTGCGCAGGGCAGTGAGGGCCGACTCGTCGAGCGCTTCACCGCTGGCCATCGAGACCATGTAGTCGGCGCGGATGTTGTCCGTCGTCATCTTGTCGATGGCCTGGCCGAGCGTGACGCCGAGCACGGAGATGCCGGTGACCAGGGTGAGCCCGATCGCGAGGGCGGAGGCGGTCGCTCCGGTGCGGCGCGGATTGCGGACCGCGTTCTGGGCGGCCAGCTTGCCGGAGACGCCGAACAGCTTCCGCAGCAGCGGACCTGCCAGCGCGATCACCGGCCGCGAGAGCAGCGGGATGAGCACGATGACACCGGTCAGGGTCAGGAAGGCGCCTCCGCCGATGAGCCACCGGCCGTTCTCGTCGCCCTGAGCGGCGCCCGCCACGATCAGGGCGGACCCGAGGAGCGTGAGCACCCAGCCGATCGAGTTCCGTACGACCAGGGACTTGGTGGTGGCCACCGCGTGCACGCTGCTCATCGCGGCCACCGGCGGGATCTTGGCGGCGCGACGGGCGGGCAGCCAGGCGGCGAACACGGTGATCAGCACGCCGACGGCGAAGGCCGAGGCGACCGCGGTGGGGGAGACGACCAGCGGTCCGGCAGGAATCTTCCCGCCGAACATGCCCATCGCGGAACGCAGCCCCGTGGCGAGAGCGACGCCGAGCGCGAAGCCGATCACCGAGGCGGTCAGGCCGACCACACCGGCCTCCAGCAGGATGGCTCGCTTGACCTGTCGGCGGGAGGCGCCGACGGCGCGCATCAGGGCGAGTTCCTTGGTGCGCTGGGCGATGAGCATGGTGAACGTGTTGGCGATCAGGAACACGCCGACGAAGAGCGCGATGGCCGCGAAGGCGAGCAGCATGGAGTTGAGGCTCTTGAGGCCCGACTCGGTCATCTCGGCCTCCTCGTCCGCGAGGGCCGCGCCGGTCTTGGCCTCGGCGCCCTCGGGCAGGAGCGGCTTCACGGCGTCCAGCAGCCGCTGGTCGGACGCACCGGCCGCCGCGGTCACGGTGACGTCCTTGAACTCGCCGGGCCGCAGGTAGAGCTGCTGGGCCACGGCGGTGTCGAAGAGGACGAGGCTGCCGCCCGCGTTCACGGCGCCGTCCTCGGTGGTGAAGACGCCGGAGAGGGTGTACTCCTTCACCGGCCCGTTCGTGGCGACCCGCACCTTCTCTCCGACGCGGTACTCGCCCTTGTCCGCCGTGGTCCTGTCGAGGGCGATCTGTCCGGCCTCGACCGGGCCCGTGCCGTCGGTGAAGGTGTACTGCGCGTCCTTGCCGCCGGTGCCGGGGGAGAAGTTGGAACCGGTGTTGGACCAGCCGTTGCCGATGAGCTTGCCGTCCGGGTCGGCGACGCCCGCGAAGCCGGAGACCCGCCCGGTGGCCTCCGCCACGCCGTCGAGGTCGCGGATCCTGTCGAGTGTCGCCGCGTCGACGGCTGCGGTCTCGTCGTCGCCGCGTTCGGCCCAGGTCGTGACGGCGACGGCGACCTTGTCGTAGCTCTTGGCGGACTGGTTGCGGAAGGCGTTGCCGAGGGTGTCGGTGAAGACCAGGGTGCCGGAGACGAAGGCCACGCCGAGCATCACGGCGAGCACGGTCATCAGCAGCCTGGCCTTGTGCGCAAGCACATTGCGCACGGCGGTACGGAGCATGTCGTCAGTTCCTGGGGGAGTTCGGGTTACGGAGGGGAGGGGACAGCAGCCGTCGCGTCAGCTGGTGCGGCCCTTCGCGTCGAACGCCTTCATCCGGTCGAGGACCCCGTCGGCGGTGGGGTGCAGCATCTGGTCGACGACCGCGCCGTCCGCGAGGAAGACCACGCGGTCCGCGTAGGAGGCGGCCACGGGGTCGTGGGTCACCATCACCACGGTCTGGCCGAGCTCGCGCACCGAGTTGCGCAGGAAGCCGAGCACCTCGGCGCCGGAGCGGGAGTCGAGGTTGCCGGTCGGCTCGTCACCGAAGATGATCTCCGGCTGCGAGGCCAGGGCGCGGGCGACCGCGACGCGCTGCTGCTGGCCGCCGGAGAGCTCGGTGGGCCGGTGCTTCAGCCGGTCCGAGAGGCCGACCATCTCGATGACGCGCTGGAGCCAGGCGGCATCGGGCTTACGCCCGGCGATGTCCATGGGCAGCGTGATGTTCTCCAGGGCGGTCAGCGTGGGCAGCAGGTTGAACGCCTGGAAGATGAAGCCGATCTTGTCCCGGCGCAGTTGGGTGAGCTGCTTGTCCTTGAGGCTCCCGAGCTCGGTGTCGCCGATGCGCACCGAGCCGCTGCTGAAGCTGTCGAGGCCGGCGACGCAGTGCATCAGGGTGGACTTGCCGGAGCCCGAGGGGCCCATGATCGCGGTGAATTCGCCCTGCGGGAAGTCCACGGTCACCCGGTCCAGGGCGACCACCTGGGTCTCACCCTGGCCGTAGACCTTCGACAGCTCCGTGGCCCGTGCGGCGACCGCGGTGGTGCGGTGGGCGGTGGTGGTGGTCACAGGGGTACTCCTGGTTCGAGCGGTTCGTTCGCGGGGACCCCTCCATCCTCACCGCTGGGACGCGCCGGGTCGTCAGCCCCCGTGCCCGTTCCCATGGCCCTCTTGAGTCGCACCCGCCGGGTGGCCGCGTAGTCCTGAGGTAGGAGACCGACCCCGAGTTCCGCCGGTGCCTCAGCGCGGCGGGGCGGCCGATCCGCGGGGCACCGGGCGGGCGGCTGTGTCCTCGAAACCGGGAGCCGATCCGTCGGCGACCACCCCCAGCAGGGTCCGGGCCGCGTGGCTCCCGTACGCGGGAATGTCCCTGCTCAGCGCGGTCAGCGGGAACTGCGCACGGTCGAGTTCTACGAGGAGGACACCCGCGTCGCACTACCTCCGGCGCACTACGACACCACAGTCACACAGGGTGACGGATCGGGGATCGGCTACGCGTCACGGTGACGGCCGGGACGCTGCTGCGGGATCTCGCGCTCTTCCCCGACCGACTGGATCCGGTGGCCGAGGTGGACGACATGCTCGTCACCCTGCTGCCCGGCGAGAGCGCCGTCTTCCATGTCACGGGCGCGGTGCTGGAGGACCCCGGGGCGCTGGGGACGAGGCCGGTTCCGCGGTGCGTCAACGACACCGTCGAGGGGTGAGGTGGCGGGGCCCTGGCGAGCGGTGGCGCGCCCCATGGCGTGGGGGCCGTACGGGTGCGGCGAGTTTCCGTCATTCCCGTTTGCCGGGGTTCGTCCCCATCGGCCGGTCCGGGCGTGTGCTGATGCGGTGTGCGGTGTCTGACGGACCCTCACACGATCAATAAAATAAGACAACATCGAGTTGATGTTCCGCTGTTCGAGCGATGCCCACGGATAGGGTCTTTGTCAAACGCGGAGCCGCGCGCCCACGCCCGGGTGGTGGAATGCAGACACGGCGAGCTTAAACCTCGCTGCCTCCTCGGGGGCGTGCCGGTTCGAGTCCGGCTCCGGGCACTCACCGCTCGGGCGCCGAGACCGTGTGTGCCTGCGTGAGTGCTCCGAGCGACGGTCCGCGGTCCAGTGAACCCGTCCGGGCCGCCGGCCCGCGAGGCGATCGGCCGCAGTCGGCGTCCCGTCACGTTCGGTGACCGCGGCGGTGTGGCGAGAGGGCAGCGTGCGACCACGCCCCGTTGGTAGGTGAAGAGGCCGATATGGACCACGGGGTGTACTCGACCATCGGTGCAGTCGCCAGTGACGGCGACAAGAGGGCCGCAGGCGTGGCGGGAGGCCAGTGATGAGGAAACCGTCCCGAACGGCCGCTCCGGCGGCGCTCTGCGGTCTCGCCCTGCTTGCCACGGGTTGCAGTGGCGGGAGCAGGGAGTACGCACTGCCCAAGGATCTGCGCGGCGTTCCCGTCGGTGAGGAGGAGCTGTCTCCCTTGCTTCAGGACGGCGAGAAGCTCGACGTGAGGGGCGGCCTGCTGGCGACGTCGACCAGCATCTGTTCCGTCGGGGTGGATGACTACCCGTCCGTGGACGCCCAGGTCGAGAAGGTGGACACGTTCGACGATCCGATGGGCGAGCTCGACAGTTTCAGGTTCACGAACCGCAGGGCGATGGCGATGGTCCCCCTGCCCTTCGACGGCGCTGGCGCGATGGGCGACAGGAACGTCATGATCAGCGCCCGGTGCGCGGCGCCCGAGGCCGATCACCCTGTCGTGTACATCTCCGTCGGAGAGAAGGCGCAGGGAGACGTGGGACGGCGCCGGGCCGACACGGAGAGGTTCGCCCTGGCCTTCGTCCCCTCGGCCAAGAAGGAGATCGGCTGCACGGCCTGACGCCGTGCCCGGATCTCCGCAGGTCATGCGTGGATCCGGTGTGACCCGGGGATGAGACTTCTCGCAAAGATCCTCCTCGGGCAGTAGGGTCATTGTTTTGCCTACCCATTACTCTTGACGCAAGGCTGCGCACGGTGGCCATGGAGGAGTGAAATGAGGAGCAGCAACCCGGTCTTCTCGCGACGGGGGTTCAGCCGCGACAACGGCTACGCGGGCTTCAACGCGGCGCCGCAGGCCGGGGCCCCCGCAGCGGGTGCCAACCCGTACGCGCAGGGCACCGCCGCCAACCCGTACGCCACGAACCCCTACGCCCAGCAGGACACCCAGTACGGCGCCCCGCAGGCGCCGGTGCGCTCCGGCGCGATGACGATCGACGACGTCGTCACGCGCACGGCGATGACGCTGGGCACCGTGGTGCTCACCGCCGCGCTCTCCTGGGCCCTGCTGCCCGTCGACGAGGCGAACCTCGGCAAGTCGTACGGCATCGGCATCGGCGCCGCCCTGGTGGCGTTCGTCTTCGCGATCATCCAGTCCTTCAAGCGCAAGGCGTCGCCCGCGCTGATCCTCGCGTACGCGGCCTTCGAGGGTGTCTTCCTCGGGGTGATCTCCAGCACGGTCAGCACCTACATCAGCCCCGGCACGGTGATGCAGGCGGTGATGGGCACCATGTGTGTCTTCGCCGGTGTCCTCATCGCGTACAAGATGCGCTGGATCCGCGTCACCCGCCGTTTCTACGGCTTCGTGATGGCCGCGGCCATGGGCTTCGTGCTCCTGATGATGGTCAACCTGCTGTTCAGCGTGTTCGGCGGCGGTGACGGCCTCGGCTTCCGCAGTGGCGGCCTCGGCATCCTCTTCGGGGTCATCGGCATCATCCTCGGTGCGTGCTTCCTGGCCCTGGACTTCAAGCAGGTCGAGGACGGCATCAACTACGGCGCACCGCGCGAGGAGTCCTGGCTGGCGGCCTTCGGCCTCACCCTGACGCTGGTGTGGATCTACCTGGAGATGCTGCGTCTGCTCTCCATCCTCAACGGGGACGACTGACCCCGTAGGCGCGACGACGCCGAACGGCCCGCAGGCACTGGCCTGCGGGCCGTTCGGCGTCGCGGGGAGCGGTGCGGCGTCAGAGGAGCTTCCGCGCGGCCCGTCTCAGGTCGTACTCGTGGATGATCGCCTTGGCGTGGCCGTAGGTGAGGTCGTGTTCGCCCCGCAGCCAGCTCACCTTCTCCTCGAAGCGGAGGAGGGAGGGGCCTTCGTCGACGGTGCGGAGCCAGTCGGCGATGTCGCGACCGGTGGTGTGAGGGATCCGGGAGAGCAGGTTGCGATGGGTTTCTTCGGAGAAGACTTGAGACATCGGCGCCTCCGACGCAGTACGCGTTGCTGGTTCCTTCCCGACACCGTGCCCGAGCAACGGCCCGTTGGCAACCATCCGGTGGGGGCGCGTAGGGTCACGGCGTGCTCGATACGACGCCCTTGACCACCGCCGTGGACCGATTCGCCGACCGGCTGCGGAGCGCCCCGCAGAGCCGGCTCCAGCAGGGCGTGGCCGCGGAGGCGCTGGCGACGGCCAGGGAGCTGTCCGCCCGGGCCCAGCGCGCCGAGGAGCCGGACCGGGAGCCGAGGATCATGCCGGACGCCGGGATATTCGCCGTCGGAGACCAGCTCGCGGTCGCGGGCCGGGACCTGGCCGCGGCAATGGAAACGGCCTCGCCCCAGGAGCTGGACGAGGCCGTGCGGTGTGTCGAGGGGGCGGCGGCGCGGGCGTTCGGGCCCGGGCCGCGCTGACCGGGGTCAGAACGAGGCGATGACGCGGTCGGCGAGGATGTAGACGTTCTCCGCGCCGCAGGAGAACGTCAGCGCGTAGGCACCGGAGACCCCGGAACCTCCCAGCAACACCGGCTGCTCACCGGAGCGCAGCGAGTCGGCGAGCCGCTCCGCGGTCTCCCGGTGGCCGGGCGTCATGCAGAGCGTGGTGCCGTCGGCGAAGACGTACACGTCGAGCGTCCCCAGGGGGCCGGGGCGCACGTCGGTCAGTTCGGTGCCGGTATCGGCGAGCCGCTCGAGCCGGTTCACGGTACGCTCATGGTCGGTGACAACCGGTGTCTGCACCGGGATGAAGTCCGGGTGTGACGGGTGGCGGCGGCGAGCCGCCGCCAGCTCGGGGGAGTCCTCGGGGAACTCCGCGACCTCGGGGAGGTCGGTGAGCCCGGCCAGTTCCACCAGCTCGTCCATGGCGTCGGCGGCTTCGATGTCCATCGCCTCCAGGCCCGCGAAGTCGCTCTGGCGGGGCATGAAGAACGGTGCGTCATCGCCGAGCCCGCCCAGCAGGGGCGGGGCGTCGGCCGCGTCGCGCGCTTCCTGGGCCGCCCAGAAGGCGCGGGCCTCGGCGAGCTCGCGCTCCCGCTCCTCGGCGAGTGCGTCGGCGACCGCCGCGCGTATCTCCTCGACGGGCGTGCTGGTGCTGCGGTTCTGCTGCTCGGGCACGGATGCGTGGAGACTCCGGCCCTCCGCCAGCTCCGTGCGCAGGGCTGTGACCTGCTTGCGCAGCCCGTGAGCGGCGTGCAGAGCGGCGGCGCCGACAGCCGTGGCAGCGGCGGTGGTCAGCAACAGGGCAAACGGCATGGCGCTCACTGACATACTCCCGGTTTCAATCGACACCCCCGACTTCCTACATCAGCTTGTCCTGTACTGGTGCCTGCTGTCAGTGCATTACGTCACGAATTGGACAGGTCTTTGTGCCTGGTGTTTAGCCCTGTGGCTGGTGTGACCTGCAGAAACGACTCTCCCCCGGGATGCAGATCACATCCTGGGGGAGATTCGGTCACGATCGGAGCTCGGCTCGATTCAAGACGGCCCCCGCGCAGCAGGGCCGACCCGCCCGGAGCCCGGCACGCAGGGCCCGGCGGGCCGGTGTCGACCCTCCGCTACGACTCAGCTCAGCCGCTCGGTGCGTGTGGTCGCGCTGAGCCTCGCCTCCGCTGCGGGCCGGTGCCGCCCTCGTGCCTCGGGCGACCCCGACCCTCCGCTACGACTCAGCTCAGCCGCTCGGTGCGTGTGGTCGCGCTGAGCCTCGCCTCCGCTGCGGGCCGGTGCCGCCCTCGTGCCTCGGGCGACCCCGACCCTCCGCTACGACTCAGCTCAGCCGCTCGATGACCATGGCCATGCCCTGGCCGCCGCCCACGCACATCGTCTCCAGGCCGAACTGCTTGTCGTGGAACTGCAGGCTGTTGATCAGCGTGCCGGTGATGCGCGCGCCGGTCATGCCGAAGGGGTGGCCGACGGCGATCGCTCCGCCGTTGACGTTGACCTTGTCCAGCGGCAGGCCGAGGTCCCGGTAGGACGGGATGACCTGGGCTGCGAACGCCTCGTTGATCTCGGCCAGGTCGATGTCGTCGACGGTCAGCCCGGCGCGCTTGAGCGCCTGCTTGCTGGCCTCGACCGGGCCGTAGCCCATGATCTCGGGGGACAGGCCGGAGACGCCGGTCGAGACGATGCGGGCCAGCGGGGTCAGGCCCAGCTCGCGCGCCTTGGTGTCGGACATGATCACGAGCGCGGCGGCGCCGTCGTTGAGCGGGCAGCAGTTGCCCGCGGTGACGAGTCCGTCGGGGCGGAACACCGGCTTCAGGCCCTGCACGCCCTCCAGGGTGACGCCCGCGCGCGGGCCGTCGTCCTTCGAGACGACCGTGCCGTCCGGCGTGGTCACCGGGGTGATCTCGCGCTCCCAGAAGCCGTTCTTGATGGCTTCCTCGGCGAGGTTCTGCGAACGGACGCCGAACTCGTCCATGTCCTGACGGGTGACGCCCTTGATCCGGGCCAGGTTCTCGGCGGTCTGGCCCATGGAGATGTACGCGTCCGGGACGAGGCCCTCCTCGCGCGGGTCGGTCCAGCTCGTGCCCTCCTGCTCGGCGCGGGCGGCGGTACGGGCCTCGGCCTCGGCGAAGAACGGGTTGCGGGTGTCCGGCAGGCTGTCGGAGTTGCCCTTCGCGAAACGGGACACCATCTCGGTGCCCGCGGAGATGAAGACGTCGCCCTCGCCGGCCTTGATGGCGTGCAGCGCCATGCGGCTGGTCTGGAGCGAGGACGAGCAGTACCGGGTGACCGTGCAGCCGGGGAGATGGTCCATCCCCATCTGCACGGCGATGATGCGGCCCAGGTTGTTGCCCTGCTCGCCGCCGGGCAGGCCGCAGCCGAGCATCAGGTCGTCGATGTCCTTCGGGTCCAGCTCCGGGACCTTGGCCAGCGCGGTCTGGATGATGGTCGCGGTCAGGTCGTCGGCGCGCAGGTCCTTGAGGGACCCCTTGAAGGCCCGGCCGATCGGCGAACGGGCAGCAGAGACGATCACGGCTTCGGGCATCACGCGGCTCCATGAGGGCTGGAAGGCAGGAAAGGCTGGGCTGCCTTGGAAGTTACCCGGACGTATAGCTGAGGTCACCCAACAGGCGATGTGATGCGGACCTCTTTTCTAAGCAACCGCTCAGTCGCCCGCATTGTTCCCCTCGCCGGGGGACGCCGCGCTCACGCCCGCCGCCACGTCGCCCCCGGCCCGCGCCCGGGCAACGGCCTGCCGTCCGTGCCCGTGTCCCTGTCCTCGTGCGGCACCGGCTCGGTGTGGGCGGGCAGACGCCTGCGCCTGCGGTGCTTGAGGAGGGCCCAGGGCGCCCGCGCCCCGGTCACCTCGGTGCCCGCCTCCCGCGCGGCACGGGAGGCCGCCTTGGCGACCGGCAGCATGCCCTCGCGGCGCGAGCCGTCCAGGTGGTCCGACTCCGGCCACAGGCCGAGGGTGGCGCACAGGGTCGGGAGCATCGCCATCGCGGCGGTCGCGTAGCCCTCGGCCGAGGGGTGGTAGTTGTCGGGGCCGAAGAGCTCCCGGGGGTTCGCCTCGAACTCCGGCCCGAGCAGGTCGCCCAGCGAGACCGTCCGGCCGCCCTGTTCCACCGCGCCGATCGTCTGGGCGGCCGCCAGCTGCCGGCTCACCCGCCGGGCCAGCCAGCGCAACGGCTGGTAGACCGGCTCGATCGTGCCCAGGTCGGGACAGGTGCCCACGGCGACCTCCGCGCCGGCCGTACGGAGTCTGCGTACGGCTGTGCTCAGGCAGCGCACCGACTGCGTGGCGGGCATGCGATGGGTCACGTCGTTCGCGCCGATCATGATCACGCAGACGTCCGGCACCCCCGCCGGGTCCGCCAGCACCAGGGACACCTGCCGTTCCAGATCGTCCGACCGGGCGCCCGGCAGGGCCACGTTCCGGAAGTCCACCGGCCGTTCGGCCACCGCCGCCAGCCCGGACGCCAGAAGCGCCCCCGGTGTCTGGCCGGCCCTGCGCACGCCCTGGCCCGCGGCCGTGGAGTCGCCCAGCAGGACGAAGCGCAACGGGTCGGCGGGAGCCGCGAACGCCACCCCGTACCGCCCGTCCGCGCTCGGCGGGACCGGGGCCTTGCCCCCACCCACGGCTCGTTTCGCCAACTGCACCTCGGCCAGTACCAGGCCCACGGTCGCCGCGCCGATCAGTCCGACGCTGCCGCCTCCGTAGGCCGCACCCGCTGCGATCCGCCGTGCCACCCTCGCTCTCGACACAGTCCGGTCCACCTCCTCCGTGCCGTACAGCCGTACACAGCACTACCTGCCCCGTCGAGGGCGTAGCTCAATCGCTTCGCCCAATCTCCTGCCCGTACGCATACTCTTGGCGGACCATCACGGAGATCCCGGAGTACACGGTGCAATTCCACGATTCGATGATCAGTCTTGTCGGCAACACCCCGCTGGTCAGGCTGCGCAATGTGTCGGCAGGCATTCAGGCGACGGTCCTGGCCAAGGTCGAGTACTTCAACCCCGGCGGGTCGGTGAAGGACCGCATCGCGCTGCGCATGATCGAGGCGGCCGAACAGAGCGGCGAACTGAAGCCCGGCGGCACGATCGTCGAGCCGACCAGTGGCAACACGGGTGTCGGCCTGGCCATCGTCGCCCAGCAGAAGGGCTACAAGTGCATCTTCGTCTGCCCGGACAAGGTGTCCACGGACAAGATCAACGTGCTGCGCGCGTACGGCGCGGAGGTCGTCGTCTGCCCGACCGCCGTCGACCCCGAGCACCCGGACTCCTACTACAACGTCTCCGACCGCCTGGTCCGTGAGACGCCGGGGGCCTGGAAGCCCGACCAGTACTCCAACCCGAACAACCCTCGCTCGCACTACGAGACCACGGGCCCCGAGCTCTGGGACCAGACCGAGGGGCGGATCACGCACTTCGTCGCGGGCGTCGGCACGGGCGGCACCATCACGGGCACGGGCCGCTATCTCAAGGAGATCAGCGAGGACCGGGTGCGGGTGGTCGGCGCCGACCCGGAGGGATCCGTCTACTCCGGCGGTTCGGGGCGCCCGTATCTCGTGGAGGGCGTCGGCGAGGACTTCTGGCCGAGCGCCTACGACCGCACGGTCACGGACGAGATCGTCGCGGTCTCGGACAAGGACTCCTTCCAGATGACCCGCCGCCTCGCCAAGGAGGAGGGCCTCCTCGTCGGAGGGTCCTGCGGCATGGCGGTCGTCGCGGCACTGGAGGTCGCGAAGGGCCTCGGCCCCGAGGACGTCGTGGTCGTCCTGCTCCCGGACAGCGGGCGCGGCTACATGAGCAAGATCTTCAACGACGAGTGGATGGCCGACTACGGCTTCCTGGAGGACACCGGCCCCTCCGCCCGGGTCGGCGCGGTGCTCGACTTCAAGGAGGGCCCGCTCCCCTCACTCGTGCACATGCACCCCGAGGAGACGGTCGGCGAGGCCATCGACGTACTCCGGGAGTACGGCGTCTCGCAGATGCCGATCGTGAAGCCGGGGGCGGGACACCCGGACGTCATGGCCGCCGAGGTCATCGGCTCCGTCGTGGAGCGTCAGCTCCTGGACGCGCTGTTCACCCAGCGGGCCACCCTGACCGACCCCCTGGAGAAGCACATGTCGGCCCCGCTGCCGCAGGTCGGCTCCGGGGAGCCGGTCGAGGACCTGATGGCCGTGCTCAGTGGGGCGGACGGTGCCGACGCGGCGATCGTCCTCGTCGAGGGCAAGCCGACAGGGGTCGTGAGCAGGCAGGATCTGCTGGCCTTCCTCGCGAAGGACGCCGCCCCCAAGCCGTAGCGGGCAGGTTTCCGGGGTTCGCGAAAACGGTACGAGCGCGACACGTCCACGCAGCACCGGCTTAACACGGCTCCGGCACAGTATGTGGTGTCGGCAGGGAGACCCGCCGACACCACATACGGCGACACGGACTACGGAGCGGCTCCCGGACCTCCACCGTCGCCAGGACGCGACACCCGGCCCTGACCCGGGACCGCGTCCCTCGCGGGGACCGCCGTCGTCCCGCCCCCCGGTAACGGGGGTGCGGCGGTCCCCGCGACTACCCATGTGCGGCGCCGGGTTCCCGACGGCCGTCCCGCGCTCTCAGCCTTCCCACTCGGAGGCGCTCCGCCGCTTCCTCCGGGCCCACGGCCACGTGCGGGCGGCGTGCACGGCGTTCACGCCGAAGATCCCCAGCCAGGCCACGACGAGCCCCTCGATCCCGGCGTTGGCGACACCGATCGCGGACAGCGGGATGGCCAGGACCAGAGAGACGACCCCGAAGCCGAACCGCTCCCCGAAGGTCCCGTGCGGCCCTGGGCGCCGCGCACCGCCCCGGGCGGCGGCCATCTGCTGCTCGGCGAGCTGCCGCCGCGTCTGCTGGTCGTGCGGACCGCCGAGCCGCTGCTCGACCTTCTCCAGGAACGAGTCGATCAGCACGGACTCGTACTCCGGTCCCAGATCGCCGCGGGCCTGCAGGGTGGCGTCGAGCTCTCGCCTGAGCTCAGGGTCACGGGCTTCCATGCGCCCACGTTACGAAGCCGGGGCGCCCCGGTCAGTGGGGTTAGCCCCCCTGTTTCGGTGCGGGCGGCGCAGGGCGGGCCGTGGACCGTCGGCGTAGCGTGGGTGCAGGGAGACGGGAGGCGCGCCCATGGCCACCACAACAGCGTCCGCCCGGGCCATCCCCCGCACGAGCGGGGCACGGGCCCGACTGGTCAACGAGGCCGAGCTGCGGGCGACGCTCTCCACCTTCCGTGAGCTCTCCGACGAGGACTGGCGGCGCCCGACCCCCTGCAAGGGCTGGACGGTACGGGACATGCTCGCCCACACCGTCGGCCAGTACGAGGAACTGCCACGCCCCTGGGTCGCCGTACGCCGGATCCGGCAGGCCGCGAGGACCCACCCCCGCCTCGGCCGGCTGGACGGGCACAACGAGGCCCAGATCGAGGACCGGCGGGCCGTCCCGGGGCGCGAGCTGATCGGGGCCCTCGCCCACTTCGCCCCCCAGGGCCTCATCGCCCTGCGCCGCATGCCGGCCGCGGTCCGCCGGAAGGTCCGGCTGAGCCTGCTCTACCCGGAGGCGAGGGCGCTGCCCGACGACTCGATGGACTACCTCGGCAACGTCCTCATCGCCCGCGACACCTGGATGCACCGGGTGGACCTCGGCGACACCGTCGGCGCCCAGCCGGTCCTCGACGGCCACGACCGGGAGATCGTGGACCAGGTCGTGCTGGACCTGGCCCTCGCCTGGACGGGCCCCGCGGTGCAGGTCGACCTCCAGGGCCCCGCGGGAGGGAGTCGGCTGCTGGGCATCGGCACCCCTGCGGCCACCCTCCGGGCCGACGCGGTCGACTTCGCCCGGCACCTGTCGGGGCGGCCGGTGTGCGGATCCCTGGAGGTGGAGGGTGAACCCGGTGCGCGGGCGGCGCTGATGGCGGCCCGGGTCGTGTTCTGACCCCCTCCGGCAGCGGTCGTCGCGGCGCCCCGGGCCGCCGAGACGGACACAACAGGCCTCTGTAGGCTGCGTGTTGACGAACAGCGAGACCGACCGCACCCAGGAGGACCAGTGCCCGAGCCGGCGGACCGGATCAACACGTCGCAGCCCCACACCGCCCGGATCTGGAACTACTGGCTGGGCGGCAAGGACAACTACCCCGTCGACCAGGCCGCCGGTGACCACATCCGCACGCTGCATCCGGGCATCGGCGACTACGCCCGGGCCGACCGGCTGTTCCTCGGGCGCGCCGTGCGCCATCTGGTCGCCGACCTGGGGATCCGCCAGTTCCTCGACATAGGCACCGGCCTGCCGACCGCCGACAACACCCACGAGGTCGCCCAGCGGCTGGCGCCGGAATCCCGCATCGTCTACGTCGACAACGACCCCCTGGTACTCGCCCACGCGCGCGCCCTGCTCACCAGCACGCCCGAAGGTGCCACCGACTACCTCGACGAGGACCTGCGCAACGTCGACGTGATCCTGGAGCACGCGGCGAAGACCCTGGATCTCAGCCGCCCGGTCGCCCTGGTCCTGCTGGGCGTGGTCATCTTCATCGAGGAGGACGACGAGGCGTACGGCCTCGTCCGCCGTCTCATGGACGCCCTGCCGTCCGGGAGCCACCTCGTCCTCTCCCACACGATCACCGACCCGTCGATGCCCGACGTGGACGCGGCCGTGGCCTTCTGGAACGAGAACGGCACGCCCCGGCTGACGCAGCGCACGCCCGGCGACGTCACCCGGTTCTTCGACGGTCTGGAGCTCCTCGAACCCGGCGTGGTGTCGTGCAGCCGGTGGCGCCCCGAGCCCGACGGCGGGGACCTGCCGGACGAGGTGGCCATGTTCAGCGGGGTCGCGCGCAAGCCCTGACGCGCGCCGTCCGGACCGGGGCGTTCACGGGGGAGCGACCTCGGCGAGGAAGGCCTCGGGCGTGACCGCGTACCCCAGGTCGTTGATGACGGGGACCGGGGCCCCGTCGATCAGGACCGTAGGGGTCGACCGGACACCGCTCGACTGGAAGGCCGCCGACACCTGGGCCGCCCAGGGCAGATAGGTGCGCTCCCTGACCTTCTGCCGGAAGGCGTCGCTGTGCAGCGCCTCGACCTCGCCGGCCAGCCGCAGCAGGTTCTCCCGGTCGGAGAAGGCGTCCACGTCCTCGCTGGGCTGATCGGCGTACAGCGCCCGCAGATAGTGCATGAACGGCTTCTGGCCCTCGTCCGCCGCGGCTCCCAGAGCGGCGAGCGCCTCCATGGAGCCGCTGCCGCCCGCGGAGTCGTCGATGAAGGTGGCGAAATGATGGTCGATCGCGAATCCGCCCTCGTCCGCGGCGCTCTCCATCACCGCTCCGAGGCCGAGCTCCATGCGCTTGCAGTAGGGGCAGCGCAGATCGGCGTAGACGCTCAGCACGTGAGCGGCATCGGTGTCGCCGTAGCGGACGATGATGCCGCCCTGCCCTCTCGTATTGGCTGGGATCATGATCCCAGGGTCCGCAGCGGGGAGCGGTCCCGCAATGCGAGCGGCCGTGGGCCGGGCGTCTCCGGGGCGGTGCCGGTCGGCCGCTCGGTCAGAAGTCGCCGTTGGACTCGTCCGCGCCCTGGACCTTGGTGATGTGCTGGGCTGCTGATCGCGGCGGTATCACGCGCCCGCCTGCCCGCCTGCCCGCCTGCCCGCCTGCCCGCCTGCCTGCCCGTCGGCGGCGTGGAGAGGTGCGTGCCGCCTGTCGCGCCGTGAGGGGATGTTCAGTCGGAACGGGATCACGCGACGTGATCTGGGTGGAACCTGTGACGGCCGCGTCGCTCGGTGGCCGTCACGTCCGGAGGGGTGACCCGGGCGCTCGCACGAGGTGTGGCGGGCCGGGCGTGCTCCGGACCCGGGGCTGTATATGGACATGCAGACTGCTTGCTGGCTGAATGGATTCCTCGGCACCGGACCGGTGCGGTGGAACTCCGGAGGGGACAGCATGAGCGGGAGCAGCCCGGCTGCGCGGTTGCAGCGGCTCTTCGAGGGGCAGCGGCTCACCCCCACCCAGCGGCGGATCGCGCACTCCATGGTGCGGCGGGCCGCCGACGCCCCGTTCCTGTCGAGCGTGGAGCTGGCCGAGCTGGCCGGGGTGAGCCAGCCGTCCGTCACCCGCTTCGCCGTGGCGCTCGGGTTCGACGGGTATCCGGCGCTCCGCAAGCACCTGAGAGAGGCCACGCCTGCCGGGTCAGCCGGTGAGGGGGGCGCCGAGGAGGAGCTCAACGAGTACCAGCAGGCGGTGCGGGCGGAGATCGAGAACCTGCGGCAGCTGTCCGACCTGCTCGCCGACCCGGCTCCGGTGGAGCGGGCGGGGCGGCTGCTCGCCGGGTCCAGGCCGCTGCTCGTGCTCGGACTGCGGGCGGCATCCTCGCAGGCTCGGGGGTTCGGGTACTTCGCCGCCAAGGTGCACCCGGACGTACGGGTCCTCGACGAGGGCGGAAGCATGCTGCACGACCGCGTCGACGCCGCCCGGCGTGCGGGCGCGAGCGCGCTGATGTGCTTCGCGCTGCCCCGCCACCCGCGGGAGGTCGTGGACGCGCTGGCGTACGCGCGTGAGCAGGGGCTGACGGTGGTGACCGTGGCCGATTCGGCGTTCGCTCCGGTCGCCGCCCACAGCGACCTGCTGATTCCGGGCGCCGTGGGCACCGGGCTGGCCTTCGACACCGCGTGCGCGCCGATGCTGCTGGGGCGGGTGCTGCTGGAGGCCATGTGCGACGGGCTGCCCGAGGCCCAGGCCCGTCTCGAGGAGTTCGACGCGAGGGCCGCAGCGCGGGGGCTGTTCGTCGACTGACCCGGGCGCCGGGACGCCGGACTCCCGACCGTTCTCAGACGTCGCTCATCTGTGCCCGTTAATCTCCGCGCCCGGAAGGTCCACAGCGAATCGTGGGAAGAGGGGTACGGACGTGGGGCGTGGAGCGCAGTCGTTGGCGAGGGTGGCCGTGATCGTACGGGCCGGGGCCGCACCGCTGTGGTGGCCGGGGCTGCTGGCGGCGGGGGTCGGGGTGTTCGTCCCGGGGCTCGCCGGGCGCCGGATCGGGCTGCTGGCAGGGGCCGCCCTGTTCCTGGTGACCCTGGCCGCCGTGGCGTTCGCACGGGCGGGGCGCTACGAGGAGCTCGCGAAGGGTGCCACGCGCGCCGGGCGTGGCGACTTCCTCCAGGACCGGTACGTCACCGTACGGAACCGGCGGCGCGCCCACCGCTGGTGGACGACCGGTGCGTTCCTCGTGGCGGTCGCGAGCGCGTACGTGCTGCCGGGCGCCGGCGGGCTCGTGCTGGCCGGAGCGGGGGCCGGGCTCTGGCTGAAGGCCGTACGCCTCGGGCAGCGGGAGCGGCGGGACGACGTCCTGTACTGGGTGCGCACGGACTGGGTGGAGCGGGGACGGCCCACGGGCGGGCGGGTGAAGGCCTACCGGACGACCGGACCCGTGGCGGGTGACGCCGCACCCGGTGGGGCGCGGCGTCACCGCAGGTGAGGTCGCCGGCTCAGACCTCCAGTTCCGCCTCGATCTTCTTCAGCTGGTGGCGGGCCATCGCCAGGTTGGCCCTGGCCCCGTCCAGCACGAGGTAGAGGAACAGGCCGTTGCCCCCACGGGCCTTGAGGAGCCGGATCAGGTGGTACTGGGTGCCGAGCGTGATCAGGATGTCCTCGATCTCGTCCTTGAGGCCCAGGTGTTCCATGGTCCGGAGCTTCGCCCGGACCACGTCGGTGTTGCCGGCCGCGGCGACGTCGAGGTTGAAGTCCTTGCCACCGCCCAGGGTGCCCAGGGCCATGCCGCTGGTGTAGTCGACGAGAGCGACACCGGTCGTCCCCTCGATCGACGCCATCGCGTCCTTCAGTGCCGTTTCGGTGTTGGCCATAGTGCTCGATTCCTTTCCCTGGCCGGCCCGTTGGCCGGTCCGTTCCTGGTGGTGCGGTGATGTCCGTGTCGTGCGCGTGTCAGGTGGAGTCAGGTGTGGTGGTGCGGCGGGGCAGGGCCCGGGACTGTTGCGGGCGCGGGGGCGGCACCGGGCGCTCGGCGCGTTCCTGGGTGGCGTCGACCACCTCACCGATGCGCGCGCCGGCGCGGCGGCCCTCCAGGTGGAGGCGTCCGACGTTGATGCGGTCCTCGGCGAGCAGGGTCAGGACGGCGGAGGCGCCCGCCGCGTAAGTGGCGATGTAGCCGTTCTCCCCGCGGATCAGGAGCTCGCGGAAGCCGCCGCGTCCGGTGGCGTCGGTCATCCGGATCGAGACGCCGAGCGCGGCGGCGGTCAGGGCGGCGACGCCCTCGGCCTCGATGCCGGGAGTGTCCTGAGCGACGATCAGGCCGTCGGTGCTGGCGGCCAGTGCGCCGGTCAGGAGCGGGACCCGGGCGCGTAACCGCTGGAGCTCCTCGAGGACATCGTGCACTTCGGCCTCGGGCACCATCAGTTGTCTCCTCCCGGCACGCTGTCTGAGCGCGCGTATCACAGGGCCTCCAATGCGTCTCTGAGCCTGCGCAACAGGGCGACGTCGGGGTCGTTCGTGACCTCGGGAAGCGTGATGCGGCTCTGACCGGACACCGATGCGGACCCGGGTGCGGCCGGGCGGACCGCCTCCACGAGTCCGGCGGCCGCGAGCCGGCGTAGATCGACCAGGACGTGGAAGGCCGAGCGGCCCATTTCCTGGGCGATGTCCGTGGCCGTGCGCTCGCCGTTCACCAGGGCCAGGACACGGCGCTGGCGTGGAGGTACGGGGGCGTCGACCGGGTGGGGCGAGGGGGCGAGCGGGGCGCTGTCCGTGAGCGCGTCCGGCCAGATGCGGTCCAGGAGTTCCCGGCGCCGGAGCGTCTCGCGCTGCACGGCGTGCACGGGTACGGGCCGGACCGGGCCCATCCAGTGCGAGACGCCGTAGCGGAAGCGGGCGGGGGTGTTCGTGGGGGCCAGGGCGAAGAAGGCCGCGTCGTACAGCGCCCCCAGGTGGCAGAGCTCCAGTGCTCCGCCGGGTACGCGGCCGCTGTCCACGAGGTAGCGCCCGACGCGCCGGCCGGCCCCCGCCTCGGCGATCGCGTCCCACCAGCCCTCGGAGCGCAGGGCCCCTCCCGTGGTGAGCAGGACGTCGATCCCGGGCGTCGCGGGGCTCTCGGCGTGCACGACCTGGCCGTCGGCGAGGTACAGGGTGCCGCGGTCGCGCATCAGCGCGCCGGTTGCGCGCTCCGCCGCGAGCCGCTGCAGCATCGGGGAGGGGGCGGCTCGTTCCGGTACGTCGGGACGGTCGGTGACGGTGGGGCTCATGCCAGGACCAGCCGCTCCGCTATCTCGCCGAGCCGCATGCGGGCCAGGGCGAGGTTGCCTTCCGCGCGGTCGAGCCAGAGGTGGAGGAAGACGCTGCTGTCGAAGGCCGTCTCGACGAAACGGAGGATGTGGTAGCCGGGGGCGGTGGTGACGATCACGTCCTCGACGGCGGGGACGGGCGGGTCGGCCGATGCGCCGGCCGGTGCGAAGACCGGTTGTTCGGCGGCCATCCTCGCCACCTCGGCCGTCTCGGCTGCCGTGGCCTCGTGGTCGCCGTTGGGCGACTCGCCGATGGTGCCGAGTGCCAGGCCACTGGTCCAGTCGACCACCGCGGCACCACGGGCACCGGGCAGCCTCATGACTTCGATCAGGCACTCGTCGATTCCGGGCAACGCGAACTCACCTCCCCACGTGGTGTACGGATGTAATGGAGAGGCTACGCAACGTGTGTGCGCCTGGTGGGAGTTCTGGCATTTTCCACGGGTACATGCGCCGGGCCGTGTAAAGGGCTCCAGGTGGGCGCGCGACAGCCGGTCGGAATGTGTGCGACCGGCTGTCGCTCTCGTGGCGGATCCCGCCCGTCGGTGTCGTTCTCGGACCTTCTCGCGGGCGGACGTCACGGCCTTGTCGACCGTCCGGAGTCCGATTCCGATCAGCGAAAGGATCTCGGCCCGGAGGTGGACGTCCGCGGCCCGGCCGGCCGGCGGGATCGGCGGGGTGCCTCCCCTGTTGACTAGAAGTATTCAGGCCGACAGGATGTGAATGAATGAGTCACATTCGCGAGGAGGCTTCCCCATGTCAGGACCCCGCCCCGTACGGGCACCGCGCGGTACGGAACTGAGCGCCCTGGGATGGCAGCAGGAAGCCGCCCTCCGCATGCTGCAGAACAACCTCGACCCCGAGGTCGCCGAGCACCCGGACAAGCTCGTCGTCTACGGCGGCACGGGCAAGGCCGCCCGCGACTGGCGCTCCTTCGACGCCATGGTCCGGACGCTGCGGACGCTCAAGCAGGACGAGACGATGCTCGTCCAGTCCGGGCGGCCCGTCGGCGTCATGCAGACCCACGAATGGGCGCCCCGCGTCCTGATCGCCAACTCCAACCTGGTGGGCGACTGGGCGAACTGGGAGGAGTTCCGCCGGCTGGAGGCCCTCGGGCTCACCATGTACGGGCAGATGACCGCCGGGTCCTGGATCTACATCGGGACCCAGGGCATCCTCCAGGGCACCTACGAGACCTTCGCCGCCGTCGCCGCCAAGCGGTTCGGCGGGACGCTGGCGGGGACCATCACGCTGACGGCCGGACTCGGCGGCATGGGCGGGGCCCAGCCGCTGGCCGTCACCATGAACGACGGCGTCGCGATCTGCGTCGACGTCGACCCGCGCGCCATCGAACGCCGCATCGAGCACCGCTTCCTGGACGTCCGGGCCGACTCCCTGGAGCACGCGCTCCAGCTGGCCGTCGAGGCGCGTGACGCGCGGCGCCCGCTCTCCATCGGGCTGCTGGGCAACGCGGCGGAGCTGCTGCCCCGGATGCTGGCCGAGGGCGCCCCGGTGGACATCGTCACCGACCAGACCAGCGCGCACGACCCGCTCGCCTACCTGCCCGTCGGCGTCGACTTCGACGACATGGCCGCGTACGCCGCCGAGAAGCCCGCCGACTTCACCCTGCGCGCCCGGGAGTCGATGGCGGCCCACGTCGAGGCCATGGTCGGCTTCATGGACGCCGGAGCCGAGGTCTTCGACTACGGCAACTCGATCCGGGGCGAGGCTCAGCTCGCGGGATACGCCCGGGCGTTCGACTTCCCCGGCTTCGTCCCCGCGTACATCCGGCCGCTCTTCTGCGAGGGCAAGGGGCCCTTCCGGTGGGCGGCGCTCTCGGGCGAGGCCTCGGACATCCACAAGACGGACAAGGCGCTGCTCGACCTCTTCCCGGAGAACGAGTCGCTGCACCGCTGGATCAGGATGGCCGGCGAGCGTGTCCACTTCCAGGGGCTTCCGGCCCGGATCTGCTGGCTCGGCCAGGGCGAGCGGGACAAGGCGGGGGACATGTTCAACGACATGGTCGGCAACGGCACCCTCGCCGCCCCGCTCGCGATCGGCCGCGACCACCTGGACTGCGGTTCGGTGGCGTCGCCCTACCGTGAGACGGAGGCCATGCTCGACGGCTCCGACGCGATCGCCGACTGGCCGCTCCTGAACGCCATGGTGAACGTCGCCTCGGGCGCCTCCTGGGTCTCCATCCACCACGGCGGCGGCGTCGGCATGGGCCGCTCCCTCCACGCGGGCCAGGTCTCGGTCGCCGACGGCACCGAGCTGGCCGGCGAGAAGATCCGCCGCGTCCTCACCAACGACCCCGGCATGGGCGTGATCCGTCACGTGGACGCGGGCTACGACATCGCGGAGTCGGTGGCGGACGAGCGCGGCGTGCGCATCCCGATGCGGGAGGGCGACACCGCGTGAGCGACACCTTCCACGCCATGTGGCGTTCGCTGCTGCCCATCGGCCGCAGCGACGCCTCCGGCGGCTACCGCCGCTACGCCTGGACCGGGGCCGACGCCGACTGCCGCCTGTGGTTCCAGGCGCAGGCCGAGGCGCGCGGGCTCTTCACCGAGACCGACCGCAACGGCAACCAGTGGGCCTGGCTCGGCGATCCGCTGGCCGGGGACGCCGTGGTCACCGGGTCCCACCTCGACTCCGTGCCCGACGGCGGTGCCTTCGACGGCCCGCTCGGTGTGGTGTCCTCCTTCGCGGCCCTGGACGAACTCCGCCGCAGGGGAGCGGTGTTCGCCAGGCCCTTCGCCATCACCAACTTCGGTGACGAGGAGGGTGCGCGCTTCGGGCTCGCCTGCGTCGGCTCCCGTCTCGCCGCCGGGCAGCTGAGCGTCCAGGACGCGCACCGGCTCCGCGACGGTGACGGAGTCTCGCTGCCGGCGGCCATGGAGGCGGCGGGGCACGACCCCGACGCCATCGGGGCCGATCCCGAACGCCTCGCCCGGATCGGTGCGTTCGTCGAGCTCCATGTCGAGCAGGGGCGCGCCCTCGACGTGAGCGGGGACCCGGTCGGGGTCGCCTCGGCGATCTGGCCGCACGGCCGCTGGCGGTTCGACTTCCGGGGGGAGGCCAACCACGCGGGCACCACACGGCTCGCCGACCGTCGGGACCCGATGCTCACCTACGCCGAGACCGTGCTGGCCGCCCGGCGCGAGGCGGAGTTCGCGGGCGGGCTCGCGACCTTCGGCAAGATCGCCGTCGAGCCGAACGGGGTCAACGCGATCCCCTCCCTCGTGCGGGGCTGGCTCGACGCGCGCGCCGCCGACCAGTCCGCCCTCGACGCCGTGGTGAGCGGTGTGGAGCGTGCCGCGCGGGAGCACGCGGAGCGGGCCGGCATCGATCTCGACGTCGTACGGGAGTCGTTCACGCCGGTGGTGGACTTCCAGCACGCGCTCCGTGACGAGATCCGCCGGGTGCTGGAGAAGCGGGGTGCCGAGAGCGTGGACGGCGCCGGCCGCGCGGGGCGCGCCGTGCCGGTGCTCGGCACGGGAGCGGGACACGACGCGGGTATTTTGTCCGCTTCCGTGCCAACCGCCATGCTGTTCGTACGGAACCCCACCGGGATCTCGCACTCGCCCGCCGAACACGCCGCGGAGGACGACTGCGTGGCCGGGGTGAGGGCACTCGCCGACGTACTGGAAGGTCTCGCGTGCAGCTGACAGCGCAACCGACGGGCACACCGGTCACCGCGACGTACTGGATGTCGCACGCCTGGCTCTCCACCCATGTCGAGCCGGGGGTCGTCCTGGACGTGGCGGGCGGGCGCATCGCCGGTGTCCGGACGGGCATCGAGGCCCCGCCGCCCGGTGCCACCGTGCTGGACGGGCTGACCGTCCCGGGACTGGCCAACACCCACTCGCACGCCTTCCACCGCGCGCTGCGCTCCACCGTCCAGGTGGGCTCCGGCACCTTCTGGACGTGGCGCGAGACGATGTACCGGACGGCCGCCCGGCTCACCCCCGACACCTACTACGCGCTGGCCCGCGCCACGTACGCCGAGATGGCACTGGCCGGGATCACCGCGGTGGGCGAATTCCACTACCTGCACCACGCGCCGGGCGGCGTGCCCTACGACGACCCGAACGCCATGGGCGAGGCGCTCATCGCCGCGGCGGCCGAGGCAGGCATCCGCATCACCCTGCTCGACACCGCCTATCTCGCCGCCGGATTCGGCGAGAAGCCCGGCCGGCACCAGCTGCGCTTCTCCGACACCACCGCCGACGCCTGGGCCGAGCGTGCCTCCCTCCTCAAGGGCGACGACGACCTGGTGGTGATCGGCGCCGCGATCCACTCCGTACGGGCGGTGCCGGCGGGGCAGCTGTCCACCGTCGCCGAGTGGGCCCGGGAGCGGGCGGCGCCGCTGCACGTCCACCTCTCCGAGCAGACCGCGGAGAACGACGCCTGCCTCGCCGCCCACGGGCGCACCCCCGCCCGGCTCCTCGCCGACCACGGGGTCCTCGGCCCGCACACCACCGGCGTCCACAACACGCACCTCACCGCCGAGGACATCGAGCTGCTGGGCACCTCCCGGACGGGTACCTGCATGTGCCCCACCACCGAGCGGGACCTCGCGGACGGCATCGGCCCCGCCACCGCACTCCAGGGCGCCGGCTCCCCGCTCTCGCTGGGCAGTGACAGCCACGCCGTGATCGACCTCTTCGAGGAGGCCCGGGCGATGGAGCTCAACGAACGCCTGCGCACCCATGTGCGGGGCCACTGGACCGCGGCGGCACTGCTCAGGGCCGCTTCCGCCGACGGACACGCGGCGCTCGGGCGCCCTGACGCGGGTGTACTCGAACCGGGCGCGCCCGCCGATCTCACCACCGTGGCCCTGGACTCCGTCAGAACGGCGGGGCCGGTGCCCCGGCTGGCCGCCGAAGCGGCCGTCTTCGCGGCAACGGCGGCCGATGTGCGGCACACCGTGGTGGCGGGACGGCACATCGTCCGGGACGGCCGGCACACCCGGATCGACGACGTGCCCGGCGCGCTCGCCTCGGCCGTCGCCGCGCTGCACGGCTGAGCACACGCGGGGCGGCGGGCCCGGTCCGGGCGTCCGCCGCCCGGACCACGGGCCGCCGCGCCCCGCGCGCCCTCGCCACGACCCCGGCGGACCGGCCGGACCCACCCGACGAAAGCTGTGCCCGATGACGACGACCACGACGACCGCCATCACCCACATCGCGAACCTGGTCACCAACGACCCCTCCCTCGGCGACGGGACCCCCCTGGGCCTGATCCGCGACGCGGCCGTCGTCATCGAAGGCGACCGCATCGTCTGGACCGGTGAATCCAGGAAAGCACCCGCCACCGACAACGCCGTCGACGCGGGCGGCCGTGCCGTGATCCCCGGCTTCGTGGACTCCCACTCCCACCTGGTGTTCGCGGGGGACCGCACCGCCGAGTTCAACGCCCGCATGTCCGGTCGCCCCTACTCCGCGGGCGGTATCCGCACGACCGTGGCCGCCACCCGCGCCGCCTCCGACGACGAGCTGTCCGCCAACGTCGCGCGGTATCTGGCCGAGGCGCTCCGGCAGGGCACCACCACCTTCGAGACCAAGTCCGGCTACGGCCTCACCGTCGAGGACGAGGCGCGGGCCCTGCGTATCGCCGCCCGGCACACCGACGAGGTCACCTTCCTCGGGGCCCACATCGTCTCCCCCGACTTCGCCGACGATCCCGCCGCCTACGTGGACCTCGTCACCGGGCCGATGCTCGACGCCTGCGCCCCGCACGCCCGCTGGATCGACGTCTTCTGCGAGCGCGGAGCCTTCGACGAGGACCAGGCGCGCACGATCCTGACCGCGGGCCGTGCCAAGGGCCTCCACCCCCGCGTCCACGCCAACCAGCTGGGCCACGGCCCCGGCGTCCGCCTCGCCGTCGAGCTGGGCGCCGCGTCCGCCGACCACTGCACCCACCTCGACGACGCCGACCTCGACGCGCTGGGCCAGGGCGACACCGTCGCCACCCTGCTGCCCGGCGCCGAGTTCTCCACCCGCGCGGCGTGGCCCGACGTCCGCCGGATCCTCGGCGCGGGCGCCACCGTCGCGCTCTCCACGGACTGCAACCCGGGGTCCTCCTTCACCTCCTCCATGCCGTTCTGCATCGCCCTCGCCGTACGGGACATGGGCATGACCCCCGACGAAGCGGTCTGGTCCGCCACCGCCGGAGGCGCCGCCGCGCTGCGCCGGAACGACATCGGCCGCATCACCCCCGGCGCCCGGGCCGATCTGGTGATCCTCGACGCGCCGAGCCATGTCCACCTGGCCTACCGGCCGGGTGTTCCGCTGGTCGGGGAGGTGTGGCGCCGGGGCGCCCGGGCCGTGTGACGCACCCCGCGCCCGCGACACGCGGAAGGACCCGCCCCACTGGGGCGGGTCCTTCCGCGTTGCCGTGTGCCGGTGGAGCCGGTGACGCGAGGTCACTCCTCGACGGTCAGGCCCTTCCTGAGCTTGACGAGTGTCCGGGAGAGGAGCCGCGACACGTGCATCTGCGAGATGCCGAGCTCCTCGCCGATCTCCGACTGCGTCATGTTGGAGACGAACCGCATGGAGAGGATGGTCCGGTCGCGCAGCGGCAGCGAGGCGATGAGGGGCTTGAGGGACTCGACGTACTCGATGCCCTCGATGCCGTGGTCCTCGTAGCCGAGGCGGTCCGCGAGGGCGGCCTCGTTGCCGTCGCCGTGGTCGTCGGGCTTGGCGTCCAGCGAGCTCGCGGTGTACGCGTTGCTCGCGGCCATGCCCTCGACGACCTCGTCCCGGCTGAGACCGAGACGGTCGGCCAGCTCGAGGACCGTGGGCGCGCGGTCCAGCTTCTGGGAGAGCTCGTCGCCCGCCTTGGCCAGGTCCAGCCGCAGCTCCTGCAGGCGGCGCGGGACGCGCACGGACCAGCTGGTGTCGCGGAAGAAGCGCTTGATCTCGCCGACGATGGTCGGCATCGCGAACGTCGGGAACTCCACGCCGCGGCTGAGCTCGAAGCGGTCGATCGCCTTGATCAGGCCGATCGTGCCGACCTGGACGATGTCCTCCATGGGCTCGCTGCGGGAGCGGAACCGGGAGGCGGCGAACTTGACCAGGGCCAGGTTCAGCTCGACGAGGGTGTTGCGGACGTACGCGTACTCGTGGGTGCCCTCATCGAGGGCTTCGAGCCGTGCGAAGAGCGTCTTCGACAGGGCCCTGGCGTCCAGCGCGCCGACCTCGGCGTAGGGCGGGATCTCGGGGAGGCCGTCGAGGCCCTCGAATCCCTCGTCGCCCGCCAGGTGGTCGTCGGCGGAAAGTTCGGTGGTGGTGCTGGTGCGCGGGCCGGGTACGGCGCTCGCGGCAGCGGAGTCGGAATCGGTCGGTCCCTGAGGACATGCCGACGTCGCTACGTGGGTATGCGATACGTCGAGCCGGGGTGACATGGTTCTCCTCCATCGTTCTCGGCATATGGCTGCCGATGCCCATACGTCTTACTGCGGTGAAGCGGCGCCTCCGAAGCCGATCGAAATTCATGGTGAAGATGTCTCCGTCTACCCTTACCCGGTTCCAGCCGTGAGTTACAAGCGCCAAATCAGCCTGAATGTCCGGTATGTGGAGTTCTTCGACTACCGTGTGGCGAGGTAAACGCGTAATGTTTCAGGCACGTCGGGGGCAGCCACGATGAAGCCGTGTCCACAGGGACGCGGGCAGTGACGGACGGCGAAGAGGGACGGGCATGGACCGCGGGACGGTCGGCAGCGCGAACCGGGGTCGGCTACAGGTCGACGTCCGGACCGAGGGCCGTAGTGAAGTCGTGACCCCGGTGGGTGAGCTGGATCACCACACCGCCGATCTGCTGCGTGAGCCTCTGGAGAGCGCGGTCGAGGAAGGGCGCACACGCCTGGTGGTCGACTGCTCGGGGCTCGACTTCTGTGATTCCACCGGACTCAATGTCCTGCTCGGCGCGCGGCTGAAGGCCGAAGCCGCCGGGGGAGGGGTCCATCTGGCCGGTATGCAGCCCGTGGTGGCTCGCGTCTTCGAGATCACGGGTGCGGAGGCGGTCTTCACCGTCCACGCCTCGCTCGAAGACGCTCTGAGCAGCTGACAGCGGCGCTCTCCATGTGCATCCCCGGCCCCGGGACCCCCGACTGTCGCGCTAGTCACCCTCATGGCGTGGACGGAGTGGGTGTCGTCACCATTCAGCCGGGCAGGAGAGACCCCGTCAGGGTCATGAACCCCGCACACTCTGTATCTGACCAGTATCTGTTCGATGGCAACACACGGTGAATCGGTGAGGTGAAGCGCTGATGAGCACCACCCGGCAGCATCCGCCGGGCGGCCTCGGCCGCGAGCCGGACGGCACGGGCCCCGCCTCTGCCGTGCCCGCTGACCGGCAGTGGCGCACGCTCTCGCTGAGACAGGCCAGCGGCATCGTGCCGATGGCCCGCGACTTCGCACGGCAGGCGCTCTACGACTGGGGCTGGCTGCCCGCGTCGGGCGCCGACCGCCGGGCGGCCGCGGAGGACGTCCTCCTGGTCGTCTCCGAGCTCGTCACGAACGCCTGTCTGCACGCGGAGGGCCCCGAGGAGCTCCGCATCGCCTGCTCGCCCAAGATGCTCCGGGTCGAGGTCGTCGACGGCGGCGCGGGACAGCCGGCGCCGCGCACCCCGCACCGCGCGGGGCGTCCCGGCGGCCACGGCATGTTCATCGTGCAGCGGCTCTGCCTCGACTGGGGCGTGACGCGCACGGCGGACCAGCCGGGCAAGACCGTCTGGGCGGAGCTCGCCGCTCCGGCGTAGCCCGCCCCGCGCGAACGACAGCGAACGGCAGAGGCCCCCCACCGATCGGTGGGGGGCCTCTGCCGTCAATTGCGGGGTCCGCCTCAGCGGACGTCGCCCATGAGGGTCTTGACCTTGCCGCGGTACATGAAGATCGCGATACCGGCGGCCACCGCCAGGGCGGCCTGGAGGGCCACCACCCCGGTGCCGTTCAGTTCGACTCCCGCGATGGACAGCAGACCCGTGGTGCAGTCACCGGCGGTCACGGCGAGGAACCAGACGCCCATCATCTGGCTGGCGTACTTGGCCGGGGCCATCTTCGTGGTGACCGAGAGGCCGACCGGCGACAGCGTCAGCTCGCCGACGGTCTGCACGAAGTAGATCGCGACCAGCCACATCGCGGCGGCCTTGTGGCCGTCGCCCGCGATGGTCAGGGGCGCCAGGAAGAGGAAGAACGACGCACCGACCAGCACCAGGCCGGAGCTGAACTTCACGACCGTGCTGGGCTCCTTGCCCCGCCGGTTCAGCGCCAGCCAGAAGGCGGCGAAGACCGGGGCCAGCGCCATGATCAGGACCGGGTTGACCGACTGGTACCAGGAGACCGGGAAGCCCCAGCCGAGGACCGAGTTCTCCGCCGAGGAGTCCGCGAAGATCGCCAGGGTCGAGCCGCCCTGGTCGTAGATCATCCAGAAGATGGCGGCGGCCACGAAGAACCAGATGTAGCCGGACATCTTCTTCTGCTCGGCGTCGCTGAGCTCCTTGTCGCGCCTGATGCGCGCCAGGACGACGATCGGGATGACCAGACCGGCGACCGTGATCGGGACCAGCAGCCAGTTCAGGGTGTAGACGCCGGTGACGACCGTGCCGATGTAGAAGACGGCCGCGATGCCGAGCCAGATCATCGACTTGCGCAGCGTCGAGGAGCGCTCGTCGGCGGAGAGCGGCTTCGGCACGACGAGGCTGCGCTCGTTCAGGTGGCGCGTGCCGAGCAGGAACTGGGCGACGCCGAGTCCCATGCCGAGCGCGGCCAGGGCGAAGCCCAGGTGCCAGTTGACGTTCTCACCGACGGTGCCGATCACCAGCGGGGCGGCGAAGGCGCCCGCGTTGATGCCCATGTAGAAGATCGTGAAGCCACCGTCACGGCGCGGGTCGTCCGGGCCGTCGTAGAGGTGGCCGACCATCGTGGAGATGTTGGACTTCAGCAGGCCGGAGCCGATGGCCACGAGGCCGAGTCCGGCGAAGAAGGTGCCCTCGGAGGGCAGCGCCAGCGTCAGGTGCCCGAGCATGATGACGCCGCCCGCGATGGCGACGGTCTTGCGGGGACCCCAGACACGGTCGCCGAACCAGCCGCCGGGCATGGCGAGCAGGTACACCAGCGACAGGTAGACCGAGTAGATCGCCGTGGCCGTGGCGGGGTTCATGTGAAGCCCGTTGGGAGCGATCAGGTAGAGCGGGAGGAGGGCGCGCATGCCGTAGTAGCTGAAGCGCTCCCACATCTCCGTCATGAAGAGAGTGGCCAGGCCGCGGGGGTGGCCGAAGAAGGTCTTCTCCGAGCCGGCGGTGCCGGCTGAGTCCTTCGTCAGGCTGGACGCCATGGTCGATCCTTGCTGGTCGGGACGCGTCGCCTCGTGAGCGTTACGCGCCCGGTGGGGGGTAGCCGGCACCGGGCGGACGCGCCCACCCCCGACGCCTCGAGGGGATTCGATCCGGCCACCCGCTCCGTAGGGAGTGCGAGGGGCGGGGTCGTGGGACCGACCGCTCCGGGATCCACGCCCGGCGCGCGTCCTCGCGCTCCGGGCCCGGCCCACAGGTCATTCACTGGTCGGGGCCGGTGAGAACCGGCCCGTACACAAAAACGACCCTTGGCGCTAAAAGCTGCCCAAAGGTCCTTCGGTGGTGCAACAGGCGTCGAGCCACCATACGACACGACACACGGCGATATGGAAGGACTTGAGAGATGGATCACAGGTATCGGTGGAACCACGGTCCCATATTCAAAGGCAGATGACCGATTCGTAGCCCTGACCCGCAGGGCTTGCCGCGTGCCTCACCTCGGCGGTCCTGCGCGGACTACCATCACTGCATGACCCGTGTACTGCTCGCCGAGGACGACGCATCCATCTCGGAGCCACTGGCCCGCGCCCTGCGTCGTGAGGGTTACGAGGTCGAGGTCCGCGAGGACGGTCCGACCGCACTCGACGCCGGACTCCAGGGGGGCGTCGACCTGGTCGTGCTCGACCTGGGGCTGCCCGGCATGGACGGCCTCGAGGTCGCCAGGCGACTGCGGGCGGACGGCCACGCCGTGCCCATCCTGGTGCTGACCGCCCGGGCCGACGAGGTCGACACGGTCGTCGGCCTCGACGCCGGCGCCGACGACTACGTCACCAAGCCCTTCCGCCTCGCCGAACTCCTCGCCCGGGTCCGCGCCCTCCTGCGCCGCGGCGCCACCGAGCCGGCCCCGCAGCCCGCCACCCATGGCGTGAGGATCGACGTCGAGTCCCACCGCGCATGGATGGGCGACGAGGAACTCCAGCTCACCGCCAAGGAGTTCGACCTCCTCCGGGTCCTCGTGCGGGACGCCGGCCGGGTCGTCACCCGCGACCAGCTGATGCGTGAGGTCTGGGACACCACCTGGTGGTCCTCGACCAAGACCCTCGACATGCACATCTCCTGGCTCCGCAAGAAGCTCGGCGACGACGCGGCCAATCCGCGCTACATCGCCACCGTCCGGGGCGTCGGCTTCCGGTTCGAGAAGAGCTGACGTACAGAACACTCATGCGCCGCCGACTGATCAACTCCACGCTCGCCGTGGTGCTCGTCGTGATCGCCGTCTTCGGCGTCTCCCTCGTCATCGTCGAGACCCGGACCATCAGCAACAGCGCACAGGAGAGCGTCGACTCCGAGGCCTTCCGGCTGATCAGCGTCGTCGAGAGCCGGCTGCTCGGAGCCGAGCGGATCACCCCGGACGTCCTCGCCGAGCAGGTCGACCCCAGCCGCTACGCACGCGTCGAGATCCCCGGACGGGCCCCGATCGAGGTCGGCGAGCGCCCCACCGACGACGGCGTCACCCGCTCGACCGAGACGGGGGAGCAGGGCGAGAAGGTCACCGTCGAGGAGTCACGCTCCGCCGTGACCCGCGAGGTCGGCAGGACCCTCCTGATCATCGGTGCGGTGGCGCTGCTGGCGATCATCTCCGCAGTCCTCCTCGCCGTACGCCAGGCCGACCGGCTGACCTCCCCGCTCACCGACCTCGCAGAGACCGCCGAACGCCTCGGATCGGGCGACCCGCGCCCCCGTCACAAGCGGTACGGGGTGGCGGAGCTGGACCGGGTCGCCGATGTCCTGGACTCCTCCGCCGAGCGGATCGCCCGGATGCTGACGGCCGAGCGACGCCTCGCGGCGGACGCCTCGCACCAGCTCCGTACGCCGCTGACCGCGCTCTCCATGCGGATCGAGGAGATCTCCGTCACCGACGACCCGGAGACGGTGAAGGAGGAGGCGAACATCGCGCTCACGCAGGTCGAGCGGCTCACCGACGTGGTGCAGCGGCTGCTGACGAACGCCCGGGACCCGCGCACCGGCTCCGCCGTCGTCTTCGACCTCGACGAGGTGGTCAAGCAGCAGATCGAGGAGTGGCGCCCGGCCTACCGCAGCGGCGGCCGCGCCGTCGTCTGCTCGGGCAAGCACGGGCTGGAGGCCGTCGGCACCCCGGGCGCCGTCGCCCAGGTCCTCGCCGCGCTGATCGAGAACTCGCTGATGCACGGTGGCGGCACGGTCGCGCTGCGCACCCGCGTCACCGGCAACCAGGTCGTCGTCGAGGTCACGGACGAGGGGCCCGGTGTCCCCGCCGACCTCGGGGCGCGGATCTTCGAGCGCACCATCAGCGGCCGCAACTCCACCGGCATCGGCCTCGCCGTCGCCCGGGACCTCGCCGAGGCCGACGGCGGCCGGCTCGAACTGCTCCAGCAGCAGCCACCGGTCTTCGCGCTCTTCCTCAGCAGGGTCGCGCCGAACCGCAAGGAATCCGTCCGCCCGGTGCGCTGAGCGGCCCCGGGACCTCAGAGGTGCACCGGGCCGGGCGCTACCTCGTCGGAGGGCCGCCGCTGCTCCAGAAACCGTTCCGTGTCGAGCACGGCCTCCTTGGCGGGCATCGCCCTGAACACCCAGGTGCGGTAGGACCAGAAGCGGAACAGCGTGGCGATCGAGATGCCGAGGATCTTGAACACGTTGCTCTGGACGGGGCTGTTCCACCCGAAGCCGTACGTCGCCGCGTAGAGCACGCCCGTCTCGATCACCGCGCCGACGGCGCTGAACAGCAGGAACAGCATCAGCTCCCGGGTCCGGCCGGTCTTGTCGCGGTCCCGGTAGGTCCAGTAGCGGAAGCCGACGTAGTTGAAGAGGATGGCGACGACCGTCCCCATCAGCCCGGCCCGCACCACCGGAATGTCCGTGGTGCGCCAGATCAGGTTGGAGACGGCGATGTTGACGACCAGCCCGAGTGCGCCGACCGCGCCGAACTTGGCGACCTCCCGTGCCAGCCGATCAAGCCGGGTCCGCAGTGCGCCCCGTTCGCTCATGGTGATCGCTCAGCCCCGTCCGGTCGGTTTCGTCAACCCGGCCATGCTAACCAGCCCGCACGTGTGATGCCCCTGAGCCGGCCGGCCACCGGGACGCGAGGCCTCCTCGCCCGGTCCGGCCGGGGCCGGACGGGAGAGGGTGAGGGGTGTTCCCGGACGCCCGATACCCTGGACACGTGACGTTCCCTGTAGTCGGCATGGTCGGCGGCGGTCAGCTCGCCCGTATGACCCACGAGGCGGGCATCCCCCTCGGCCTGAAATTCAAGCTCCTCAGTGACACCCCCCAGGACTCGGCCGCCCAGGTCGTCGGTGAGGTCGTCGTCGGCGACTACCGCGACCTGGAGACGCTGCGGGCCTTCGCGCGCGGCTGCGACGTGGTCACCTTCGATCACGAGCACGTGCCGACCGAGCACCTGCGGGCCCTGGAGGCGGACGGCATCCCCGTGCGCCCCGGCCCCGACGCCCTGGTGCACGCCCAGGACAAGGGGGTGATGCGCGCCAGGCTCGCGGAGATCGGGGCTCCCTGCCCCCGCAACCGCATCGTCGCGGACCCGGCGGACGCCGCGGCCTTCGCCGACGAGGTGGGCGGCTTCCCCGTCATCCTCAAGACGGTCCGCGGCGGCTACGACGGCAAGGGAGTGTGGGTGGTCCGCTCCGAGGCGGACGCCGCCGACCCCTTCCGGGCCGGTGTCCCCGTCCTCGCCGAGGAGAAGGTCGACTTCACCCGGGAGCTCGCGGCCAACATCGTCCGCTCGCCGCACGGCCAGGCCGTCGCCTACCCGGTCGTCGAGTCGGTCCAGGTCGACGGGGTCTGCGACACGGTCATCGCCCCGGCGCCCGACCTGGACGAGCTCCTGGCCGGCGAGGCCCAGCAGCTCGCGCTGCGGATCGCCGCGGAGCTCGGTGTGGTGGGCCACCTCGCGGTGGAGCTCTTCGAGACGCGCGATGGCCGCATTCTCGTGAACGAGCTGGCCATGCGCCCGCACAACTCCGGGCACTGGACCCAGGACGGCGCGGTCACCTCGCAGTTCGCCAACCACGTGCGGGCCGTCCTCGACCTCCCGCTCGGAGACCCCCGGCCGCGCGCCCCGTGGACGGTCATGTGCAACGTCCTGGGCGGCGACTACCCGGACATGTACCAGGCGTACCTGCACTGCATGGCCCGCGACCCGGGGCTCAAGATCCACATGTACGGCAAGGACGTGAAGCCCGGCCGCAAGGTGGGCCACGTCAACACCTACGGCGACGATCTGGCGGACGTGCGGGAGCGCGCCCGGCACGCGGCCGACTACCTGCGAGGAACGATCACCGAATGACCGCACCAGGTTCCGCACCCGTCATCGGCATCGTCATGGGCTCGGACTCCGACTGGCCCGTGATGGAAGCGGCCGCCAAAGCCCTCGGCGAGTTCGAGATCCCCTACGAGGTCGACGTCGTCTCCGCCCACCGCATGCCGCACGAGATGATCGCGTACGGCGAGTCGGCGGCCGACCGCGGCCTCAAGGCGATCATCGCGGGTGCGGGGGGCGCGGCCCACCTGCCCGGCATGCTGGCCTCCGTCACCCCGCTGCCCGTCATCGGTGTCCCCGTCCCGCTCAAGTACCTCGACGGCATGGACAGCCTGCTCTCCATCGTCCAGATGCCGGCGGGCGTCCCCGTGGCCACCGTCTCGGTCGGCGGCGCGCGCAACGCGGGCCTGCTCGCCGCCCGGATCCTCGCCGCCCACGACGGCGAGCTGCTGGCGCGGATGAAGGACTTCCAGCAGGAGCTCAAGGACCAGGCGACGGAGAAGGGCAAGCGGCTGCGCGCCAAGGTCGAGGGCGCGGACTCCTTCGGCTTCGGGAAGTAGGCGGTCACGATGGACTACCTGGACCGGGCCCGGCTGCTCCTCGCCGACCACCCCGTCGTCGACGGCCACAACGACCTCCCCTGGGCCCTGCGCGAGCAGGTCGGCTACGACCTCGACGCCCGGGACATCTCCCGGGACCAGACCGGCACCCTGCACACCGACATCCCCCGGCTGCGGGCCGGCGGCGTCGGCGCCCAGTTCTGGTCCGTCTACGTGAAGCCGAGCCTGGCCGGGGACGACGCGGTCAGCGCCACGCTGGAGCAGATCGACGTGGTCGGCGAGATGCTGGCGCGCTACCCGCAGGACCTGCGGCGCGCCCTGACCGCCGACGACATGGAGAAGGCCCGCGCCGAAGGCCGTATCGCCTCCCTGATGGGGGCCGAGGGCGGCCACTCCATCAACAACTCGCTGGGCACCCTGCGCGCCCTGCACACCCTCGGCGTCCGCTACATGACGCTCACCCACAACGACAACACCGACTGGGCGGACTCGGCGACCGACTCCCCGCGCACCGGCGGGCTGTCGGAGTTCGGGCGCGAGGTCGTACGCGAGATGAACCGCATCGGGATGCTGGTCGACCTCTCCCATGTGGCGGCCACCACGATGCGTGACGCGCTCGCCACTTCGGTGGCGCCGGTGATCTTCTCGCACTCCTCCGCCCGCGCGGTCTGCGACCACCCGCGCAACATCCCGGACGACGTGCTGCGGATGCTCGCCGCCAACGGCGGGGTGGCCATGGCGACCTTCGTGCCGAAGTTCGTCCTGCCGACGGCCGTCGAGTGGACGGAGGCCGCCGACCGCAACATGCGGGAGCACGGTCTGCATCACCTGGACACCACGCCGGCCGCCATGCGGATCCACGCGGACTTCGAGTCGCTCAACCCCCGTCCGATGGCCACCGTGGGCACGATCGCCGACCACCTCGACCACATGCGCGAGATCGCCGGGATCGACCACATCGGCATCGGCGGCGACTACGACGGCACGGCGTTCCTCCCGCTGGACCTGGAGGACGTCTCGGGCTACCCGTACCTGATCGCGGAGCTGCTCCTGCGCGGCTGGTCGGAGCGCGACGTGGCCAAGCTGACGTGGCAGAACGCGGTGCGGGTCCTGCGCGACGCGGAAGCGGTCTCCCGTGACCTGAGCACCCGGGTCGGCCCGTCCCACGCGACGATCGACGAGTTGGACGGCCCCGCTCACTGATCCCGCA
>NZ_NEUF01000187.1:0-47072 GCF_002910915.1 Streptomyces sp. SM10 | reverse complement strand
CCCGCATCGGTCTCGGGGTCAGGCCTTCGGGCGTCCCATCGCCCGGTACGTCCAGCCGGCCTCGCGCCACACCGCGGGGTCCAGTGCGTTGCGGCCGTCCAGGATGATCCGCCGTCCCGCGACCTCGCCCAGCGCCGTCACGTCCAGCTCCCGGAATTCGCGCCACTCCGTCAGGTGCAGCACGACGTCCGCCCCGCGCACCGCGTCCAGCGCCGTGTCCGCGTAGCCGAGGGTCGGGAAGAGCCGTCGGGCGTTGTCCATGCCCTTCGGGTCGAAGACCGTGACCTGGCCGCCCTGCAGATGGATCTGCCCGGCCACGTTCAGCGCCGGCGAGTCGCGTACGTCGTCGGAGTCCGGCTTGAAGGTGGCGCCGAGCACGGCGACGCGCGTGCCGAGGAACGAGCCCCCGCCCACCGCCTCGCGGGCCAGCTCCACCATGTGGCCGCGCCGGCGCATGTTGATGGAGTCGACCTCACGGAGGAAGGTCAGCGCCTGGTCGGCGCCCAGCTCGCCGGCGCGTGCCATGAAGGCGCGGATGTCCTTGGGCAGACAGCCCCCGCCGAAGCCGATCCCGGCCCGCAGGAACTTCTTCCCGATGCGCTCGTCGTGGCCGATCGCCTCGGCGAGCTTCACGACGTCGCCGTCGGCCGCCTCGCAGACCTCGGCCATCGCGTTGATGAAGGAGATCTTGGTGGCGAGGAAGGAGTTGGCGGAGGTCTTCACCAGCTCGGCGGTCGGGAAGTCCGTCACCACGAAGGGGGACCCCTCGGCGATCGGCCCGGCGTACACCTCGCGCAGCAGTTTCTCGGCCCGCTCGCTCTCCACCCCGATCACGAGCCGGTCCGGGTGCAGCGTGTCCTTCACCGCGAAGCCCTCGCGCAGGAACTCCGGGTTCCAGGCCAGCTCCGCGTCCGTGCCCACCGGCGCCAGCTCCGCCAGCCGGGCCGCCAGCCGGGCGGCGGAGCCCACCGGGACGGTGGACTTGCCCACGACCAGGGCGGGACGGGTCAGCTGCGGGGCCAGGGACTCGAAGGCGCTGTCCACGTAGCTCATGTCGCAGGCGTACTCGCCGTGCTTCTGGGGAGTGTTCACGCAGACGAAGTGCACATCGCCGAAGGCGCCGATCTCCTCCCAGGAGGTGGTGAACCGCAGCCGCCCCGTGGATCCCTCGATGCCCGCGACATGCTTCTGAAGGATCTCCTCGAGACCCGGCTCGTACATCGGCACCCGGCCGGCCGAGAGCATCTCGATCTTCTCGGGCACGACGTCGAGTCCGAGGACTTCGAAGCCCAGCTCCGCCATGGCCGCAGCATGGGTGGCGCCGAGGTAGCCGGTGCCGATCACGGTGATCCTGAGGGCCATGGGTGCTCCTGAACGATGCGGACAGACGTGCGGAGCCGAGCATATCCGTGGCGTGCGGAGCGCTGTTTTCCGGTCGCCTCCGGTCTGTCGGCAAGCTCACGTGCCCGGCCCGTATGCCTCGGCTCGGACGGGCCACTAAAATTGGGTTACTTAACGGTAGTTAGCATCCTTGGGGAGTGAACATCTTGGCGGGTTCGACCGATTTCGACCTGTACCGTCCGGCCGAGGAGCACGACATGCTCCGCGAGACGATCCGTTCGCTGGCCGAGGCGAAGATCGCTCCGCACGCCGCCGCGGTCGACGAGGAGGGCCGCTTCCCGAGGGAGGCGCTGGACGCGCTGGTCGCCTCGGACCTGCACGCGGTCCACGTCCCGGAGGAGTACGGCGGTGCGGGCGCCGACGCGCTCGCCACCGTGATCGTGATCGAGGAGGTGGCCCGCGTCTGCGCGTCCTCCTCCCTGATTCCGGCCGTGAACAAGCTGGGTTCGCTCCCGGTCATCCTCTCCGGCTCCGAGGACCTCAAGAAGAAGTACCTGGGCCCGCTGGCCAAGGGCGACGCGATGTTCTCGTACGCCCTCTCCGAGCCGGACGCCGGCTCCGACGCGGCGGGCATGAAGACCAAGGCCGTGCGCGACGGCGACTTCTGGGTCCTCAACGGCGTGAAGCGCTGGATCACCAACGCGGGCGAGTCCGAGTACTACACGGTCATGGCCGTCACCGACCCGGCCAAGCGCTCCAAGGGCATCTCGGCGTTCGTCGTCGAGAAGTCGGACGAGGGCGTCTCCTTCGGCGCCCCGGAGAAGAAGCTCGGCATCAAGGGCTCCCCGACGCGCGAGGTCTACCTCGACAACGTCCGCATCCCCGCCGACCGCATGATCGGCGAGGAGGGCACCGGCTTCGCCACCGCGATGAAGACCCTGGACCACACCCGCATCACGATCGCGGCCCAGGCACTCGGCATCGCGCAGGGCGCCCTGGACTACGCCAAGGGCTACGTCCAGGAGCGCAAGCAGTTCGGCAAGCCGATCGGCGACTTCCAGGGCATCCAGTTCATGCTGGCCGACATGGCGATGAAGCTGGAGGCGGCCCGCCAGCTCACCTACAGCGCCGCCGCCAAGTCCGAGCGCCTCGACGGCGACCTGACCTTCTTCGGCGCCGCGGCCAAGTGCTTCGCCTCCGACGTCGCCATGGAGGTCACCACGGACGCCGTCCAGCTCCTCGGCGGCTACGGCTACACCCGTGACTACCCGGTCGAGCGCATGATGCGCGACGCCAAGATCACCCAGATCTACGAGGGCACCAACCAGGTCCAGCGGATCGTCATGGCCCGCAACCTGCCGTAGCCTCACGCGCGCCGCAGCGCACCGAGGCCCCCCGGCGGACGCCGGGGGGCCTCGGTGCGTCGGGCGTCAGCAGTGCTTGGTCGCCCCGTTGTCGTTCAGGTTGCCGTCGTAGATCCACCCGTTGATCTGCGTGCCGTCGATGCGCGCGTGGGTCCAGGTGTTGCCCGCGGAGTTGACTACGTAGCAGTGGTAGTAGAGCTTCGCGCCGTAGACGGTGGCCGTCGTGGGGCAGCCCTCGTTCGGGCCGGTGCGCAGCGGCGCGGAGCTGCCGGACACGTATCCGTAGCCGGCGTCCTGGTTGGACCACGACGGGTGCGTGCACGCGTCGGCACCGGCGACCGCCGCGCCCGCGGTCGGAGCGGAGACGAGGGTCGCCGAGGCTGCCAGGAGGGGCAGGGCGAGTGCGGTCCACATCTTGCGTCTCATCGTGTTCCCCGTTCGGTGACCGGCCGCCGGGTTGCGGCCTTCGGTTCTGGACAGGACGTGACGCTAGAGGCCGGCGTGACGAAGGTGACAGGTCCATACCAGCCAGCAGGTTCCCGGGAGCTGAACACGGCGGAAAGGCGGCGCAACCTTCGCGGGCGGATGCTTGCGGTCTGCACGTATGTGCGGAGCCGGCTGTGCCGTCCGACCGGATCTGTTCCCTGCCCGCAGCCCGTGCGAGGGAGGAAGGCCGGCCTCCGCCGGGGCCCGCGGCCGAGAACGCCGCATGCGCAAGCGGAAGGGCGTCCTCATCCCGCGGAAGAGCTGCGGGCCGGCCCGTCCGCCGGAAAGGCCGTCGAACGGACGGCGCACCTCTCGCGCGGCCTCCGTGCGGGGCGGTGACACCTTCCCCCTGGCGCACCCTCCACGGGTGCGCCCGTACAGGCGGAGAGGGCGGGCCGGGGATCGACCCCCGGCCCGCCCTCTTTGCCTGTGCTCCCGGTCAACTGCCCTTGACCGTGACCTTCTCGTCGTTCTTCAGCTGCTCCACGAGCTGCTTGACCTTGTCCTTGTCCCAGACGAGGTTGCCGTTCACGCTCTGGCCCGTGAGCGGGATGTTCATCGACGTGCCCTCGCCGCCGGTGACGCCCTTCATCGCGAAGAACATGTTGCCGAGCGACCAGAGGGACATGTCCTTGTCCACGACCAGGGTGTCCAGGCCCGCGCCCATCGTCGGGTAGAGCTTGAACGGGTTGAGGATCGTCGACGGGGTCGCCGTCTGGGAGGCCAGGGCCGCGAGGAACTTCTGCTGGTTCTTCGTGCGGTCCAGGTCGCTGCCCGCGAAGGCGTACCGGGTGCGGACGAAGGCGAGGGACTGCTCGCCGTTCAGTGTCTGCTTGCCGGCCTGGAAGTCGGCGCCGGACTTCTTGTCCTTGAACGCCTTGGGGATGTCCATCTCGACGCCGCCGATGGCGTCCACGATGTTGGCGAAGCCGCCGAAGCCGATCTCGACGTAGTGGTCGATGCGCAGCCCGGTGTTGAACTCGACCGTGCGGACGAGCAGCTCAGGGCCGTCCTCCGCGTAGGCGGCGTTCAGCTTGGTCGTACGGCCGGTCCCCTCGAACTTCTTGCCGGACTCGGAGCCGACGAAGCTGGGGATCTCGACGTTCGAGTCACGGGGCAGCGAGATCAGCGTCGGGCCGCCGGAGCCGTCGTGCAGGATCATCATCGAGTCGGTCCGCTTGCCCTCGGCGGAGCCGGTGTGCAGCTTCTTCTTGTCCTCGGCCGTCATGCCCTCGCGGCTGTCGGAGCCCACGACCAGGTAGTTCGTGCCGTCGCCCTCGGAGGGACGGTCGATGACCTTGGAGAGGTCGACCTCACGCTTGAGCTTGCCGTCGGCCCAGAAGTACGTGCCGACGGAGACGGCGAGCACGACGACCACCAGGGTCAGGACGCCGACCTTGATCCTGCGGCCCCAGTCCGGGGCGGCGCGGGGCTGGACGTAGCCGCTGTCACCGCCGCGGCGGCCACCACCGCCCTGTCCGCCGCCCTGGCCGCCCCCGTAGACCTGGCCCGTGTTGTAACCGCTGTCGTAGCCGGGGGTCTCCCCGTAGCCGTCGTGGCCCTGACTCGGCTGCGGCGGGATCCGGGGAGGGGACTGCGGAGGCGCGGGGCGCCGCCGGACGTGCGGCATGGCGCGGGCGCTCTCGGGCTGCGGGCTCGCACTGCCCCGCCCGTAGCGCTCGTCGGGTCCGCCGTTGCGTCCTTCGGGCCAATCGCTCATGCGGTCCAGTGTGCCGTCTCGCCCTGTGGCTCTTACAGGGTGTGCGGGAGATCGGGTCACGGCTGTTGCGAAGCTGATGCAATGCAACCGGGTGCAAGCCCCCGCATAAGGTGGACGGCATGACAGATCAGCCCCAGCCACCGGAGGGCGATATTCCGGCCAAGCCGACCTCGGCCTCCCGCACCACCCTCAGCCACATCATGACCGGCAACGACACCAACCTCCTGGGTACGGTGCACGGCGGTGTGATCATGAAGCTGGTCGACGACGCCGCCGGAGCGGTCGCGGGTCGGCACTCCGGCGGTCCGGCCGTGACGGCCTCGATGGACGAGATGGTCTTCCTGGAGCCGGTTCGCGTGGGTGACCTCGTCCACGTCCGTGCCCAGGTGAACTGGACCGGCCGCTCCTCGATGGAGGTCGGCGTCCGTGTCATGGCCGAGCGGTGGAACGAGTCGACCCCCGCGCAGCAGGTCGGCAGCGCCTACCTGGTGTTCGCCGCCGTCGACGAGGAGGGCAAGCCCCGCGCCGTACCGCAGGTGGCGCCGGAGACGGAGCGTGACAAGCGGCGCTACCAGGAGGCCCAGATCCGCCGCACGCACCGCCTCGCGCGGCGCCGCGCGATCAAGGAGCTGAGGGAGCGGCGCGCCGCCGAGGGCATCGACGACTGATCTCTCCTCTCCTTCCGGTGGCTCCAGGGCGGCTCAAGGCTGACTCCCGGGCGGTGGACGCTCCGGCGGGGCCGGTGGCCGACGCCGGGTGTATCGATGCTTGATTGACTAGCGGTGCTAGGATCTGTTCATGTCGCTACGCGAACGCAAGGAACGTGAGCGGGCCGCCCGCAACGAGCTGATCGTGACCACCGCCCGGGAGCTCGCCGAGGCGCACGGGTGGGACGCCGTCACGACGCGCCGGCTCGCCGAGCAGATCGAGTACAGCCAGCCGGTCCTCTACAGCCACTTCCGCGGCAAGAAGGAGATCGTGGGCGCGGTCGCGCTGGAGGGGGTCGCCGAACTGACGGCGGCTCTGCGCGCCGCGGTGCACCCGGAGCCCACGGCCCGGGAGTCGGTGGTGGCACTGGCCCGCGCCTACACCGACTACGCCCTGCGCCATCCCGCCGTGTACGACGCGATCTTCAGCCTCGACAACGGACTCCTGTACGCCGACGAGGCCACGCCCGCGCCGTTGCGCGAGGCGTTCCAGGCGATGCTGGACCCGCTCGCCGGCCATGCCGGTCCCGACGAGCCCGGGCTCTTCGTCGAGACGTTCTGGGCCGCGCTGCACGGGCTGGTCGCCCTCACCCGCGCGGGGCGGCTGCCCGCGGACCGGGTCCAGGACCGCCTCACGATCCTGGTCGACCGCTTCGTCCCCCGCTGAGAATGCCGGGGCAGGCAGGCAGGCAGGCAGGCAGGCAGGCAGGCAGCCCGCCCCGGTCACGGGCGGACCGACCGCGCCGGCCCCGGTCACGGGCAGACCACCTGGTCGCCCGTGACCGAGCCGAACTCGCCCCGCTGCGGATCCTCGGCCTTCACCCGCTTCACCTTGGTGAAGTCCGAGCCCGCCGTGACCTCCATCGTCGCGCCCTGTCCCTTCACCGCCCTCAGCTCGCAGCCGGGCAGTGCCGTGGCCAGGGACTTCGCCGACCGGTCCCACCGCGGGTCGTAGGTGACCTGGGTGCGGGTCAGGTTGCTCGGTCCGCCGTTCAGCGGGGCTCGGGTGGTGTTGAATCCGGTGGCGCGCAGGGCCGCGTCGACGTCCTGGCCCAGCCCGTCCTTGGGCGTCCCGTTGTAGACCTGCACCCGGATCTGTTCCGGGGCCACGTCGACGAGCGTCGCCCTGGGCTGCTTCGGCACGTGCGGGGCGAGCGGCCGGTCCTCGCGCAGGGCCTGGAACATCTTCTTCGACTCCGCGGCGTCCCACTTCACGGTGGAGCCGATGCCCTTGACCGGGAAGCCCTTCTCCTCGAGGGGGACGGAGGCGAATTCGGACGAGGCCGGGGTGAAGCCGCGCATGGCCTTGCCGAGCTCCAGCATCTGCTCCGTACCGAAGCCCTTGTCGGCGCGGACCGACTCGAGCATCGACGCGGCGACCTGCTGGAACTTCATCGGGTTCATCAGCACACCGCTGCTGGTCGTCTGCTTGATCAGCGCGGCCATGAACTTCTGCTGGCGCTGCATCCGGCCCAGGTCGGCCGCTCCGTCGAGGTGCCGGGAGCGCACGTACTGGAGGGACCGGCCGCCGTCGAGCCGGTGGGTGCCGGCGGTCAGGTCCAGCCCGGTGTAGGAGTCCTTGAGCGGCTTGGCGGTGCAGATCTCCACCCCGCCCAGGGTGTCGACCGTCTTCATGAAACTGGTGAAGTCGACCTCCAGATAATGGTCGATCTTGACACCCGTCATCTGCTCGACCGTCCGCACCGTGAGGTGGGGTCCGCCCTCGGCGTAGGCGGCGTTCAGCTTCACCGGATGGGCGGAGTGTTCCTTGCCCGTGGTGCCGTCGGTGTGGGCCGGGAGCTCGGCGTAGCTGTCGCGCGGAAGACTGACGACGCTGGCCCGCTGCTTGTCCGCCGAGACGTGGACGAGCATGAGGGTGTCGGTGCAGTGGCAGGGGGCACCGCCCAGCCTGTACTTCTTCTTCTCCGCCGGGGTGATCTTGTCGCGGCCGTCGGTGCCGACGAGCAGGAAGTTCATCCCGTGGCCGCCCTGAGGGCGGTTCTTCATGTCCTTGAACGGGTCCACCCGGTCGATCCCCGTCTCCAGGCCGCTCACCACGGCATGGCCGATCCCGCCGGCGCCGAGCACCAGCACGGAGAGTCCGGTGGCGACCCGCATGCCCCACCGGGGCGGCGGCTTCCGCGCGCCGGCCCGCTTCCGTGGCGTGGCGCGGCCGCCGGGCTTCGTCGAGGTCCTGCGCTGCGGTGAATCGGTGCGGGGGTGCGGTGGACGGGGCGATCGGTGCGGTGTGGGCACGAGGGACACCTCCGCGGTGCGAGTGGGACTTTCGCACGGTAGGCCCATACGATCTGCGGACCGGGGAGAGACCCGGCGGCGCGCGCCGCTGTCCCCCGTTCGCGGTAACGTGGCGGCCGAGTCACGCCGCCTCCTGGGGTGCGAAACCCCCCGGAACCCTGGCACCCCCGAGGACCCCCCGAGGACCACATGTCTGCCGCGCAGTACCCCGCCGTCTCCGTGATCATGCCGGTGCTCAACGAGGAACGCCATCTCCGGAACTCGGTCCGGCACATCCTGGAGCAGGAGTACGCCGGCGAGATGGAGGTGGTGATCGCACTCGGCCCCTCGGACGACCGTACGGACGAGATCGCCGCCGAGCTGGTCCGGGAGGACTCCCGGGTCCACACCGTCCCCAACCCGACGGGTCGCACCCCGGCCGCGCTCAACGCCGCGATCAAGGCGTCACATCACCCGATCGTGGTACGGGTGGACGGCCACGGCATGCTCTCGCCGAACTACATCGCGACGGCGGTCCGGCTCCTGGAGGAGACCGGCGCGCAGAACGTCGGCGGCATCATGCACGCCGAGGGCGAGAACGCCTGGGAGGAGGCCGTCGCCGCGGCGATGACCTCGAAGATCGGCGTCGGCAACGCGGCCTTCCACACCGGCGGGAGCGCGGGCCCGGCCGAGACCGTGTATCTGGGTGTGTTCCGCAGGGAGGCGCTGGAGCGGGCCGACGGCTACAACGTGGAGTTCATCCGCGCCCAGGACTGGGAGCTGAACTTCCGCATCCGCGAGGCGGGCGGCCTGATCTGGTTCTCGCCCGAGCTGAAGGTGCAGTACCGCCCGAGGCCCAGCGTGCGCGCCCTCTCCAAGCAGTACAAGGAGTACGGCCGCTGGCGCCACGTCGTGGCCCGCTACCACTCCGGCTCGATCAACCTGCGCTACCTCGCCCCGCCGGCCGCCGTCTGCGCGATAGCGGCCGGCATCGTCGTGGGCGCCGCCGTCACCCCGTGGGCGTTCGTCGTGCCCGCCGGATACGCCGCGGCCATCGTCGCCGGGTCGCTGCCCGCCGGGAAGGGCCTGTCCCTGAAGGCGCGGGCGCAGATCCCGGTGGCCCTGGCCACCATGCACATGTCGTGGGGGTACGGCTTCCTGACCAGTCCCCGCTCGCTCGCGAAGAAGGTCATCGCCAGCCGCCGCCCGGCCGTCCGGGAGCAGCCGGTCTGACCGCCTGGACCTGCGAGAAGGGCCCCGCCGGCGGCGCCGGCGGGGCCCTTCTCGCACCTACGGCGTCACCAGGTGTAGTTCGGGTTGACGTGCATGCACGCCTCCTCGTCCGCGCCGTTGAGGGGGTTCGCCGAGTCCGGCGTCTTCTCCTCGGCGGCCTTGGCCGGGTACGCCTCGTCCTTGCGCCAGTCGGCGCCCACGGCCAGGACGATGCCCGAGACGTCGGTCGACTTCTTCACCTGGGAGACCGGGATACCGAGCGCCTTGGCGGCCGCCTGGGCGTCGCCTTCCAGGTCCGCGCTGGGATAGAGGAGGCCGGTCCTGGCGGCGGGCTCGACGTTCTGCGAGTCGACCGACGCCTTGGCGAAGCCCGCCTCCGTGAGCAGGTCCTTGACCGTGCTCGCACGGCCCTGGGCGGGCCCGAGGGTGTCCGTGCCGGTGGCGTTGCGCACGCTGACCGCGATCTCGTCGGCGGGGGCCGCCGCATCCTCGGTGACGGGCGTCTTGCGCTTGGACGCCTTGCCGTCCAGCGGGATGTCCTCACGGATCATCCGGAACACCTGCTCGGCCTCGTCGGCCTTCGGGTACACGCGCCCGGCGAAGTTCCCCGTGCCGTAGACGTTGGGCATGGTGGTCATCGTGATGCGGTCGGTCGGTGCCTTCTTGAGCTCCCCGGCCAGGTCGTAGAGCTTCTTGACCGTGTCGAGGCCCTTGTCGACCGTCAGCGCGCTGGTGGCCGCCTCGGCGAGGTCCATCAGCTTTCCGGGGTCGGTGAGCTTGGTGCCCGTGCGCAGCTCGCGGACCATCGAGTTCAGGTACTGGTGCTGGGCCTTGGTCCGGCCGAGGTCCGTGTTGTCCTCGAAGCCGTAGCGGGTACGCAGCCACTGGAGGGCCTGCTCGCCCTTGACCGACGTGGTGCCCTCCTCCAACTTCAGCCCCGATCCCTTCCCGTCGCTGCTGCGCGAGTGCACGTTGGCGTCGACACAGACGGGGACACCGCCGACCGCGTCGGCCATGGAGACCACACCGGCGAAGTCGATCATCATGAAGTGGTCGATGGTGATGCCGGTCAGCTCGTACCAGGTGGCCACCGCGCAGCCGGGGCCGCCGCGGCCGAGGCTCTCGTTGGTCTGGACGTCGAGCGTGCTGGCCGCGTAGACCTTGCCCGAATCGGGGTCGGTGCACTTGGGCATCTTCAGCATGGTGTCGCGCGGCATGCTGACGACCGAGATGTTGCTGCGGTCCGCGGAGAGGTGGAGCAGCATCTGCACGTCGGCGAGCGGCGTGCCGCCGAAGGTCTCCTTCGCGCCGCCCAGCTTCTGGTTGGCCTCGGAGTCACGGGCGTCGGACCCGATGAGCAGGATGTTCAGAGGGGTCTGTCCGGCGGCGTTGGCCTTGTGGTCGGCCATGTCCTTGTCGCCGAGCGTCAGATCCGCCTTCTTGATGTTCCCGTTGAGGTGCTTGTAGTACACGTAACCGGCGCCGCCGGTGCCGAGTATCAGCAGCGCGAGGACGGACGCCACCCAGCGCAGTACGCGCCGCTTACCGCTCTTGGGGGCTCGGCGGTCGGGCCGTACCGGTGATCCGTGCTCCGGCGGGGCGGAGCTGCCGCGCCGGCCGTGGCCGCTCCGTCCGGCCCGGCCTGCGGGGGTGTCCGCCCCGTCGCGACGGCCACGCGGCCGTGTCTCCTTCCCGCGCACACTGCTCCGTCCCACCAGGACCCCCCTGCTTCTCAGAATTCCGCTGTGGCGCGAGGACTGTCGTCACCTCGCGCATTCCGCCGTGTCGGCACTGGCCCTCTGGATGTCTTCCGGCGCCTTTGCCGGTCCGGTGAGGGGGACTCCCGCGCCCTTGAAGTCGGCGCCCAGGGTCAGCACCATCGCCTGAAGGCCCTCGGCGTCGGCCGTTCCCTGCTTGAGCGCGGTGGCGGGCAGGCCCATGATGTCCGCGAGCGCGCGGGCCTGGTCCGCCTGGTCCGGCGCGTACGCCAGCGTCGTCCTGTCGATCTTCGCCGGGGCGTTCGCCTTGTTCGTGGACTGCGGTACGCCCTGCTCGTTCTGCAGCCAGGCGACGGTCGCGCTCGCCGCACCCACGATCCGGCCGCCGTTGAGGACGTCGACACGGACGTCGGCCGGCTCGGCCCGGCTGCCCTTGAGGACGGCTTCCTGCTTGCTCTTCGCCGCCTGCTCCTTCTTCTTCACCTCGGTGAGCGAGGTGTCGGAACGCATCATCGCGAAGAGCTGTTCGGCCTTCTCCGGTTCCTCGACCACGGTGACGGGCGTCGGCTCCGCCGGGTTGTCCTTCACCGGCATCGTGACGAAGGTGATGTTCTTCGTGTCGATCCTGCCGAGTTCCCGGGCGAGCGAGGTCAGCTTCTTGATGGAGCCGATCCCGGAGTCGACGGTGAGCGCCTTGGTCGCCGCGTCCGCGAGCTTGTAGAGCTTGCCCGGGTCGGTGAGGGTGTCGTCGGACTTCATCTGCCGGATCATGGAGCCGATGAACTGCTGCTGGGCCTTGATCCGGTCCAGGTCGCTCTGGTTCTCGAAGGCGTGCCGGGTACGGACGAAGGCCAGCGCGTCCTCGCCCTCGATCGTGGACTCGCCCTTCGGCAGGTCGAGGTGCGAGTCGGGGTCCTTGACGGCCTGGGCCACGCAGACCTTGACGCCGCCGACGGCGGTGGAGAGCGTCTTGACCGCGTTGAAGTCGACCATCATGAAGTGGTCGACCGCCAGGCCGGTGATCTCCTTGACGGTGCGCATCGTGCAGCCGGGGTCGCGTCCCTCCTGCCCGAGGCTCTCGTTGAAGCGCACGGACCCCGAGCCGGGTATGACCTTCTGCGAACCGTCCTCCTGCTTGGTGCTGCAGTCGGGGACGTCCGTGATCAGGTCCCGGGGGATGCTCATCGCCGTCGCGTTCGTGCGGTCCGCGGAGACGTGGAAGAGGATGTTGGTGTCGGCGTGGCCCGTGCTGCCCTTGTCGCCGTATCCCTCGTTCCCCGTGCCGGTCCGCTTGTCCGTGCCGATGATCAGGATGTTGAGCGGGCCCTCGCCGGAGACGCTCTTGTTGCCGGCGTCACCGACGTCGACGGTGTCCAGGTTGCCGTTGAACTTCTCGTAGAGGGCGTACGCCCCCGCCGATCCCGCGACCACGACGAAGGCCAGCACGCCGCCGGTCCACAGCAGGGCCTTCCTGCGCCGCGACTTCGGGGGCCTGCGATCGCGGCGGCCGGACGGCGGCCGGCCGCCGCGATCGTCACCCGCCGGGCGGCGGTTCCGCTGGGCGGGCACCTCGCCGCGGGAGGCCGTGGACTCACGTCGGCCTCCGGACCTCTCCGGTGTGCGGGAGGAACCGGATGACTCTCTTCCGGAGTTGCCCGGTCGCACTTCGTAAGCGCCGGTCCGCGGGTTGAGGACCCACTGGTCGGCGGGATCGATATCGTCCGCCCGCCCACGGCTATGCGCGTCCACGGTTGCCTGAATCCTCCGTCGGTGCCACGCGAGGCGCCTCCCCCGACAGGGCCCTCGGTCGCTCGCTCCGGGCGCGTGCGATCGGGGGACCGAGAGCGCCGGATCGCGTCACACTATCCGGCGGAATCGGCCACAGGGGGCGCGGGTGACACATTCCACGCTCTTTACAACCGGGCATTCTGCCTTTTCCGCTCCGATATCCGTCCATCACTTGGGAATTGCTTTACGTGCCGCACGGGTCGTCCGCCGCATTCGAGCCCGAATAGGTGGGGGCGGGGGTCGGACTCGCCTCCGTGTCGCCGGGCTTCTGGCCGGACGGGTCCTTCTCGGAGCTGTGACCCGCCTGTGAATCCCCGGAATTGATGGTGTCGGCCGGGACGACGGTGACGGGTTCGTCCTTCCGGAGCTGGGTGAACAGCCTGTCCGCGTCCGGTTGTACGAGCTCGTCGCGGTTCGGGTCGGCGCGGTAGGAGGTGCGGGGGACCGTCAGGAACTGCACCTTCTCCGTCGGCACGTTCCGCATCCCGCGCACCAGGTCGTACAGGTCCCGCAGGGAGTCGAGGCCCGGGTCGGTGGTGAGCGACTTGGTCGCCGCGTCCAGGACCGGGTAGAGCCGCGTCGGGTTCAGCAGCACGCCGTTGCTCTGCATCTTGTTGACGAGAGCCCCCAGGAACTTCTGCTGACGGTCCATGCGCTCGGTGTCGCTGCCGTCGCCGATCGACTTGCGGGCGCGTACGTATCCCAGGGCCTCCTCGCCGTCGAGCTTCTGGCGACCCGCGGGCAGCTTGAGATGGGCGTCGTCGTCGTCGACCGGATCCTTGAGGCAGACCTCGACGCCGTCCACCGCGTCGACCATGTCCTTGAACCCGTTGAAGTCGATGACCATGTGGTGGTCGACGCGAATGCCCGTCATCTTCTCGACCGTACGGATCGTGCAGGCCGTGCCGCCCATCTCGAAGGCCCAGTTGAACTGGGCGAACTGCGCCTTCGTGGCCTTGCCGTCGTCCTTGTGGCAGCTGGGGATCTCGGCCATCAGGTCGCGGGGGATCGACACCGCCGTCGCGCTCCTGCGGTCGGCCGCGAGGTGGAGCAGGATCGTGGTGTCCGAGCGCTGGCTTCCGCCGTCGTCCCGTCCGTAGGCACTGTTCTCGCCGGAGCGGGTGTCGGAGCCGATGAGCAGGATGTTCTGGGCGTCCCGCGCGATCGGCAGCGGACGGTCCTTCTCGTACGCCTTGAGCTCGGCGGCCGCGCTCGTGTCGGTCGTGATGTTGGCGTCCAGCTTCTTGTACAGCCACCAGCCGACCCCGGCGGCGACCAGCACGAGGAACGAGGCGGCGAGAGCGGTCCAGCGCAGCCAGTGGCGCCTGCCGCTCCGGGGGTCGCGCGCGGGACGCGCGGACCAGGTCCCGTCTCCGCCACCCGCGTCTCCGCCACCCGCGTCTCCGCCACCCGTGTCTCCGCCGCCCGTGCCGGTGTCGCCCGTGCCGCCGCCCCCCGGACCGCCGTCTTCGTCCGCGCCGGTTCCGCTTCCGCCGGACGCCGAGGCCCGGGACGTCTCTGCGGAGGCGTCGTCCCGCGGGGGCGCGCCGGACGCGTCCTGCGACCCGTCGGCCGGCTCGCCCCCGGCCGGGTGGTCCGGGCGTTCCGGTTCGGCCGGGGGGCCGGGGCTGTCGCTCACGTCTGCGTCCATCCTTCACGGTCGGCGGCGCGATGGGCCGCCGGTCGCAGAAGTAGACGGCTGAACCTCACGCTTGGTTGTGCATCCAGAGGGCATTCCCGGGAGGTGCTTCGTACCGCCCGATCATGTACCGCCGTCGGTGATCAGTCCCGGGGGCTCGGCCCGCCATGGGCCGGACGGGTGGCCTTCAGGGCGCTTGTCATACCGCGGTGTTGGTGATCCGCTCGCTTTCGACCCGCTTCGCCAGCCCTTCGGCGTCCAGCCGGTCCAGGTGGCGGCAGAGCACCACGGAGCCCCCCGCGGCCAGCGGTGCGAAGAGACCGGCGGACAGTCCCTCCCAGCTGTCGTACGTGTGTCCCGTCAGCAGCCTGGACCCCGGGCCGAGCCCCAGCCGCGCCGCGTCCTGGCGGGCACGGGCGACCAGCTGGTCCGCCGTCAGGCCGGCGCCGTCCACGGTCAGCGCGGGGGCCGCCGGGTCCACCGGGGCGAACGGTGCGAAGCGGTCGCCCTGGCCCGGCACCTCCACGGCGTAGTCGGCGAAGCCCTCCGGGGTCTGCGGGAACCGGCCGCCCAGCGGGCGCAGGGCCAGCGCGATCCGCTCACCGCGGCAGGCGAGTGCCCGGTCGAGCGTGTCCGGCCCGCTGACCGCCAGATCGGCGAAGGCCGGGTCGCCCTGGACCTCCGCGACCACACCCACCGACGAGCAGGCGAGCAGCCAGACGGCCGACTGCCAGTGGGCGGGGAGCAGCAGGGCCAGCCGGTCGCCCGGCTCGGCGGCCAGGTCGCCCTGGAGCAGATTGGCGGTCTTGGCCACCCAATTGGCGAAGGTGGCCACCGACAGTTCGACGCGCTCTCCGGTTGCGTCGTCGTAGAAGGTGACGAGGGGGCGTGCCGGGTCCGCGGCGAGCGCGGATCGCAGCAGGTCGGCGGGGGTGCGATCACTGGCGTTCATCCGCGCAAGGGTACGCGGCGGGCGCGCGCCCGACCGGGCGTGACGGGTGCCCCGTACACCGGTTCGGCATACGGGGCGTCAGGTCGACGCGACTGCACTCCAGTAGCCGGAAATGCCGGACTCTGTGAAGGATTTCCTGTATGCGTGCACTTCTTGCAACCTCGATCGGCGTCACCTGCGCGACGGCACTCACCCTTCCGCTCGCCGCGCCGGCACCCGCCGCCCCCGTCCAGGCCACGGTCGCACAGGCGCCCGCCGCCCCCGCCGAACCCGCGGGCTCGACCCAGTCACTGCCCCTACGGCCGCTCACCGCGGTCCCGCGGGCCACCGGCGGACCCACCGAATCCGTCAACCCCGAGGCCGCGCGGGGGCTCCTCCGTCGCGAGGCACACCGCTTCTCGCTCGTCGGCGTGGTCTGGGACGACGCCGACACCGAACTCCACGGGACCGTCCAGGTCCGTACCCGCGGGGCCGGCACCACCAGGTGGTCCGGCTGGCAGTCCCTCGAGACGCACAACACCGACCACGCCGCCGACCCGGGCAGCCCCGAGCGCGAATCGGGCACGGTGCGGGGCTCGACCGCCCCGCTCTGGGTCGGCGACTCGGACGGCGTCGAGGTGCGCGTCCGCGCCGAGAACGCCGGACCGCGCAGCGGCGCCGCCGACGCCGCACCCCTCCCCGCCGGCCTGCGGGTGGAGCTCGTCGACCCGGGCGACGACGCGGAGGAGCCGCGCGCCGACCACACCGTCACCCCGCCGGCGGGCACCGCCACACCCGCCACGGCCGCCCAGCCCGGTGCGCTCCCCGAGTCACCGGGCCTCGGCCTGGCCGCGGCCGAGAGCTCCGCGGTCAACGCGGACCTCGCACCGCTCGGCGCCCTGAAGATCCCGGCCCTCAGCAAGGCGGAGTCCGAGGAGCAGGCCGTCGTCGGAGCAGCGGCCAAGCCCTTCGTGGGCCCCCGTCCCGGCATCGTCACCCGCAAGGGGTGGGGCGCCGACGAGAGCCTGCGGGAGCGCGCCTTCGCCTACACCTCGACCGTCAAGGCCGCCTTCATCCACCACAGCGCCACCGGCAACAACTACACCTGCGCCCAGGCGCCCTCCATCCTGCGCGGTATCTACCGCTACCACGTCAAGAGCAGCGGCTGGCGCGACATCGGCTACAACTTCGCCGTCGACAAGTGCGGAAACATCTACGAAGGACGCGCCGGAGGCGTGACGAAGGCGGTCCTCGGAGCGCACACCCTCGGTTTCAACACGAACAGCATGGGCATCGCCGTACTCGGGACGTACAGCTCGAAGAACCCGCCCGCCGCCGCGGTCACCGCGGTCGCCAAGCTGACCGCCTGGAAGCTCGGTCTGTTCGGCCGCAACCCCAAGGGCAAGGTGACGCTCGTCTCCGGCGGCAGCGGCAAGTACAAGAAGGGCGCCAAGGCCAACCTCAACGTCATCTCCGGGCACCGCGACGGTTTCGCAACCGAATGCCCCGGAGCACGTCTCTACAAGAAGCTCGGCAGCGCCCGGACGACTTCGGCGAAGCTGCAGGGCCGCTGACCGGGAGGGCCCGAACGGTCTGCATACACTGGCCAGCCGAAACGAGGCCCGGCCCCAGCAGGAAGCAGAGACGGTGCTGTGACAGAGGCAAGAGAAGCGATCCTCCTGGTCGGCGGCAAAGGCACCCGGCTGCGTCCGCTCACGGTGCACACCCCGAAGCCGATGGTCCCGGCGGCGGGGGTGCCCTTCCTCACGCACCAACTGGCGCGTGCCAGGGCGGCCGGGGTGCAGCACATCGTGCTCGCGACGTCCTACCTGGCGGAGGTGTTCGAACCGTACTTCGGTGACGGTTCGTCGCTCGGCCTCTCCATCGAGTACGTCACCGAGGACGAACCCCTCGGTACCGGCGGAGCCCTCAGGAACGTGGCGTCGCGGCTGGCCTCGGGCCCGGACGAACCCGTCATCGTGTTCAACGGGGACATCCTCACCGGCCTCGACATCCGGTCCCTGGTCGCGGCCCACACCACCTCCGGGGCGGACGTCTCACTGCACCTCACGCGGGTGGAGGACCCGCGTGCCTTCGGCCTCGTGCCGACGGACGTCACGGGCAGGGTGACGGCCTTCCTGGAGAAGCCGCAGACCCCCGAGGAGATAGTCACCGACCAGATCAACGCGGGGGCGTACGTCTTCCGCCGGTCGGTGATCGACACGATCCCGGAGGGCCGGCCGGTCTCCGTGGAGCGCGAGACCTTCCCCGGGCTCCTGGACTCCGGGGCCCATCTCCAGGGCATGGTCGACTCCACGTACTGGCTGGACCTCGGAACCCCGCAGGCGTTCGTACGCGGCTCGGCCGACCTGGTCCTGGGCCGCGCCCCGTCCCCGGCCGTCCCCGGCCGCTGCGGCGACCGGCTCGTCCTGCCCACCGCCTCCGTGGCCTCCGACGCCAAGCTCACCGGCGGTACGGTCGTCGGCGAGGGCGCGCTCATCGGGGAGGGAGCCAGGATCTCCGGCTCCACCGTGCTGGACGGCGCCGTCGTCGGACCGGGCGCGGTGATCACCGACTCGCTGGTCGGGGCCGGTGCCCGCATCGGCAGCCGCACCGTCCTCACGGGGGCGGTGATCGGTGACGGCGCCCAGGTCGGTGCCGACAACGAACTGCGGGACGGGATCCGTGTCTGGTGCGGTGCGGTCCTCCCGGACGCCTCGGTCCGCTTCTCGTCCGACCAGTGAACGCTCCCCGTCGGCCGTACCCTCGACACGTACCCCCGACGACCTAGGACCCGACCCGTGGCAGGACGCTTCGTACCCCGCACCACCGCCGTGCCCCGGCAGGAGCCCGGGCCCGGTCACGCAGACGCCTCCGTCCCGCCGCTGACCCGGACCTGGACCCCGCCGGGCCCGCTCGACCTGCGGCTGGTCCTGAGCCCGCTGCGGCGCGGTCCGGCGGACCCCGCCTACCGGGCGCTGCCCGACGGAACGTTCTGGCGGGCGACCCGCACCCCGGCGGGCCCCGGCACCCTGCGGGTCTCGGCGGCCACCGACGGCCGGATCGCGGCGGCGGCCTGGGGGCCGGGCGCCCAGTGGCTCCTGGACGGGCTCCCGGCGCTGCTCGGCGCGGACGACACCCCGGACGACTTCCGGCCGCGCCACCGGCTCGTCGCCCTGACGCAGCACCGCCGGCCGGGCCTGCGCCTGCTGCGCACCGGGCTGGTCATGGAGTCCCTGATCCCGTCGGTCCTGGAACAGAAGGTCACCACCGACGAGGCCTACCGCGCCTGGCGGATGCTGCTCCGCACCTACGGCACCCCCGCCCCCGGCCCCGCCGACGGGGCGTTCGGCGGATACGGCCTGTACGTCATGCCGGACGCCCGGGGCTGGTCGCTGATCCCGTCCTGGGAGTGGCACCGCGCGGGCGTCGACGCCAAGCGCTCCGCCACGATCCTGCGCGCGGTCCGGGTGGCCCGGCGGATGGAGGAGGCGGCCGCCATGGACCTCCCCGAGGCGATGGCCCGGCTGCAGCTGATCCCGGGCATCGGTCCCTGGACGGCGGCGGAGACCCTGCAGCGCTCGAACGGAGCGGCCGACGCGGTGACGGTCGGCGACCTCCACCTGCCGGGCATCGTCGGCCACGCGCTCGCGGGCAACAGGAACGCCGACGACGAGGAGATGCTGACGCTCCTCGCCCCGTACGAGGGCCAGCGGCACCGCGCGACCCGTCTGATCATGCTCTCGGGCCGCACCCCGGCCCGCCGGGCCCCCAGGATGACGCCGCGCGACATCGCCCGGCTGTAGCCCCCGCGCGCCGCGTCTCAGCGCACCGCGACGAACGCCCCCGCGTCCCTGGCGGCCCGCTCCGGTGGGGTCCCCTTCGGGTGCCCCACGGCCACCGCGCCCAGCGGATCCCACGCGTCCGGCAGGTCCAGGACCTCACGCACGACGTCCCGGCAGAACATCGTCGAGGACACCCACGCCGAGCCGAGCCGCTCACCCGCGAGCGCCACCAGGAAGTTCTGCACGCCCGCACCGGCGGCGACCACGAACATCTCGCGCTCCGCGGTGTCCCGGCGCTCGTCCCCGTAGGTGTGCGACCCGTCCATCACGAGGCACGGCACCGCCAGATACGGCGCGTTGCGCAGGACGTCGCCCCTCCGCACCCGCTTCGCGACCGACTCCTCGCTGCGCCCGTCCCGTCGCAGGTCCGCGATCCACGCGTCCCGCATGGCGTCCAGCAGCCGGTGCCGCGACTCCTCGGACTCGAGCAGGACGAAACGCCAGGGCGTCGTGTGGTGGGGTGCCGGAGCCGTCACCGCCGCGGCCACCGCGCGCCGCACGGCCCCGGGGTCGACCGGCTCGTCCGTGAACTCACGGACCGTGCGCCGGAGCCCGAGCGCCTCACGGACCGCTTCGGACGTACCGAGCCGGAACATGTCGTCCGCCGCGACCCGCACCATCGCGCGGGCGCCCTCGTCGGGCCCGTCGGAGCCGGCCACCACGTGGGGGAGCCCGCGGACGACCGCCACCGGCAGCCCGGACGCCTTGCCCTTCACCAGGTCGCCGGCCGAGGCCAGTTCGTCGGCCGTGGCCACGACGGTGGCGCTGAGCGGGTTGCCGTGTCCGTCGGTACCGCCCCGGAGGTCGTCGAGCACCCTGACCCCCGCCGCTCCGATCGCCACGTCCGTCAGGCCGTTGCGCCAGGGGCGGCCGAAGGTGTCGGTGACGACGACCCCGACCTCGACACCGAGCGCGTCCCGCAGGCCGTCCCGGATCAGCCGGGCCGAGGCGTCGGGGTCCTCGGGCAGCAGCAGCACCGTCCCGGCCGGGGTGTTCGACGCGTCGACCCCCGCGGCGGCCATGACGAGTCCCTGCCGGTTCTCCACGATCCTGAGCGCCCCGCGCCTGGCCACCACCCGGACCGTCTCGGCGTCGATCGCCGCCTCCCGGTCCGAGGCCTCGACGATCCGGCCCTCGGCCTTGGAGACGATCTTCGAGGTCACGAGCAGGACGTCGCCGTCCACCAGGTCCGGCTCCGTCGTGGCGATCAGCTTCGCGAGGTCGTCCCCCTCCCGCACCTCGGGCATCCCGGGCAGGGCCCACACCCGGTACGAGGGCGCCGTGTCCGCGGAGCCGCCGCTCATGCCCGTACCTCCTCGGCGAGCGCCAGGGCCTGCCTGGCCATCTCGGCGGTCGCGTCCACGTCGGTCATCATCAGCGGGACGGCGCGGCAGCGGATCCCGGCCGCCTCGACCTCGTCGACGGCTCCGGCGTCCACGCTGTCGACGAGCCAGCCGTCGAGCAGCCCCGAACCGTAGTGCTGGGCGACGGCCGTGGCGGTGGCCTCGACGCCCACCGCTGCCAGCACCTTGTCGGCCATGCCCCGTACGGGTGCGTCGCCGACGATGGGGGAGAGCCCGACGACCGGCACCCCGGCCTCGGCGATCGCCTCCCGGATGCCGGGCACGGCGAGGATGGTGCCCACCGACACGACCGGATTCGACGGCGGGAAGACGATGACGTCGGACTCGGCGATGGCCTCCAGCACCCCGGGAGCGGGCTTGGCCTGGTCCGCGCCGACCGGCACGACGGCCTGCGCGGGCACGGAGGCGCGCAGCTTCACCCAGTACTCCTGGAAGTGCACGGCCTTGCTCTCGCCGTCGACGTCCACCGCCACGTGCGTCTCGACGCGGTCGTCGGTCATCGGGATCAGGCGTACGCCCGGCTTCCACCGTGCGCAGAGCGCCTCGGTGACCGCGCTCAGCGGATAGCCCGCGCCGAGCATCTGCGTACGGACGATGTGGGTCGCGAAGTCACGGTCGCCGAGGCCGAACCACTCGGGGCCCACCCCGTACGCCGCGAGTTCGTCCTTGACCCGGAAGCTCTCGTCGGTACGTCCCCAGCCCTGCTCCTCGTCGATGCCACCGCCGAGGGTGTACATCACGGTGTCGAGGTCGGGGCAGACCTTCAGTCCGAACAGATGGATGTCGTCGCCGGTGTTGCCGATCACCGTGATGTCCGCGTCGGGCGCGGCCTGTCTGAGGCCACGCAGGAAACGAGCACCACCGATACCGCCGGCCAGAACCACAATGCGCATGCCCAACAGTCTGTCAGGCGGAGCCTGATCCTTGTGGGGGTGGTGGCGGGCGACGGGCGGGTCGGTCAGGCCGGTACGGCGTCCTCGGTGGTCGCGGAGCACCGCGCCGAGTGCATCGGCATCTCGGTCAGGCCCGGGAAGTAGACGTGCAGACTGACCGCCGGCTCCAAGGAGTCGTTGACGACCTCGTGGACGAATCCCGGGGCGAAGACGCGCTGCGCTCCGGAGTCCAGGGAGTGGGTCCCGCGTGCCGTGTGCTCGGTCAACTCGCCTTCCAGGACGGTGAGTACGCCGGAGGAGGGGCCGTGGTCGTGGCGGCCGCTGCCCTGTCCGGGGACCCAGCTCAGCAGCCACACCTCGTAGCCGGGGCCGGTCTGCAGCCGGTGGTACCAGCGGGTGGTGGTGTCGTACCGGACGAGAGGGGCCCACCGGTCGCGGTCGGCGGCGATGGAGCGGGCGAGGCCGGCGAAGCCGGCCACGGTGGAGGGGTGGGAGCCGGCAGGCCGGAGGAGGTGCTGGACCTCGAGGATGTCGCCGGCGATCGAAAGGTCGCTGTCGCTGTTCATGGGTGCGGTGGTTCCTCGGCATGGGGATACGCGTGCAGGGGGTGTCGCGAAGACCGGAATGCGGTGAAACGGGGCTGGATCAGAGCTGGAGCGCTACGGCTCAACAGCTGTGACAGCTGGAACAGCAACAGCGGGCCTGGGCAGCGGTACGGAACCCACGGACGTGGGCCGTGTGCATCGCTGAGGTCACTGGCATGAGACCAAGCAGACCGGCTGGGGTGCCCATCTGTCAACCCAATGCCCGATTTGGCGGCAATGTTTCACCCCATCCGGTTGCGGGTGATGGAGAAAGGTTTTGGCAGCCGCCGGAGAGGCAAGGTGGCGCATCAACCGCGCCCGTGCGCGTGGGTGATGCGCCGTGACCCTCCTGTGATCTTGGTCGCTTCGGTGATCAAATCGAAACATCGAGGCGGCCTTGCTCGTCTCACCCGGTGAGAGGTGCGGTGGGGCGGCGCTCATGGCATATGTCAGGTTTTTGGTGATTTGAACACTTTCCGCATAGGCTTGGTTCCGCAGAGTGAATACCTAGGCCAATAGCAGATCTTCGCTTGACTGGCCCGAAGCTACACACTTGTAATTTCACTCGTGTCGTTCGGCCGCATCGATAACGGCCGCATCACGGGGACGCAAGAGACAGACGAGGGGCGCACATGACCGAGCTGTTCCAGCAACTGCTGGTCGAGGACGCGGACGAGGAACTCGGCTGGCAGGAGCGCGCACTGTGCGCCCAGACCGACCCCGAGTCCTTCTTTCCTGAGAAGGGCGGCTCCACCCGCGAGGCCAAGAAGGTCTGTCTCGCCTGTGAAGTCCGTTCCGAATGCCTTGAGTACGCCCTCAACAACGACGAACGGTTCGGCATCTGGGGCGGCCTCTCCGAGCGCGAACGCCGGCGCCTGAAGAAGGCGGCCATCTGACACCGCGCACCACGGGCGCCGGGACGGCGATGGCCTGGGGGCCGCACCCTGTACGCAGGGCGCGGCCCCCAGGCCATCGCCATGTCCGGCCATCTCCGGCATCTCCGGTCGTCCCGCGTTCTCGCCGGTCAACCGCTCGGCGCGGGGCGCACAGCCGTACCGTTAGTGTGGGGCCCCGTCCGAGAGACGCGCCAACGCCCCGCCGGGGCGCGCGTGTACACCGATGCAGCCCCCGGGGGGGACCCCCTCCGGACCCGGCCGGAGGGCCCGTACCCCGATGTCCGTGCACAGCCACTCGGCGGCGCCGAACGCGGCCGCCGCCGCCCCAGAGTTTCCCCGCCACGTCGTCACCGCCGTGCTCGTCTCGCACGACGGCGCGCGCTGGCTGCCCCGCGTGCTCGGCGGACTGCTCGGGCAGGAACGCCCCGTACAGAACGTCGTCGCCGCCGACACCGGCAGCGCCGACGACTCCGCCCGCCTGGTCACCGAGGCGCTCGGCGCCGAACGCGTCCTGCACCTGGCGCGGCGTACGAGCTTCGGCACCGCCGTCGACGAGGCGACCCGCACCGCCGGTGTCCTCACCCCCGACGACCTGCCGTACCTGAAGCGCCCCAGCGGGTGGGACCCGGTCACCCGGAGCTGGCGCGACGACGCGTACGACCTCCCGGAGCTCCCGCACGGCGAACCCGTCCAGTGGCTCTGGCTGCTGCACGACGACAGCGCCCCCGAACCGGACGCGCTCGCCGAGATGCTCCGCGTCGTCGACCACGACCAGCACGCCGCGATCGTCGGGCCCAAGCTGCGCGGCTGGTACGACCGCAAGCAGCTCCTCGAGGTCGGCGTCTCCATCGCCAACAGCGGACGCCGCTGGACCGGACTGGACCGCCGCGAGCAGGACCAGGGCCAGCACGACCAGGTCCGTACCGTCCTCTCCGTGTCCTCCGCGGGCATGCTGGTGAGGCGTGACGTCTGGGAGGAGCTCGGCGGCTTCGACCGCAGGCTCCCGCTGATGCGTGACGACGTCGACCTCTGCTGGCGCGCCCACATGGCCGGCCACCGGGTGCTCGTCGCTCCCGACGCGGTGCTGCGGCACGCCGAGGCCTCCGCCAGGGAACGCCGCCCGATCGACTGCGCCGGGCGCTCCGTCGCCAGCCCGCACCGCGTCGACAAGGCCGGCGCCGTCTACACCATGCTGGTCAACGCCCGCGGCAAACAGCTGCCGTGGGCCCTCGTCCGCCTCGTCGTCGGCACTCTGCTGCGCACGCTCGCCTACCTCGTCGGCAAGGTGCCCGGACAGGCACTCGACGAGGTCGCCGGACTCTTCGGCACCCTGCTGCGCCCCGGACGGATCTTTGCCGCGCGCCGCGCCCGCGGACGCGGCGCGGTGGACGCGGCCGAACTGCGTTCCCTGTTCCCGCCGCCCGGCGCCACGGTCCGGGCCACCGTCGAACAGGTCGCGGGAAACTTCGGCAACCGCACCGACTCCGACGCCGGCGGCTCCCGGCACGGAGCGGTCGAGTCCGGGCCCGGCGGCGACGACGCCGACTTCCTGGAGATCGACCAGTTCGCGCGGCTCAAGAAGGTCGGCCGCAAGCCCGGCCCCGTGCTCTTCCTCCTTCTCCTCGTCGTCTCACTCGTGGCCTGCCGGGGTCTGCTCGGCAGCGGCGCCCTCGCGGGCGGCGCCCTGCTGCCCGCCCCCGCCGACGTCTCCGACCTCTGGGCGCGCTACGCCGACGGCTGGCATCCCGTCGGCACCGGCGGAACCCAGTCCGCGCCGCCCTACCTCGGCGTGATCGCGGCGCTCTCGGCGCTGTTCCTCGGCTCCACCGGCTTCGCGCTCACCGTGCTGCTCGTCTGCTCGGTCCCGCTCGCCGGGCTCACCGCGTACTTCGCCTCCCGGCCGCTGATCGAGTCCCGGCTCCTGCGTGCCTGGGCGAGCATCGCGTACGCCTTCCTGCCCGCGGCGACCGGAGCGCTGGCGACCGGCCGTCTCGGCACGGCGGTCCTGGCCGTCCTCCTGCCGCTGATCGCCCGAGCCGCGGTCGCCGCGCACGGGCTGCGCGGCGACGGCTCCACCGCGCGCGGCAGCTGGCGTGCCACCTGGGCGTACACCCTGCTGCTCACCCTGACGACGGCCTTCACCCCGATCGTCTGGCCGCTCGCGGTGGTCCTCGGCATCGGCGTGCTCGTGCTGCGCCGGAACGACATCGTCGCCTACGGCCTGCGCTTCCTGGCCATCGCAGGCACCCCGATCCTGGTCCTCGCACCCTGGTCGCTGTCCCTGCTGACCGGCCCGTCCGGATTCCTGGAGGAAGCCGGGCTCGACACCGGTACGGGCACGGCGTCCGCCCTCGACCTGCTCGGCATCAGCCCCGGCGGCCCCAAGGCGGTGGGCGGCGTCCTCCTGCTGGGCATCGTGCTGGCGGCGCTGGCCGCCCTGATGCGCGGGGAGCGGCAGTTCGCGATCCGCACCACCTGGGCCGTCGTGCTCGTCGCCCTCGTCTTCGCGGGGATCTCGAACGGCTCCACCTGGGCCGGTCCGGCCACCCTCGTCTACGGCATCGCACTGCTCGCCGCCGCTCTGCTCGGCGCGGACGGCGCCCGGCTCCGGGTCGCCGCCCTGAGCTTCGGCTGGCGCCAGCCGGCCGCCGCGCTGATCGCACTGGCCGCCGGGCTCGCCCCGGTCCTCGCCGCGGTCGGCTGGATGATCGGCGGCGCGGCCGGTCCGGTGGAGCGCCGCGACCCCGTGCAGGTGCCCGCCTTCGTCGCGGAGGAGAGCACCACCCGCGACCAGGCGCGCACCCTGGTGCTCGGGAGCACGTCACCGGGGGCCGTCTCCTACAGCCTGGTCCGCGGCTCGGGCGCCCGCCTGGGCGACGCCGAGCTCACCGAGGCCGGCGGCAGCAACACCCGCCTCGACAAGGTCGTCGCCAATCTGGTCGCGGGCTCCGGCGCGGACCAGGGGAGCCAGCTCAGCGGCTTCGCCGTCCGCTACGTCCTCGTACGGGACGGGGCGCCCCGTGAGATGAGCCGCGTGCTGGACTCGACGCCCGGCCTGAGCCGGCTCAGTCAGCTGGACGGCAGCGCCCTGTGGCGGGTCGACCGCCAGGTGTCCCGGCTCGCGATCGTGCCCTCCGGGGCGGACGGCGTGCCCGTACCCGTCGGATCGCTCTCCGTCGACGCGCACACCACGATCCCCGAGGGCGACACCGGCCGTGTGCTGCGGATCGCCGACTCGGCCGACCCGGGCTGGCAGGCCACGCTGAACGGCCGGGTCCTGACCCCGAAGACCGTGGACGGCTGGGCACAGGGATTCGAGCTGCCCACCGAGGGCGGCACGCTCGACCTCACGTACGACGCTCCCCTCACCCACACCGTCTGGGTGTGGACACAGGTGGCGCTCGGCGTCGTCCTGGTGGTGCTGGCCCTCCCGGGCCGCCGCCGGGAGATCGACGACGACCTGCCCGAGGAGACCGAGACCGTTCCGGCCGAGCCGGTCGCCGGGGAGGGACGCCGGGCCCGCAGGCTTCGCGCGGCCGCCCAGGCGGAAGCGGCGGCGGACGAGGAGACCACCGGGGCGGCGTACGGGCAGGACGGTGCGGTGGCCGGGGACGGCGAGACGGCTCCCGGCATGCCGGAACAGGCGCCCGGGGAGTACATCCCGGCGCAGCAGAACACCGACCCGTACGCGGCGGTCCCGGGCGACCAGGACGGCACCGGTACCTATGCGGCGGTCCCCGGGGACCAGGACAGCACCGGTACGTACGCGGCGGTCCCGCAGCAGAACTACGGGGAGTGGGACACACAGCAGTACCAGGGCGCCGACTACGGCCCGTACCAGGGCGGGCAGGACGCGGGCCAGTACTACCAGGCCGATCCCTACCAGCAGGACCCGTACCAGCAGCAGGGCGCGTACGACCCCTACGGCTACGCCCAGCAGCAGCCCTACACCACGGAGACGGGCGAAGCCGCCCCGTACGACGGGCACGACGGGCACGACCAGAACACGGCTCCGGGCCAGGACCCGTGGCAGAACGGCAACGGCAACGGCAACGGCAACGCATCGCGAGGCGAGTCCGAGTGAAGTCCACCCCCCTGTCCCTCATCGCGGGCGTCGTCGCCCTCGCCGCCGTCACCGGTTTCGCCGCGCTCAACGCGCCGGGCGGCGGGGACACGACGCAGGCCGGGGCCGCCGCCCGGCTGCCGGTGGAGCGGTCCAGCCTGCTCTGCCCAGCGCCGAGCACGTCCGACCTGGCGGAGACGGAGTACACCTCCTTCACCCCGAAGGGGGAGAACGGTGGGGAGGCCGGTGCCGCCGAGCTCAAGGCGGCCGAGGCCCTCCCGGTGGACGAGGACGCGACCGGCGAGGACGCGGACGAGGAGGAGGACGCCGACAAGGACAAGGGCGACGCGGACAAGGAGAAGGCGTCGGACGGCAAGCCCGTCGTCTCCCTGAAGGACCTCGGCAAGCCGGTCACGGCCGACACCACGAAGACCGACGCCCCCGCCCTGGTCGGCACCGCCACGGGCAGGTTCGCCCCGGGCTGGACCGCCCAGCAGACCACCACGACCGCCGCCGGCGGCGCCCGCGGCCTGCTCGGCGTCAGCTGCACCGCCCCCGACACGGACTTCTGGTTCCCGGGTGCGAGCACCGCGGCGAGCCGCCAGGACTACGTCCACCTGACGAACCCCGACGACACCGCCGCCGTCGCCGACATCGAGCTGTACGGCGCCGACGGCCCGCTCAAGTCCGATGTCGGGGAAGGCATCACGGTCCCCGCCAGGTCCAGCGTGCCGATGCTGATCTCGACCCTGACCAGCGAGGCCGCCACGAACGTGACCGTGCACGTCACCACACGGACGGGACGCGTCGGCGCGGTCGTGAACGCCGCCGAGGACGAGGTGGGCAGCGACTGGCTGGCCGCCTCCGCCGATCCGGCCGTCACCCAGGTCCTGCCGGGCATCCCGGCCGACGCCACCTCCGTACGCCTGGTGGCCTTCGCGCCCGGGGAGGACGACGCCGACGTGAAGGTCCAGCTCATGGGCAAGAACGCGACGTTCTCACCGGCCGGCAACGCCACCCTGCACATCAAGTCGCAGATGACCGCCGCTCTCGACCTCAAGGACGTCACACGGGGGGAACCCGGCTCGCTCCGGCTCTCCCCGGCCGACGGCAGCAGGACCCCGGTGGTCGCCGCGCTCCGCGTGGTCCGCGGCACCGGCGCCAAGCAGGAGGTCGCGTTCATCCCGGCGACCGAGGCGGTGGGGGAGCGGGCGAGCGTCGCCGACAACCGCGCCAAGGGCTCGGTGCTGTCCCTGACCGCCCCGGGCGCCACGGCCGAGGTCAAGGTCACGGCGTCGGCGGGCAGCGAGAGCGGCGAGGGGACCGTCAAGACCTACACGGTCAAGGGCGGTACGACGCTCGAGGTCACCCCCGAGGCTCCGGCCGGCCTCAAGGGCGGCTACGCCCTGACGGTGGAGACCGAGTCGGGCGGCCCGGTGCACGCCGCCCGCACGCTCAAGATCACGGAGGGCGGCGTCGACATGTTCACCGTGCAGACGCTCCCGGACGACGGGGGCTCGGTCGAGGTGCCCGCGGCGGAGCAGGACCTCTCGGTCCTGGACGACTGAGGTCCGCGCCGCTGACGGGTCTCACTCCTGCCCGTAGCGCGGGTCCACCGACTCGGGCGACAGGCCGAGCAGCTCCGCGACCTGCTCCACCACCACCTCGTGCACCAGCATGGCGCGCTCGTCGCGGCTCTTGGTGCGGATCTCGACGGGACGCCGGTAGACGACGATCTGTGCGGGCCGTCCCTTCGCGGCCGACAGTGCGCGGCCCAGCGGCACGGTGTCCTCGAGCGAACCCGGTACGTCGAGGACCAGGAAGTCGACGTCCGCCAGCTGCGGCCAGCGCCGCTCCAGCCGCTCCACCGAGTCCTGGACGAGATCGCGGAAGCTCTCGGCCCTGCTGACGGACAGCGGCACCTGCGGCGGGGCGACCGGCCCGCGCATGCCGCGGCCATGACGGTCACGGCGACGGGGCCGCGGCTCGGGCGCGTGGGGCGGTACGGGACTGTCCATCACCGACGCAGCGTAACTCTCCCCGGGCCGGGGCGATCACCGCTTCCCGCCGTGCCCGCCGGATGTCCTGAGATGAACATTCCGGCCAGGGCCGAGTGCGGTTCCGGTCCTTGCTCCGATCGCGGACCTCCGTCGTATGACCGCTTATGTTCCCTCCGGGGCCGCGGCCCCGGCCGGGCAGACCGGCGCGGACCGACTGCCGCGCAGGTCGGACCGGTTGCGCAGGAGCCGCGCGGGGCCCGCTCGGCAGGGCGACACGAGGGGGTGAGCCGAGGGAGAGTCGTCGCAGCCCGCTCAAGAGTGCGGTACCGTCCAACATCGTGAGCCCTGTACGTCGCTGTTCGCGAACCGCGTGCGGCCGTCCCGCCGTCGCGACACTGACGTACGTCTATGCCGACTCGACCGCGGTCCTCGGCCCGCTCGCCACCTATGCCGAGCCCCACTGCTACGACCTCTGCGCCGAGCACGGCGAGCGGCTCACCGCGCCGCGCGGCTGGGAAGTCGTCCGGCTCTCCGATCCCTCGGCTCCCACGCGACCCAGCGGTGACGATCTCGAAGCGCTCGCCAACGCCGTGCGCGAGGCTGCCAGGCCCCAGGACCGGCAGCAGGGCGGCAGGGGACCACGAGCGGCCGACCCGGTGGAGGTCGCGCGCCGGGGCCATCTCCGGGTGCTGCGCTCCCCGGACTCCTGACGCGTCCTCCGTCGGCCGCTTTTCCTGTCCCTTCCTGCTTGCCGTCTCCGTCGGCTTCCGGCTCTTCGCTTCCGGGCGTCCCGCTTTCCTGCTTCCGCAGGCCAGGCTCCTGGCGGCGCTGCTGCCCGTCTGCCCCGTCCGTCACTTCTCCGACCGGAATGAAGTTTTCCGGTACGGAGCATTGACGCTGGCTTGTCGTGGACACGACCATTCCCCCACTCGTGAGAGATCGCTTCCGCATCGCGGAATCCGGGGAGGTCTGTGTGTTTGTCCAGCAGCTCGAACCCGTAGCCGATTCGCTCGGTCTGTCCGCTCTCGTCGCTTCCCTGCCGTTGGTGACCGTCCTGGTCCTGCTCGGCGCCGTCCGCATGAAGGCCCACCGCGCCGGACTCATCGGCCTCGCCGTCGCCGTGCTCGTCGGATGGCTGGCCTTCGGCATGCCCGTCGGCCAGACCCTGTCCGCAGGGGCACAGGGCGTCCTCTTCGGGCTCTTCCCCATCATGTGGATCGTCGTCAACGCCCTCTGGGTGTACCGGATGACCGTCCGTACCCAGCACTTCGACATCCTTCGGCGCTCCTTCGGCAGAGTCTCCGACGATCCCCGCATCCAGGCCCTGGTCATCGCCTTCTGCTTCGGCGCGCTCCTGGAAGCGCTGGCGGGCTTCGGCGCACCCGTCGCGATCTGCTCGGTCATGCTCGTCGCGCTCGGCTTCGACCCGGTGAAGGCCGCCGTCGTCTCCCTGGTCGCCAACACCGCGCCCGTCGCCTTCGGCGCCATGGGTACACCCGTGGTGACACTCGCTCAGGTCACCGGTCTGCCGCTGGGCGACGTCGCCACGGTCGTCGGCCGTCAGACGCCGCTCCTCGCGCTCGTCGTCCCGCTGATCCTGGTCTTCCTGGTCGACGGCAGGCGAGGGCTGCGGGAGACCTGGGGGCCCGCGCTCGTCTGCGGAGTGGCCTTCGCCGTCGCCCAGTTCGCCGCCTCCAACTACGTCTCGGCCCAGCTCGCCGACATCGCCGCGGCCCTGGTGGGCGCGGGCGCGCTGATCGCCGTACCCGGAGCCCGCAGGCCCGCCGACGAACCCGTACGCGCGGCCGTCCTGACGGGCGCGCGCAGCGAGGACCTTGACCAGGAGGACCCGCGCCGGGAGGTGCTGCGGGCCTACGCCCCGTACGCACTGATCGTCGCGGTGTTCTCCGTCGCCCAGATCCCGCCCGTCAAGGAGCTGCTGGCCGAGGCGACCCGCGTCTTCGACTGGCCCTTCCTCGACGTCGCGGGACCCGACGGCGAACCGGTGGGCGCCAACGTCTTCACCCTCCCGCTCCTCGGCACGGGCGGCACCCTCGTCCTGCTCGCCGGTCTGGTCACCGCCGTCGTGCTCGGCGTCCGGGCCGGCACCGCGGCGCGGGAGTGGGCGGCCACCGTGCACGAACTGCGTTACGCGATCCTCACCGTGACCTCCGTCCTCGCCCTCGCCTACGTCATGAACCTCTCCGGGCAGGCCGCCACGATCGGCCGGTCCGTCGCCGCGGCAGGCGCCGGACTCGCCTTCCTCTCCCCGGTGCTCGGCTGGTTCGGGGTCGCCGTCTCCGGTTCCGACACCTCGGCCAACGCCCTCTTCGGCGCCCTCCAGGTGTCCGCCGCAGGGGAGTCCGGGCTCTCGCCCGACCTCCTCGCCGCCGCCAACAGCTCCGGGGGAGTGCTGGGCAAGATGATCTCTCCGCAGAACCTGACGATCGCCTGCGCGGCCGTCGGTCTCGCCGGGCGGGAGGGCGACCTGCTGCGCAAGGTCCTGCCGTGGAGCCTCGGGCTGCTGCTGGTGATGTGCCTGATCGTGATGGCGCAGAGCACGGCGGTGCTGGGCTGGATGCTCCCCTGACCGGGGGGCCCGGGGGGGCCGGGTAGTTTGGGCGGTCCGTAAAGACCCCAGGAGGACCGGCCGTGGTTGCTGACCTGTCGCAGCTCGTGAAGGCGTACGACGTGCGCGGAGTCGTGCCCGACCAGTGGGACGAGCCGCTCGCCGAGCTGTTCGGCGCCGCCTTCGTGCAGGTCACCGATGCGGACGCGATCGTGATCGGTCACGACATGCGGCCGTCCTCACCCGGGCTCGCCGCGGCCTTCGCCCGGGGCGCGACGGCCCGCGGCGCCGACGTCACCCTCATCGGGCTCTGCTCGACGGACCAGCTGTACTACGCGTCCGGTGCACTTGACCTGCCCGGAGCGATGTTCACGGCCTCGCACAACCCGGCGCGGTACAACGGCATCAAGCTGTGCCGCGCCGGGGCCGCTCCGGTGGGCCAGGACACCGGCCTGGCCGAGATCCGCACCCTGGTCGAGCAGTGGTCCGAGCACGGCGCGCCCGCCGCGGCCGCCGTCACGCCGGGCACCGTCACCGAGCGCGACACCCTCTCCGACTACGCCGCCCACCTGCTGGGCCTCGTCGCCCTCGACGGGATCCGGCCGCTCAAGGTCGTCGTCGACGCAGGCAACGGCATGGGCGGCCACACCGTCCCCACCGTCTTCGCGGGCCTGCCCCTCGACCTCGTCCCCCTGTACTTCGAGCTCGACGGCACCTTCCCCCACCACGAGGCCAACCCCCTCGACCCGAAGAACATCGTCGACCTCCAGGCCCGCGTCCTCGCGGAGGGCGCCGACCTCGGGCTCGCCTTCGACGGGGACGCCGACCGCTGCTTCGTCGTCGACGAGCGGGGCGAGGGCGTCTCCCCGTCCGCGATCACAGCCCTGGTCGCCGCCCGTGAACTGGCCCGCAACGGCGGCGAGGGCATCGTCATCCACAATCTGATCACCTCCTGGTCGGTCCCCGAGGTCGTCCGGGAGAACGGCGGCACCCCCGTCCGTACCCGCGTCGGCCACTCCTTCATCAAGGCCGAGATGGCCGAGCACGGCGCGATCTTCGGCGGTGAGCACTCCGCGCACTACTACTTCCGCGACTTCTGGAACGCCGATACGGGGATGCTCGCCGCCCTGCACGTCCTGGCCGCCCTCGGCGGTCAGGAGGGCCCGCTCTCCGGACTCCTCGACAGCTACGACCGCTACACCGGCTCCGGCGAGATCAACTCCACCGTCGACGACCAGGCCGACCGGCTGAAGGCGATCAGGGAGGCGTACGAGGGCCGGGACGGCGTGGGATTCGACGAGCTCGACGGGCTGACGGTGACCGGCGCCGACTGGTGGTTCAACCTCCGTGCCTCCAACACCGAGCCGCTGCTGCGCCTGAACGTCGAGGCACGGGACGAGAGGACGATGACGGCCGTACGCGACGAGGTCCTCGCCCTCGTCCGCGCCTGAGCGGTACGGCACGGACGAGGCCCTCGTCCGAGCGCCCGAGCGGTCCGCAACCGGGCGCTCACGCACCGCGGCGCCCGGCCTCTCGGGGCGTGCCCGGGAGCCCAGCCCTCATGAGCCGCTCGGGAGGCCCGTGCCGCCCGCCACCGGCAGACCACCGACGCATGCCCGGCCGGGCAGGGCCTGCCGGGCCGCGACCCTCCCGGCCCGGCGGTAGGCTGACCACGCTCCAAGCTCCGCCGACCCGGACCCACAGGTCCGGACCGGATCCGCACCGCATGCCTGAAGGGACCCACCCCATGCCGCTCGAAGCCGGCCTTCTGGAGATCCTCGCCTGCCCGGCCTGCCACTCCGGGCTCGACGACCGCTCCGCGGCCGAAAGCCCCGAGCTGGTCTGCACCGGCACGGCGTGCGGTCTCGCCTACCCGGTACGGGACGGCATCCCGGTGCTCCTCGTCGACGAGGCCCGCCGCCCCGCGTAACCCGCACCCTGATCAGCACGGTGATCGGAGGCCCACCACATGCTCGACGAGTCGCTGCTCGACGCACCGGAAGCCCTGGCACGAGCCGACCGGCGCGGCCTGCTTCGCGGCGCCGCCGAAGCCGGAGCGCGCGTCCGCACCGCCAGTCGGCACGCCGCCGAGGCGGGAATCGGCACACTGGCCCCCGAAGGGCGGCCCCGGGCCGTCCTCGTCGCGGGCCCCGGCACCGCCGCGTCCGGTGTCGCGGACCTGATCGGCGCCCTCGCGGGCGCCTTTGCACCCGTCACCGCGATCCGTCCCACGGGCGTCGCGGCAGCCGCCGGCGCACTGCGCTGGACGCTGCCGGGCTGGGCCGGATCCGTGGACCTGCTGCTCATCGCCACCGCCGACGGCTCGGAACCCGGACTCGCGCTGCTCGCCGAGCAGGCCTACCGACGCGGCTGCACGGTCGTCGCCGTCGCCCCCGTCCGCTCCCCGCTCCGCGAGGCCGTCGACGGGGTCCACGGACTCGTCGTACCGATGGCCGCCGCCCCGCACGGGGAGTACGACGCCGAGACCTCGGCGGCGGGCCCCGGCACGCTCTGGGCCCTCCTCACCCCGTTGCTCGCCCTGCTGGACCGGGTGGGCCTGATCGACGCGCCCCCGGAGACGCTGCAGAAGGTCGCCGACCGCCTCGACCGCACGGCCGAGCGCTGCGGGCCTGCCATCGCCACGTACAGCAACCCGGCCAAGACGCTCGCCGCGGAACTCGCGGACAGCCTGCCCCTCGTCTGGACGGAGGGCGAGGCCGCCGGCCCCGTCGGACGCCGGTTCGCCGCCGTCCTGGCCGAGCTCGCAGGCCGCCCCGCCCTCGTGGCCGAGCTGCCGCAGGCGCTGCCCTCCCACGGCGGGCTGCTCGCCGGCGCCTTCGCCGCCGGGGGCGACCCCGACGACTTCTTCCGGGACCGGGTGGACGAACCCGAAGCCATGCGCGCCCGCGTCGTCCTCCTCCGCGACCGGCCCACCGGCGGCCTGACCGCGAGCCCGGCCGCCCGCGAGCTGGCCCTGAGCCACGACACGGCCATCAGCGAACTCGAACCGGAGGAAGGCAGCGAGCTCGAAGCCCTCGCCGAGCTCCTCGCGGTCACCGACTTCGCCGCCGTCTACGCATCCCTGGCCTCCGACAACCGGGCCTGACCGCCTCCCTCCCCGGGCACCCACGCCCCGCACCTCCACGAGGACGACAATCTCCATGGACCGGCTCTCCAACACCGTGCGCCCCTACGCCTGGGGGTCCACCACGGCCATACCCGAGCTGCTCGGCACAGCCCCGACCGGCGAACCGCAGGCCGAGATGTGGATGGGAGCCCACCCGGGAGCCCCTTCCCGCCTCACCCGTTCCCCCGGGGCGGACGCCCCGGGCTCCGAAGCGGGCGAGCGGTCCCTCACGGACGTCATCGCGGCGGACCCCCTGCGCGAACTGGGCGCCGCGGCCGTCGGCGCCTTCGGCCCCCGACTCCCCTTCCTGCTCAAGCTCCTCGCAGCCGGCGCCCCGCTGTCGCTCCAGGTCCACCCCGACCTCGCGCAGGCGCAGCAGGGGTACGCCGACGAGGAGCGCCGGGGCGTCCCCGTCGACGCCCCCCACCGCACCTACAAGGACGCCAACCACAAGCCCGAACTGATCTGCGCGCTCACGCCCTTCGACGGACTGTGCGGCTTCCGCAGGCCCACCGAGGCCGCCGACCTGATGGCCGCCCTCGGCGTCGACTCCCTCAAGCCGTACGCGGACCTGCTCAGGGCCCGCCCCGAGGACGGCGCCCTGCGCGAGGTCCTCACGGCGATCCTCACCGCCGACCCGGACGAGATGGCGCACACGGTCGCCGAGGCTGCCGAGGCCGCCGCACGCCTCGGTGGCGCCCACGCCCCGTACGCCCAGATCGCCCGCCACTACCCCGGCGACCCGGGCGTCATCGCGGCCATGCTGCTCAACCACGTACAACTCCAGCCGGGCGAGGCCATGTTCCTCGGTGCGGGCGTGCCGCACGCCTATCTCGGCGGCCTGGGCGTCGAGATCATGGCCAACTCCGACAACGTGCTGCGCTGCGGCCTGACTCCCAAGCACATCGATGTCCCGGAGCTCCTGAGCATCGTCCGCTTCGAGCCCACCGAGCCGGGCATCCTGCGCCCCGAGGCGGCACCGAACGGCGAGGAGCTCTACGAGACGCCGGTCGACGAGTTCCGGCTCTCGCGCTACGTCCTGCCGGCGGGCGGAACCCCCGTCGACCTCACGGCGGCCACCCCGCAGATCCTCCTCTGCACGGCGGGCGCCCCGACGGCCGCGGACCTCTCCCTCGCGCCCGGAGAATCCGTGTTCGTCCCGGCGGACGAAACGGTCGAAGTGGCCGGTACGGGAACGCTCTTCCGTGCGACCGTGATGGTCTGACGTACGGTCCGCACCAGCGGCTGCAACAATGTCCGGCCGTAACGCGGCGCCCGTGCCGCGGCACCGAGGAAGGGACACCACGCACCCATGAGCGCGTCAGGCGGAACCAAGGCGATCGTGGCGGCACTCGCCGCCAACCTCGCGATCGCAGTGGCCAAATTCGTGGCGTTCCTCTTCAGTGGCTCGTCGTCGATGCTGGCGGAGAGCGTCCACTCACTGGCGGACTCGGGCAACCAGGGCCTTCTGCTGCTCGGTGGCAAGAAGGCCCAGCGGGAGGCGACTCCCCAGCACCCCTTCGGTTACGGGCGCGAGCGGTACATCTACGCCTTCCTCGTGTCGATCGTGCTGTTCTCGGTCGGTGGCATGTTCGCGGTCTACGAGGGCTACGAGAAGATCAAGCACCCGCACGAGATCGAGGCCTGGTACTGGCCGGTCGGTGTGCTGGTCTTCGCGATCATCGCCGAGGGCTTCTCCTTCCGTACGGCCATCGCCGAGTCCAACCTGACCCGCGGCAAGCTCTCGTGGACGCAGTTCGTCCGCCGGGCCAAGGCACCCGAGCTTCCGGTCGTCCTCCTGGAGGACCTGGGCGCCCTCATCGGTCTGATCCTGGCACTCGGCGGCGTCGGCCTGGCGCTGGCCACCGGCGACGGTGTCTGGGACGGCATCGGCACCCTGTGCATCGGCATCCTGCTGATCATCATCGCGATCGTCCTCGCCGCCGAGACGAAGTCGCTGCTGCTCGGCGAGGCGGCCGGTGTCGAGGACGTCGAGAAGATCCACGCCTCCGTGGTCGACGGTGACACCGTCACCCGCGTCATCCACATGCGCACGCTCCACCTCGGCCCCGAGGAACTTCTGGTGGCCGCCAAGATCGCTGTCCGGGCCGAGGAGAGCGCCGCCGAGGTCGCCGAGGCGATCAACGCCGCCGAGAGCCGGATCCGCGAGGCCGTCCCGATCGCCCGCGTCATCTACCTCGAGCCCGACATCTACGACGCGTCGGCAGCCGCGGCCGGAACCAACCCGGGCAAGGCTCCCGGCGGCCCCGGCCCTTCCGATGACGCGCCGACGGAATCCGGCCACTGAGCTGCTGGATACCAGCCCCGAACGGCCCCGCGACCCACGCCGCCACCCAGGCGGACTGGGGCTCGCTGGGCCGTTCGGTGTAGATTCGGAGAAGTACCAGACGTCGCTGCTGATGGCGGTCGATCGGTTCGCGCAAGCGGGCCGGCCGAGGGAGAGAGGGCCTCCGACGGACTGCACTGCGGATCGCCCGGGCATTCGTGTGCCCGTGGCCGCCGCAGAGCCAGCCAGTCCACCCTCGACCCATCACGAGGAGCAGCCCGTTATGACGACGGCCGCCAACCGCCAGGACTTCAAGGTCGCCGACCTCTCCCTCGCCCCCTTCGGGCGCAAGGAGATCACCCTCGCCGAGCACGAGATGCCCGGCCTGATGTCGATCCGTAAGGAGTACGCCGCCGCGCAGCCGCTCGCCGGCGCCCGGATCACCGGCTCGCTGCACATGACGGTGCAGACCGCGGTACTCATCGAGACCCTCGTCGCCCTGGGCGCCGAGGTCCGCTGGGCCTCCTGCAACATCTTCTCCACCCAGGACCACGCCGCCGCCGCCATCGCGGTCGGTCCGAACGGCACCCCGGACGCCCCGGCGGGCGTCCCGGTCTTCGCCTGGAAGGGCGAGAGCCTCGAGGAGTACTGGTGGTGCACGGAGCAGGCCCTGACGTGGCCCGGGACCCCCACCGGCGGCCCGAACATGATCCTGGACGACGGCGGTGACGCCACCCTCCTCGTCCACAAGGGCGTCGAGTTCGAGAAGGCCGGCGAGGCCCCGGACCCGTCGACCGCGGACAGCGAGGAGTACGCCTACATCCTCACCCTGCTGAACCGCACCCTCGGCGAGTCCCCGCAGAAGTGGACCCAGCTGGCGTCCGAGATCCGCGGCGTGACCGAGGAGACCACGACCGGCGTGCACCGTCTGTACGAGATGCACCGCGACGGCACCCTCCTTTTCCCGGCGATCAACGTCAACGACGCGGTCACCAAGTCGAAGTTCGACAACAAGTACGGCTGCCGCCACTCGCTGATCGACGGCATCAACCGCGCCACCGACGTCCTGATCGGAGGCAAGACCGCCGTCGTCTGCGGCTACGGCGACGTGGGCAAGGGCTGCGCGGAGTCCCTCCGTGGCCAGGGCGCCCGGGTGATCATCACGGAGATCGACCCGATCTGCGCCCTGCAGGCGGCGATGGACGGTTACCAGGTCGCGACGCTGGACGACGTGGTGGAGACCGCGGACATCTTCGTCACGACCACGGGCAACAAGGACATCATCATGGCCTCCGACATGGCCCGGATGAAGCACCAGGCCATCGTCGGCAACATCGGTCACTTCGACAACGAGATCGACATGGCCGGCCTGGCCAGGATCGACGGCGTCGTCAAGGACGAGGTCAAGCCGCAGGTCCACACATGGACGTTCGCGGACGGCAAGGTCCTGATCGTGCTGTCCGAGGGCCGCCTGCTGAACCTCGGCAACGCCACCGGCCACCCCTCGTTCGTCATGTCCAACTCGTTCGCGGACCAGACCCTGGCCCAGATCGAGCTGTTCACGAAGCCCGAGGCGTACCCGACCGATGTCTACGTGCTGCCGAAGCACCTCGACGAGAAGGTCGCCCGCCTCCACCTCGACGCGCTGGGTGTGAAGCTCACGACCCTGCGCCAGGAGCAGGCCGACTACATCGGCGTACCGGTCGAAGGCCCGTACAAGTCCGACCTCTACCGCTACTGAGCCCGCCGCCGGCCACCGGCCGGCGAGGCTCTCAGCAGCAGGTCCGAGCGCAGGCCCCCGCACCCCCGTGCCGGGGGCCTGCCCCGTACCGCACCCGCACAGCCCGAGGAACCCGAAGGACCCCATGCCCCGCGGACGATATTCGCTCCACGATCTCCACGACCACACCCCCCTCGGCGAAGAACACTTCCACTGCGCGCCCGGCCCCTCCGGCTGGCGCTATGTCTCCCAGACCACGGCCCCCTCGGGCGCCCACCTGGGATCCGTCGATCTGGCCCTGGACGAGCTCGGCCGCCCCATCCGCCTGGCACTGCACGCCGCGAGCTGGCAGATCCGCGGCGCCGCCCTCGACGGGGTCACCTGGGTACGGACCGATCCCACCGGCACCCATGCCACCGAAGGCAATGTCCGCGCCCACGCCTTCTCCGGCACATCTCCCGCGTTCCTCGTCGCCACGGCCCGGCTCCTGCGCCTCACCCCCGATTCCCCCGCGACCCGCGTCCGTCTGGTCACCTTCACGGACCCGGTTCTCGCCCCACGCACCGTCGACCAGTCCTGGTCCCTGCTGAACAGTGAAGCGCACGCCACTGACAACGGACCTCTGATCGTGGACGCGTACCAGGTCAACGCGCTGGACACCGGTGATCAGCATGCTGTCCACATCGCGGGTGACGTGGTGCTGGCGGCGCCGGGAATCGAGCTCGAACACCTCGAATCCCCGCCCTCGGCCATGTCCCGAAGGACGGACGAGCACGAGGACTGACAGGGCCGAGGAGCGGCGTTCAGGCGGGCGGCGCGAATCCCGTCGCGGCCGGACCGGGACGGGACCCCTCGGCCCCGTTGCTGCTCGGGGAAGCAGCCTTCCCGGGAGCGCCGCCGCCTTCCGGCCGGACTTCCGACCGGGGGAAGCCGGAGAGGCTCCCGTCCACGGGTGGGGGGACGGGCGCGGTGACGGACACGGCCGCAGAGCCCGGTGCCCGGCCCGCCGTCGCTGCCACGCGGCGTATGTCGCGCGCCTGCCGCTCGTTCACCACCGCTGCAAGGTAGGCGGCGGCCGGCACCCCCTGCGGCGCGGGAACTCCCGTACACGCCGTGAGGTCCGAGGAGAGCCGCTCGGCCATGGGCCCGCCCACCGCTGCGTCGAGCTCGTTCATCCGCGTCAAGAACTGTCGAATCGCCAGCCAGAGGCCGTCCGGGACACCCGAGAGATCCAGCTGTGCGAAACGGCCCACGAGCCAGGGCGGTGGCGGCGGCACCGCACGCGCCCGGCCGACAGGCACCCGCTCACGCACGACCAGCGTCCCCGCGAACACGTCACCGAGCCGGCGGCCGCGTGCGGAGACCAGGGAAGCGATGCAGCCCACCACCCCGAAGGTCCCCAGGATCTCGACCATGCCCATCGCCCCGCGCACGAGTGCGTGCCGGAACCGGATCGGCCCGCCGTCGTCCCGCACCACACGAAGCCCGCAGGCGAGCTTCCCGAGCGAACGGCCGTGGCTGAGCGTCTCCACCGCCACCGGCCCGCCCACCAGCACCAGAAGAAAGGTGGCGACGGCGATCGCCGCGGTCGCTGCTTCGTCGAGCGTCGCCGACGCCACGGCCAGGCCGATGGACAGCAGGAGGAAAACGGTCAGGAGGACCGCAAGATCGATGGCGATCGCCAGCGCCCGGCTCGGCAGCCTCGCCGGCCGCAACCCCAGTACGACCGCGTCTCCAGTCACGAGCTCATTCATCGCCACCCACCCCTCGCCGCCCTTCCCTGCCCCTCGGGACCACAGTCTGCCAAGCTGACCCGCAGCGCACCGCCGTAGTACGGACCCGTACGCACCCATGCCTGGAGCAGCAGCCGACCATGGATCTCGACGTCTTCGTGACCACCCACCGCATCGAGTGGGACCGCCTGGACCATCTTCTGCACCGCGGGCGCAGCCTGACAGGCGAGGAGGCGGACGAACTCGTCGCCCTGTACCAGCGCACCGCCACCCATCTGTCCCTGATCCAGTCCAGCGCACCCGACCCCCTGCTGACCGCTCGGCTCACCCAGCTCGTGGCCCGCGCGCGCTCCACCGTGACCGGGACCCGTCGCGCATCGTGGCGCGATGCCGCTCGCTTCCTGACCGCGGGCTTCCCCGCGGCCGTCTACCGGTCGCGGCACTGGTGGATCTCGACAGCGGTCCTCTCCGTGCTTCTGGCCGCCGTCATGGGCTGGTGGATCGGCACGCATCCGGAGGTCCAGGCGTCGATCGCCGCTCCGGAGGACCTGCGCGCGCTGACCCGGCCCGGCGGCGAGTACGAGACGTACTACTCCAGCCACCCGGCCGCCTCGTTCGCCGCCCAGGTCTGGACGAACAACGCACAGGCGGCGGCCATGTGCCTGGTGCTGGGGGCCTTCCTCTGCATACCGGTGATCTGGATCCTCTTCATCAACGTGCTCAACCTCGCTGTCGGGATCGGGCTGATGTCCTCCGCGGGCCGTCTGGACACATTCCTCGGGCTCGTCCTGCCGCACGGTCTGCTGGAGCTCACCGCGGTCTTCGTCGCGGCCGGCACAGGTCTCCGTCTCGGCTGGACGGTCATCGACCCGGGCCCGCGCACCCGGCGCTCGGCCCTGGCGCAGCAGGGCCGAGCCGCGATCGGCATGGCCATCGGACTGGCGCTGGTTCTCTTCGTCTCCGGTGTGATCGAAGGCTTCGTCACCCCGTCAGGCCTTCCCACCTGGGCCCGCATCACCATCGGCATCGCGGCTGAGCTGGCCTTTCTCCTCTATGTCTACGTCCTGGGAGGCCGTGCTGCCCGTGCCGGGGACAGCGGGGACCTGGAGATGGCGGAGCGGAGCGCGGAGCTGCCTTCCGCCGCGTGAGGAGCGATGTGCACGGTCGCCCGCTGACCTGCTAGTCTCCTCCTCGCCCACAAAAAACCGTTGACACGGTCCGCGTGGGGAGGTATATTTTAACGGTTGCAACCGAGCTGGACAGGCTCGCTTGGAACCGACTAAGGTTCATCTCGCTCAGGCAAGGGATGTCATCCCCGCTGAGCCGATCGATTCTTCTCTTTGGAGCAGACAAGCCGGATTCGCTTCGGCCGAATTGCTTCTGATAAAGTCGAGTCAGCCGAAAGGCAAAGGCCATTCCACAGGCCGCCGGAATCAAATTCGGACCGGAAACGGAACGGAAAAGGGTCTGGTAAAGTTGGAACCGCCGGAAAGGGAAACGCGAAAGCGAAGAACTGGAAAGCGAATCAGCAGGATCCTGCTTCGGCCGGGAATCGGACACGAAAGAGTCTGATAGAGTCGGAAACGCAAGAACGAAGGGAAGCGCCCGGAGGGGCCCGGTGAAACGGGACCGAAGGAAGCGTCCGTTCCTTGAGAACTCAACAGCGTGCCAAAAGTCAACGCCAGATATGTTGATACCCCGGCCTGCTTCGGCAGGTTGGTGGTTCCTTTGAAAAGTCCTGCCGGCCCTTCACGGTCCGGTAGGCAACAACAGCGAGGACGCTGTGAACGACCGGTCATATTCCGACCTGGTCGTTCCGCTCTCGTGTTGTGATCCCGATTACGGGAAAACATTCACGGAGAGTTTGATCCTGGCTCAGGACGAACGCTGGCGGCGTGCTTAACACATGCAAGTCGAACGATGAAGCCCTTCGGGGTGGATTAGTGGCGAACGGGTGAGTAACACGTGGGCAATCTGCCCTTCACTCTGGGACAAGCCCTGGAAACGGGGTCTAATACCGGATAACACTCTGTCCCTCATGGGGCGGGGTTAAAAGCTCCGGCGGTGAAGGATGAGCCCGCGGCCTATCAGCTTGTTGGTGGGGTAATGGCCTACCAAGGCGACGACGGGTAGCCGGCCTGAGAGGGCGACCGGCCACACTGGGACTGAGACACGGCCCAGACTCCTACGGGAGGCAGCAGTGGGGAATATTGCACAATGGGCGAAAGCCTGATGCAGCGACGCCGCGTGAGGGATGACGGCCTTCGGGTTGTAAACCTCTTTCAGCAGGGAAGAAGCGAAAGTGACGGTACCTGCAGAAGAAGCGCCGGCTAACTACGTGCCAGCAGCCGCGGTAATACGTAGGGCGCAAGCGTTGTCCGGAATTATTGGGCGTAAAGAGCTCGTAGGCGGCTTGTCACGTCGGATGTGAAAGCTCGGGGCTTAACCCCGAGTCTGCATTCGATACGGGCTAGCTAGAGTGTGGTAGGGGAGATCGGAATTCCTGGTGTAGCGGTGAAATGCGCAGATATCAGGAGGAACACCGGTGGCGAAGGCGGATCTCTGGGCCATTACTGACGCTGAGGAGCGAAAGCGTGGGGAGCGAACAGGATTAGATACCCTGGTAGTCCACGCCGTAAACGTTGGGAACTAGGTGTTGGCGACATTCCACGTCGTCGGTGCCGCAGCTAACGCATTAAGTTCCCCGCCTGGGGAGTACGGCCGCAAGGCTAAAACTCAAAGGAATTGACGGGGGCCCGCACAAGCAGCGGAGCATGTGGCTTAATTCGACGCAACGCGAAGAACCTTACCAAGGCTTGACATATACCGGAAAGCATCAGAGATGGTGCCCCCCTTGTGGTCGGTATACAGGTGGTGCATGGCTGTCGTCAGCTCGTGTCGTGAGATGTTGGGTTAAGTCCCGCAACGAGCGCAACCCTTGTTCTGTGTTGCCAGCATGCCCTTCGGGGTGATGGGGACTCACAGGAGACTGCCGGGGTCAACTCGGAGGAAGGTGGGGACGACGTCAAGTCATCATGCCCCTTATGTCTTGGGCTGCACACGTGCTACAATGGCCGGTACAATGAGCTGCGATGCCGCGAGGCGGAGCGAATCTCAAAAAGCCGGTCTCAGTTCGGATTGGGGTCTGCAACTCGACCCCATGAAGTCGGAGTTGCTAGTAATCGCAGATCAGCATTGCTGCGGTGAATACGTTCCCGGGCCTTGTACACACCGCCCGTCACGTCACGAAAGTCGGTAACACCCGAAGCCGGTGGCCCAACCCCTTGTGGGAGGGAGCTGTCGAAGGTGGGACTGGCGATTGGGACGAAGTCGTAACAAGGTAGCCGTACCGGAAGGTGCGGCTGGATCACCTCCTTTCTAAGGAGCATCTAGATTCTCTTCGGGGAATCCAGAGGCCATTTCGTCGGCAAATGTTCGACGGTGGTTGCTCATGGGTGGAACGTTGACTATTCGGCACGACAGGTTGTTTTTGCGAGTACTGCTTCGGCGTGGAAAGTGAGAATGGATCGGTCGGGTCGGGCACGCTGTTGGGTATCTGAAGGTACGGGCTCGTTTGAGTCTGTCCCTTTGGTTGCCGGCCCCAGTGAACTCGCCTGTAAGGGTGGGGTGATGGGTGGCTGGTCGTTGTTTGAGAACTGCACAGTGGACGCGAGCATCTGTGGCCAAGTTTTTAAGGGCGCACGGTGGATGCCTTGGCACCAGGAACCGATGAAGGACGTGGGAGGCCACGATAGTCCCCGGGGAGCTGTCAACCAAGCTTTGATCCGGGGGTTTCCGAATGGGGAAACCCGGCAGTCGTCATGGGCTGTCACCCGCTGCTGAACACATAGGCAGTGTGGAGGGAACGCGGGGAAGTGAAACATCTCAGTACCCGCAGGAAGAGAAAACAACCGTGATTCCGGGAGTAGTGGCGAGCGAAACTGGATGAGGCCAAACCGTATGCGTGTGATACCCGGCAGGGGTTGCGCATGCGGGGTTGTGGGAGTTCTCTTGATCAATCTGCCGATTGGTCGGCAAGTCAGAAACCGTTGGTGTAGGCGAAGGACATGCGAAAGGTCCGGCGTAGAGGGTAAGACCCCCGTAGCTGAAACATCAACGGCTTGCTTGAGAACCACCCAAGTAGCACGGGGCCCGAGAAATCCCGTGTGAATCTGGCGGGACCACCCGCTAAGCCTAAATATTCCCTGGTGACCGATAGCGGATAGTACCGTGAGGGAATGGTGAAAAGTACCGCGGGAGCGGAGTGAAATAGTACCTGAAACCGTGTGCCTACAAGCCGTGGGAGCGTCGCTGTATGTGCTTGCACATGCAGTCGTGACTGCGTGCCTTTTGAAGAATGAGCCTGCGAGTTAGCGGTGTGTAGCGAGGTTAACCCGTGTGGGGAAGCCGTAGCGAAAGCGAGTCCGAATAGGGCGATTGAGTTGCACGCTCTAGACCCGAAGCGGAGTGATCTAGCCATGGGCAGGTTGAAGCGGAGGTAAGACTTCGTGGAGGACCGAACCCACCAGGGTTGAAAACCTGGGGGATGACCTGTGGTTAGGGGTGAAAGGCCAATCAAACTCCGTGATAGCTGGTTCTCCCCGAAATGCATTTAGGTGCAGCGTCGTGTGTTTCTTGCCGGAGGTAGAGCACTGGATAGGCGATGGGCCCTACCGGGTTACTGACCTTAGCCAAACTCCGAATGCCGGTAAGTGAGAGCACGGCAGTGAGACTGTGGGGGATAAGCTCCATGGTCGAGAGGGAAACAGCCCAGAGCATCGACTAAGGCCCCTAAGCGTACGCTAAGTGGGAAAGGATGTGGAGTCGCAGAGACAACCAGGAGGTTGGCTTAGAAGCAGCCACCCTTGAAAGAGTGCGTAATAGCTCACTGGTCAAGTGATTCCGCGCCGACAATGTAGCGGGGCTCAAGCGTACCGCCGAAGTCGTGTCATTCATACACATATCCTCAACGGGAGTATGGATGGGTAGGGGAGCGTCGTGTGCCGGGTGAAGCAGCCGCGGAAGCGAGTTGTGGACGGTTCACGAGTGAGAATGCAGGCATGAGTAGCGATACACACGTGAGAAACGTGTGCGCCGATTGACTAAGGGTTCCTGGGTCAAGCTGATCTGCCCAGGGTAAGTCGGGACCTAAGGCGAGGCCGACAGGCGTAGTCGATGGACAACCGGTTGATATTCCGGTACCCGCTTTGAAACGCCCAATACTGAATCAGGCGATGCTAAGTCCGTGAAGCCGGCCCGATCTCTTCGGAGTTGAGGGTAGTGGTGGAGCCGACGAACCAGACTTGTACTAGGTAAGCGATGGGGTGACGCAGGAAGGTAGTCCAACCCGGGCGATGGTTGTTCCCGGGGTAAGGGTGTAGGCCGTGTGGTAGGTAAATCCGTCACACATTAAGGCTGAGACCTGATGCCGAGCCGATTGTGGTGAAGTGGATGATCCTATGCTGTCGAGAAAAGCCTCTAGCGAGTTTCATGGCGGCCCGTACCCTAAACCGACTCAGGTAGTCAGGTAGAGAATACCGAGGCGTTCGGGTGAACTATGGTTAAGGAACTCGGCAAAATGCCCCCGTAACTTCGGGAGAAGGGGGGCCATCACTGGTGATCCGATTTACTCGGTGAGCTGGGGGTGGCCGCAGAGACCAGCGAGAAGCGACTGTTTACTAAAAACACAGGTCCGTGCGAAGCCGTAAGGCGATGTATACGGACTGACGCCTGCCCGGTGCTGGAACGTTAAGGGGACCGGTTAGTGCACTTTCGGGTGTGCGAAGCTGAGAACTTAAGCGCCAGTAAACGGCGGTGGTAACTATAACCATCCTAAGGTAGCGAAATTCCTTGTCGGGTAAGTTCCGACCTGCACGAATGGCGTAACGACTTCTCGACTGTCTCAACCATAGGCCCGGTGAAATTGCACTACGAGTAAAGATGCTCGTTTCGCGCAGCAGGACGGAAAGACCCCGGGACCTTTACTATAGTTTGATATTGGTGTTCGGTTCGGCTTGTGTAGGATAGGTGGGAGACTTTGAAGCGGCCACGCCAGTGGTTGTGGAGTCGTCGTTGAAATACCACTCTGGTCGTGCTGGATGTCTAACCTGGGTCCGTGATCCGGATCAGGGACAGTGTCTGATGGGTAGTTTAACTGGGGCGGTTGCCTCCTAAAGAGTAACGGAGGCGCCCAAAGGTTCCCTCAGCCTGGTTGGCAATCAGGTGTTGAGTGTAAGTGCACAAGGGAGCTTGACTGTGAGACCGACGGGTCGAGCAGGGACGAAAGTCGGGACTAGTGATCCGGCAGTGGCTTGTGGAAGCGCTGTCGCTCAACGGATAAAAGGTACCCCGGGGATAACAGGCTGATCTTCCCCAAGAGTCCATATCGACGGGATGGTTTGGCACCTCGATGTCGGCTCGTCGCATCCTGGGGCTGGAGTCGGTCCCAAGGGTTGGGCTGTTCGCCCATTAAAGCGGTACGCGAGCTGGGTTTAGAACGTCGTGAGACAGTTCGGTCCCTATCCGCTGTGCGCGTAGGAATATTGAGAAGGGCTGTCCCTAGTACGAGAGGACCGGGACGGACGAACCTCTGGTGTGCCAGTTGTCCTGCCAAGGGCATGGCTGGTTGGCTACGTTCGGAAAGGATAACCGCTGAAAGCATCTAAGCGGGAAGCCTGCTTCGAGATGAGTATTCCCACCACCTTGAGTGGTTAAGGCTCCCAGTAGACGACTGGGTTGATAGGCCAGATGTGGAAGCCCGGTAACGGGTGGAGCTGACTGGTACTAATAGGCCGAGGGCTTGTCCTCAGTTGCTCGCGTCCACTGTGTT
>NZ_NEUF01000186.1:4493-207033 GCF_002910915.1 Streptomyces sp. SM10 | reverse complement strand
TAGGGCCTGCCGATTATCAACTCGCCGTCTTGATCTCCGGTGGCGGGGTGATTCCGAGCTGTGTGGCGAGGTCTGCGAGGTCGTCCAGGGTGGCGAGGCGGTGCTCGGCCGGGGCGTTGATGTGCCCGATCTCGTCGAGGAGTTGGTGGGTCTTGCGGATGCGCCGGTTGATGGTCTGGGGCGCGACCGCGAAGAGGCGGGCGATGGCGACCTGGGGAAGCCCGAGCCTCTCGTAGAGGAGGGTGGCCAGGAGCCGGTCGACGAGAGTGAGGCCCGGGCGCCGGCCGGTGTAGAGGCCGGCGGCGGGAGTCTTCTGCCGGTCGCCGCCGCGCCGCTGGTGTAGGTCGTCTTCCCGCTGGGCCGTGCGGGCCGCCGCCAGCTCACCGATGAGCTGGCCCCATCGTTCGTCGTCCATGCCGGTCAGGGCCGGGTGGACCAGCCAGGCGCGGCCGGGGCCGGGCTGGAGCTGAGGCAGTACGGGAGGGATTCCATCCCGACGGTGCTCCTCGGGACGCAGGGTGTAGTTCCAGTCGCCATGCCAGTCGTGGCGGTTCAGCGGCAAGGCGGTCATCTGCCCGTCGCTGACCCTCAATCCGGTCTCATAGAGGGCAGTGTCGAGCTCGGCCCGGATGGCGAGGCCGGTGCGGGTGGTGGTCGCGGCGATGCTGTTGACGATGACGTCATGGCTGGTCAGCGGCCTGCCTCGCCAGTTCATCGTGATGTGGGAGAACAGCCGGTGCTCAATTTTGTTCCATTTTGAAGTACCTGGAGGAAAGTGAGACACGCTGATCTCCAGGCCGGTCTCGAGGGCCAGGGCGGCCAGCTCGAACTTCCAGGCGCGGGTCCGGTGTCCGTTGGAACCGCCTGCGTCCGCGGTGATCAGCAGGCGTCCGGAGTGCGGGTAGGCGGCATGTCCGGCCGCATGCCACCAGCGGCGGATGGAGGCGACGGCGAACGCTGCGGTGTCGTGATCGGTGCCGACGTTGACCCAGCCGGCATCCTCGGCCAGGTCGTAGATTCCGTACGGGATCGCCTTGCCCAGATCGGCGTCGGGAAAGTCGTGAGTACGGACCCGGACCGGTTCCCCCTTGCGATGCCACTCGCGCCCGCCGTTCTTGTAGTTGCCCACCAGCTCCTTCTTCTTGGTGTCCACGCTGATCACGGGGTCGCCTGCTGCCTGGAACTCCTTGGCCTGGTCGTTGATATAGCGGAACTGTCCGTCCCGGTCCGGGTGCTGCTTGCCTTCGGTGGTCTTGGCGTTGCCCTGGAGGCTGAAGCCCTCCTCGCGCAGCACCGCCGCCACCGTGTCCGCCGAGACCCGATGGCCCTGCCGGACCAGCTCGGCGGACAACTGCCGCGTCGACTTCACCGTCCACCGCAGCGGTGACATCGGATCCCCACGCACATTCGGCTCCACCAAAGCCAGCAGCGCGGGCCGCAGCCCCGGATTCAGGTCCACCGCCCGTTTGCGGCCCCCGCCCACCCGGCGGACCCGTCCCAACAGCACGTCACCGGACTCAAGTTCAGCAGCCCCGCGTGAAACGGTGCCCTCACGCACCCCCGCCGCGCGAGCGACGAGCCTGATCCCGCCATGCCCCAGCGAGCGTGCCTCCGCTCCTATGGTCAGTCGCCGCTGACGCTCGTCCAAGTGCGGGAACAGCGCCTGAAACTTCGCCGCCAGCCCGGTCTCGATCCCCTCCGATCTCCCCATACCACAACAACGAGCCACAATCCCGGAAGCGACGGCTTGTTTCCCGGCAGGCCCTTAGGGTCAGTTACAGGGGGTGCACCGGCGCATTCACTCCGCAATCGATCGTTACGAGTGCATCACTGACAGGGCTTTGGCCGGTTTCCGGCGCAGTACAGAGGGGCATCCAATCCGTGGCGTGGGGCGAAGGAGGTCTCGGGGGTGGCGTTTGTGGTGGCACAAGAAGTGCCCGCGTCGTCGAGCATGGATGTACCCCATGGCCCTGCGGGCGTGGGGCAGGCGAGGCACCGCATGCGCGAGCAACTGCGCAGCAACGGAGTCTCGGACACCGTGGTCGACGACGCTGTACTGATCCTTTCCGAACTCCTCAGCAACGCGTGCCGGCACGGCAGGCCGCTGGGGCAGCACTCAGAGGTGGGTGACGGCGACATCCGCGCCGCATGGCGCGTGGGCAGAAGAGGCGACCTGACCGTCGAGGTCACGGATGGCGGCGGGCCCACCAGGCCGGTCCCGGCCACACCGTCGGTCACCGCGCGCGGTGGACGGGGACTCAACATCATCAGCGCCCTCGCCGAGGAGTGGGGCGTCCGGGACGACACGGTCGGTGAGGTCACCGTCTGGGCCCTGGTCTCCTCCGGTCACGGACACGGCGGCTTTCCCACAGCGGGACCGGGCCGCACGAGGTCATCGCGCCGCGAACAGACCGGCATGACCGCACTGGACGGATTGCGCGGGATGAGCGGGATGAGCGGTTTCGGCTCGCTCGACGGGCTGGACATCGCCGAGGCGCTCGAAGCCTTCGACGACGCAGGCTGAGAGCGGCGGGGCCCGCGCCCCGGAGCAGTGGGCCGCGAAGGCGCCACAGCAGGTGTGCCCCGGCACCGACCGGGGCGGCTAGGCTCGCGCCCGAGACCGCACTGTCGCAATCGGGAGAACGCCCACCATGGCCAAGAAGCGCCCTCAGTCCAAGGCCGGGAAGCCGCAGCTCAAGGACGGTGAAATCCCGGTCGTAGGGGCCCGCGAGCCCTGCCCGTGCGGTTCGGGCCGCCGCTACAAGGCATGTCACGGACGCGCAGCCGCCCATGCCGTGACCGAGCTGGTCCAGCGTCCCTTCGAGGGAATCTCCGGCGAGTGCGACTGGATCGCCCTGCGCGAGCTCGTCCCCGCCGCCACCGTCGAACTGACGCTGAAGGACGGGCTCCCCGAGGGTGTGCCGTCCGTGTCGCTGGCGACCGTGCTGCCGATGGCCTGGCCGGCGCTGCGCCGTGACGACGGCTCGGTCCTGCTCGCCCTGCAGAACGACACGTCGTCCGGTGACCTCAGCCGCGATCTCGCGGACACCCTGCAGCGTGCGCTGGAGGCCGCGCCCGGGTCACCGGTCACCGCCCGCCGGGTGCCCGCCGACGGCCCGCGACTGCAGGACGTCCTCGACCCTGCCGCCGTGTTCGAGCCGGTCGTGCACTCCGGATTCGAGTTCTGGGTCCCGGACGCTTCGAGCGCCACGGCGGAGGTCTCGGCCTCCCTGGAGCGCGCCAACGCGGCGGCCATCCCGACCACCCGGCTCTCCGGTGTGGACGCGGCCTACTGGTGCGAGACGCCGGAGAAGAACCACCTGCGCTGGGTCATGCCCCACGCCGAGGAGCAGCTCCTCGACGCCCTCGCCCGGCTCCACGCGGCAGGCGCCTCCTCGCTCGGCGAAGGAACCCGCCTGGTGGGCTCGTTCCGCGCCCACGGCCTGATGGTTCCGGTCTGGGACCTGCCGAGCGCGATGGGGGCCGAGGAGTGCGAGAAGCCCGCGGCACAGTTCGCGGAGCGGCTCGCCGAAGCCCTCGCCTCCGACGCTCCGCTCACGGCCGAGGAGCGCAGGGCACGCGGCGGGCTCACCAACCGCCAAGTGACGCTCAGCTGACAGTGACGGGGGCCGGGGTACGGCGGTGACTCCCGTCACAACTCGCCGTACCCGTCGGTAAATAGCTGTCCGAATAGGCGAGATCGAATTTGCACACGGCAGATCTCTTGTTACGGTTCTGGAAGTCCGGTCGCTGGTGCATCCCCCGTCGCCAGCGGCCGGACGTCCTCGTTTCCGGGCCCGTACGACTGGGGCGCACGCCGGGGCACGCCCGTGCTCGGCCACCTGCGGCGACCGCCAGGCCCGGAGCCTGTCCCCGCTCACCCGCATCCGCCCCGCCACAGGTCGTCGCCCGTCGGCTCCTGCCCACCGGCCGGCCTCCGTTCCGCGCCGGAGCGACGCGCGCCCCGGCCCTCCGGCCGTACCGGGCGTTCGCTTTCGGACAGAAAATCCGGGATGCCTGCCGGTTCCCTGGAATGCCCCACGACACCGGGGAATCACACACACCGGCATCACCGCGCGCACCTTTTCCACAATCCCCGAAAGGACCGTCAGAAAGCCTGCGGCCAGGACCCTTTACGGGGCGGGAATCGGGCCGGAATCGGTGCGGTAAATGCACGCCCGCACGCACACCCCGCGCGCCCGGGTCGCCGCCCGGCCCGCAGGCCGCCCGGCCACGCGGAACCCGGGCGGCCCCGCTCCCTGAACGAGTGAGCCGCCCGTCGCGCTCGCGCCGCCTTCGCCGTCGACTGCCGTTCGTGCGCGGACGCCCGGCGTCCCGGGCCACCGCGTGGCCGTCCGCTCAGTAGGCGAGCCGACTGCCGCCGTCCGGAGCCTCGTTGCTCGCCTCGACGAGCGCGTCCAGGACCGATTCCACGTCCGGGAGCCACGGCACGGCATTCCCGGCAGCCGGTGCGCGCTCCCAGCGCACCTGCCCCGTCCCCACTTCGGAGGGAGGCAGGACGAGATAGCCGCCCTCCCCGTGGAACCGCAGGGAGCTGGGCACCCGGTCCTTGGCGTGCAGCAGTTCACCGAGACGCTCCAGGGTGTACGGCGCGACCATCAGCGACCACCTGGTGGGGGTCGCCACCACGGGGCCGAGCCTCAGCCCCGTCGCGTCGAGCGCGGCCAGCGCCCGGGCTCCGGCCACGGCCGGCAGGCTCAGCGCGCAGGGCGCCTGGCCGCCGGTGGCGAGGACCACGGGGGCGGTGGGCCGGTTGGTCCACCACCAGCGCACCATGCGCGCGTCGGTGGTCGCCGCGAGGAGACCGGGGTCGAAGGGATGTGCGCCGGGTACGGCGCACTCGGGGTCGGGACAGGCGCAGCCGCGGCCGCGTTCACCGCGTGCGGCTGCGGCCGCCAGCCCTGCTCCGGGGAGCACGGGCCATCTCCGGACGGTGGCGAAGAACAGCGCCGCGTCGAGCTGGGCGGAACTTCCCTTGCGCCGGGGCCGGTGCCTGCGTCGCCTTCCGAGGATCTCGCGCATGAGCGCTCGTTCCTTTCCGTTGAACGCCGAGGTCCACATCACACCACGTGCTCGTTACACCACGTGTGCGTCTCTTCGCTGTGCGTGCTTGCTCATCGGATCTGCGGTACGGACGAGTAGTCGGTGCCGAGCGTGAGCCGAGCCGAGCAGAGTGGAACCGAACAGAATGGAGCTGAGCCGAGTCGAACCGAGTTGAGCCGAGCCGAGTCCAGTCAATACATCGCGCGGTCGGCGTGCGCACCGCGCGTGCCGTCCCTTGTGCATCCCCGCCACTCGGACGGTGGGCGGGCGGCCGTCACCAGTGTGGACGCCCGGGCTCGCTGTCGGGTTCCGGGGCGGTCACAACTGCCCCTGGCCATCCACGATTACGTACCCAGCATGCTCGGGATGACGCTCCCTCCGGCATTTCACCCCGAGGGCGCCCCCTGTCGAGCGGACCCAGTCGACCTCAAAAAGCCGCCCGGGGGTGCATTTTTCGGCCAAGTTAACTCTCCCACGGCACCATAAATACCGTAAGGACAATGCTGGACATCACCTCACTTGTGCGTGTACATGTGGGTGCGTGCACCTGTGGTTGCACCGATAGCGGCGCAGAACGACATGGGGGGTTTGCGATGCTATTCGACACAACGCACCGGTCGGAAAGCCGACTGCCATGAGCGCCCCCCACCTTCCGAAAGTGGCTGGAATCGATCCCATGGTTCCTGTTTCAACGCACACTGCCGCCCCTACGGAAGCCGCCCCCTCCGCCCCCGGCGCCTTCCTCCAGGACCGGCTGGCCGGCTGGGTCTCCGACCTCACCACGCTGCACGAACTGACCGAACGGCTGGCCGGGACCAGCACCGTGGACAGCGCCCTCCACGAGCTCCTGAGCGCCGGAGCCGCCCTCGTCGGAGCGGGCCGCGGGCTCCTCGTCCTGGAACCCGCCGGCGGCGACGGCCCTTCACGGACGATCGGGCTCGGCCTGGCCCACGCCGAACTGGGCCACATCGAGACGGTGCCGCGCAACGCCACGGCGCACGGCCGTTTCCTGGAGGGCCTCCCCGAGGCCGACACCCCGCTGGCCAGCCCCGACATCCTCGGCGACACCGGCCTCGACCCCCGCTGCCGCGCGGTCGCCGCTCAGCTCGGTTACGCCGCCAGCTACACGCAGCCCCTCACCGCCGGGACCGCGGGTCGGCTCGGTGCGGCGGTCTGGCTGTACGACGAACCGGCTCAGCCGCTGGAACGCCAGTGCCATCTCGTCGGGGTGTACGCCCGCTACGCCTCCGAACACCTGGCCCGCCTGGTCGAGCTGGAGCGCGCCAGGGCGGACGTCGCCGCCCTCGCGGAGGAGCTCCGCCCCAGCAGACTGCCCCGGATCCCCGGAGTGCGACTGGCCGCGCGCCACAGGGCCGCGCCCGGTGGCGGCGGTCACTGGTACGACGCACTGCCCCTGCCGGACGACGCGCTGGGCCTGGCCGTCGGCTCGGTCGGCGGCTCGGGGCCGAGCGCCCTGGCCGCCATGGGCCGGCTCCGCGCCGGCCTGCGGGCCTACGCCGTGATGGAGGGCGAGGACCCCGTCGCCGTACTCTCCGACCTCGAACTGTTCCTCCGGCTGACCGAACCGGCCACCGCGGTGACCGCCCTCTACGCGTACTGCGAACCGGACCGGCGCACGATCCTGCTGGCCGGTGCCGGGCACACCCCGCCGCTGGTGACGGGCGAGCGGCGCACCGAATTCGTGGAGACGACCCTCTCCGCGCCGCTGGGCATGCTCTCCTGCTGGGAGGCGCCCAGCGTGGAATTCGAGCCTCTCCCCGGCGAGACCGTGCTCTTCTACACCGACGGGCTGCTCCGCCGCACCGGCTCCACCACGGACCGGGCGTTCGCGCGGCTGCACGCGGCGGCGGCGGGTGTACCGAAGGCCCTGCGCCAGGATCCCGGGATGGTCGCGGACCACATCCTGCGGGTCGTGCTCCCCGACGGCCTCGACGGGAGCGACGGCACCGAGGACGTCGCCCTGCTGGCCGCGCGCTTCGACTGAGCCCCCCGGCTACCGCCCCGGGGCGGTAAGAGGTCTTCCGGCACCGGGCCCCCTTCCGTACGCCCGTACGATGGAGAAGGCCCAGTGTCGTACAAGGAGGACATAACGTGTCTGAGGAGCTCGCCCCGGAGACCCCGGAAACAGCGGAGACAGAGCCGATCAAGCAGCGGAAGAACGGCCTGTACCCGGGCATTTCCGATGAGCTCGCCGAGAACATGAAGTCCGGCTGGGCGGACACCGAGCTGCACGGCCTGGAGCCGATCGCCCAGGCCTCCCACACCGCCGACCGTCGCGCCGCACTGTCCGCGCGCTTTCCCGGCGAGCGGCTCGTCGTACCCGCGGGCAACCTGAAGACCCGCTCCAACGACACCGAGTACGCCTTCCGCGCCTCCACCGAATACGCCTACCTCACCGGCGACCTCACCCAGGACGGCGTCCTCGTGCTGGAGCCGGCCGACGGCGGGCACGAGGCGACGGTCTACCTCCTGCCCCGCTCCGACCGCGAGAACGGCGAGTTCTGGCTCGACGGCCAGGGCGAGCTCTGGGTCGGCCGCCGCAACTCCCTCACCGAAGCCGAGCAGCTGCTCGGCATCCCGGCGAAGGACGTCCGCGAGCTCCCCGCCGCACTGGCCGGGGCCACAGGACCGGTGCGCACCGTCCGCGGCCACGACGCGGGCATCGAGGCCGCCCTGACCGACAAGGTCACCGCGGAGCGCGACGAGGAGCTGCGCGTCTTCCTCTCCGAAGCCCGCCTGGTCAAGGACGACTTCGAGATCGCCGAGCTGCAGAAGGCCTGCGACGCCACGGCGCGCGGCTTCGAGGACGTCGTGAAGGTCCTCGACAGGGCCGAGGCGACCAGCGAGCGCTACATCGAGGGCACGTTCTTCCTGCGCGCCCGGGTCGACGGCAACGACATCGGCTACGGCTCGATCTGCGCGGCCGGACCGCACGCCACCACGCTGCACTGGGTCCGCAACGACGGCGCCGTCCGCGCGGGCGAGCTCCTGCTGCTCGACGCGGGGGTGGAGACCGACGAGCTCTACACCGCCGACGTGACCCGCACGCTGCCCGTCAACGGCACGTTCACGCCGCTCCAGCGCAAGATCTACGACGCGGTGTACGAGGCCCAGGAGGCCGGCATCGCGGCCGTGAAGCCCGGCGCCGCCTTCCGCGACTTCCACGACGCCGCGCAGCGGGTCCTCACCGAGAAGCTGGTCGAGTGGGGCCTGCTGGGCGACCTGACCGTGGAGAAGGTCCTGGAGCTGGGTCTCCAGCGCCGCTGGACGCTGCACGGCACCGGCCACATGCTCGGCATGGACGTCCACGACTGCGCCGTCGCACGCACCGAGTCGTACGTCGAGGGCGTCCTGGAGCCGGGGGTCTGCCTCACGGTCGAGCCCGGCCTGTACTTCCAGGCGGACGACCTGACGGTGCCCGAGGAGTACCGGGGCATCGGCGTCCGGATCGAGGACGACATCCTCGTGACCGGGGACGGCAACCGGAACCTCTCCGCGGCGCTGCCGCGCCGGGCCGACGACGTCGAGGCGTGGATGGCCCGGCTCAAGGGCTGACACGGCCGGGCGCGCGGGACCGCGCCCCGTACGCCGGGACGGCGCGCCGCTCAGGACACCATGAGCAGCGCGCCCTCCCGCCATTTCAGGATCTTGTCGAAGCTCACGACCGCGCCGCGTCCCGGGCGGTTGCCGAAGTGGACGTGATCGGCGAGCTCCTCGATCAGGCCCAGTCCGCGGCCGCTCTCCGCCGTCTCCGGCGGGGGCATCACGGTGCACGTGCGCGAGGGGTCGCCCGTCGGGTGCGCGACGTACGGCTGCGGATCCGCCGGATACCCGGCGGGCGACTGTGCGGCGGTGCGAAGCGTGCGCCGGGAGGGGAAACCCGGCCCCGAGTCGGCGACTTCGATACGGCATTTCTCGCCGTCCAGATACGCGGTGACCCGGTACCGCCCGCAGGCGTGCCCGGACTGCTCGTCGTCGGCGGGGACGAGACCCACGCCTCCGGCCTCACCGGTGCCCCTGCGGTCGCCACCGTGCTCGACGGCGTTGGCACAGGCTTCGCTGAGCGCGACGGAGAGATCGTAGGAGATGTCCGGATCCACCCCCGCGGTCTCCATGGTGCCGAGCAGAAAACGACGGGCGAGCGGAACGCTCGCAGCTTCGCGCCGCAAATGGAGTGACCACCACATGCTCATGCTCCAGCCTCCTGGCTGCGGCTCGACATACCGTTACGTATTGCCGCGTTGAGCACGTCGTAAGCCCGGATCCGCTGTGACAGCGCTCATTCGGCGGATGCGGATATTCCGTTCACCGGTGTATGCCGGGCCCGGAGGGGGCCCCGGAAGGATTCGGGGAGGGGGTCCCGGAGCATCCGTGAACAGGTGCAACACACCCTGATCACCCCCTGATGGGGACGGATGCCGACCTTCCGGACCTGCCGTACGGAGACCGGGGGCACAGTGGGATGATGACCCGGCCATGTCTATGCCTGTCGCACGCGCCGGAGCCGGTATGCGGCTTTTGAGGACCGCGGTGTTCACCGCGGTCTGCGTCGTGCTCGCCGCCGCCGGGCACGGGTTCGCCTCGGGCGCGAGTGTCCCCGGCTGGACCCTGGCGGCCGGCTTCGCCGGCGTCTTCGCCGTCACCGCGGCGCTCGCCGGACGGGAACGGGCCCTCCTTTCGATCACCGCCGCCCTCGCGGCCGGGCAGCTCGCCCTGCACGTCCTGTTCGGGCTCGGACGGCACACGCCGGCCGCCGTGGCGGGCTCCGGGGACGACTCGCTCATCCGCTTCGCCGCCGGCCTGGTGTGCGGTGCGGGACCGGCGCAGCTGAGCGCCGGTGAGGCGCATCGCATCGTGACCACGGCGGGCCTGGATCCGGCCACCGTCGCCCAGGGCCACACACACCTGGCTTCCTCGGCCGGTCCGACGGCCCTGGCGATGATGACGTCCTGCCTGCCCAGCCTGCCCATGTTCCTCGGGCACCTGCTCGCCGCTCTGGCCACGGGCTGGCTGCTGCGCCGCGGTGAGATCGCGCTGTTCCGGCTGGCCAGGCTGTCGGCGCAGGGCGGCCGGCAGCTCGCGGCCGGAGCCAGGCTGCGCGCGCTGCGGGCGGCCATGGCACTCGTACGCGCCCTGCGTGCGGGACTTCCGGGTCGTCCCACGACCGGGCCGCGTCCCCTCCGCCGTACCGCGGACGACGCAGCACCGGCCACCGGGGATCCGCTGCAGCACATGGTGATCAGGCGCGGGCCGCCGTCCGTATACGTACACGCAGCCTGACGCGACCCCTCCGCCGGATGTGGTGAGGAGGTGGTCGTGATGCCGACGCGCCTCCGCGCGCCGGACCGCCTTTTCCTCGTGACCTGTGGAGTGATCCCTGCCATGAACGTTTCCCGTATCGCCCTCGTCGGCGGCGTCGCAGCGTCCACCGTCCTGCTGCTCGCCGGTACCGCCTCCGCGCACGTCAGCGTGCAGCCCGTGGGCGAGGCCGCCAAGGGCGGCTACGCCACCGTCAACTTCAAGGTCCCCAACGAGCGTGACGACGCCTCCACCGTGAAGCTCGAGGTGAACTTCCCGACGGACCACCCGCTGGCGTCCGTCAGCCCGCAGCCGGTGGCCGGCTGGAAGATCGAGGTCACCAAGAGCAAGCTGGCCGAACCGCTCGACGTGCACGGGAAGAAGATCAACGAGGCCGTCTCCAAGGTCACCTGGACCGCGGACGGCAAGGGCATCGAGACCGGCTTCTTCCAGCAGTTCCCGCTCTCGGTCGGGCAGCTTCCGGAGGACGCCGACCAGCTCGTCTTCAAGGCGCTCCAGACGTACAGCAACAAGGAAGTCGTCCGCTGGATCGAGGAGCCCACGGAGGGCGGCGAAGAGCCCGAGAGCCCGGCTCCCGTCCTCGCGCTGACGGCCCCGGCCGCCGACGCCCACGGCGCGGCCGCCGACGACAAGGGCGGCGCCGAGGAGAAGGCTACGGAGACGACGGCGTCCTCGGACGACGCGTCCTCGTCGAACAGCGACAGCACCGCCCGTGTCCTCGGCATCGTCGGCATCGTCGTCGGCGTCGCGGGGGTCGCGTTCGGTGTGCTGGCCAGCCGCCGCCGCAGCGCCTGATCCCACGCGCTCCACCACCCGCATTCACAGATCAGGAATCAGCTCTCCATGCACAGCAAGAAGACGGTGCTGGCCGCGGCGTTCGCCGCCGTGGCCGCACTGACCCTTTCGGCCTGCGGCAGCGGCCAGGACTCGGCGGACAACTCCGTCGCGGAGGTCTCCTCCGGGACCGGGTCCAAGCCCGCCACCGTGCTCGACCAGCCGTTCACCAAGCCGGACCTCGTGCTCACCGACACACACGGCAAGAAGTACGACCTGCGCGAGAAGACCAAGGGCAAGCCGACCCTCATCTACTTCGGCTACACCAACTGCCCCGACGTCTGCCCGCTGACCATGAGCAACATCGCCCTCGCCAAGCGGGCCCTGCCCAAGGCCGACCAGGAGAAGCTCCAGGTCGTCTTCGTCACGACGGACCCCGAGCGGGACACCCCGGCGTCCCTGGGCAGCTGGCTCAAGGCTCAGGACCCCGACTTCACCGGCCTGACCGGCGACTTCCCGACCATCCAGGCGGGAGCACGGCAGATCGGCATCGGCATCAGCGCTCCCAAGAAGGAGAAGGACGGCACGGTCGTCTCGATGCACGGGGCCCAGGTCATCGCGTTCTCCCCGAAGACCGACAAGGGATACGTGCTCTACGGCGAGGACACCACGGCCGAGGACTACACCGAGGACCTTCCGAAGCTGGTCAAGGGGGAGACCCCGTGAACCGTCGCACGGCAGTCGCCGGCGCCCTGGCCCTCACCACCGGACTGGCGTTGACGGGATGCTCCTCCGACAGCGCGCCGCGGCTGGAGGTGACGGGGGCCTTCATGCCGCAGCCCGTCAGCGACATGGCCGCCGGCTTCCTGCTCGTGAAGAACAGCGGTGACACCACCGACCGGCTCACCTCGGTGACCAGCTCTCTCTCCGACCACGTCTCCATCCACGAGACGAAGGACCGGACGATGCGCATGGTCACGTCGTTCGAGGTGCCCGCCGACGGCGAACTCGACCTCGAACGGGGCGGCAACCACATCATGTTCACGGACCTCAAGGAGCAGCCCAAGCGGGGGGAGACGGTCTCCGTGGTGCTGCACTTCGAGAAGGCCGATCCCATCACGGTCGACATCCCCGTGAAGGAGACCACCTACAACCCGAAGAAGAGTTGAGGTACTGACACCCCATGGCAGCCACCGCCCCGCCCCTCGGGCCCTCCCCGACACGACGGCCGCACGCCGCGGTCGCGCTCCTCGCCACGCTGATCAGCCTGCTGTTCGGCCTGGTGCTGGCAGGCGCGAGCCCCGCGTCCGCGCACGCCGCGCTCACCGGGAGCGACCCGCAGGACGGGGCGGTGGTCGCCACCGCCCCCGAAGAGGTCACCCTCACCTTCTCCGAGCAGATCGCGATGGGCGACGACTCGATCCGGGTCCTCGACCCGAGCGGGAAACGGGCCGACGACGGTGCTCCCCGTGATCTGACGAGCGGCGGCGCCGTCCGGTACGGCGTCCAGCTCCACAGCGGTCTGCCCGACGGCACGTACACCGTCGCCTGGCAGGCCGTGTCCGCCGACAGCCACCCGGTGGCGGGGGCCTTCACCTTCTCCATCGGCGCCCCCTCGGACACCACCGTCACGCTCCCCTCGGGCGGAGCGGGCGGCGGTCTCGTTGGCGCGCTCTACGGCATCGCGCGCTACACCGCCTACGCCGGGTTCATCCTGCTCGCGGGCGGGTCGGCCTTCGTGCTCGCCTGCTGGCAGCGCGGAGCCGGGGCGCGGCCGCTGCAGCGTCTCGTCGTACGCGGCTGGGTCACGCTCACCGCTGCCACCCTGGCCATGCTGCTCCTGCGGAGCCCCTACACGGGCTCCGGCAAGCTCGCGGACGCCTTCGACCTCAACGGCCTGCAGGCCGTGCTCGACACCAAGCCGGGGGCCGCGCTGGTCTCCCGGCTGCTGCTCCTGGGCGCCTCCGCGCTCTTCATCGCCGTCCTCTTCGGGGCGTACGCGAAGCGCGAGGACGAGCAGGAGAGGAAGGACCTCACCTTCGGACTCGCGACGGGCGGCACCGTCATCGCCGCGGGAATCGCCGGTACCTGGGCCCTGGCCGAGCACGCCTCGACGGGAATCCAGCCGGGCATCGCCATGCCCGTCGACGTGCTCCACCTGCTCGCCGTCGCCGCCTGGCTGGGCGGGCTCGCCGCACTACTGGTCGCCCTCCACCGGACACCGGACATCACGAGCGACGCGGTACAGCGGTTCTCCCGCATGGCGTTCGCCGCCGTGCTCGTCCTCACCGCGACCGGGATCTACCAGTCCTGGCGTCAGGTGGGTTCGTGGTCCGCGCTGACCGGCACCCGGTACGGGCAGCTGTTGCTCGTCAAGGTGGCGCTCGTCGCCGTGCTCGTCGGCGTCGCGTGGACATCCCGGCGGTGGACGGCGCGCCTGACCGAACGTGCCAGGACCGGCGATGCCGCTGCTCCGGTGGAGCCGTCGCAGACCACGGTGCCGGAGGAACCGGCCGCTCCGGCCGTCGCGTCCTCCGGGGAAGTGGGCCCGGAGCGCGCCGCGCAGCTCTCCCGGCAGCGTGCGGCTCTGACGGCGACCAAGGAGAAGCGCACCCGTGACGCCGATCCGGACCGCTCGGGACTGCGCCGGTCCGTGCTGGTGGAGACGGGCATCGCCGTGGTGCTCCTCGTGGTGACGACGATCCTGACGTCCACCGAACCCGGCCGCACCGAGGAGGAGGCCGCCCGCGGCAACACCACGACGGCCCCCGTTCCGCTGACCGGCGGGCAGGTGAACCTGAGCCTGCCCTTCGACACCGGCGGCCGGAACGGCAAGGGGACCGTGCGCCTGGACATCTCGCCCGGCGGAACCGGCGCCAACAGCGTGCACCTCTGGGTCGACGGGCCCGACCGGCGCCCACTGGACGTACCCGAGGTGAAGCTCGCCTTCACCCTGGAGTCCAAGGACATCGGCCCGCTGCCGGTGGTCCCGGACCGCCTCACCGAGGGCCACTGGACCGCGAGCGGTGTACAGATCCCGATGGCGGGCGACTGGAAGGTCGCGGTGACCGTGCGGACGTCCGACATCGACCAGACCACCATCGACAAGAACGTGAAGATCGGCTGAGCAGGGTGAGCAAGAAGAAGGACGACCCGGGAACGCGGCGCACCGCCGCCGCCCGGAACGGATCAGGGACCGGAAGCGGAGGCGTCGTCTCCCGGCGGCGGCTGATCGGCGGCGCGGGAGCGGCCGGTGCGGCCGGGCTCGTCCTGGGCGCGGCGGGCGGCGCCGGCGGCTACGCCGCGAGCCGCGGGGAGGCGCCCACGGCGCTCACCACGGTCGGCTCGACCGAGGCGATGTTTCACGGGAAACACCAAGCGGGGATCACCACTCCGCTTCAGGCGCGCGGGCATCTGGTCGCCTTCGACCTGACGCCGGGGTCGGGGCGCACGGAGGCGGCTGCCCTGATGCGCCGCTGGTCCGCCGTGTCGGAGCGGCTGATGGCCGGTGAGCCGGCGGAGAGCGGCCGGGGACACGACACCGGCATCGCTCTGGACGCCGGGCCGTCCTCCCTGACCGTCACCTTCGGATTCGGGCGGACCTTCTTCACCCGCACCGGCCTCACGGACCGCCGTCCGGCCGCTCTGGACCCGCTGCCCGCGTTCTCGTCCGACCACCTCGACGCCGGGCGCTCCGACGGCGATCTCTGGGTGCAGATCGGTGCCGACGACGCGCTCGTCGCCTTCCACGCGCTGCGCGCCCTGCAGAAGGAGGCCGGCCCGACGGCCCGGGTGCGGTGGCAGATGAACGGCTTCAACCGCACCCCGGGCACCACGGAGCGGCCGATGACCGCGCGCAACCTGATGGGCCAGGTCGACGGCACCAACAATCCGAAGCCGGCCGAGAGCGACTTCCAGGAGCGGATCTTCGTCCCGTCCGGCGGCTCGTCGGCGTACGCCTGGATGGAGGGCGGATCCTACGCGGTCGTCCGGCGGATCCGGATGCTCCTGGACGACTGGGAAGAGCTCACGGTCACGCGCCAGGAACAGGTCATCGGCCGGCGGAAGGCGGACGGCGCCCCCCTGAGCGGCGGCTCCGAGGACACGGCGATGGACCTCGACAAGGCGGGGCCGGACGGCAAGCTGCTGATCCCCGGCAACGCGCACGCCCGGATCTCCTCCCCCGAGAAGAACGGAGGTGCGGCCATGCTGCGCCGTCCCTTCTCCTACCACGACGGGATCTCCGACGACGGCACCCCGGACGCCGGGCTGCTCTTCGTCTGCTGGCAGGCCGATCCGTTCAAGGGCTTCATCCCGGTCCAGCGCAAACTGGACCGCGGGGACGCGCTCTCGCCGTTCATCCGGCACGAGGCCAGCGGTCTCTTCGCCGTACCCGGAGGCGCGGCGTCCGGGGAGTACGTGGGGCAGCGGCTGCTGGAGGCGTGAGGCGCACGGGCCCGTCCTTCGGCCCATTAGGGTGACCGTATGTCAGCCACGCGTTACGCCTATCTCGGACCCGAAGGCACCTTCACCGAGGTGGCCCTCCGCACGCTCCCCGAAGCCGCCACCCGCGAACTCGTCCCGATGGTCTCGGTTCCGGCCGCGCTGGACGCGGTGCGCGGCGGGCAGGCCGCCGCGGCGCTCGTCCCCATCGAGAACTCCGTGGAGGGCGGGATCAGCGCGACGCTCGACGAGCTGACCACGGGCGCTCCGCTGATGATCTACCGCGAGGTGCTGCTCTCCATCACCTTCGCGCTCCTGGTGCGTCCCGGGACGAAGCTGTCGGACATCAAGACCGTGACCGCCCACCCGGCCGCGCAGCCCCAGGTGCGCAACTGGATGGCCGCCCATCTGCCCAGCGCGGTGTGGGAGTCGGCCGCCTCGAACGCGGACGGTGCCCGGCTGGTCCAGGAGGGGCGCTACGACGCGGCCTTCGCCGGCGAGTTCGCCGCGGCGACGTACGGGCTGGAACCGCTGGTGACGGAGATCCACGACGCGGAGAACGCCCAGACGCGCTTCGTGCTGGTGGGTCGCCCCGCCCGGCCGTCCGCGCCCACGGGGGCCGACAAGACCTCCGTGGTCATCTGGCTGGGCGACGACCATCCCGGTGCCCTCCTCGAACTGCTCCAGGAGTTCGCCGTACGCGGGGTCAACCTGATGCTGATCCAGTCCCGGCCCACCGGGGAGGGCATCGGGAACTACTGCTTCGCCGTGGACGCCGAGGGGCACATCGCCGACCGCCGCGTCGGCGAGGCCCTGATGGGGCTGAAGCGGATCTGTCCGAAGGTGCGGTTCCTGGGTTCGTACCCGCGGGCGGGGGTGGCGCCCGACGAGGTGAGCCCCCTGCGGATCGGGACGTCGGACACGGACTTCACCGAGGCGTCCGACTGGCTGGCCCGCAGCCAGGACGGCCGCGTCTGACGGCCGCGGTGGGGGATCGGACCTGATTCCCCACGGCCGTCCGGTCGTCCTGTCCGTCCGGTCGTCCTGTCCGTCCGGTCCTGGCGTCCGGACGTGCCGCTCTACCCCGCCGCCTGGTCGTACCGTCGGATTTTCTTTTCGCACAGGGTGATCAGAGTTATCCACAGGTCACGCGTCCAGCCTGGGGACAAGTCGACACCACACCGCGACATGGTCGACAAATCGCCTCAGTAACCCTGGATGCCCCAGGGGGTCACAGCCTCTGCCATGTCCCCCAATTCTGTTGATCAACTCATTGAGGAGAGGAATACCCACCCGAATGAGTGCACGGATCAGGTTTGAGCAGCGAATCCATGCCCCATGATGCCACTTTCGGAACGCCCTCTTCCGGTGTCCACAGATCTTCTTCACAGCCTGTGGATAACTAATCGGATCACCGGTCGCCTGTGGACAACGCACCCCTCCGTTCGCCGCCAACTCCCCGCGCACACAACGGCGATGCGTGGAGTACCAGTGACCCCCGCCCCCTTTTCGGGGTAATGAGACCCTTTACCGGCGACCTCCCCCTTCGGCCGGACGGCGATTCACCTCAGGATTATTGATTCCGGCAATTCGGGCAAAGCGCCACGCACGTCGATATCGGTTCGAGCGGTGGATGCCCGCACCGGTAGCCTTGTGGGGTGATTGACCTTCGCCTGCTCCGTGAGGACCCCGACCGTGTTCGCGCCTCCCAGCGCGCCCGTGGAGAGGACGTCGCCCTCGTCGACGCCCTGCTCTCCGCCGACGAGCTGCGCAGGTCGTCCGGCGTCCGCTTCGACGAACTCCGCTCCGAGCAGAAGACGCTCGGGAAGCTGATCCCCAAGGCCACCCCCGAGGAGCGCGCCGAGCTCCTCAAGAAGGCCGATCAGCTGAAGACCGAAGTCAGGGCGGCCGACGCCGCCCAGGACGAGGCCGACGCCGAGGCCAAGCGGCTCCTCCTGCTCCTCGGCAACGTCGTCCACGAGGACGTGCCCGTCGGCGGCGAGGAGGACTTCGTCGTCCTGGAGACGCACGGCACGATCCGTGACTTCGGCGCGGAGGGCTTCGAGCCCAAGGACCACCTGGAGCTCGGCGAGGCGCTGGGCGCCATCGACATGGAGCGCGGCGCCAAGGTGTCCGGATCCCGCTTCTACTACCTGACCGGCGTCGGCGCCCTGCTGGAGCTGGCCCTGGTCAACGCGGCGATCGCACAGGCCACCGAGGCCGGTTTCGTCCCCATGCTGACCCCCGCGCTGGTCCGCCCGCGCGCCATGGAGGGCACGGGCTTCCTCGGCCAGGCCGCGGAGAACGTGTACCACCTGGAGAAGGACGACTACTACCTCGTCGGCACGTCCGAGGTGCCCCTCGCGGCGTACCACATGGACGAGATCATCGAGGCCGACAAGCTGCCCCTGCGGTACGCCGGGTTCTCCCCCTGCTTCCGCCGCGAGGCGGGCACGTACGGCAAGGACACTCGCGGCATCTTCCGTGTCCACCAGTTCGACAAGGTCGAGATGTTCTCCTACGTCGACCCTGCGGACGCCGAGGCCGAGCACCGCAGGCTCCTGGAGTGGGAGAAGCAGTGGCTCACCGGCCTGGAGCTGCCGTTCCAGGTGATCGATGTCGCCACCGGTGACCTGGGCTCCTCGGCCTCGCGGAAGTTCGACTGCGAGGCGTGGATCCCGACCCAGGGCAAGTACCGCGAGCTGACCTCCGCGTCCAACTGCGACGGTTTCCAGGCGCGCCGGCTCTCGGTCCGGATGCGCGACGGGAAGAAGGTCCAGCCGCTGGCCACGCTGAACGGCACCCTCTGCGCCGTCCCGCGCACGATCGTGGCGATCCTGGAGAACCACCAGCTGCCCGACGGTTCGGTGCGTGTGCCCGAGGTCCTCCGCCCGTACCTCGGTGGACGCGAGCTTCTGGAGCCGGTCTCCAAGTGACCTTCCCCTACAAGCTCGTCGCGACCGACCTCGACGGCACCCTGCTGCGCGACGACCACACGGTCTCGGGTCCCACCCGGGAGGCGCTGGCCGCGGCCACCGCGGCCGGCGCGGCGCACATCGTCGTCACGGGACGAGCGGTTCCGTGGACCCGGCACATCCTGGACGACCTGGGCTACGAGGGCCTCGCGGTCTGCGGCCAGGGTGCGCAGGTGTACCACGCGGGCGAGCACAAGCTGCTGACCTCCCTCACCCTGGACCGGCAGCTCGCTGGGCTGGCGCTGTCCAAGATCGAGGCGGAGGTCGGCCCGCTCGCGCTGGCGGCGAGCCGTGACGGCCTCGAGGGCGAGGTGCTGGTCGGGCCCGGCTACCAGGTGCAGGAAGGGCCGCTGCCGGCCGTCTTCATGAACGACCCCGCCGAAATGTGGACCGCTCCGCTGAACAAGGTCTACATCCAGCATCCGGAGCTCGACGACGACGCCCTGACCGAGGCCGCGCGGAGGGCCGTAGGCAGCCTCGTGAACGTCGTCATGGCGGGCCCGGGCGTCGTGGAGATCCTTCCCCTGGGACTGAGCAAGGCGACCGGTCTCTCGCTGGCCGCCCGCCGTCTGGGGCTCAAGGCGTCGGACACCCTGGCCTTCGGTGACATGCCGAACGACATCCCCATGTTCGGCTGGGCACAGCACGGTGTCGCCATGGCCAACGCGCATGACGACCTGAAGGCCGTGGCACACGAGATCACCGCGTCGAACGAGCACGACGGCATCGCCCTCGTGCTGGAGGAACTGCTCCGGACGGCCACGCGCGCCTAGGGTCTTTCGTTGCCCCGCCGCGGTCTCCGATCTCGGGGTGACGGCTCGATTCGCGCCCACTGCGCGTCAGTCAACGGCACACACGAACAGCGACTGTCGGAACCTGCTGGAACGGAACGGCACCGCCGTCAGTCGGTCGGCCCAGTGCGAAGCCGCCGCACGTCCCGCACCAGCGTGTACGAAGTGCTGAGGAAGATCACGGCTCCAGCCACGAGCCAGAGGACCGACGCGCCGGAGCGGTACTCACGAATGCCCGCTACGACCAGCACCACGCCGGCAAGGACACCGAAGACCGAGACCAGAGCGCTGATGCGGTGGTGAGTCACACAGGCATCATCAACGACAGCCTCGGCCGGCGGAAGTGATCCGAACGAACCGCCTGAGCGAGCGAGTGCGCTCGGGCGGGTGCTTCTCGCGCCCGAACGCACCCGTCCGGGGACCACCCGCTGATCAGGTCGTCCCCGGCGGAATGTCAGCCGCTCCTGCGACGGCCCAGCTCCCTCAGCCGGTGCGCGAGGTCGTCCGTACGGGCATCGAGCCGGACGACGTCCTGCGCGGCATCGGTGAGGCGGAGGCTGATGGCGCCGACGGCCTGGTACGTCGCATCGAGCTTCCGGTCGAGTGAGTCGAGCCGCCCCGACATCCGGCCGAGCACGGGTCCGAGCTCCTGGAGCACGCTGCCCACGTCGGCGAGGCAGCCCTCGATGCGCGTGACGCGCCGGTCGAGCGAGACGTAGGAGGCCCTGAGGTCCTCCTCAGTGCCGAGAAGGTGGGTCCGGACGCTGCGCGCGATGTCGCTGTCGCGAAGAAGCATGGCGACGTTGAGCACGGTCAGCAGATCCCAGTTGTCTCCACGCACCCTGTACAACGAACCGACAACCGTACAGTCACGCGACGTCCGCCCGCCCCGCACAGACGACAACCCCCGCCCATCGGACGGGGGTTGCACGGGATGCGGTGCTCACTCCTCGCCGGCGAGCTTCAGCGCGCGCAGCTTCTGACCCGCGTACCACGTGGCGACGGCGGTGACACCGACCAGCAGGAACGTCGCGAGCGGCAGGCCGACGTCCGAGGTGACCAGGCCGTCCCCGGCGACCTTCTCCGCGACGGAGAGGGACCACTGCTGCACGCTGAGCGTCCTCGCCCCCGGGACCAGACTGCCGAACAGCGCCTCCCACACCAGCGCGTACACCAGGCCGAAGACCACCGCGTGCCGGCTGACCGTGCCGAGCAGCAGGAACAGCGCGCTGTACGCGATCGAGGCGACCAGCGCCGCGATCGTGTAGGCCACGGCGATCTGTCCGCCGTTGCCGTTGAGGATCAGCCCCGCGACGAACGTCGGCAGCGCCGAGAAGAGCATCGTCACGGCGATGGCGACGATCAGCTTGGTGAAGATGATCGTGGGCCGCTTCACCGGCTTGGCCAGCAGATAGACGATCGAACCGTCGTCGATCTCCGGCCCGATGGCGCCCGTTCCCGCGATGACGCCGATCAGCGGGACCATCGTGGCGATGGCGAAGCCGCCCAGCACCCCGGAGGCGACGCCGTCATCGGCCCCGGCGAACGCCCGTACCGCCACGGAGATGGCCACCAGGAGCACCGGCAGGACGAACAGGATGGCGGCCCGGCGCCGGCCGAGCAGGGCCCGGTAGGTGAGCCGGGCGACTGTGGGGTCGTACATGACGCTTCACAGCTCCTTATCGGCCACTGGTCAGGCCGCTACGAGGTAGGAAAAGACGGATTCGAGGGACTCGTCGGAGGGGGAGACGGTGAGCAGCCGGATGCCGTGTTCGCGGGCGACCGCCGGCAGCAGCGTCGTGAACCGCCCGAAGTCGACCGCCTGGATGCGCAGGGCCCCCTCCGTCACGTCGACCTCGATCCCCGCCGTCGAGGGGTCCGCGATGAGCGCGGCGGCGAGCGCCCGGTCGTCGCTGGACCGCACGAGATAGCGGTGCGGCCGGTCCGTCATCAGCCGGCGGATCTTCCGGAAGTCTCCGGACGCGGCGTGGCGGCCCGCCACGATCACCTCGATGTGCGAGGCGAGCTGCTCCACCTCCTCCAGGATGTGGGAGGAGAAGAGCACCGTGCGGCCCTCCGCGCCCATCCGGCGCAGGAGCTCCATCAGCTGCATCCGCTGACGCGGGTCCATGCCGTTGAACGGCTCGTCGAGGAGCAGCACCGACGGGTCGTGGACCAGCGCGGAGGCCATCTTCACGCGCTGGCGCATGCCCTTGCTGTACGTCGAGATCTTACGGTCCTGCGCGTACTCCATCTCGACCGTGGCCAGTGCCTTGGCGGCGGCCGCGTCCCCGAGCCCGTGGAGCTCGGAGTTGGCGACGACGAATTCACGGCCGGTCAGGAAGTCGTACATCCCCTCCCGCTCCGGCACGATCCCGATCGCCTTGTAGACCGCCTCGTTGCGCCAGATCTGTGTGCCGTCGAGCGTCACCTTGCCGGTCGACGGCGCGAGGAAGCCGGCCATCATGTTGATCAGAGTGGACTTTCCGGCTCCGTTGGGGCCGAGCAGGCCGGTGACCCCGGGGCCCACGGTCATGCTGACGTCGTTCACGGCGACCACGTTGCCGAACCAGCGGGACGTGTGGTCGATCTCGATGGTGGTCACAGCCCGACCCTCCGGTAGCGGCGCATCAGTACGGCGTACGAGCCGGCGACGAGCGCGAGGACGACGATCAGATACACCGCACCGGCGGCGGCACCCGGTCCTTCACCGCCGGGGAAGGCGGACGCCGCGCCGAGGAACGCCGTCTGCACCCCGTCGATCAGCGTGATGGGCGAGAACAGCCCCAGCCAGGTGATGGCATCGGCCGAGTCCGTCTGCCAGGCGATCGCCTGGACCGTGGAGACCGCGCCGTAGGTGATGGTCAGCACGGCGATCACGGCGGCCACTCCGAAGCCCCGGCGCGGGGTCAGCGCGGCGACCACGAGTCCCAGCCCGGCGAACAGCACGGAGAGCAACGCCACCGAGACCATCCCCTGTCCGAAGCCCTTGCTCTGGTCGACGAAGTCGAACTTCGCCAGCAGCGCGCCCGCGTACAGGATGACGAGGGGCAGCCCGGTGAGGATGAGCAGCGCCGAGGCCATGGCGGCGAACTTCGCGAGCACGTAGTCGACGCGCTCGATCGGCCGCGAGAAGTAGAGGGGCACGCTCTTGAAGCGGAGGTCCCTGGACACGGACTGCGGCGCCTGGGACGCGATGAACAGTCCGATCACCGCCTGCAGGTAGATCGCGAAGTCCGTGTACTTGATGGGGAGTCTCGTCATGTTGGGCGTGGCGATGGCGACCGCGACCAGGATCAGCGCCACCAGGCACATCACGCCGCAGAGCAGCATCGGCAGCACCTTGGACTTGGCGGACCTGCCCAGTCCGAAGGAACCGCGCAGCGACTGCGAGTACAGCGAACGCCGCGCGTAGGCCCGGCCCAGGCGGGTCCCGTCGTAGGAGCGGTATCCGATGTTGTGGATCCGGGAGGTGTCGCTCCCGGTCACGGTTCCGGTCTCAGTGCTCATCGTGGCCGTTCCCCTTCTGCTGTCCGGCATCCGCCGGCACGGCCACGGCCGTCCGGGGAGCCGCTGCGGTCCGGAAGACCTCGGCGATGTGGTGGCGCCGCTGTTCCATCCGGATGAGCCCCAGGCCGAGCTGGGCGACGCTGTCACGGACCACGTCGTACGTCTCCTCGCCCGTCGCCTCCACCAGGAGGATGTGGCCGGCGCCCGGAAGGCCTTCGGCGTCCAGACCGTCGGCTCCGACGAGCTTGATCCCGGCGGCGGTGAGGGCCCGGCGCAGCGTGTCCGTGCCGTCGGGGTGGGTGTCGCTGTCGGTGACCTCGACGGCCAGCGTCGTGGTGGTCCGGGTGAAGTCACTGGTGGAGCTGGAGCGCAGCAGCGCACCGCCGTCGATGACGACCACGTGGTCGCAGGTGCGCTCGAGCTCTCCGAGGAGGTGCGAGGTGACCAGCACCGAGATGCCGAAGTCGGTGTGGACACGGCGGATCAGGCCGAGCATCTCGTCACGGCCGACCGGGTCCAGGCCGTTGGTCGGCTCGTCGAGAAGGACCAGCTCCGGGTCGTGGACCAGGGCCTGGGCCAGCTTCACCCGCTGTTTCATGCCGGTCGAGTAGCCGCCGATGGGCCGGTAGCGCTCCTCGTACAGACCGACGTGGCGCAGGGTGTCCGCGGTGCGCTCACGCGCCGCGGTGGGCGGCAGCCCGGACATCCGTGCCATGTGGACGACGAACTCGGTGGCCGAGACGTCCGGAGGCAGGCAGTCGTGCTCGGGCATGTACCCGACCCGCTCCCGGATGGCGGCCCCCTCCGTCGCCACGTCGAGCCCGAGCACCGCGGCCCGGCCTTCGGTGGCGGGGGACAGACCCAGAAGGATCTTGATCAGTGTGGACTTGCCGGCCCCGTTGGAACCCACCAGGCCGGTGACGCCCGGTCCGATGTCCAAGGAGAGCCGGTCAAGCGCGGTCACCCTCGGGAACCGCTTGCTCAGGCTTTCGGTTGCGATCACAGTCACGTCTTCGAAGGTAGTGGCGGGCCCCCCGGGAGTCGTCAGCCCTGACGGTTGTATCCGCGTCAGACTCCAGGCGTACGGACCCGTAGGGGGAACCCCATGGGGAAGGACGTCGCGCACCGGTCCGGCCTCGGCACCCGGGGCACGACGGACGGGTACGCCTGGGTCCCGCCCCGGACCGGCCTGCTGCCCTTCGGCAGCCCCGGCTCCGGCGCACGGTGTCCACAGGTCTGCGGGCCCTGTCCGCAGCATGTCGTCCACAGGGCGTTGTCCACAGGTTCGGGGCATCCCTTGACGCGGCGGGCCGTCGGTTGCCACATTTCATCGGTGTCATGTTACGGACGCGTACCGCGACGTCGGCACCGGACGAGGAGGCTGCGTGGATCTGCGAGGCGTGCGCGAGCGCTGGGTGCGTACGGGCGGAATCGAGCTGTGTGTCGCCGAGTCGGGCGATCCGGCACGGCCGACGATCGTGCTCGTGCACGGCTATCCGGACAGCAAGGAGGTCTGGTCCGAGGTCGCTGTCCGGCTGGCCGAGCGGTGGCATGTGGTGATCTACGACGTGCGGGGCCATGGGAGGTCGACGGCCCCCGAGCCACTGCGAGGAGGCTTCACCCTGGAGAAGCTGACCGACGACTTCCTCGCTGTCGTGGATGCCGTGAGCCCCGACCGGCCGGTCCATGTGGTCGGCCACGACTGGGGTTCGGTCCAGTCCTGGGAGTTCGCGACGGTCGAGCGGACCAAGGGCCGCATCGCCTCGTTCACCTCGATGTCGGGCCCGTCCCTCGACCACTTCGGGCACTGGATCAAGGGGCGGATGTCCCGGCCGAACCCACGCCGCCTCGGGCAGTTGCTCGGCCAGGGCGCCAAATCCTGGTACGTGTACGCGCTCCACACACCGGTTCTGCCGGAACTGGCCTGGCGCGGGGTGCTCGGCAGGCAGTGGCCGCGGATTCTGCAGCGCATGGAGAAGGTGCCGGCGGACGGGTATCCGACGGCCTCGCTCCCCCAGGACGCGGCGCACGGGGCCTGGCTCTACCGCGACAACATCCGGTCGCGTCTGCGCCGACCCCGCCCGGACGCGTACGCGCATGTCCCGGTCCAGCTGATCACACCGACCGGCGATGCCTTCCTCTCGCCGTCGCTCTACGACGAACTGGACGCGTGGGTACCCCGGTTGGTGCGCCGCACTCTGCCCGCGAAGCACTGGGTCCCGCGGACCCGGCCGGACCGGTTGGCCGCCTGGATCGGTGAGTTCGCCACCGGGGTGGAGAGCGGTGGTCAGGACGACTCCGTCGGGACCGACGCACCGGCCACGGCGGCGGGATCCCATGCCGCGCGTTTCGGGGGCCGGTTGGTCCTGGTGACGGGCGCCGCCTCGGGGATCGGTCGGGCCACCGCGCTGTCGTTCGCGAAGGCCGGCGCACGCGTGGTCGCCGTGGACCGCGATGCGGAGGGCGCCGCCAGGACGGCCGAGACCGCGCGGCTGGTCGGCGCGCCGTCGGCGTGGGCGGAGACGGTGGACGTCGCGGACGAGCAGGCGATGGAGAAGCTCGCGGAGAGGGTCGCCGCCGAATACGGCGTCGTGGACGTCCTGGTGAACAACGCCGGCATCGGCCTGTCGGGGCCCTTCCTCGAGACCACGAGCGAGGACTGGCGGAACGTCCTGGACGTGAATCTGTGGGGGGTCATCCACGGCTGCCGGGTCTTCGGCAGGCAGATGGCCGATCGAGGGCAGGGCGGCCACATCGTCAACGTCGCCTCGGCAGCGGCCTATCAGCCGTCGCGCGCGCTCCCCGCCTACAGCACCTCCAAGGCGGCGGTACTGATGCTCAGCGAATGTCTGCGCGCGGAACTGGCCGAGCGGTCGATCGGGGTCAGCGCGATCTGTCCGGGGTTCGTCAACACCGCCATCACCGGAACCGCGCACTTCTCCGGCGTCGACGAGGCAGAGGAGGAACGCCTGCGCAAGCGGACCGCCCAGCTGTACGCACGGCGCAACTACCCCGCGGAAAAGGTGGCTCACGCGATCCTCGAGGCCGTGGTGCACAACCGGGCCGTGGTGCCGGTGACACCTGAGGCCCGTGGCGCACGCCTGCTCCAGCGGATCAGCCCTCGCCTGCTGCGTGGAGTCGCCCGACTGAAGCCACCTCTGTGATCCGTGGGTGGAGTTGAGAGGAAGGGTGTCGCAAACACGGTGTTCGCAGGCCGGGTTGAGCCATGCGCCGCCCTTCCCCGGGAACTCGCTTGTGCGCGGAACGACTTGTCGATGTCAGCCGAAGGCAAGGTGAGTTGAAAAGAAAACTGCGAGTTGATCCGAACATATCCCGCCAGGTGACGGCAAGTTGCTCAATTGCCGCTGACGGCACCTTACTTGTCCACAGATTTGTCAAAAGCCCTGTGGATAACCCGAGTTGGCTGTGGATCAAACCTGGTGGGGACATCAATCGCCGCGAAGGCCGGGTGAAATCGAGGTGCGTCGCAGGACGTGCCGCGGGCACTCTGACGGGATGGACGAAAGACGCACCGTCACGGTGTCCAGATACCTGTCGAAGCACCTACGGCACGAACCGGGCCGGATCGGTCTTGCTCTCGACCCGCACGGCTGGGTGGCGGTCGACGAGCTGCTCCAGGCCTGCGCCCGAAACGGCTTCGCCGTCACCCGGGCCGAACTCGACCACGTCGTCGTGGTCAACGACAAGCGGCGCTTCGCCGTTGACGGCGACCGCATCCGGGCGAACCAGGGCCACTCCGTCGAGGTCGACCTCGGACTGCCCCCGGCCGAACCGCCCGCGTACCTCTATCACGGCACCGTGGCACGGGCACTCGACGCCATCCGCGCCGAAGGGCTCCGGCCCATGAACCGCCACCATGTCCACCTCTCACCGGACCGTGAGACGGCCGTCCGCGTCGGCTCCCGGCGCGGTGCGCCGGTCGTCCTCGCCGTGGACTCGGGGGCCATGCACCGGGAGGGGCACCTCTTCCACGTCAGCGCCAACGGGGTGTGGCTCACCGACGCCGTTCCGCCGGCCTTCCTGCACCTGCGTGAGTGAGACGCGCGTCGAAGCGCCGCGCCCCGCCCTCGGGCCCCACACGCGCGGAGTCCCGCCTGCCCGGACCGTCGGACGGCTGGACGGCCAGGACCGGCCGGGCCGGCCTTCCGCAGCGGTGCCCAGACGACCACCGCCACCCGTCCGCGACAGCGTCCCCCGGTCAGCGCTCCGTGTGCCTACCGGCGGCCGGCGGCGAGCCTGCTGAGGCGGTCGCCGATGACCGAGACGCCCGGACGGGGCTCGCTCTCGTAGTACCAGGGCTTGCGTCGGCGCAGCAGCGCCTCACCGTGCTCGCTCCAGACGAATCCGGGTTTCCGCAGCAGCTTCCGGAACACCTCGTCAGCCGTCTCCGGGTGGGCTGCGGCCAGACGACGGATCGGCAATGGCGCGATCGACTCTTCGTGCAGGTACGTCCGCAGCAGATCCTGGTACCGCCTGCGGCCCGTGCGGGCGGGGTTCGCGAAGAGGTCCCGCAGCATCCCGTAGTCGGCGTAGAAGTTGAGCCCGTCGACCTGGTCGTAGATGACACCGACGGTGTCCGAGTCCGCCAGTCCTGACGACAGCTCGAAGAAGGGCAGGTCCAGGCCGGGAAGTCGCCTGCGCCGGGCGCGACCGGGCTGTGCGCCGACGGCTGCCTCCTGGCGGTGGCGGTAGTAGGCGTTGAGGAGGTCCTCGGCTTCGGCAGGCGGAAGGACCAGTTCGTCGCCGCCGCAGAACTCGACGAACGCGGCCCGGTCCTCCCGCATCCGCTGCCATCCCTGCTCGATCTTCCGGGGGTTGCGGAAGACCAGTTCGGGTCGGTCGGTGGCCAGCTCGAGCGCTGCCTGTGCGATGTCGGTGGCACCGGACCTGGGGTAGTAGGACATCGCCCCGGACACCAGCCATGCCCCGTCGGCCGAGTGGAGGGGCACCAGGCAGGCGTGGAGGAATCCCCCCTTGGACACTCTGCGGAACGCCGATCGCCCGACGTTCGCGTACGTGCGGTACTCCAGGTCGTCGACCAGGTTCAGTAGGACGACGGCATCCCCGTCCTTGCGCCGGATCTCGAAGATGCCCTCGACCGGGTCACGCCAGCCGATCAGCATCTCCCGGTCGGCCGCGGACAAGTCCTTCCGGCCGGCGACGAACCGGTCCACCACGGTCGAACCGTCCGGCAGCCGGTACCGCAGGATGAAGTGGTCGGTGATCCGGATCGCGTCACCCTCGTCCAGCTGCCGGGCGGGCCCCTCGGCCTCCAGCAGGAGGGGCGTCAGCCACCGGTCGAAGCGAGCGCTCTGAGCGAAAGTGACCAGTTCCCCTTTCAACTCGGCGCTGCGCTCCATGAGCCCGGCCAGTGATGGTCCATCCGCGCCCTGTACGACGTCAGCCACGTTCAGCCCTTTCGTGCAAGCCAGTTCCGCGTGAAGTGAGGGGTGCCCGTCCTCAACCGACCCAGTGGCGGTACGCCTCGACCCACTCCGCACCTTCGGGTGCGAGGGAGGGCAACGGCAGGTCCAAGATGCCGATCGACTGCCGGACACGGCCACGCGAGCACAGGGCGACGACTCTGCCGTCGGGCGTGAGGTCGACGCCGCGCACCATCACCTCTGCACCGAGGACCGCGGTGGTGAAGGGCACATCGAGATGCTCCTCAAGCATGGTGAACAGACCGGTCCGCTGCTCGTCCTCGCCGTAGGCGTCCACCGTCGCCTCTCCGATCAGGGCCTCGAGTTCGGCTGTACCCAGCGTGCTCATGACGCCACGGTAGCGACCCCCGCCGCGACGTCGGCGTGGCTTCCCGAATCCGCGTCGTCAGTCGGCACTCGGTGACGGCGGGAAGCCCGCGTATCGTCGGGGTCATGCGTCTGAGCACGGTGATCCTTCCCATCTACCGATGGGCCGAAGGACAGAAGATATGGCGGCAGGCCGAAGACCTCGGCTTCCACGCCGCGTACACCTACGACCATCTCTCCTGGCGGAGCTTTCGCGACGGGCCGTGGTGCGGCGCGATCCCGACGCTGACGGCGGCAGCGACGCTGACGCAGCGTATGCGTCTGGGCACCCTCGTGACCTCAGTCAAGCCTTTTTCGCCTATCACGGCCTGAGCTACGAGGATTCCCTTCGGTCGGCGAGCACAGTTGCCCGGTCGGATATCGAAGAGCCGTACACGGCCGCCGCACGGGTGTGCCATGTCGTCGACGCCGAGGTCGACATGACAACCGTGCCCGGTCGGCGCAGTGCCATCTCGGACGGTCGCGTACGTGGCAGTCGAGGCACGTTCACCCGTGCATGGCTGACCTCCCTGACGCTGTTCGCTCTGATGACGAAATCGGCGCCCAGGGCGGACGTGGACCGGGCCGCGGTGATCCTCCGCGTGACACATACGGTGCCTGCGGTAGGAGTCCCGTTCCCACCCGTGAAGGCATGGCCAGGGCTTGCCGGTGGGTGACAGCGCGTGGTGGAGTCCGGTGGTGGGCGAGGCCACCTTCGGGAGCCCCCGGATGGCGCTAGGACGGAAACGAGTGGCACGGGTCGTCGTACGAGAAGTGAGCACGGGCTCGGGCGTGATGAGCGCATCACCGCTTGCCGCACCCGAGGCGACCGCGTGGGCGCGGGAGCTTCTCGACAGGGGCTGGGCGGCGGTGTTCCTGCCCGGAGAGCCTGCCCGCCTCGGGCGGCTCCTGCTGTGGCCGCCCGCCGGGGCGGTCGCCGGGGGCGGTGACGTGCCGGCGGGAGTGGAAACCGACTCGGTGGAACTGGTGCTGCCGCATGGCCGCTCGGTCAGACGACGCAGGGTGGACGGCTACGCGCTGCCGGTCGCGGTCGCCGTGTCCGCTCTGACCGGGGCTCAGCCACCGCACCCGTCCGCCGCAGCCTGGCAGGGCGCCGCCTGTTTCGCCCTGCGGCTGCTCGCCGACGGCCGCCTCCACCCGGCCCTCACTACGGCCGGTTACGACACCTGGCGGGCGGGCCCCTTCACCGCTGCCCAGCGGCAGGCACTGGACGCCCTCGCCGCAGCCTTCCCACCCCATGCCCACTGCCTTCCCGAGCCCGGCCCGCCTCCGGTACGCATCGCCGAACCGGCTGCGCTGGTCCGCCAGTTCTGCGACGCGGTCGCCGACGACCTGGTCCGTACTCCGGCCGCGCCTCTCGCCGTGGGAGCGGTGCCGTACGTCTGGCGCGATACCCGGGCCGTGCCCGCGCTTCGCGATTGGGCCGAGGAGACAGCTGCCGCGTTGACCGCCGAGGTCGGCGTCTCGCTGCGTGTCGACGTGCCCGAGGGTCGACGACGGCAGTTCCGGGCCGTCCTTCAACTGCGCACCGCGGCGGATCCGGCGCTCGTCGTGGAGGCCGCACGGCTGTGGAGCGAGCCCGGTGAGGTGGAGAGGCTGCTCGGCCCACGCGCCGAAACCGAGACACTGCTCGCGCTGCGCCGCGGTGCCCGCGTCTGGCCCCCGCTCCAGCGACTGCTGGCGGACGCCGCTCCCGAACAGCTCCGGCTGACCGACGACGAAGCCTTCGACCTGCTGGGCGAAGCAACCGACGCGCTACGTGCGGCCGGTATTGTCGTGCACTGGCCGCGCGCACTGGTCAAGGCGCTCACCGCGACCGCGGAGATCGGGCAGCGCACCGCTCCCGGCTCCAGCGCGGGCGGCCTGCTCGACGCCGACGCCCTGCTCGACTTCCGCTGGCAGGTCTCGCTCGGCGGCGAGCCTCTCACCGAGGCCGAGATCAACGACCTCGCCGAGGCGCGCCGCCCTCTGATCCGGCTACGCGACCAATGGGTTGTCGCCGACCCGAAGCTGGTGGCCCGCGCGAAGCGCCGCCGGGTGGAACCGCTCACCCCTATGGAGGCGCTGAGCGCCGCTCTGACCGGTGAGGTGGAGAGGGACGGGGAGACGTTCGTCAGCGAGGCCGTCGGCGCGCTCGGCGATCTTGTCACCCGGATCCGTGATCCCGAGTCCCGCGCTCCCGCAGCCCAGCCCGCCGCTCTCGAGGCCACGTTGCGCGACTACCAGAAGCGGGGACTCGCCTGGCTGGCCGAGATGTGCGAACTCGGCCTCGGTGGCTGCCTCGCCGACGATATGGGCCTGGGCAAGACCATCACCCTGCTCGCCCTACATCTTCACCGCCAGACCGCCCCGGCCACCGCGGGCCCCACCCTCGTCGTCTGTCCCACCTCCCTGCTCGGCAACTGGCAGCGCGAGGCCGCCAGGTTCGCGCCGACCGTCCCCGTGCGCCGTTACCATGGCGGCGACCGCCACCTCGAGGACCTGGCCGGCGACGAGATCGTCCTGGTCACCTACGGGGTGCTGCGGCGCGACCGTGACGTCCTCGCCGAGACCGCCTGGTCACTGATCGCCGCCGACGAGGCCCAGCACGTCAAGAACCCCTACGCCGTCACCGCCCGCGAACTGCGCACCCTGCCGGCCCGTGCCCGCGTCGCGTTGACCGGTACGCCAGTGGAGAACAACCTTTCCGAACTGTGGGCGCTCCTCGACTGGACCACCCCAGGGCTCCTCGGATCGCTGTCCGCCTTCCGCGACCGGCACGCCCGCGCCATCGAGACGGGGGCTGGGGACGGCGAGGGCTCGGCGGCTGCCGAGCGCCTGTCACGTCTCGTCCGCCCGTTCCTGCTGCGCCGCAAGAAGTCCGACCCTGGCATCGCACCCGAACTGCCGCCCAAGACCGAGACCGACCGCGTCGTCTCGCTGACGGCCGAGCAGACCAGCCTGTACGAGGCGGTGGTCCGCGAGACCATGGCGAAGATCGAGGAGTCCGAGGGCATCGCCCGACGCGGCCTGGTGCTGAAACTGCTCACCGCGCTGAAGCAGATCTGCAACCACCCTGCCCATTACTTGAAGGAGCACAACCTGAGCCGGTCCACGTCGCTCGCCGGCCGCTCCGGCAAGCTCGATCTGCTCGACGAACTGGTCGACACCATCATCGCCGAGGGCGAATCGGTGCTGGTCTTCACCCAGTACAAGCAGATGGCTGCCCTGCTGGAGAGGCATCTCGCCGAGCGCGGCACCCCCACCCTCTTCCTGCACGGCGGCACCCCCGTCACCCGGCGCGAGGAGATGGTGGAACGCTTCCAGCGCGGTGAGGTTCCGGTGTTCCTCCTGTCGCTGAAGGCGGCGGGCACCGGACTCAACCTCACCCGCGCCACCCATGTCGTGCACTACGACCGCTGGTGGAACCCGGCTGTAGAGGACCAGGCCACCGACCGCGCCTACCGCATCGGCCAGGACCAGCCCGTCCAGGTCCACAAGCTCATCGCGGAGGGAACCGTGGAGGACAAGGTGGCGAAACTGCTCGATTCCAAGCGCGCGCTCGCCGACGCCGTCGTCGGCTCCGGCGAGGCCGCCCTGACCGAACTGTCCGACGCCGACCTTGCCGAACTCGTCGCCCTGGGGAAGCAGTCATGAGCCCCTCGGTCCCCGGCCCGCGCCGTGCGCCCGCCCGCGGCAAGCGCGCTTTCGCCGCCACCTGGTGGGGCCAGGCATGGGTCACCGCCCTGGAGGACTCCAGCCTGGACACCGGGCGCCTGTCACGCGGCCGCACCTACACCCGCAAGGGCATGGTCGGCCCGACCACCGTCGCCCCGGGCCAGGTCAAGGCCGCCGTCCGGGGCAGCCAGCCGCGCCCGTACCGCTCCTCCGTCCACCTGCCCGTCCTCACCGACACCCAGTGGGACACCCTGCTCGACACCATCGCGGCCCGCGCCGGCCATCTCGCCGCGCTCCTCGACGACGAGATGCCCGCCGAACTCGTCGACGACGCCCGCCAAGCGGGCGTCCCCCTCCTCCCGCAGCCCACCGAACTCGACCCCGAGTGTTCCTGCCCCGACTGGGGGTACCCCTGCAAGCACGCCGCCGCGCTCTGCTACGCCATCGCCGCCACCATCGACGCCGACCCGTTCGTGCTCTTCACGCTGCGCGGCCGCAGGCGGGAAGAGGTCCTCGCCGAGCTGCGCGCACGCCGTACGGCAAAGCAGGAGGCTGCCGCCCCATCGGCCCCGACGGGCATCCCGGCCAGGGCCGCTTACACCCGCTGGGCCGAACACACCCCACGGCTTCCCGAACTCCTCGCCCCGGCCGCCCACGCCGCCGCGCTCCCCGTCACTCCGCCTTCCGGCACCGGGCTGTCCACCACGGATCTGGAACGCCTCATGACCGACACCGCCGCACGCGCAGCGCGGCTTCTCGCGGGCGACACCGCCGGCCTGCACCTGACCCAGCACCAGGACGCGGTGCGGATCGCCGCCAGCGGCCCCGGACCCGAATGGTTCCACCGCCTGGTCCAGAACACCGGCACCAGACCGATCGCGTTCGCCCGCCTCACCCGCGCCTGGCGCCACGGCGGCCCCACCGGACTGATCGTCGCCGAACAGCCGCACACCCCTGATCCGGTGGTGATGACGGCCGCCCGCACCGCCCTGACCGCGGCCCTCGTCGAGATGGCCCCCGGCCCCGCCCCTCTCCGTGCCTGGCGCAACCGCCTCACCCTCACCGACCACGGCATTCAGCTCCGCCTGGGCCCCGACGCCCGCTGGTACCCCTGTCTCCGGGACGATGACGGCCAATGGTGGCCCGCAGCGTCGCCCGATGCCGACCCGGTCGCCGCGCTCACCTCGGTCTGGAGGCAGACCGGGACGTGACATCGGCGGTGGTGAGCACGGCATTGGCCGATAACGGATACCGGCATACGGTGGGCAGCCACCGCGGATGGGGAGGTCCGAATGCGACAGGGCGACGCCGAATACGAGGCAGCGCTGGACGAGACGATGGAAATCCTTCGGTGCTGGGCGCGGGAAGGTCGTACCGATGGCTGGTACAAGTCCCTGAGCGAAAGACTGAAGGCGAAGGGCCACCACGTCCACTACCGCGGCCCGATCATCAGCCACCTGCTCAGTGACGCCTGTCGCCGTGACAGCGAAGGGATCGAGCCGATGCTCTCTTCCATCGTGATCCTGAAGGCGACCTCCAGGCCGGCGGGCCAGTTCTTCGAGTTGGCGAGCGGAGCCCCGTTTCACCGGAGGGCGGCGGACTGGACCTGGGAAGAGGAGCGCGCCCGCGTCTTCGCGCGCTACCGCGAGAGCTGAAGGGCCGTGGCACCGCTCCGGAGTGCACGGACGCGACGCATACCGACGCGGCCGCAGCCGGTGACATCTGCTCTCCCTGGTCGCTCGCGGTCACAAGAACATAGGGTCGCAGTCATGCGACTGAGCACCGTAATCCTTCCCATCCACCGCTGGAGCAAGGGACAACAGATCTGGCGACGTGCGGAAGACCTTGGGTTCCACGCCGCCTACACCTATGACCACCTGTCCTGGCGCAGCTTCCGGGACGAGCCGTGGTTCGGGGCGGTTCCCACCCTGACCGCGGCGGCGACTGTTACGCACAGTATGCGATTGGGTACCCTCGTCACCTCGCCCAACTTCCGGCATCCGGTGACCCTCGCCAAGGAACTCATCACGCTGGACGACGTCTCGGACGGACGGATCACACTCGGGATCGGCGCCGGCGGCAGCGGCTTCGACGCCACCACGCTGCGCGGGAGCGGTGAGGAGCCGTGGACACCGCGCGCCCGTGCGGACCACTTCGACGAGTTCGTGCCGCTGCTCGACCGGCTGCTCCGGGAGCCCTCCGTGACGCAGGAGGGCAAGCTCTACTCCGCGAACGAGGCACGGAACATCCCCGGCTGCGTCCAGCGCCCCCGGTTGCCCTTCGCGGTCGCCGCCACCGGGCCGCGCGGACTGAACCTCGCCGCCCGGTACGGTCAGGCCTGGGTGACCACGGGTGATCCGAAGCTGTTCGAGGCCGGTACCCCCGAGCAGTCCGTGGAAGCCGTCCGCGGCCAGATCACCCGGCTCGGTGCGGCCTGCGAGGCGACGGGACGGGACGTGACGGAGCTGGACAAGATCCTGCTCACCGGCTTCACACCGGGCCGTCCGCTGCAGTCGCTGGACGCGTTCGTGGACTTCGCAGGGACACACTTCGACCTTGGCTTCACCGAGATCGTCGTCCACTGGCCGGTGCCGGACTCGGTCTTCGCCCTGGACACCGAGGTCTTCGAGCAGATCGCCACCGAGGCCCTGGCCCAGCTCGGCTGACCGCGAGCCTCGGCCTCCGGTGGGGGCCGGGCCCCTGAGGCCCACCGGGGATACCCCCGGTCAGGCGGAGGGGCGCGGGCCGACGAGGGACGCGACCGGGCGGCGGGGAAGGGCCGGGCTGGGGGCCGGAGAGCATTTGGCATATGCCGGAGTCAGGTTCTGCAGCTCACGGGCTCACCCTCTCAGATGTGCGCCCCTCTGCACGCCCGTGCGACTCCGTACGGGAGAATGGCCCGGTGACCTCAGCTACCGACTCGCCTCTGCCTGCCGTGACCCGGCTGATCGCCACCGATCTGGACGGCACCCTCCTGCGCGACGACAAGACCCTGTCGGACCGTACGACCGCCGCTCTGGCAGCCGCCGAAGAGGCCGGGATCGAGGTCTTCTTCGTGACCGGAAGGCCCGCGCGCTGGATGGACGTCGTGAGCCCTCATGTCCAGGGCCACGGCATGGCCATCTGCGGGAACGGGGCCGCGGTCGCCGATCTCCACGAGGGCCGCCTGCTCAAGGTCTATCCGCTGGACCGTGCGATCGCCCTGGACATGGTCGCCGTCCTGCGTGAGGCCGCGCCCGGTGTGTCGTTCGCCGTCGAACTGACCACCGGGATCCACTACGAGCCCGCCTACCCGCCGTTCCACATGGATCCGGGTGCCACGGTCGCCCTGGCGGAGAAGCTGCTCCACGAGGAGGCCCCCGGCGCCGGCACCCCGGTCCTGAAGGTCCTGGCCCACCACACCGAGCTGGCCCCGGACGCCTTCCTCACGCTGGCCCGCGACGTCGCGGGCGACCGTGCGTCGTTCACCCGGTCCAGCCCCACCGCCCTCCTGGAGATCAGCGCTCTCGGAGTCTCCAAGGCAGGTACTCTCGCCGCCTGCTGCGCCGAGCGTGGGATCGCACCGGCCGAGGTGGTCGCGTTCGGGGACATGCCCAACGACGTGGAGATGCTGAGCTGGGCCGGCGCCTCGTTCGCCATGGGCAACGCCCATCCCGCCGCGGTGGCCGCCGCATCGGGTGTGACGCTCACGAACGACGAGGACGGCGTCGCGGTCGTCATCGAGCGGATCCTCGCCGCACGCTGAGACCGGCTCCGGAGCCGCACGGCGCCGCGCGGCCCGGGCGGTCCCGGCCGCCCCGGTCCGAACCGGGTCCCGGCAGTCCGCGCGGTCCCGGACCCGGCAGTCCGGGGCGGTCCGGACAGTCCGGGGCGGTCCTGACAGTCCGCACCGTCCGCGCGGAGTCACAGCGGGACCTGCCAGGTCACCGTCGTACCACCGCCGTCCGTTCCGGGCCCGGGCCCGAACCAGCTCGCGCCGCCCAGCGACTCCGCACGCCTGGCTAGGTTCCGCAGGCCGCTGCGCCGCCCGCCCTCCGGGATGCCCACCCCGTCGTCCACCACCGTCAGCCGTACCGCGTCCCGCCCGTCGGGCAGCACGGAGGCCGCGTCCACCACGACCTCGACGCGCGAGGCACGCGCGTGACGGAACGTGTTGGACAGGGTCTCGCGCAGAGCGGCGATGAGGTTCTTCCCCGCGAGCTCGCCCACCAACGAGTCGACGGGACCCAGAAATCGGTGCGAGGGCGCGAAACCCAGGGGCACCGCCGCCATGTTGATCTCCCGCAGCACCCGGGTCCGCAGCCCCGAAGGCGCCTCGGCCGGTTCCTGCTGCAGCGCGAAGATGACGGTCCGGATCTCCTGGATGGTGACGTCCAGTTCGTCGACGGCCCGCCCGATCCCGGCCTGCACCGCGGGGACCGGAGAGCACCGCTGGGCACCCTCCAGCATGATCCCGGTGGCGAACAGACGCTGGATGACGAGGTCGTGCAGATCCCTGGCGATCCGGTCACGGTCCTCGTAGACGACCAGTCTCTCCCGGTCCCGCTGCGTCTCGGCCAGCTTCAGGGCCAGGGCGGCCTGAGCGGCGAAGTGCGAGGCCAACGTCCGTTCCGTCTCGCTGAAGGGCCGCCCTCCCCGGACCCGCGGGATGGAGAGCGCCCCCAGCACGCGTCCTCCGCTGCGCAGGGGGAGCAGCATGTGCGGCCCGAACTGGTCGGCCAGTCTCGTGACCATCCGCGGGTCCGTCGCCGAGTCGTCCAGGAACACCTCCTCGCCCCTCAGGAGGGCCGCCACCACCGGGCTCTGCGGCGGGATGATCACGCCGAGGGACGCGGAGGGCCTGTCCCCGGCGACGGCGACGATCTCCAGCCCTCCTGCGGCGGCCGGCAGCAGCACGATTCCGGCCGCCGCGTCGGCGAGCCGGCGTGCCTGTTCGGCGACGACCGTGAGCGCCTCGTCCGCGTCCCCGCCCGAGAGCAGGGCGGTGGTGACGGCCACCGAGCCGTCGATCCACTGCCCGCGCTGCCGGGCGTCCTCGTACGTCCGGGCGAGGCCGATGGCGATCCCGGCCTCCGTCGCCAGCACGCGCAGCATGTGGAGCTCGTCGTTCCCGAAGGCGCCACCGCCGTGCTTCTCCGTCACGTACAGGTTGCCGAAGATCTTTCCCTGGACCCGGATCGGAACCCCGAGGAAGGTCCGCATCCTCGGGTGGGCGGAGGGGAACCCGGCGAAGCGCGGGTCGGCCTCCAGCTCCTCCAGCCGGATGGGCACGCCCTCCTGGATCAGGGCGCCCAGGAGACCGGTGCGGCCGTCGGGCGGCCGGCCGATCGCCCGTCGGACCTCGTCGGGCACCCCGTGCGTGATGAAGTCGCAGAGGCTGTCACCGGGGCGTTCGACGACGCCGATGGCCGCGTAGCGCGCGTGGGCGAGTTCGGCCGCGGTCTCACAGATGCGCTCGAGGGTGGAGTGGAGCTCGAGGCCCGTCCCGACGGACCTCGTCGCTTCCAGCAGCTGCGGAACGCGCGCGGTCAGCTCGGCGGAGAGCCCTCGCAGGCCTCCGGTGGCCCGCGGCGCGGCTCCGGGCGAGTCCTTGGGATCCGGCTCCGGCATGACCCGAGCCTAGTAAGGACGCAATGGTCCGGAAAGTCGGGCGGTGCCGGGGCCGCCCGACCTCAGGCCCGTACGGGCTCCGCTCCCCTCGGCCGACCCTGCTCCGGGGCTGCCCGCGCCGGCTCCTGCTCACGTTCGAGCATCCGGCGCAGCGGACCGTCCTGCCCCGCCAGGGCGGCGTACGGCCCCTGCTGCACCACATGGCCCCCGTCCAGCACAAGGACCTCGTCCACCGCGTCGAGCCCAGCCAGCCGATGGGTGATCAGCACGGTCGTGCGCCCCTCGGTCGCGGCCAGCAGATCGGCGGTCAGCGCGTCCGCGGTCGCCAGGTCGAGGTGTTCCGCGGGCTCGTCGAGCACGAGTACGGGGAAGTCGGCGAGGAGCGCACGGGCCAGGGCCAGCCGTTGGCGCTGGCCGCCGGAGAGCCGGGCGCCGTGTTCGCCGACCATCGTGTCGAGGCCGTCGGGCAGGGACTCCGCCCAGTCCAGCAGCCGGGCCGCGGCGAGGGCACCGGTGAGCTCTCCCTCCGTCGCGTCGGTGCGGGCGAGCCGCAGATTCTCGCGGACGGAGCTGTCGAAGACATGAGCGTCCTGAGCGCACAGTCCGACGAGGGTCCGGACCGTGTCACCGTCCAGCGCGGAGGCTTCGGCCCCACCGAGGCGGTACGTCCCCTCCCGGGCGTCCAGGAAGCGGAGAAGGACCTGGGCGAGCGTCGTCTTACCCGAACCGGACGTGCCCACGACCGCGACGCGCCTGCCGGCGTGGAGCGTCAGGTCGACGGAGTGCAGGGCGTCGCGTTCCGCGCCCTCGTACCTGGCGGAGAGCCCCCGCACCTCGAGCGGGAAGGGGGAGTCGGGCGCCTCGGCCGGCCGGTCCGGTTCGGCGACCGGCACGGGAGCGTCCAACACCTCGAAGACACGCGCCGCGCTGCGCTTGACCCGCTGGCGGTACTGCACCGCGAGCGGGAGTCCCGTGACGGCCTCGAAGGCGGCGAGCGGGGTGAGGACGACGACGGCGAGCTCCACGCCCTCCAGCCGTCCGCCGAACACCGCCGGCAGCGCGACGAGCGCCGCGCCCACGACCGTGAGTCCGCAGATCAGGGCGGAGAGTCCGCCCCCCAGCGCGGTCGCGCCCGCCGTGCGCGAGGCGATCCTCGTGAGAACCGTGTCCGCCGCGCGGACCTGGTCCTTACGGTCGGCCAGGGCACCCGCGACGGTGAGCTCGGCCGTCCCGCCGAGGAGATCGGCGACACGGACCGCCAGTGCGGCCCGGGCCGGAGCCAGTCGGCGCTCGGCGTGCCGGGCGCAGGCTCCGCTCAGCCATGGCACGCCCACTCCCGCGAGCAGCAGGCCGACGGCCAGGACGGCACCGGCCTCCGGCAGCATCCAGCCGGTGAAGGCGACGGACCCCGCCCCGACAGCGACCGCGGTTCCCACGGGCAGCATCCAGCGCAGCCAGTAGTCCTGCAGCGTGTCCACGTCGGAGACCAGCCGGGACAGCAGGTCTCCGCGCCGCGCCGCCCGGAGACCTGCGGGCGCGACGCGCTCCAGACCCCGGTACACGGCCACCCTGAGTTCGGCGAGCATCCGGAGCACCGCATCGTGCGACACCAGCCGCTCGGCGTAGCGGAAGACGGCCCTGCCCATGCCGAAGGCCCGCGTCGCAGTGACGGCGACCATCAGGTACAGCACCGGAGGCTGCTCGGAGGCGCGGGAGATCAGCCATCCGGAGACGGCCATGAGACCGACGGACGACCCCACGGCAAGACTGCCCAGCAGCAGAGCGAGACCCAGCTTCCCGTGCTGGGAACCGGCCGCCTCCCTGACCCTGGCCAGTACGCGGCCGCCTGGCCCGGGCACGGTGTCCTTGAGCAGCCCGGCGGTGTCCCCGCGGAGCCCGGCGGCGTCCCCGCGGGAAGGCTCCCCCGGTTCCAGGTGGCCTTCCAGGTGGCCGGCATCGTCCCGGGCAGCCCGAGCGGCAGGAGGACCCGGAACCACGGGGCCCGGTCCCACCCGGCCGGGCCGCGCCCCCGGTTCCAGCGCCACCACCCGGTCCGCGACCGAGAGCAGCGCCGGCCGGTGCACGACGAGCAGCACGGTACGGCCCGCGGCCAGCCTCCGCACCGCGTCGACGATGACCGCCTCCGTCTCGCCGTCCAGACTCGCCGTCGGTTCGTCGAGGAGCAGCAGGGGCCGGTCGGCAAGAAAGGCCCGCGCCAGCGCGAGCCGCTGCCGCTGCCCCGCGGAGAGCCCGGCACCGTCCTCACCCAGCAGCGTCCCGGCTCCCTCCGGGAGAGCCTCCACGAAGTCGTGGGCCCCGGCCTCCCGCAGTGCGGCCGCGACCGCCGCGTCGTCCGCGTCCGGGCGAGCGAGCCGTACGTTCTCCGCGATCGTCCCGGCGAAGAGGTGGGGGCGCTGGGGCACCCAGGCGATCTGCTCGCGCCAGCGCTTGGGGGAGACGGCGGACAGTTCGGTCCCGCCGACCCGTACCCGGCCCTCGTCGGGTGCCGTGAAGCCGAGCACCACATGGAGGAGCGTGGACTTGCCGGCCCCGCTGGGGCCCACCAGTGCGACGGTCTCCCCCGGCTCGACCACCAGGGAGGCTGCTTCCAACGAGGGTTCCGTCCGCCCGTGGTGCCGGACCGTCACTCCCTCCAGCTCCAGCCTCAGCGACTGCGGCACGCCCTGGGATCCCACGGCCGCGGGCTCGGTCTCCAATACGGCGAAGATCTCCTCCGCGGCCGAGAGCCCCTCCGCCGCCGCGTGGTACTGGGCGCCGACCTGGCGGATCGGCAGATAGGCCTCCGGCGCCAGGATGAGAACCACCAGCCCCGTGTAGAGGTCGAGCTCTCCGTGGACGAGACGCATCCCGATCGTCACCGCGACCAGAGCCACGGAGAGAGTCGCCAGCAGCTCCAGCGCGAAGGACGACAGGAAGGCGATCCGGAGCGTCCCGAGCGTGGCCCGGCGGTACTGCGAGGTGATGGTGCGGATCGACTCGGCCTGGGCCTTGGCCCGCCCGAACACCTTGAGTGTCGGCAGTCCGGCGACCACGTCGAGGAAGTGGCCGGAGAGGCGTGACAGCAGCCTCCACTGCCGGTCCATCCGGGACTGGGTGGCCCAGCCGATCAGGATCATGAAGAGCGGGATCAGGGGCAGTGTCACCACGATGATCGCCGCGGAGACCCAGTCCTCGGTGACGATCCTGGCCAGGACCGCCACGGGCACGACGACCGCGAGCCCGAGCTGGGGGAGGTAGCGCGAGAAGTAGTCGTCGAGGGCGTCGACGCCTCGGGTCGCCAGAGCGATCAGCGACCCGGTGCGCTGCCCGCTCAGCCAGTCCGGCCCCAGGCCCGTGGCCCGCTCCATGAGTCGGCCACGCAGTTCGGACTTGACCGCGGAACTCGCCCTGTGGGCGGCCAGTTCGGTCAGCCAGGCCACCAACGCCCTGCCCAGGGCGACGGCCGCCAGCAGAAGGAGCGGTGTGCGGAGTCCGGCAGCCGTCAGGCCGTCCTGGAACCCGCCCACCACCACTTCGGCGAGGAGCATGGCCTGAGCGATGACCAGGACCGCTCCGACCAGGCCAAGCGCCACCACGGCAGCCAGGAAGAACCGGGTGGCGCCGGCGTATCGGAGCAGACGCGGATCGATCGGTTTCACGTGAAACAGCTCCCCAGTGAGCTCATGCCGCTCGCTCAGCCAGTTCAGTACACGGGGTGGGTTCAGTACGTCCCGTCAGCGGTCGCCACGTCTCGCGGTGACCGCGCAACGGGTTCACTCAGTGGGCGTCGGCGATGTGGTGCGTGCCGATGCGCTTGCGGAACACCCAGTACGTCCAGCCCTGGTAGAGCAGCACCACCGGAGTCGCGATGCCGGCGCACCAGGTCATGATCGTGAGGGTGTACGGGCTGGACGAGGCGTTGGAGACCGTCAGGTTCCAGGCGTCGTTCAGCGAGGACGGCATGACGTTCGGGAAGAGCGTCAGGAAGAGCATCGCGACCGCCGCCGCGATGGTCACACCGGAGAACGCGAAGGACCAGCCCTCGCGCCCTGCCGTGATGGCACCGATGGCCAGGACCAGCGACGCCACGGCGACGATCATCGCCACCAGGCTCCGCCCGTTGCCGTTGTCCGCCTGCGTCCAGACGAGGAAGACCAGCGCGAGCACCGCGGCGGCCGGGCCCAGCCTGAAGGCCAGCCGACGCGCCCGGTCCCTGATGTCGCCGACCGTCTTGAGCGCGGCGAAGACCGCCCCGTGGAAGGTGAAGAGGAACAGCGTGACCAGTCCGCCCAGGATCGCGTACGGGTTGAGCAGGTCCCAGAGGGTGCCGACGTACTCCATGTCGGCGTCGATCTTCACTCCGCGGACGATGTTCCCGAAGGCCACTCCCCAGAGGACGGCGGGGATCAGCGAGGTCCAGAAGATCGCGTGCTCCCAGTTGGTCTGCCAGCGCTCCTCGGGCCGCTTCGCCCGGTACTCGAAGGCCACCCCGCGCACGATCAGGCAGACAAGGATGATCAGCAGCGGCAGATAGAAGCCGGAGAACAGCGTGGCGTACCACTCCGGGAAGGCCGCGAAGGTCGCGCCGCCGGCACTGAGCAGCCAGACCTCGTTCCCGTCCCAGACCGGCCCGATCGTGTTGATCAGAACCCGTCGTTCCTTGCGGTCCCGTGCGAGCAGCTTGGTGAGGACCCCGATTCCGAAGTCGAATCCCTCGAGGAAGAAGTAGCCGGTCCACAGAACGGCGATGAGCACGAACCAGACGTCGTGGAGTTCCATCTCTCAGCTCCGCTTGATCTCAGTAGGAGAAGGCCATGGGCCGGTCGGCGTCCTGGTCGTGGCCGCCGATCCGGGTGGGCGGGTCGAGGTCGGCCTCGGTGAGCTCGGGCGGTCCGGCCTTGACGTACTTCAGGAGGAGCTTGACCTCGATGACCGCGAGCACCGCGTAGAGCGCCGTGAAGCCGATCATGGAGGTGAGGATCTCGCCCTGCGACACCCCGGGGGAGACCGCGTCACGGGTCTGGAAGACCCCGTAGACCACCCAGGGCTGCCGCCCCATCTCGGTGAAGATCCAGCCCCAGGAGTTGGCGATCAGCGGGAAGAGCATGGTCCACAGGGCGGTGATCCAGTAGAGCCTGGCGAACTTCGGGCTGAGCACCGTGTTCCTGAAGAGGACCAGATTCGGCACCTCGTCCTCACCGGTGCGCAGCGACGGCGGCAGCAGGAACTTCCGGCGCGTCAGCCACAGCCCGAGCAGACCGAGCCCGAACGACGCCATACCGAAGCCGATCATCCAGCGGAAGCTCCAGAACGCGACCGGGATGTTGGGCCGGTAGTCGCCCGGTCCGTACTTCTCCTGCTCCGCCTTGTTGATGTCGTTGATGCCGGGGATGTACGAGGTGAAGGTGTCATCCGCCAGGAAGGACAGTATTCCGGGGATCGATACCTCGACGGTGTTGTGCCCCTCGGCGACGTCACCCACCGCGAAGAGCGAGAAGGGCGCTCCGCTCTCGCCCTCCCACAGCGCCTCGGCCGCGGCCATCTTCATGGGCTGCTGCTTGAACATCACCTTGCCGAGCACGTCACCGCTGACGGCGGTGAGCATGCCCGCGACCACCACGGTGACCAGTCCGAGCCGCAGGGAGGTCCGCATCACCCGGATGTGCCTCTTGCGCGCCAGGTGGAAGGCGGCGATGCCGACCATGAATGCGCCGCCCACGAGGAACGCCGCCGTGATCGTGTGGAAGAACTGGGCGAGCGCGGTGCTCTGCGTGAGGACGTGCCAGAAGTCCGTCAGCTCCGCGCGGCCGCGCTTCTCGTTGATCCGGTAGCCGACAGGATGCTGCATCCACGAGTTGGCGGCCAGGATGAAGAACGTCGAGAGGATCGTGCCGATGGACACCATCCAGATGCAGGCGAGGTGGATCTTCTTCGGCAGCTTGTCCCAGCCGAAGATCCACAAGCCGATGAACGTCGACTCGAAGAAGAAGGCGATCAGCGCCTCGAAGGCGAGCGGAGCGCCGAAGACATCGCCGACGAACCGCGAGTAGTCGGACCAGTTCATGCCGAACTGGAACTCCTGCACGATCCCGGTGACCACGCCCATGGCTATGTTGATCAGGAAGAGCTTGCCCCAGAACTTCGTGGCCCTGAGGTACTTCTCGTTCTCCGTGCGCACCCAGGCGGTCTGCAGGCCGGCGGTGAGCGCCGCGAGAGAGATCGTCAGAGGGACGAACAGGAAGTGGTAGACGGTGGTGATGCCGAACTGCCATCGCGCCAGGGTCTCTGGTGCCAGAGCCAGATCCATGACTCTTCTCCTTACGTCGCCGTGATCACAGCCGCATCTCGCCCCGTCAATCCACCCGATCACGGGAGGAAACGGGACGCGCTTGTGAACGCGTTCACATTCACAAGCATTATGGCGCACATGTTCTGGAGGCTGTCGGGTGGGGGGGTGCTTTCCGGCCGACCCGGTCGAGCCGTCCGAAACCGGGCACCCCGCACAGCAGCTCACCGCCAGGAACGACGGTGGCCCCGGACCTCGGCGAGCGAGGTCCGGGGCCACCGGAGTCCGTCGGGCGGTGCCGCCCCGACTACAGCTCCTGGCGGAAGGACTCCGCCACCTTCAGGAACACGTCATTGGCCTCGGTCTCCCCGATCGTGACGCGCACGCCCTCACCGGCGAACGGCCGCACGACCACACCCGCCCGCTCGCAGACCCCGGCGAAGTCGAGCGTGCGGTCACCGAGCCGCAGCCAGACGAAGTTCGCCTGGGACTCCGGCACGGTCCAGCCCTGCCTCACCAGACCGTCGTGCACCCGGGCGCGCTCACCCACCAGCGATCCCACCCGCCCCAGCAGCTCGTCCTCGGCGCGCAGCGAGGCGACCGCCGCGTCCTGGGCGACCTGGCTCACACCGAACGGGACCGCGGTCTTGCGCAGCGCCGCAGCCACCGGCTCGTGCGCCACGGCGAAGCCGACCCGGAGTCCCGCCAGGCCGTACGCCTTGGAGAAGGTCCGCAGAACGGCGACATTGGGACGGTCCCGGTAGATCTCGATGCCGTCCGGCACGTCGGCGTCCCGGATGAACTCCTTGTACGCCTCGTCGAGCACCACCAGGACGTCGTCCGGCACACGGTCCAGGAACCGCTCCAGCTCCGCCCGGCGCACCACGGTGCCGGTCGGGTTGTTGGGGTTGCAGACGAAGATCATCCGCGTCCGGTCCGTGACCGCACCGGCCATGGCGTCGAGGTCGTGGACCTCACCGGAGGTCAGCGGCACCTTGACCGACGTCGCACCGCTGATCTGCGTGATGATCGGGTACGCCTCGAACGAGCGCCAGGCGTAGATCACCTCGTCACCCGGGCCCGAGGTGGCCTGGAGCAGCTGCTGGGCGACACCGACCGAACCCGTCCCGGTGGCGAGGTGCGAGACCGGGACGCCGAAGCGGTCGGCCAGCTCGTTCATCAGGCCGGTACAGGCCATGTCCGGATACCTGTTGAAGCCGGAGGCCGCGGCGAGCACCGACTCCATGACGCCCGGCAACGGGGGATACGGGTTCTCGTTGGAGGAAAGCTTGAAGGCGACCGGTCCTTCCGCGGACGCCGGCTTGCCCGGCACATACGCAGGGACGCCGTCCAGCTCGGCACGCAGCTTGGGGCTCGTCTCGCTCACCGCAGGTCCTCCTCGACCGTCCGTACACATCAATACTGCTCACCTTATGAGGATTGGGCATCCGTGCGAATGGCCAGGATCCGAAATCGCCCGCTCCGGCAGGAAAGGCCGGTCCTGCGCGCCTCGGGCAGGCTTCGGGAGGGGGAGCACTGCGCATCTCTCCGCGCGCCGGTCGCTCACTCCGTGGCGCGCATCCCTCGAACAGGTGAGTTGAGACCTCTTCGAGACATGGGCCATTTAGCAGGTTCATGCGCGTCGATGCATGACACATTGATCCACAAGCCACCAACGCCCTTGATTTGCAAGGCATTTACACGTTTACGATCATGCAGAAACGTGCCTGTCAACGTAGGCATATGCGACCGGCCCAACCCGGCTCCGGAGCCCTACTATCGGCTCGCCATGACAGCAGCAGGGAAGCACCAGGTGAGCCGGACAGAGACGCCCCGGCGCAGCGGCCGGCAGGGACGGGCAGGGATCCGGGATGTGGCCGCGGCGGCCGGGGTCTCCATCACGACCGTGTCCGACGCCCTCAACGGCAAGGGCAGGCTCCCGGACGCCACCCGCCGCCATGTCCGCGAGGTCGCCGAACGGCTGGGCTACCGCCCGTCCGCGGCGGCCCGAACCCTCCGTACCGGAAAGTCGGGGCTCATCGGCCTGACCGTCACCACGTACGGGGATGAACCTTTCACCTTCACCGAGTTCGCGTACTTCGCGGAGATGGCACGAGCCGCCACATCAGCCGCGCTCGCCCGCGGCTACGCCCTCGTGATCCTTCCGGCCACCTCGCGCCACGACGTCTGGTCGAACGTCGCGCTCGACGGAACCGTCGTGATCGACCCCTCCGACCAGGACCCGGTGGTCACCGAACTCCTGCGCCAGGGACTGCCCGTCGTCTCGGACGGGCGGCCGGCGGGCACGCTTCCGGTCACCGCCTGGGTCGACAACGACCACCGGGCGGCCGTCCTCGATCTGCTGGATCACCTCGCGGCCGCGGGAGCCCGCCGCATCGGACTGCTGACCGGCACCACCACCGACACCTACACCCGCCTCTCCACGACCGCCTACCTCCACTGGTGCGAGCGCGTCGGCCAGGATCCCGTCTACGAGTCCTACCCGGCCCACGACCCCTGTGCCGGCGCGGTCGCCGCGGACCGTCTCCTCGCCCGCCCCGACCGCCCCGACGCCGTCTACGGGCTCTTCGACCCCAACGGCACGGATCTGCTCGCCGCCGCGCGCCGCTACGGCCTGCGGGTGCCCGAGGACCTCCTGCTGGTCTGCTGCAGCGAATCCACGGTGTACGCGTCGACCGAGCCGCCCATCACGACGCTCTCGTTGAAGCCCCGCAGAATCGGCACAGCGGTGATCCAGCTCCTCATCGACGCCATCGAAGGGGTCGAGCACGACGGCCCCGTCGAGCAGGTGATACCGACGGAACTCATCGTCCGGACGTCCTCACAACGGCGTCCGCCGCGCACCACGGTCAGTGCTCCTCGATCACCCGCCGGGGACTGATCGGATTAATCCGGACCAAACGGCCGATGAACCGGGTGTACGCACGGATTCACCACCCCTGGTGCGTCACACAGCACGATCCGCATTCCTATGATGGGCGCACGACACCGCGGACCACCTCTACCAGGCAGGGCCCGTCAGGTGTACGGAGGCGCGACGGTGGTGGAGGGGTCGATGACTCAGGGGGCCGGTCAGGAACCCGTAGTGCGGACTGCGACGTTGCGTGACTTCCGCGTACCGCCGTATGCGCAGGTGCCGAGGGAGCCGCTTCTGCCGCACCCCGGCAACGTGGCGGTGGGCGACGAGCCGCCGGAGGGGTACACCCCCACCGAGCGCGATCTGCCCGTGATCAACCGGGGCGACACCGTCCAGGTGCAGGCGGTCCCCGAGACCCGGCCCACCGGCGAGACCGGCCGCGGGCCGCTGTTCGTCGTCGGCGACGTCCACGGCTACCTGGACGAGCTCCTGGCCGCGCTGCACGAGCAGGGCCTCGTCGACGCCGACGGCCGGTGGTCGGCCGGCACCGCCAGGTTGTGGTTCCTCGGCGACTTCACCGACCGCGGCCCGGACGGCATCGGTGTCATCGACCTCGTCATGCGCCTCTCGGCCGAGGCCGCGGCGGCAGGCGGGTACTGCAAGGCCCTGATGGGCAACCACGAGCTGCTCCTGCTCGGCGCGAAGCGGTTCGGCGACACCCCGGTGAACTCCGGAGCGGGAACCGCGACCTTCCAGGCCGCCTGGCTGCTCAACGGCGGCCAGAAGACGGACATGGAGCGGCTCCAGGACGTCCATCTCCAGTGGATGGCCCGGCTCGACGCGGTCGTCGAGGAGGACGGGCATCTGCTGATGCACTCCGACACGACGGCCTACCTCGACTACGGGTCCACCGTCGAGGACGTCAACGACACGGTGCACGCCATTCTGACGCGGAACGACGCCGACGAGTGCTGGGACCTCTTCCGCAAGCTCACCAAGCGGTTCGCCTTCCGCGACGAGGGCGGCGCACAGGCCGTCCGCGACCTCATGTCGACGTACGGCGGTCAGCGCGTCGTCCACGGTCACAGCCCCATTCCGTACCTGCTCGGCGAGGTCGGGTCGGAGGAGGGCGAGGACGTGCAGCGGACCGTGGTGGACGGCCCGCACGTCTACGCGGAGGGGCTCGCCATCGCCATGGACGGCGGAGTGACCATGGCCGGAAAGCTGTTGGTCGTCCAACTCCCCCTGCATGACTGACGAGTGCCGGGGAAGACGCATCACGACCTGACACCGTCGACGGCTGGGCCTATTTCCGGAAACCCCCTGTCACCCCGCGCCGTAGGCGCTCTACCATCGGCGTATCAGTAGCAGGCTCTCCTCCGTTTCCGCCCGATCGCCCGGCCCGCACGGTCGGTCAGGCCCAACGGAGCATCGGGGGATGCACATGAAAAGCGCTCCGCACCTGCTGGCCGAGGACCGCCCCGAGTACGAGCGGATCCTTGCCGACGCGCTGCGTCACGCCCGCGAGCGGCCGGATCCGGACGGGGTCGGTGACCGTCTCAACACGGAACAGCTGCGGACGATGGCGCTCGACGCCACTCCGCTGATCACCGGGGCCGCCGCCACCGAGTACGACCACTACGTGAAGGTCCGCGGCGAGCTGCGCGGGCCGGGCGAACCGGATGCCCACGCGTCCGTCCTCGGGGCGGCCACGGACGAGGCCGACCCCACGGGGGCCGGCACCCTCGCGATGATCACCGTGCTCACGCCCGTCCTCGCGGGTACGGCCGCCCTGATCTTCCTGCTGATCGGGTACATCCTCTCGGCACTCAGCCCCGCCCCCGCCTTCGCCGGAACGATGGTCGCCGCCGGCTGGTTCTTCGCCGCCGTGGCCGCCGCCGCCATCCTGGCCGCCGCCGTGGGCCTCCTGGTCACCGCGGTGCGCAACGGCTCCACCGCACTGCCCGCGGTGGACGAGGAGGAGGAGCTGCCGGAGGACGTCGCGCGCGCCCGGGAGGCCTGGCGCCACGCCCTGCTGGAACGCGGCGTCCTGCCCTTCCTCCGGGACGCGCTGGCCGACCCGACCGCGGGACCCGCGTCGCGGACAGCCCACCGGTCGGCCAGCCGGATCCCGAAGATCGGCTACAGCAGACCGGAATTCTCCGGGCCGGAGGACGGACCCTCGGCCGGTCCACGCCCGACCTTCACCAGCCCCGACTTCACCAGCCCGGACTTCGGCGGCCCGGAACACCAGCCGGAGTGATCAGGGCAGCGTGATCAGGACCGTGTAATCCGGACGGCGTGATCCGGACGGCGTGATCCGGACGGCGTGATCCGGCGCCGCACCTGCCGGGTGCGGCGCCGTCACGCGCGTCAGGGCGTCAGTCGGCGATCGGCAGGTAGACCCGGTTGCCCGCCGCGGCGAACTCCCTGGACTTCTCCGCCATCCCCGCCTCGATCTCGGCCTGCCCGTCCCCGTGCTCCCGCCGGATGTCGTGGGAGATCTTCATCGAGCAGAACTTGGGGCCGCACATCGAGCAGAAGTGCGCCGTCTTCGCCGGTTCGGCCGGCAGCGTCTCGTCGTGGAACTCCCGTGCGGTGTCAGGGTCGAGGGCCAGGTTGAACTGGTCCTCCCAGCGGAACTCGAACCGGGCGTCGGACAGCGCGTCGTCCCACTCCTGCGCCCCGGGGTGCCCCTTGGCAAGGTCGGCCGCATGGGCGGCGATCTTGTACGTGATGACGCCTGTCTTCACGTCGTCACGGTTCGGCAGACCGAGGTGCTCCTTGGGTGTGACGTAGCAGAGCATCGCCGTGCCCCACCACGCGATCATCGCCGCACCGATTCCCGAGGTGATGTGGTCGTACGCGGGAGCGACATCGGTGGTCAGCGGGCCCAGCGTGTAGAACGGGGCCTCCTCGCAGATCTCCTGCTGGAGGTCGATGTTCTCCTTGATCTTGTGCATCGGGACGTGTCCCGGGCCCTCGATCATCGTCTGGACCCCGAACCGCTTGGCGACGGTGTTGAGCTCACCGAGCGTGCGGAGTTCGGCGAACTGCGCCTCGTCGTTGGCGTCGGCGATGGAGCCGGGACGCAGGCCGTCACCGAGCGAGTACGTCACGTCGTAGGCCGCGAGGATCTCGCAGAGCTCCTCGAAGTGCTCGTACAGGAAGGACTCCTTGTGGTGCGCCAGGCACCAGGCCGCCATGATGGACCCGCCGCGCGAGACGATGCCGGTCTTGCGACGGGCCGTCAGCGGGACGTACGGCAGCCGGACCCCGGCGTGCACGGTCATGTAGTCGACGCCCTGCTCGGCCTGCTCGATGACCGTGTCCTTGTAGATCTCCCACGTCAGCTCCTCGGCCCGGCCGTCGACCTTCTCGAGGGCCTGGTAGAGCGGCACGGTGCCGATCGGCACGGGGGAGTTGCGCAGGACCCATTCACGGGTGGTGTGGATGTTGCGGCCGGTGGAGAGATCCATGACCGTGTCCGCGCCCCACCTGGTGGCCCAGGTCATCTTGTCCACCTCCTCCTCGATGGAGGAGGTGACCGCCGAGTTGCCGATGTTCGCGTTGACCTTCACCAGGAACCGCTTGCCGATGATCATCGGCTCGATCTCCGGGTGGTTGACGTTGGCCGGCAGGACCGCCCGGCCCGCGGCGATCTCCTCGCGCACGACCTCGGGTTCGACGTTCTCCCGGATCGCGACGTACTCCATCTCCGGGGTGATCTCGCCCCGGCGGGCGTACGCGAGCTGCGTGACCGGCTGCCCGTCGCGGCTGCGGCGGGGCTGGCGCGGGCGGCCGGGGAACACCGCGTCGAGGTTGCGCAGGCCACCGCGCGGGGAGGTGTGCTTGAGCCCGTCGTCCTCGGGGCGCGCGGGGCGGCCCGCGTACTCCTCGGTGTCCCCGCGGGCGATGATCCAGTTCTCCCGGAGCGGGGCGAGCCCGCGGCGTACGTCGGTGTCGGTGGCGGGATCGGTGTACGGCCCGGACGTGTCGTACAGCGTCACGTCCTTGCCGTTGGTGAGGTGCACCTGGCGGACCGGCACACGGAGGTCCGGGCGCGAACCCTGGACGTACCCCTTGTGCCAGCCGATGGACTTCTCTGCCTCGTTGTTCTGCGCATCCCGCGCATTCTGCGCATTCTGCGTCGAGGCAGGCGTGCGTGCGTCCGCTGTGGTCATGAGACCTACTCCCTACGCCGGCATTACCCGGTAACAGGTTCGGCGGTCGACGCAGCGTGTCCCGTACGGATATACGGAGGTCAGCGCCCTCTCAGCCCGGTGCTCCGAGCTCCCGCGTGTACAAATGCGGTTCCACGCTAGCCTCCCGCCTGGCGTGCTGGCCAGAGGGCCTCCCTTGTTCTTGGGATGATCGCGGGGTGACGCCCCCCGGAAACGCCCCCGAACCCCACGGCCCCGCAGCAGGCAGCACGCAGACTCATGCGCACGGCCACACGCACAGCCACGGCCCGGCCGCGCCCGTGTCCAAGCATCTGCGCAAGGTCATCGCCGCAGTGGTGATCCCCTTCGCCACGGCGGTACTGGTCGGCCTCGTGGCGTTCTGGCCGGGCGGAGCACCCGCCCACGAGCGCACGGGCGTCGGCTTCGACCGGCAGACCCAGGACGGGCGTGTGACGAAGGTCGTCGCGGTCGACTGCGCGGACGTCAACGCCTCCCAGGTGCCGCCGACGGGCGACACCTCCACGCCCTCGGGGCAGGAAGCCGTCACCGAGCAGTCGGGGGAGTGCAGGAAGGCCACGGTCGAAGTCACCACCGGCGAGGACAAGGGCCGTACGTTCGTCGAGGTCGTCCAGCCCGACGCACCGCGTCAACTGCACGAGGGCCAGGGGGTGGTCGTGGCGTACGCGCCGGACGCTCCCCGGGATCTCCAGTACTCGGTGACCGACGTGGACCGCACGGTCCCGATGGCGCTGCTCGCGGGGATCTTCGCCCTCGCGGTGGTCGTGGTGGGCAGACTGCGCGGGCTGATGGCCCTGATCGCGCTCGCCGTCTCCTTCGGCGTGCTGACCCTGTTCATCCTTCCGGCGATCCTGCAGGGCTCGAACCCGCTGGTCGTCGCGGTGATCGGGGCCAGCGCCATCATGCTGATCGCCCTCTACACCTGCCACGGCCTGACGGCCCGCACCTCCGTGGCCGTGATCGGCACCCTCATCTCGCTGCTGCTGATCGGCCTGCTGGGCTCCCTGTTCATCGGCTGGGCCAGCCTGTCCGGCAACACCGACGACAACACCGGCCTCATCCACGGGCTGTACCCGGACATCGACATGAGCGGCCTACTCCTGGCCGGCGTGATCATCGGCTCGCTCGGTGTCCTCGACGACGTGACGGTCACCCAGACGTCAGCGGTCTGGGAACTGCACCAGGCGGACCCGACGATGGGCGTGCGGGGGCTCTACCGGGCGGGCATCCGGATCGGACGCGACCACATCGCGTCGGTCGTCAACACGCTCGTGCTCGCCTACGCGGGCGCGGCGCTCCCCCTGCTCCTGCTCTTCTCGATCGCGCAGAGCAGCGTGGGCACGGTGGCCAACAGCGAGCTGGTCGCCGAGGAGATCGTCAGGACGCTGGTCGGATCGATCGGGCTGGTCGCCTCGGTGCCGGTGACGACGGTGCTCGCGGCCCTGGTGGTCTCCGCGGACCGCACGGGGCTCGGCGCGGAAGCCGGAGCTCCTGCCCCCGCACGGACCGGGAGGGGCCGACGCCGTAAGGCGTGAGCCGGTGCACCGGAAGCGTCACCACGGGCCCCGGTGTTCGGACGTTCGTCTTCAGCCGGCGTTCTGCTCCTTGGCGAGGATGCGGCCCAGCGCCTCCTCCAGATTGCCGTCGAAGTCACCCAGCGTGTGCTCCTGTCCCAGTGGCACCAGTTTGTCCGTCCGGTCGAGGAAGGCCACAAGAGGTGCCGTACCGGCCCTGAAGAGCGCGCGGTCGGCTCCGACCTGAAGTCGGATGTGGACATCCGACAGCCCTTCGGGCTCGATCGGGCCGATGTGCACATCGCCGTCACCACTGGGGCTGTTGAGACCGTCGAGCAGCAGCTCACGGCCGAATGCCCAGGTGACGGGGGCGTCACCCGGCAGGTGGAAGGTCATCCGGATCGCATACGGATCACTGACCTCGTACCGGAGCTCCACCGGAATACGGAAGGAGAGCTCCTCGGAGACGAGGAAGCTCATCATGACCTCTGCTTGAACCGACTCGCGCATCGTTCAACCCCGCAGTAGATGAAACTGGCCAGGAATGATCCCCCATGGCCCTATTGACGCCATCGTGGTGCACGCGATAGCAGATCACAAGGAGTGATTTTTCAGATACTGATAGAGAACACGAACGAGCGCAAGAGAGTGGTCACTTCGCAGCGTAGTTGTTCGACTGCGGGGAGCAACCGTTCCTCTTGGTGCAGTGGGAGAGAAACAGCCATCGCCGCAACAGCGCTACCGACAGTGATCGGAATGGCCGCACAGACCGTCCCCATGACGTACTCCTGCCGTTCGACGACAGGTTCCGTATGTTTCATCGATCTCAGCCGGTGCAGAAACGCCTGACGGTCCCTTACGGAGTAACGCGTCAGTGGCCGGACGGGGTGCCGGTCCAGATGATCCTCGCGCGCCCGCTCGTCGAGCTGGGCGAGGAGGCACTGCCCGAGGGCGTGGGCATGACCCGTCTCACGGAACGAGGCCCACTCACGGACGGCGGGTACGGCGGGGGTATCGGCGACGGCGACCATCTCGATCTCGCCATCCTTGTACAGGGCGCAGTACACGGGGGCGCCGATGACGTCCGCCCAGTGGGCGAGGGAGTCGACGATCACTCCAGGACGCGGGGTCGCCGGGCCTCCGCCCAGGCGTTCGGCCGCGGCCCCGAACAGGAAGACGCCGTTCTCCCTGCGCAGATAGCCCTCATGGGTGAGGGTCCGCAGCAGGTGATAGGCGGTGGGGAGGGGCAGTCCGGCCTCCCGGGCGAGCTGCTTCGCCGGCGCCCCGTCCCGATGGGTGCCCACAGCCTCCATAAGTCGCAACGCCCGCTGAACCGAACCGATCAACGTCGGGACAGCGGTACTCGATGCCGTGGTCACAGGTCACCCCCAGGCATGGTGACGGGCTGTCAGCCCTCCCGCGGAGGCCGCCCCCACGGGCCCGCCGCGAGCCTGGGGTCCGGAGACCGGACGGTCGCACAAACCACTGGGCAGGATGATGACGGACCGTCATTTCCCAGCTGGCGGCAGCGGTACGCCACTGTATCGGGACGTACAGTCACGGGAGAGGTTTCGTCCTGGACTTAGCTCCGCTGGGCTAACGCCCGAATGGGCGGCCCCTCATGCGGTCCCCCCGGCACCGCATGATCCGGCACCCACCACCCCGGTACGTGCCCGTCGGCCGCTTCGCTCCGACCACAGGCCTACCAGTCGCTTCGCTCGGACGAGGACATGAACTTCCGCACGACGAAGATCAGCCCGCCCACGAGGACGACGAAGACCAGCACCTTGAACAGCAGGCCGATGACGAACCCGACCACGCTGGCGATCAGACCGCCGAACACGACGATCGCGATGAGAGGCACCGCGACCCACTTCACCCACCAGGGCATCCCCGCGAAAATCTCCCGCACCGCCATCGCCGCTACCTCGTCTCTGTGAGTTCCTGCCTCGATGCTAGAGGCGCGGGGGTGGCCCGCGGGGGCCCGGGAGCCCTTGAAGTCCCCTGAACGATCCCCTAGGGAACATCGGCCCGGGACAGCCCCGCACCGGGGGCGATCCCCCAGGGAGTCCGCTCAGCCCTCCGGCGGGGAGAAGACCACCATGACCCGGAGGTCCTCGGTGACGTGGTGGAACTTGTGTGCCGCCCCCGCGGGGACGTAGACGACGCTCCCCCGGCCCACCTGCGTGGTATCCGTGCCGACCGTGATCGAGGCGCGCCCGCTGACGACGAAGTACACCTCGTCCTGCTGGTGCGGCTGCTGAGGATCGAGCCCGCCGGCGTCGAGGGCGTACAGGCCGACGGACATGTTGCGTTCCCGGATGAACTGCAGATAAGCGCCGTCGTTGGCGGCGCGTTCCGCCTCCAGTTCGTCCAGTCTGAATGCCTTCATCGTCCGCCCGCCCCTCGCGCCCGTACCGCTCTGTCCTGCCGGTGTCCACCACCGATCGTGTCTGCCACGATCAGACACATGAAGAATTTCGTAGTCAAGACAATCGCCAACGCAGGTGCGCTGGCCGTAGCGATCTGGTTGCTCAGCGACATCACGCTGACCGGTGACAGCACGGGGCGCAAGGCACTCGTGCTGATCGTGGTGGCCCTGTTGTTCGGTGTGGTGAACTTTGTCGTCAAGCCCGTGGTGAAGCTCCTCACACTGCCGTTGTTCATCCTGACACTCGGGCTGATCACACTCGTGGTCAACGCCCTCATGCTGATGCTCACCTCCTGGCTGGCCGGCCTCTTCGATCTGAACTTCCATGTCGACGGCTTCTGGACCGCGGTCCTGGGCGGACTCATCATCTCGGTCGTGTCCTGGGCGCTCAACGTGGTCCTCCCCGACGAGGACTGACCTGCCCTCGATGGACAGGGCCCGAGCGGACCGGTGAACACCGGGGAGACGAGGAGAGCGCCATGAACCCCATGGGCGAGGGGACACGGGCCGTACGGGCGGGCCTTCCGGAACCGGAACAGTACGGGCCCACGCTCCCCGGTCCGGTCTTCGCCGCACACTTCCATCTGTCCGGCGAACCGGTCGGCCCCTACACCTACGGCAGGGAGGCGAATCCGACCTGGACCCACCTGGAGCGTGCCATCGGCGAGCTGGAGGCTCCCGGGGAACCGGTCGGGACCACGGTCTTCGCCTCTGGAATGGCCGCCGTCTCGGCCGTTCTCCTGTCCCAGGTGCGCGCGGGCGACGTCGTGGTCATGCCCGGCGACGGCTATCAGGCGCTTCCCCTGGTACGGGAGCAACTGGAGGCGTACGGCGTCGAGGTGCGGACCGCGCCGACCGCCGGCGAAGCCCAGTCGGAGCTCCTGGACGGGGCGAAGCTGCTGTGGATCGAGACGCCGTCCAACCCCGGGCTCGACGTCTGCGATGTGCGCAGGCTCGTCGAGGCCGCACACGCCCGGGATGTGCTGGTGGCGGTCGACAACACCCTGGCCACCCCCCTCGGCCAGCGTCCCCTCGGCCTCGGGGCGGACTTCTCGGTCGCCAGCGACACGAAGGGGCTCACCGGCCACGGGGACATCCTGCTCGGCCATGTGACCTGCCGGGATCCCGAGCTCACCGCGGGAGTAAGGCGGTGGCGCAAGGTGGTCGGCGCGATTCCCGGACCCATGGAGGCCTGGATCGCCCACCGCTCCCTGGCGACGCTGCAGCTGCGGATCGACCGCCAGTGCGCGACCGCGCTGACACTCGCCGGGACCCTGGCCGAGCGGACGGATGTGACGGGCCTGCGTTACCCGGGCCTGCCCGGCGACCCCTCGTACCCGGTCGCCGTGCGCCAGATGCGGCGCTTCGGCTCGGTGGTGTCGTTCGTGCTGGCGGACAAGGAGACCGCCGAGCGCTTCCTCGCGGCACTCCGGCTGGTCGACGACGCGACCAGCTTCGGCGGCCTGCGCTCCACAGCCGAGCGCAGGGCCCGGTGGGGCGGTGATGCGGTACCCGAGGGCTTCGTCCGGTTCTCGGTCGGCGCCGAGGACCCCGAGGACCTGCTGGCGGACGTGGAACGCGCGCTGGACGAGTCCGTGCGCTGACCCGATACCTCAGTGCCCTGGCAGGACCGGTCCGGGACGGGCGTCCCCGTCCACCGGACCGGTCCTGCTCGGGACGGGTGGTCCGAGCCTCCCCCCTCGTGGCTCGGATCACCCCGGTTCCAGCGCCGAGAACCTTCTGCACAAGGCTAGTTGACTGTGCGTCAGTGTCCAATCGCTGTAGCGACAGCGACCTATCGACATATTTATGGTGGGGTCGGTCGCGAAGGGCGGTGCGGGACGGCGCAGCGTCACGCCGAAGTGAAGGGGCGGACCATGGACCTGGCCCTGCTGCGCACGTTCGTCACGGTGCACCGGGCCGGATCCTTCACCCGGGCCGCCGCTCTGCTCGCTCTCTCCCAGCCCGCCGTCACCTCGCAGATACGGACTCTGGAGCGGCAGCTGGGACGCCCGCTCTTCCTCCGCAGGGCCCGCGGGGTGACGCCGACCACGGCCGGCGACGAACTCGCGCACCGGGCCGCCCCTCATCTCGACGCGCTGGTCGACATCGTCGAGGTGGGGCTCGACGAGGAGTCGGGGGTACGGACGCTGCACCTGGCCGGACCGCCCGAATTCACCTCCCTACGGGCTCTACCGGCCCTCACCCCTCTGGTCTCCCAGGGGCTCGCCCTGCGTAGCACCTTCGTCGCGAACACCGAGGACACGCTGGAGGGCCTGGCGGCCGGACATCATGATCTGGCCATCACCACGGCTCGTCCGCGCGGCGGACTGCTGACGTCGGCCACCCTCTGCGACGAGGAACACGTGTTGATCGCCGCGCCCCGCTGGGCGGCGCGGCTGGGGCCCGGGGCACTGCGGCACAGAGGCCCCGTACTGCTGGAGCAGCTGCCGGTGGTCGAGGTGCACGAGAGCCTTCCCCTGGTCTCCCGCTACTGGGCGACGGTGTTCGACAGCCGGCCCGCCGCTGCGGCTGCCGTGATCGCACCGGATCTCCGCGGGGTTCTGGAGTGCGCGGCGGCGGGCGCAGGCCTCGCGGTGCTGCCCCGCTATCTCTGCGAGACCGCGTTGGAGCGGGGCGAGGTCGTGGCTCTGCTCGATCCTCCCGTGCCACCGCTCCGCACGTACTTCCTCATCGCGAGGACCGGCACACTGGGGCTCCCTCACATCGCGCGGGCGCACGAGTGGCTGGTGCGTACCGCTGTGGACTGGTGACCGGTCGGCCCATGGGAGTTTCAGATCGGTTTTCCTGGGCCACTCTCTTGCCATGACCGAACGCCCCGTGGTCAAGCGCACCGCACGCGCCGTTCTGCTCGACGGCGATGACCTCATCCTGATCAAGCGCACCAAGCCCGATGCCGATCCCTACTGGCTCACGCCGGGTGGCGGGGTCGAGCCGGAGGACGCGACCGTCGTCGACGCACTGCACCGCGAGGTCGACGAGGAACTCGGCGCCAAGATCGTCGATGTCGTGCCCTGCTTCGTCGACACCGTCGAACACATCGCCGGCGGCGGAGTCAAAGGTGTGAAGGTGCAGCACTTCTTCGTCTGCCGACTGGCATCGATGGACCTGTCGCTCCGGCACGGACCCGAGATCGACGAACCCTGCGGGGAGTACGAGGTCGTCCGCGTGCCCTTCAGCCGCGTCGGGATCGCGGCTGTCCACCTCGTCCCGCTGTCGCTGCGGCACTATCTGGACGCCAACATCGAGGGCGTACGGGCGTTGCACGCGCCGGATCTGGGCTGAGGCACTGCCACCCACGCGGTAGCCGCCGATCCGGGGCGGCAGGGCGGCCCCGGATCGGGTACGCGGCAAGCAGGCCCTGCACCGTGCGTACGCCGAGGCCGGTAGCCGTTGATACTCCCGCTGTCGGATGACCGCGGCACCCGCGCTTGGCACCGTGTTTCACGTGAAACCACTCAAGCGTCCCTTGCGGCGAGGCGTCCTCGTCGCCCATGTAGCGGTGTCCGTGAGCTGGCTCGGCCTCACCGTAGGACTGCTCGTTCTCGGCCTTGCCGCGTTCCTCACCGCCGATGCCACCCTGGCTCAGGCGGCCACGCGTGCCATGAAGCTCTTCGGCGACTGGCTCGTCGTTCCGGTGGCGCTCCTGTCGCTCGTCAGCGGTCTGGTGCTGTCCCTCGGCACTCCTTGGGGCCTGGCCAGACATCGCTGGGTCTGGACGAAGTTCTGGCTGACCCTGATCACCACAGGGCTGTCCGCCTTCTCCCTCCGCCCCGGCATCAACGAGGTCGCGGCCCGGGGTGCGGCCGACATCGACCTCGTCGTCGCACCCTCGGTGGCCACGGCCACGTATCTCTTCATCACCGCGATATCGGTGCTGAAGCCGTGGGGACCGACTCGCCGTGGCCGGCGCCTGTGGCAGCCTCCGTACGCTGCGCGGACACCACTCGGCCACGGGTGACGGTCCGGCGCTCGATCGTCCCGGAGAGAACAGCAAGGACCAGCGCCGACCCTGCGAGCACGGCACCGACCCAGTTGGGCGCGGTGTATCCGAGGCCGGCAGCGATGACGATCCCGCCGAGCCAAGCAGAGAGCGCGTTGCCGAGGTTGAAGGCCCCGATGTTGACGGCCGAGGCCAGGGTGGGAGCCCCGGCAGCATGGTCGAGCACCCGCTTCTGGAGCGGCGGTACGGTCGCGAAGCCGAGGCCTCCGATGAGGACGATGGTCACCGCGGCTGCGATCTTGTTGTGCGCGGTCAGCGTGAACAGGGCCAGGACCACTGCGAGCGCGCCGAGCGCCGCGTACAGCATCGGCATCAGACGGCGGTCCGCGAACCGGCCCCCGAGCAGGTTTCCGCCGACCATGCCGAGCCCGAAGAGGACCAGCAGCCAGGTGACGGAAGACGTCGCGTATCCGGCGGTCTCCGTCATCATCGGGGTGATGTAGGTGATGGCCGCGAACACGCCACCGAAGCCCAGGACCGTCATCGCCATGGCGAGCAGTACCTGGACGTTACGGAACGCGGCGAGCTCGTGCCGGATCCGCACACCCTGGGGCCTCGGCTGCTCGGGCACGAGTTTCGCCACGCCGAGAAGGCCCAGGACGCCGAGCCCCGCGACGACGAAGAAGGTGACCCGCCAGCCGAAGTTCTGGCCGACGAACGTCCCCAGCGGCACTCCTACGACGTTGGCGACGGTCAGCCCGGTGAACATCATGGCGATGGCACCGGCCTTCTTCTCCGGAGCGACCAGGTCCGCGGCCACGACCGAGCCGATACCGAAGAAGGCTCCGTGGGCAAGCGACGCGATCACGCGCCCGGCGAGCATCACGCCGAAGACGGGGGCGAGCGCGGACACCACGTTCCCCACGATGAACAGACCCATGAGGATCATCAGCATTCGCTTCCTGGTCACCCGGGTGCCCAGGAAGGTCATGAGCGGAGCACCGAGGACCACACCCAGGGCGTAGCCCGTGACCAGGAACCCTGCGGTCGGGATCGACACCTGGAAGTCCGCCGCGACATCGGGGAGGAGCCCCATGATCACGAACTCGGTGGTTCCGATACCGAATGCCCCGACGGCGAGGGCGAGGAGCGCGAGCGGCATGGGTTCACCTTCCTTGAAGATTGCGTCTGCGCCTTACAAGCGTAGACAATAATTGCAGACGCCCGATAATTGCAAGCGCGGGCTATTGCGCCCGTGCCCTATCCTGGAGGCAACCAGCTCCCGCACGGAGGAGAGACCCATGACAGCGACAGATCCCGCACTGACGTCCCTCGCCCAGAGCTGGTGCGCCCTCTCCCTGCTCCACGGGAAGATCGAAGCCCGCATCGAACGGGCCCTTCAGTCCCGTCACAGCCTCAGCGCGCGTGAGTTCTCCCTCCTCGACGTCCTGAGCCGCCAGCACAGCGGGACGGGCGGCCACCTGCAGATGAAGCAGGTGGCCGACGCCGTGGTCCTGAGCCAGAGCGCCACCACCCGGCTCGTCACCCGGCTCGAGGACCGCGGACTGCTCACGCGGTACCTCTGCGACACCGACCGGCGAGGCATCTACACCGACGTCACGGAAGCGGGTCTCACGCTGCTGAGCGAGGCCAGGCCGACCAACGACACCGCGCTCCGGGCCGCGCTCGACGAGGCTGCCGAGAACCCGGAACTCGCCCCACTGGTCCGGACGGTGGAGGCGCTGAAGGTCCCGGCCTGAACCGGCGGTCTTGCGTAGTCTGCCGATCATGAGCGATCTCGACATACGCCCCGCCGTACTCGCCGACGTCCCCGCCGTCGTGGCCATGCTCGCCGACGACCCGTTGGGCGCGCAGCGAGAGTCTCCGGACGATCTCGTCCCCTACCACGCGGCCTTCCGTCGGCTCACCGACGACCCGAATCAGCACGTGGTCGTGGCAGTGCGCGAGAACCGCGTCGTGGGGACTCTCCAGCTCACGATCGTTCCCGGCCTCTCCCGGCGTGGCGCGACCCGCTCCCTCATCGAGGGTGTCCGCGTGCACGCCGATGAGCGCGGCAGCGGCCTCGGCACTCAGCTGATCCAGTGGGCGGTGGACGAATCACGCCGCCAGGGCTGCCAGTTGGTACAGCTGACGTCGGACACGGCCCGCATCGACGCCCACCGTTTCTACGAGCGGCTCGGCTTCTCCGCGAGCCACGTGGGGTTCAAACTCGCGCTCTGAGCCGAAGGTCCCCAGGCAGCACCGCCCTTCGGGAGGTTCACATGCACCGCATCGACGATGAGCAGCGCAGGATCAGACTCGGCCGACGGCACTTGCTGGCACCTTCCGCGCACGCCGGCTCCGCGGTCGCGGTGGCCGACGCGGTCGTCGCCCTGCACGCGACGGACGCCGCCACCGTCTACCTCTCCGTCTGCGCGCGGCTGGCCGATCCCGGGGTCGCGCCAGTGGAGCGGGCACTCTACGAGGACGTCTCTCTGGTGCGGCTCCTCTCCATGCGCAACACCTTGTTCACCATGTCCACGGCCGTCGCACCAGCCGTCGACGCGTCGAACGCGAGGACGGTGGCGACGAAGGAACGCCGCAAACTCCTCAAGCACCTGCGGGAGGACGGCAACGGCCTGGACGAACGCTGGCTCGCCGATACCGAGCGGCTCACCCTCGCGGCGCTGACCGCCCGGGGCCGTGCCACCGGGAGCGAGCTCTCCGCCGCCGTACCCGCCCTTCGCACAAAGATCACCCTCTTTCCCGGCACGAAGCAGGAGGCAGTGCAGGGGGTCGCCTCCCGGGTCATCCGGGTGCTCGCCGCCGATGGACACATCCGGCGGGACCGGCCCCGCGGCTCCTGGACCTCCAGCCAGTTCCGCTGGGCGGCCGCCCAGGCCTGGCCCCCGTCGGATCCCGCCCGGGCGCGTGCGGAGGTCGCCCTGCGGTGGCTCCGCTCCTACGGCCCGGCGACCGAGACCGACCTGAAGTGGTGGACGGGCTGGGGCGTCGGTGAGACGCGTGCGGCCCTGGCCTCCGTGGGCGCGGAGGAGGTTCTGCTCGACAGCGGGGCCATCGGCCGGGTCGCTCCCGAGGACCTCGCTCCCGACCTCTCTCCGGAGCCCTGGGCGGCCCTGTTGCCCGGTCTGGACCCGAGCGCGATGGGATGGGCGGACCGTGGTTTCCATCTGCCCGCCGATCACCGGACCGCTCTGTTCGACCGCGCCGGCAACATCGGTCCGACGGTGTGGTGGAACGGCGGGGTCGTGGGTGGCTGGGCACAGCGCGGGGACGGCGAGGTGGTCTGGCGCCTGCTGTCCGACGTCGGCCGGGAGGCCTCAGGGTTCATCGAGGCGGAGGCAGCGCGGCTGTCGGCATGGGTGGGCACCGCCCGGATCACCCCACGTTTCCGCACACCCCTGGAGCGGGAACTGGCGGCCTGATCCGTCCGCTTCCGGGGGTCGGTGAGGATGGGGGACCCAGGTCGGCGTGTCACGCGTCCCGTTCCGTGGGCGGTGTTTCGCACCCTCCGTGTGTGCCGCGTCGCGTGGACTGCGTTTCACGTGAAACAGCCCCGGACCGTTCAGTTGGCGAGCCCGCGCCAGCCGCCCTCGTCCACTCCTCCGGGGACGGCGGCACTGCGGTCGTACGGCTCCCGGGTGAAGACGAACGACCCCAGGTCGAGATGGTCCACCGTCCCGTCGGCAGAGCGCACGACCCGTAGCGTCTCCCCCGCGTAGTAGCCGTTGAGCCCCGTCCAGGTTCCGTCGGGCCGCGCCTGGAACCGGGCCGCGCGGCCGGCACCTCGCAGAGGCTGGAACTCGATCCCCCTGTCCGCGAGGAGCTTCAGCCCGAGCACCTGCGTGCCCCAGTACCAGGGCCCGGCCAGCGCCAGCAGCTCTTCGTCGAACTCGGGCAACGGGCGCCACGGCTCGGGGATCCTTGGCTCTGCCTCGGCGACGATCTGCAGGAGGTCTGCGGCAACTGTGCCGATCAGCGGGCCCGAGGTGGCGTTCGAGAGCACCACGACCGCCACGTCGTCCTCGACGCTGAACCACAGCGTGGCCAGGAACCCGGGGAGCGAACCGGTGTGACCGAGGAGCGTGCGGTCGCCGCGCCGGACGATCTGAAGACCGAGGCCGTACGTTCCTGCCCAGTCACCCGCCTCGGGAGGGGCAGCCGGAGCCCGCATCTCCTCGACCGACGAGGCACACAGCACGTGTTCGTCGCCCTGGGCCAGGAAGGCGGCGAAGCGGAGCAGGTCCGTGGTGGTCGACCAGAGCTGGCCGGCGGGCGCCATCAGTCCGAGGTCCTCGGCGGGCTCCGGCAGCATGACGTCGGCCCACGGGTGAACAGCCCAGCCGCCGGCGTGCGGGGCATGGGCCTGGGGGGTCGTGCGGCCCATCCCCAGAGGCTCCAGGATCTCGCGGCGCAACACCTCGGCCCAGGAGTCGCCACGAAGCTTCTCGACGAGTGAGCCGAGGAGTGTGTAGCCGGGGTTGGAGTAGTGGTGCCGGTGGCCCGACGGGTGGACCGATGACTTCTCACCGAGCACGTCCGCGAGCTCAGGGCGGATGTCGCCCGGTGTCCTCTCCCACCACGGAGCAGGGGTCTCGGCGGCCAGGCCCCCGCTGTGGCCCAGTAGCTGGAACACGGTCACGTGCCCCGCCTCCGTACCCGGAAGGTGCTTCTCCAGCGGGTCGTCCAGATCCAGCAGCCCTTCGTCACGTAGACGCATCACCAGCACCGCGGTGAACGTCTTCGTGAGGGAGCCGATCCTGAACTGCGTGTCGCCATCGGGGTCGTGGCCGTCCACGCAGCTACGCGCTCCGCTCCAGCCGATCTCTCCGTCCCGCTGGACCGCGGCGACCAGGGAGGGCGTCCGCCCTTCGGCCTGCGCGGTGGCGATGCGGTGCAACAGGGACCGCCGGGTGGTGGGAAGCAGAACATCGGAAGAGGTCATGCCCCAGGATGGCCCGCGCGTCCTCCCGCAGGCGAACCCATTCGGGCGACGGGCGCGACGGGGGCGACGGCGGAACCAAGGGGAGACCGCCTGCCGGCGGCGGTGCCGGCCCACGGCCGCCCTGTCGCCGGGCGGGCGAGCACCGCACCGGACCGGTTGCTCCGGCAACATGTCTCCGGTGCGTGGCCGGGTCGCCTCGGTTGTCGAACCAGCGGCATTCGACCACGCCGCTGATGTCCGTCCCCATGACGCTGATTCTGCACCGGTCGTCCATGGGGCCGGGGTGCTACAGAGAAACCGGCCAGAAGGCTCCGGCCTGGAGAGCTGCAGGCCGCCTCACCACACCTGCCAGGGGGCGACCCTGCCGTCCGCCCACGGGCGGTGCGAAGCCCGTCCCGCGGCAGCTCAGTCGAGACAGAACTCGTTGCCTTCGACGTCCTGCATGTTCAGGCACGACTCGTTCTCCTCATCGGCCAGCAGCAGTTCCCCCCGTACGGCACCGAGCGGGACCAGCCGTGCGCACTCGGCCTCGAGGGCGGCGAGGCGCTCATCGCCCACGAGCCCGGTGCCGACCCTCACGTCCAGGTGCACCCGGTTCTTGACCACCTTGCCTTCGGGAACACGCTGGAAGTACAGCCGCGGTCCCACACCTGACGGATCCATGCAGACGAACGACGAACCCTGATGCTCGGACGGCAGCGAACGGTCGAACGCCTCCCGCGTGGCAAACCCCTCCGGCGGGGGCGGCAGGACGTACCCCAGCGCCTCGCACCAGAAGCGTGCCACGCGCTCAGGTTCAGCACAGTCGAAGGTGATCTGAACCTTCTTGATCGACGTCATCGGCCCACCATAGGCGCGCGGGCAGTCGGCCGGGAAGGGTGCCAGGTGTCGTCGCCGCACGGGGCGAGGAGTGTCCCGACCGCGTCATGCTCCCCCGCCCCGGCTTCGTGTCCTTACGCCACCGAGCGGGACCAGCGGCCGCCCCCTCAGTCCTGGTCCGCGTCTTCCGGCATGTGGGGGAGCAGGGGAAACAGGCGGGGCGACCTGCGAGTCCGTCTGCTCGGGCGCCCGGTCGACGGGGCGTGCAGGGGGCGGATGCAGTCCTGCACGTCTACTCGCGATGTGCCCGTGGACGAGCACTCTCACCGCTCAGCACATCTTCCTGATCCAGCGCGCCGGGGTTCTCAGGCCGGAGCAACTGCTGGGCAACGATCTCGGAGCGGGTGAGCTCGAGCAACCGCCCCATCCAGTTTCGTCCCCGACCGTCGCGGACATCTCGCCAGAAGGGTGAGTCCGAGAGGCCCGTGTAGCTGATCCTGGCGTCCCCTGTGGAAGCGAGGACCCGGGCGAGGTCAGGGTGCTGAGTGAACTTCGCGCGGAGGATCTCGGCCATGACCGCGAGCCGAACGTCGGGCCACTCACTCCGTCGCGTTGCCTGGCCACCCAGGTCATGCGCCTCTCTGCCGGAGGCCGCCTCCCGGATTCTGGTTCTGTCAGAAGCGTCCACCGCGGACAGCGCCCAGTACGCATGCAGTACGGACGCATAGGACTCGCCGGCGAACACGATCTGTGCAGGGAAGTCGTTGCGGAGCATGAACAGCCCCGGCTGCTCGGGCCACCCCTGTGGGTAGACGGTTTCGTGCGAGATGAGAGCCGGTCGGACGGGTCCTGAAGGATCGTCGGCATACTGGATGGCTCGCCGCTCCTGCTCGCTGCGGACTCCCTGATCTCCGCGGCTGAAGTAATCCAGGGCGTCCTGATGCATCTCCGCCGTCACTACCGGGCCATCGCCGTCGACGACCTCACCAACGGTCGTGAGCAGGATCCGCAAGGGACGGTCCTGGCGGTCCACATCTCCGAGGACGTAGATCCGAAGATGCGCCGGGACCGCCAGGTATGCGGCCCGGAGAAGGGCTCGGTTGACCTCGGCCGGCTCCTGCTGAAAGCGTCGGATCGCAGCCCAGCAACGCTGCCCGGCAGTAGGTCGCTCGTTGAGTGCTTCGATGCGATCACGTCATGGGCGCACGCTATCGCCCGCGAGACGATCATGGGAGAGGCGTCCATTGCCCCCAGCGAGACCAGCGCCCCCTCGGTGCTCCCACGCGACGGTTGAACGCGGTCCACCAAGTCGAGTGGCAACGGTCCACCGAGGTTGCAGACTGCTGAACTACCCGACATTGCTGATGTATCGCTGAGGTACGGGCTCGATCGCCGAAACCAGATCGGCCTGCCAACAGGGCGACGTCAGGTCTGGGCCATGTCCACGAAGCGGGAGTAGTGGCCCTGGAACGCCACGGTGATGGTCGCCGTCGGACCGTTACGGTGCTTGGCGACGATCAGGTCCGCCTCGCCCGCCCGTGGTGACTCCTTCTCGTACGCGTCCTCGCGGTGGAGCAGGATCACCATGTCGGCGTCCTGCTCGATGGAGCCGGACTCACGGAGGTCGGAGACCATCGGCTTCTTGTCCGTGCGCTGTTCGGGACCACGGTTCAGCTGGGAGAGGGCGATGACGGGGAGCTCCAGCTCCTTGGCGAGGAGCTTGAGATTTCGGGACATGTCCGAGACCTCCTGCTGACGGCTCTCCGCCCGCTTGGCCCCGCCGGACTGCATCAACTGCAGGTAGTCGATGACCACGAGCTTGAGATCGTTGCGCTGCTTGAGGCGACGGCACTTCGCGCGGATCTCCATCATCGAGAGGTTCGGCGAATCGTCGATGTAGAGCGGAGCGGCCGAGACGTCCGGCATCCGGCGGGCGAGCCTCGTCCAGTCCTCGTCGGTCATGGTGCCGGAGCGCATGTGGTGGAGCGCCACCCGGGCCTCGGCGGACAGGAGACGCATCGCGATCTCGTTGCGCCCCATTTCCAGGGAGAAGATCACGCTCGGCAGATTGCTCTTGATCGAGCAGGCACGGGCGAAGTCCAGGGCGAGCGTGGACTTACCCATGGCCGGGCGGGCCGCGATGACGATCATCTGGCCGGGGTGCAGACCGTTGGTCAGGGAGTCGAGGTCCGTGAACCCGGTCGGCACACCCGTCATCTCACCGCTGCGGGAACCGATGGCCTCGATCTCGTCGAGGGCGCCCTCCATGATGTCGCCGAGCGGCAGGTAGTCCTCGCTGGTGCGCTGCTCCGTGACGGCGTAGATCTCGGCCTGCGCCGAGTTGACGATCTCGTCGACGTCACCGTCGGCCGCGTATCCCATCTGCGTGATCTTCGTGCCGGCCTCGACGAGCCGCCGCAGCACCGCCCGCTCGTGGACGATCTCCGCGTAGTACGAGGCGTTGGCCGCCGTCGGCACGGACTGGACCAGGGTGTGCAGATACGGCGCTCCGCCGACCTTGGTGATCTCGCCGCGCTTGACCAGTTCGGCCGCCACCGTGATCGGGTCGGCCGGCTCGCCCTTGGCGTAGAGGTCGAGGATCGCCGTGTAGACCGTCTCGTGGGCCGGGCGGTAGAAGTCGTGGCCCTTGATGATCTCGACGACGTCGGCGATGGCGTCCTTGGAGAGCAGCATGCCGCCGAGAACCGACTGCTCGGCGTCGAGATCCTGCGGAGGCACCCGTTCGAAGCCGGACGACCCACCGTCCCAGCCGCTCTCCCTGCCCCGCTCGTGCTGCTCGTCGCGCCCCTTGCCCTCACCGCGGCGCTGACGGGAAACAGGCAGACGGTCGCTGGGACCGACATCGGCCCAGGGGTCGTCCAAAGGCTCGGGAATACTCACCGGCCACCTCCTCCCGTCCGCTTCGCGGACCTAGCCGTGCCACTCTTTCTTACGGCACGGCACCGACAAACAAGACGCCCGACTCCGGTTCCGGCGCGTCAAGTTCTGCGGACTTCCAAGCCGGAACGGAGTGCGGGCGCCGCACCACGGTAGGCCGGTCCGCACCGTCAGCCAATCTGGTTATCCACAGGGCATGTGGACGACGGACCAGATGCTGTGGAGAACTCATCGGATCCTGTGCACGGACCGGGGGACAGCACTGTGGACAAACTCATACGGGGCCACCGACAGCGCGCTTGACCAGGGCTTTCTCCATCCACCGGCTGTGGGGTAGAAAAACTTTCGCCAGCAGCTCAAGATCACCGGAAACAACCTCCGCTCCTCCCTCGCCGCCGAACTGAAGTAAGGACCTCTGGCGCATTGCATCTCTTACCTGTGGAAGATTAGATTGGCCTCCATGACCCAGGCGCCCCCGGCCCAGCCACCATCCCGCCGCAGCCACGACCGCGAGATCATCGCACTCGCCGTCCCGGCCTTCGGCGCACTCGTCGCCGAGCCGCTCTTCGTCATGGTCGACAGCGCCATCGTCGGCCATCTCGGCACACCGCAACTGGCCGGCCTGGCGGTCGCCGCGGCCCTGCTGACGACCGCGGTGAGCATCTTCGTCTTCCTGGCCTACGCGACGACGGCCGCCGTCGCCCGCCAGGTCGGCGCAGGGGATCTGGCCTCAGCGATCCGCCAAGGCATGGACGGCATCTGGCTCGCCCTCCTGATCGGTGGAGCGGTCGTCGCCGTGACACTCCCCCTCGCACCGTGGCTGGTCGAGATCTTCGGCACCTCCGACACCGCGGCCCCGTACGCCACCACATATCTACGGATCTCCAGCCTGGGAATCCCCGCGATGCTCGTGGTGCTCGCCGCGACAGGAGTCCTGCGCGGACTGCAGGACACCCGGACGCCTCTCTACGTCGCCATCGGCGGATTCGCGGCCAACGGCGCCCTCAATGTCGGGCTCGTCTACGGTGCCGGCCTGGGGATCGCTGGATCCGCATGGGGAACCGTCATCGCCCAGGTGGGCATGGCGCTGGCCTATCTGATCGTCGTGGTCCGTGGCTCCCGTCGGCACCGAGCATCGCTGCGCCCCGACTTCGCGGGTATCCGGGCCAGTGCCCAGGCAGGCGTGCCCCTGCTGGTCCGCACGCTTTCCCTGAGGGCCGTGCTCATGATCGCGACAGCCGTCGCCGCACGCCTCGGCGACACCGGCATCGCGGCACACCAGGTCATCCTGTCGCTCTGGAGCCTCACGGCCTTCGCGCTCGATGCGATCGCCATCGCGGGCCAGGCCATCATCGGCCGCTATCTGGGGGCGAACGATGTCCAGGGAGCCCATGAGGCATGCCGAAGGATGGTCCAGTGGGGAATCGTCTCCGGGGTGGTCCTCGGAGGGCTGATCGTGCTCGCCAGGCCGCTCTTCGTCCCGCTGTTCACCAGCGATACGTCCGTACAGGACACTCTGCTGCCGGCCCTGTTGGTCGTCGCGCTCTCCCAGCCGATCTCCGGTGTGGTCTTCGTGCTCGACGGGGTGCTGATGGGCGCCGGGGACGGCCGCTATCTCGCCTGGGCCATGGTCCTGACCCTGGCCGTCTTCGCCCCGGCCGCTCTCCTCGTCCCCCACTTCGGAGGGGGCCTCACCGCTCTCTGGGGGGCGATGACGCTGATGATGACCGTCCGGCTGGCGACCCTGTGGCTACGCACGCGGTCCGGTCGGTGGATCGTGACGGGAGCCACGCGCTGAAACCCCTGGAAGGGCGAAACCGGGTGGTGCCCGCCCCGTTTCACGTGAAACGGGGCGGGCACCACCCGGTTTCGCGGAAACGACGAAGGGCCGCACCCAAGGGGTGCGGCCCTTCACCTAGCCCTGATGAGCTGTGCCCTTAGGCAGCAACGACCTCGATACCGAGCTTCGCGGCAACCTCGGGGTGCAGACGGACGGACACCTGGTATCCGCCCAGCGTCTTGATCGGCGAGCCGAGCTCGACGCGACGCTTGTCGACGTCCGGACCACCGGCGGACTTGATCGCCGAGGCGATGTCTGCCGGGGTGACGGAACCGAAGAGGCGGCCGGCGTCGCCGGAGCGAACAGCCAGACGAACCTTGACGGCCTCGAGCTTGGCCTTGATCTCGTTGGCCTGCTCGATCGTCGCGATCTCGTGGATCTTGCGGGCGCGGCGGATCTGCGCCACGTCCTTCTCGCCACCCTTGGTCCAGCGAATGGCGAAGCCACGCGGAACCAGGTAGTTACGGGCGTACCCGTCCTTGACGTCCACGACGTCGCCGGCGGCACCGAGGCCAGTGACCTCGTGGGTGAGGATGATCTTCATGATTCGGTCACCCTTCCCTTATCGCGCGGTGGACGTGTAGGGCAGCAGCGCCATCTCACGGCTGTTCTTGACAGCCGTGGCGACGTCACGCTGGTGCTGCGTGCAGTTGCCGGTGACGCGGCGGGCACGGATCTTGCCGCGGTCGGAAATGAACTTCCGCAGCATGTTCGTGTCCTTGTAGTCCACGTACTGGGTCTTGTCCTTGCAGAACGCGCAGACCTTCTTCTTAGGCTTGCGCACAGGCGGCTTCGCCATGGTGTTTCTCCTGTGTGATCAAGAAGTGGGGGTACGAGCAGCCCTAGAAGGGCGGCTCGTCCGAGTAGCCGCCGCCGGAGCCGCCGGAACCGCCGGAGCTTCCGCCCCAGCCGCCCCCGCCGCCCTGCTGGCCCCCGCCCTGCTGGCCGCTGGCCGGAGCATTGGTGGCCCACGGGTCGTCGGCGGGAGCACCGCCGCCACCCTGCTGGCCACCGCCACCGGGACCGCCGCCCCAGTTGCCGCCGCCCTGCTGGCCACCGCCGTATCCACCCTGGCCGCCGCCCTGGCCACCGCGACCCGTGGTCTTGGTGACCTTGGCCGTGGCGTTCTTCAGGCTGGGGCCGACTTCCTCGACGTCCAGCTCGTAGACCGTGCGCTTGACGCCCTCACGGTCCTCGTAGGACCGCTGCTTCAGCCGGCCCTGCACGACGACGCGCATGCCTCGCTGAAGCGACTCCGCGACGTTCTCCGCCGCCTGACGCCAGACCGAGCAGGTGAGGAACAGGCCTTCGCCGTCCTTCCACTCATTGGTCTGCCGGTCGAAGATGCGGGGAGTGGACGCGACACGGAACTTCGCGACCGCCGCACCGGACGGGGTGAAGCGCAGCTCGGGGTCGTCGACGAGATTGCCGACGACCGTGATGACGGTCTCGCCTGCCATGGGTGAACCTCTCGGCGGGGATTGCTTCTGGCTGCTTGCTACTCGAACCCGATGACCACTGAGCTAGATGCTCAGTGGGTCTCGGGACGGAGGACCTTGGTCCGGAGGACCGACTCGTTCAGGTTCATCTGTCGGTCGAGCTCCTTGACGACCGCAGGCTCGGCCTGCAGGTCGATGACCGAGTAGATGCCCTCAGGCTTCTTCTTGATCTCGTAAGAGAGACGACGACGGCCCCAGGTGTCGACCTTCTCGACCTTTCCGTTGCCCTCACGGACGACGGAAAGGAAGTTCTCGATCAGCGGGGAGACTGCTCGCTCCTCGAGATCGGGGTCGAGGATGACCATCACCTCGTAGTGACGCATGTGGAACCCACCTCCTTTGGACTCAGCGGCCACGGTCGTTCCGTGGCAGGAGGGTCGTGATGCGTAAAGCAACAGTGTCTCCGAGTAAAACAGCCGCCACTGACAAGGCCCGTCTTCGAGAGTCGAGGGGGGCCGCAGTGCTGGCTCAGGGCAGACACCGGTGCAGACCGTACAGAGTACCCGCAGAGGGGCTTCCGGTTGAAATCCGGTGTTCAGGGCGCACAATCAAGACAGATGCGGTGTGAGAGGCGCTACATTGCACCGCCCTTCCGCCAGGAGGTACTCCATGGCACAGACAGTCCGCCCTGCCGGCAGCCGGCCGGCGCCCAGCCGGATCGCGAATGCCCGGCCGGCCACCGGATCCCTCTTCGCGACGGACGGCAGGCCCCATCCGCTCCAGGAAGCGCTGATGGTGGTGACCGGGGTTCTCGGCGTCCTCGCGTTCGTGACGGCGATGTTCCACAACCTGCACCTGATCAGCTCGTGGGCCGGGCTGATCGGAATCCTGACCGGTCTCTACGGGCAGTTCATCTCCAGGACCACGTGGGAACGGTTCGCCTTGATCATGGGGCTCGGCGCATCCGCTGTCGGCTTCTATCTCGGCATGGCGCACGGCGGCCTCTTCGGTGGCGTCGTCACCTGACCGGCTGAGCACTGCCCGACGAGGCCGACCTCCCCGGGCAGTGCTCAGCAAAGCGATCCGGCGCGGGTGGCGCCCGGTCCGGTCCGGACGGGCCAGACCGGGCGCCCCTCGGTCACAGTAGGCTTCGGCGCGAGAGCCGGAGCCCCTGACCGATGGGGACACACCTGCCGAGGAGCGCCCCGCATGAGCCTGACCCTGAGGACCATCAGCCGAGAACAGCATCTGGCGTACATCCAGAGCCTGCCCTCGGCCAGTCACTGCCAGGTCCCGGCGTGGGCTGACGTGAAGACCGAATGGCGCTCGGAGAACCTGGGATGGTTCGACAAGAACGGCGAGATGGTCGGCGCCGGGCTGGTGCTGTACCGCCAGCTGCCGAAGATCAAGCGCTATCTCGCGTACCTCCCCGAGGGCCCGGTCATCAACTGGTACGCCCCGAATCTGGACGAGTGGCTCCAGCCGATGCTCGCCCACCTGAAGCAGCAGGGCGCCTTCTCGGTGAAGATGGGCCCCCCCGTCGTCATCCGCCGCTGGGACTCGGCCGCCATCAAGTCGGGCATCCAGGATCCTGATGTGAAGCGGCTGCGTGACGTCGAGGCCAGCCACATCGAGCCGCGCGCCTTCGAGGTCTCCGACCGGTTGCGCAAGATGGGCTGGCAGCAGGGCGAGGACGGCGGCGCCGGCTTCGGCGACGTCCAGCCCCGCTATGTCTTCCAGGTCCCACTGGCCAACCGCTCGCTCGAGGACGTGCTCAAGGGCTTCAACCAGCTCTGGCGGCGCAACATCAAGAAGGCCGACAAGGCCGGTGTCGAGGTGGTCCAGGGCGGCTACGAGGACCTCGCCGAGTGGCAGCGGCTGTACGAGATCACCGCCGTGCGTGACCACTTCCGCCCGCGCCCGCTCTCATACTTCCAGCGGATGTGGTCGGTGCTCAACTCCGAGGACCCCAACCGCATGCGGCTGTACTTCGCACGCCACAACGGGGTGAACCTCTCCGCTGCCACGATGCTCGTCGTCGGCGGACACGTCTGGTACTCCTACGGCGCCTCGGACAACATCGGCCGCGAGGTCCGCCCCTCCAACGCCATGCAGTGGCGGATGCTCCGCGACTCGTACGCGATGGGCGCGACCGTCTACGACCTGCGCGGCATCAGCGACTCGCTGGACGAGACCGACCACCTCTTCGGCCTGATCCAGTTCAAGGTCGGCACCGGCGGCGAAGCCGTCGAGTACGTCGGCGAGTGGGACTTCCCCCTCAACAAGCTGCTGCACAAGGCGCTCGATATGTACATGTCGCGCCGCTGACCGCATCCCGACCACCATCCATCAGCTCCTCTCCTCTCACTCCTTACACCGCAGCCACCAGAAAGGTTCCGGGCCGGCCATGGCGCTCTCCCTCTACGTCGACACCGCGCGCTGGCGGGCGCACCAGAAGTCCGTCCTGGACCAGTTCCCCGGTCTCGTCCCCGTCTGCAAGGGCAACGGATACGGCTTCGGCCACGAGCGGCTGGCCGATGAGGCGATCCGCTTCGGATCCGACACCCTGGCCGTCGGGACCACGTACGAGGCCGCGCGGATCAAGGACTGGTTCAGCGGCGACCTGCTGGTGCTCACGCCCTTCCGCCGGGGCGAGGAGCCGGTGCCGCTCCCCGACCGCGTCATCCGTTCCGTCTCGTCGGTCGACGGTGTGCACGCCCTGGTCGGTGCTCGCGTGGTCATCGAGTGCATGAGCTCGATGAAGCGCCACGGTGTGAAGGAGGAGGAGCTCGGCCAGCTGCACGCGGCCATCGAGGACGTACGCCTCGAAGGCTTCGCACTGCATCTGCCGCTCGACCGTACGGACGGTTCGGACGCGGTCGAGGAGGTCATCACCTGGATGGACCGGCTGCGCGCCGCCCGGCTGCCCCTGCACACGATGTTCGTCAGCCACCTCCGGGCCGAGGAGTTGGCCCGCCTGCGGCAGCAGTTCCCGCAGACGCGCTTCCGCGCGCGTATCGGCACGCGGCTCTGGCTCGGCGACCACGAGGCGACGGAGTACCGCGGTGCGGTGCTCGACGTCACGCGGGTCGTCAAGGGTGACCGGTTCGGCTACCGCCAGCAGAAGGCGGCGTCCGACGGCTGGCTGGTGGTCGTCGCCGGCGGGACCTCCCACGGTGTCGGCCTCGAGGCGCCGAAGGCCCTGCACGGGGTGATGCCGCGTGCCAAGGGTGTCGCACGTGCCGGGCTGGCCACGGTCAACCGCAACCTGTCGCCGTTCGTCTGGGCGGGCAAGCAGCGCTGGTTCGCCGAGCCGCCGCACATGCAGGTCTCGATCCTCTTCGTGCCCTCGGACGCCCAGGAGCCGAAGGTCGGCGACGAACTGGTGGCCCATCTGCGCCACACGACCACCCAGTTCGACCGTCTCGTGGACCGGTAGACCCGGCCCCGCTCAGTCCGAGGCCGCCCGGCCGGCGGTTCCCCACTCCACCCGCGGTCCTTCGACCGCGGGTGCCGAGTGCCGGGAGGGACGGTCGTGCACCTGCGCCAGTGCCGTCCGGTCCGGCGCCCCGTCGAGCACCCCGCCCGACGGATCGTCGGACCCGTCGAGCCGTACGGGGTCCCGATCGGGCCTCAGGACGTCCCTGACGACCACCGCGCACAGGTAGAGCGTTCCCAGCAGGTGCAGGGCGACCGCGACCTGGTAGCCGTCCTGCGGCAGCCCCTGGTGCTTGTCGCCACTCGTCGTGTAGGCGAGGTAGAACCAGATACCCAGGAAGTACGTGACCTCGCAGGCCTGCCAGACGAGGAAGTCCCGCCAGCGGGGCCTGGCCAGCGCGGCGAGCGGGATCAGCCAGAGCACGTACTGCGGTGAGTAGACCTTGTTCGTCAGGATGAAGGCGGCCACCACGAGGAACGCCAGCTGGGCGAAGCGTGGCCGGTGCCGCGCGGTCAGTGCCAGACCGGCGATCCCCGCGCAGAGCACGATCATCAGCAGGACCGAGGCCGTGTTCACCGTGGCCACGTCGATGGGCCGCCCGGTGCGCTGGGTGATGATCAGCCAGAACGAGCCGTAGTCGATCTGCCGCTCCTGACTGAAGGTGTAGAACTTCTTCCATCCCTCCGGGGCGTACACCATCACCGGAAGGTTGACCAGCAGCCAGGCAGCCGCCGCGCCGAGGACCGCCACCCCGTACGCCCGCCACTTCCCTGCCCGCCAGCACAGCACCAGCAGAGGGCCGAGGAGCAGCACGGGATAGAGCTTGGCGGCGGTCGCCAGGCCGATGAGGATGCCGAAGGCGAGGTTCCTGCCGCGGGACCACATGAGCATCGCCGCGGCTGTCAGTGCGACGGCGAGCAGATCCCAGTTGATCGTCGCGGTGAGCGCGAAGGCCGGGGCGAGCGCGACCAGCAGACCGTCCCAGGGGCGGCGCCGGTGGGTGCGGGCGACACAGACGGCGAGGATCACGGCGCAGACCATGAGCATGCCCGCGTTGACCATCCAGTACATCTGCTCGCGCTGCTGCATCGGGTCCGAGGTGGGCGTCAGCGTCAGCCAGGACGCGACCTGCATGAAGAGGCCCGTCAGGACGGGGTACTCCAGGTACGACATGTCGCCGCTGAGCCGGTCGGCGTAGGGCACGAGCCCGTCGGCGAAACCACGGCCGACGTAGAGGTGCGGGATGTCGGAGTAGCACGCGTGCGTGTACTGCGAGCCGGCGCCGCGGAACCACGCCCAGTCGTAGCAGGGGATCTTCTGCACCATGCCCAGCGCGAACATCCCGACGGCCACCAGGGCGATGACGCGGACCGGCGTGAGCGGCCCCGTTCCGAACCGCGCCCATCGGCCGGCGGGCCCGCCGATCAGCTCGCTGCCCGCCGCTGCGATCTCGTCCTGTCGTGTGGGCGGTACGACGGACGGCTCCTGGTGCACGTTCGTGTCTTCTGCGCTTGGCATGCCGCACATCCTGCCGTACGGCGCTGTGTGCGGGGCGTGGCCCACGGGCCCGCACGACGAGGGCCGCCGGCACCTGGCAGGTGCGGCGGCCCTCGTCATCTGTCTCCGGCCGGCCGCCGAGGGGATTCCCGGAGGGCGGCGACGGCTTCCTCGGCGGTGCTACCCGCCGCCGAAGATCCCGCCGCGACCGTTGTTGTTGCCTTCATTCGTGCCGTCCGTCGTTCCTTCGGACGTCCCGGTGTCCGTACCGCCGTCCGTGGTCCCGGCGTCCGTACCGCCGTCGGTGGACCCGTCCGTGGTTCCTCCGTTGCCGTTGCCGTCGGTGGCCCCGCCGTTCTGGTCGTTCCGGCACTCCCAGTCGAGCGGCTGGCACGTCTCGCTCGGCGTGGGGGTCGGGGAGGAGGGGGTGGGAGGCGGCGTCGTCGGCGTCTCGCTGGATTCCGAGGGCGACGGCTTCGGACTCGGCGTCGGGCTGGGGCTGACGGCGCCCCCGCCGAAGACCGTGTCTCCGTACGGTTCCGGCTTCGGGAAGTTGACGACCTTCGAGCCCTTGACCGCCTCGGCCATGTAGTCGTGCCAGATCTTCGCGGGGAACGAGGCACCGTGGATGGACTCCTCGTCGCCGGTGCCGTACATCTCCAGGAACTTGCGGTCCTTGTTCTTCTCGTCGTCGTCCATGCGGAACATGCTGACCGCGGTGGACAGCTGCGGGGTGTAGCCGACGAACCACGCCGACTTGTTGCCGTCCGTGGTGCCCGTCTTGCCGGCCACATCACGTCCGGGGAGCTGGGCGGGCGTACCCGTCCCGTGCTCGACGACGTTCTTCAGCACATCGGTGACGTTGTCCGCGACGACGCTCGGGAAGGCGGGCTTCGTCTCCGTGTCGTGCTGGTAGATGACCGCCCCGTCGTGCTTGACCTCGGTGACCGAGAAGGGCTCCCGCTGCTTACCGCTGGTGGCGAAGGTGGCGTACGAACCGGCCATCCGGATGGCACTCGGCGAGGACGTTCCGATGGAGAACGAGGGAACCTTCGAATTGGCCATGTACTTGTCGTCGCGCAGACCCGCGGCGAGGGCCGCCTGCTTCACCTTGTCGGTGCCGACATCCATGCCGAGCTGGACGTACGGGGAGTTGGCGGACTGCTGCATGGCGTACCGGAGGCTGATGTCGCCGTAGCTGTGGTCCCCGTCGTTGGTCTGGAGCCACTCCTTGCCGTCGTCGTTCTGCCAGACGGTGCCGTCGTATTTGTTGATCTTCAGCTTGTTGTCGCCGTTGTAGATGCTCTTCGGCGAGACGGGCGTACGCTCCGACTCGCCCTGATCAGGTCCCAGTTCGGGGTTGCGCCTCCCGTACTGCATCGCCGCTGCCAGCACGAACGGTTTGAACGTCGAGCCGACCTGAGCGCCCGTCGCGTCCGCGTTGTTGGTGTAGTGCTGGGTGGCGTCCTGGCCGCCGTAGGTGGCGACGATGGCGCCCGTCTTGGTGTCCACCGACGCGCCGCCGAACTGGACGTGCGTGTCCTTGTCAGGACGCTTCTCCGGGTCGATCTTGGCCTTGTAGATCTTGTTGACCGACTTCTCGAGGCTCTCGACCTTCTTCTTCTCGAAGGTCGTGTGGATCTCGTAGCCGCCCCGTGCCAGTTCCTTCTCGGTGACGCCCTCCTCGTTGTGCGCGAGGAAGTACTTGGTCGCCAGGTCGACCAGGTAGCCGGTCTGGCCGCCCAGCTTGGCGTCCTTCTTCGGCTGCATCGGCATGGGGAACGTGTCGAACGTGGCCCGCTTGGCCGCGCTCAGTGTGCCGTCCTTGACCTCTTCGTCGAGGATCCAGGACCAGCGCGCCTTGGCTCGCTCGGTGTTCGCCTCGGCGCTGGCCTTCACGGAGTCGACCTCAGGGGCGCCCGCGGGGTCGTAGTAGCTCGCACCCTTGAGCAGCGTCGCGAGGAAGGCGCACTCGCTCGCGTCGAGGTCCGTGGCGTCCTTGTTGTAGTACGCGCGTGCCGCCGCCTGGAGTCCCGAGGCACCCCGGCCGTAGTAGGAGACGTTGAGGTACCCCTCCATGACCTTCTGCTTGGTCACCGTCTCGCCGACCTTGAGCGTGATGAAGAGTTCCTTGAACTTCCGGCTCAGTGTCTGGTCCTGGGAGAGCATGGAGTTCTTCACGTACTGCTGGGTGATCGTCGAACCGCCCTGGGTCTCGCCTCCCTTGGCCATGTTCCAGAAGGCGCGGGCGATACCCATCGGGTCGATGCCCCGGTCCGTCTCGAACGACTTGTTCTCGGCCGAGATGACGGCGTTGCGCATCGCGGGGGGAATCTGGGCGTACTCGATCTCCTGGCGGTTGACGGAACCACCGGTGGCGACCATCTGGGTGTCGTCGGCCCAGTAGTAGACGTTGTTCTGCGCGGTGGCGAGCTTGTTGACCTCAGGCGGCACCACCAGCGCGTACGCGAGGCCGGCCGCACCCATCATGAGGCCCAGGAAACCCAGGCACAGGCCGGAGACCAGCTTCCACGACGGGACCCAGCGGCGGAAGCCGTACTTACCGGCCCGCGGGTAGTCGATGAAGCGCTTCTTCCCGGAGTCAGCGCGAGACCGGCCGCGGCCCTCGTGGCCGCCGCTGTCGTCACCTCCCCGACGTCGGCTCCCGCCGCCGCGCTGGGCGGCTCGACGTGCCTCGGCGCGGCCGCCGTACGACGGCTCCTCACCGTGCGCTGCGGAAGGTGATTCTTGCGTTGCTCTGCGTGGCGCGTCGGTGCGACGTCCAGCAGGCTGTTGGGCGGCTCGTCTGGCCGCTGCGCGCCCGCCACCTTGCGGTTGCGGCGCTTTGCGACGGTGCTCGCTCATCGAACGACTACTCCTCGGGCAGGCGAGAGCGCCTGGAAGCGGCAGTTGAGATCCGGTCCCCCCGAATTACGGACAAGCCCTGCGGAAGGCTCACCCGCGATTCATCCGGCAGTCCGCGATTACTGACGCGCGGTGGCGCCTCGCGGTTCCCGGTGGTCTGCATGCCGCACAGACTACGCACGGTCAAAAACCTCCGGGGACCGAACTTCACCCCAAATTACGCAAGTCGCTCCCTATGAATCGGGAGTGTGACGCCGCTCACGAAACGTCCTCTTGTCGAACATCACGAGTCGATCTATCGTGCTGATGTATCGAGTCGATACATCAGCACGGCACAAGGTGGGCCCATCGGCCCGCGGAAGCACCCAGGCGAAGGAGGAGGCGAAGGTGAGCAGACGCTCCGGCATCCTCGAATTCGCCGTACTCGGCCTGCTCCGCGAGTCCCCTATGCACGGGTACGAGCTGCGCAAGCGCCTGAACACGTCGCTGGGGATCTTCCGCGCCTTCAGCTACGGCACCCTCTACCCCTGCCTCAAGACGCTGGTCGCCAGCGGCTGGTTGATCGAGGAACCGGGAAGCGTCCCGGCTCTGCCGCCTGCCACCAGTCGCGGGGTCGCTCCCGCTTCCTCGCTGGCAGGACGCCGGGCCAAGATCGTCTACCGGTTGACGGCAGAAGGTAAGGAGCACTTCGAGGAGCTGCTCTCGCACACCGGTCCCGACGCCTGGGAGGACGAGCACTTCGCTGCTCGATTCGCCTTCTTCGGGCAGACGGAGCGCGAGGTGCGGATGCGCGTACTCGAAGGGCGCCGCAGCAGGCTGGAGGAGCGTCTCGAGAAGATGCGCGCCTCTCTCGCCCGCACCCGCGAACGACTCGACGACTACACGCTTGAGCTGCAGCGACACGGCATGGAGTCCGTGGAGCGCGAAGTGCGCTGGCTGAACGAGCTCATCGAGAGCGAGCGGTCGGGACGGGACCAGCGACGGTCCACGCCCGAGAGCTCCACTCAGCAGGACACATCAGGAGAGACGGGCGGCCTGCCCCGGCACCGGGATGACACCCGGCCGGATCCGTCCGACGACACCAAGTGACACCCCCGAAGATCCGTAAGGCGTCATCGGGGAACACCGAGAACACAGGGAGCAATCGGCATGGGTTCGGTTCGCGTAGCCATCGTCGGCGTGGGCAACTGCGCCGCCTCGCTGGTGCAAGGCGTCGAGTACTACAAGGACGCCGATCCGGCCGGCAAGGTGCCCGGTCTGATGCACGTCCAGTTCGGCGAGTACCACGTGAGTGACGTCGAGTTCGTCGCCGCCTTCGACGTCGACGCGAAGAAGGTCGGCCTCGACCTCGCGGACGCCATCGGCGCCAGCGAGAACAACACCATCAAGATCGCCGACGTGCCGAACACGGGCGTGACCGTGCAGCGCGGCCACACCCACGACGGCCTGGGCAAGTACTACCGCGAGACGATCGAGGAGTCCGCCGACGCCCCCGTCGACGTCGTCCAGACCCTCAAGGACAAGCAGGTCGACGTCCTCGTCTGCTACCTGCCCGTCGGTTCCGAGGTGGCTGCGAAGTTCTACGCGCAGTGCGCCATCGACGCCAAGGTCGCCTTCGTGAACGCCCTCCCGGTGTTCATCGCCGGCACCAAGGAGTGGGCCGACAAGTTCACCGAGGCCGGTGTCCCGATCGTCGGCGACGACATCAAGTCGCAGGTCGGAGCCACCATCACGCACCGCGTGATGGCGAAGCTCTTCGAGGACCGGGGCGTCATCCTGGACCGCACGATGCAGCTGAACGTCGGCGGCAACATGGACTTCAAGAACATGCTCGAGCGTGAGCGCCTGGAGTCCAAGAAGATCTCGAAGACGCAGGCCGTCACCTCGCAGATCCGTGACCGCGAGCTCGGTGCGGACAACGTCCACATCGGCCCCTCGGACTACGTGGCCTGGCTGGACGACCGCAAGTGGGCGTACGTGCGCCTCGAGGGCCGTGCCTTCGGTGACGTTCCGCTGAACCTGGAGTACAAGCTCGAGGTCTGGGACTCCCCGAACTCCGCGGGTGTCATCATCGACGCGGTGCGCGCTGCGAAGATCGCCAAGGACCGCGGCATCGGCGGCCCGATCCTCTCGGCCTCCTCGTACTTCATGAAGTCCCCGCCGGTCCAGTACTTCGACGACGAGGCCCGGGAGAACGTCGAGAAGTTCATCAGCGGCGACGTCGAGCGCTGACCCGGCCGGTCACCGCACCACCGACGCTTCTCCATGTGGGGGGTCCCGGGCAATCCGCCCGGAGGCCCCCCACGTGTGTGACCCTTGCACACATGCCTGTCGTGCGTGATCTGGGCGTACTCCTGCGCCTTCGGAACTTCCGTCGCCTGCTCGCCGTACGACTTCTCTCGCAGTCGGCCGACGGCGTCTACCAGGTCGCGCTCGCCACCTACGTCGTCTTCTCACCCGAGAACCAGACGACGCCGGGAGCCATCGCCTCGGCCATGGCCGTGCTGCTTCTCCCGTACTCGCTGATCGGCCCGTTCGCGGGAGTCCTCCTCGACCGCTGGCCCCGCCGCCAGGTCTTCCTGTACGGAAACCTGCTGCGCGCCGCGCTGGCGTGCTGCACGGCCGTGCTGCTCCTGAGTTCCGTTCCGGACTGGCTGTTCTACGCCTCAGCCCTCTGCGTCACCGCCGTCAACCGTTTCGTGCTGGCAGGGCTGTCGGCTGCGCTGCCTCGCGTCGTCGACACCGAACGTCTCGTCGTCGCCAACTCCCTCTCGCCGACGGCCGGCACGCTGGCCGCCACCGCGGGTGGGGGCCTCGCCCTGGCCATCAGCCTCCTGACGGGCGGATCCGATGCCTCGGTGGTCCTCCTGGGCGCGGTCCTCTACCTTCTCTCGGCACTGGTCTCCCTGACGCTTCCCCGCACCCTCCTCGGACCGGATCGCGGGCTGCACCACGTGCCACTGCGGGAGGCACTCAGCACGACCTCCCGGGGGCTCGTCGCGGGGTTGCGCCATCTGGCCGAGCGGAGGGACGCGGCACACGCGCTCGCCGCCATAACGGTGCTCCGCTTCTGCTACGGAGCACTGACCGTGATGGTGCTGATGCTCTGCCGCTACGCCTGGTCCGACGGCGAGTCCGACGGCTTGGCCCTCCTCGGCCTCGCACTCGGCGCCTCGGCCGCAGGGTTCTTCGCGGCCGCCGTGCTGTCCCCCTGGGCAGTCGGACGCTTCGGCCGGTACGGCTGGCTGGCGGGCTGCGCCGGAGCAGCGGCCTTCCTGGAACCCGCACTGGGTCTTCCGTTCGCCCCTGCACCGATGCTGGCGGCGGCCTTCGTGCTGGGACTCGTGACCCAGGGAGCGAAGATCGCGACGGATACCGAGGTGCAGACCTCCGTGGACGACGCCTACCGCGGCCGGGTCTTCTCTCTCTACGACGTGTTGTTCAACGTCGCCTTCGTCGCCGCCGCAGCCATGTCCGCCCTCGTGCTTCCCGCTGACGGACGGTCCGTCGTCGTCGTCATCACCCTGGCGGTGCTCTACGCCCTCGTCTCGGTCGCCATGCTCCGCCGGCGACATGTGAGCCTCGCACTCCAGCGCGCTCGCATCAAGGAATGAGGGGCACTGTTTCACGTGAAACAACGCCACTCTCCGTCTGTCCGGGAACCGTCCCACCGAGGGCGCCCACCCTGTTTCACGTGAAACAGGGTGGGCGCGTCAGCGACCGACGTCGCGTGGAGCCTGCTGCGACGCCCTCAGCCCTGCGCCGCCCACCAGTCCTTGAGAGCAGCGACCGCGACCTCACGCTCCATCGGGCCGTTCTCGAGCCGCAACTCCAGAAGGAACGCGTAGGCCTTGCCGATCACGGGCCCGGGTCCGACACCCAGGGTCTGCATGATCTCGTTGCCGTCCAGGTCGGGCCGGATCGCCTCCAGCTCCTCCTGCTCCTGCAATTGAGCGATGCGCTCCTCGAGACCGTCGTACGTGCGCGACAGGGCATTCGCCTTGCGCTTGTTCCGCGTCGTGCAGTCGGAGCGCGTCAGCTTGTGAAGGCGGTCCAGCAGAGGCCCCGCGTCCCTCACGTACCTGCGCACAGCCGAATCGGTCCATTCGCCGTCGCCGTATCCGTGGAAGCGCAGGTGCAACTCCACCAGCTTCGAGACGTCCTTGACCATCTCGTTGGAGTACTTGAGCTCGGTCATGCGCTTCCTGGCCATCTTGGCTCCGACCACCTCGTGGTGGTGGAACGAGACCCTGCCGTCCTTCTCGAAGCGCCGCGTCCTCGGCTTCCCGACGTCGTGGAGCAGGGCCGCGAGGCGCAGCACGAGGTCGGCGCCGTCCTCCTCCAGATCGATGGCCTGCTCCAGGACCGTCAGGGAGTGCTCGTAGACGTCCTTGTGACGGTGATGCTCGTCACTTTCCAGGCGCAGCGCGGGAAGCTCGGGCAGCACCCGGTCGGCGAGGCCGGTGTCCACGAGGAGCCCCAGCCCCTTACGGGGGTGACCGGAGAGGAGCAGTTTGTTGAGTTCCTCACGGACCCGCTCGGCCGAGACGATCTCGATGCGTTCCGCCATGTCCGTCATGGCCTTGACGACGTCGGGAGCGACCTCGAAGTCCAGCTGTGCGGCGAAGCGGGCGGCACGCAGCATGCGCAGCGGGTCGTCGGAGAAGGACGCCTCGGGCGTTCCCGGCGTGCGCAGTACACGCTGGGCGAGGTCGTCGAGCCCGCCGTGCGGATCGATGAACTCCTTCTGCGGCAGCGCGACCGCCATCGCGTTGACCGTGAAGTCGCGGCGCACGAGGTCGTCCTCGATCGAGTCTCCGTACGAGACCTCAGGCTTGCGCGAGGTCCTGTCGTACGCCTCGGACCGATAGGTCGTGACCTCGATCTGGTAGCCGTCCTTCTGCGAGCCGACGGTGCCGAACGCGATCCCGACCTCCCAGACCGAGTCGGCCCAAGGGCGGACGATCTTGAGCACGTCCTCCGGGCGCGCATCGGTCGTGAAGTCCAGATCGTTCCCGAGCCTTCCGAGCAACGCGTCGCGGACCGACCCACCGACCAGGGCGAGACCGAATCCGGCCTCCTGGAATCGCCGGGCGAGGTCGTCGGCGACGGGGGACACCCGCAGCAGTTCACTGACTGCGCGGTGCTGCACCTGGCTCAGTGCACGGGGGCTGTCTTCGTTGGCGTTCGACACAACAGAAAAGGGTACGTGCCCGGACCGGCCCGGGCGTCATCGATTCTTGCGGCCCTGCGAGACTCTCCCGATCATGTGGCACGGTCCCCGGCACTCAGCCCTCGGGCGCATCGTTACCATGCGGGGACGCAGAGACCGGCAGGACCGGCACCAGCTGACGACGACGAGGGACGGATACGCGTGGCCGAGGCGGCAGACTTTCAGGGGATGCATCCCTCCCCTGCCCGCCGGTGGCTCCGGCGCAAGGCCTCCTTGATCGTCGGGGCACCGCTGGTCGTCGGCCTCCTGGCCGGTCCCGGGGCGGCCGCGGCCCAGGCCGAGGCCGCGACGAAGGCCCCCACCGGATCGCGCACCGTCGATGTGTCCCTGGACACGCTCGCCCCCAGCGCACCGACCGAGGGCGACACGCTCACCGTCTCCGGCACCCTGACCAACAAGGGCGACAAGACGGTCACGGACGCCGAGGTCGACCTGCGCGTCGGCCCGAGGCTGTCCGGCAGGGGGGCGGTCGACGAGGCGGCCAAGCGCACGGGATACCAGCCCGGCAGCGACCCGGCCAAGCTCGGCGGCTCGTACACCCTGAAGGTTCCCAAGCTCGCTTCCGGCGTCAGTCAGGACTTCACCCTCGCCGTCCCGGTGGACAAGCTGGACCTGGGCGCCGAGGGCGTCTACCAGCTGGGCGTCTCCCTCACGGGGCAGACCACCGACTACGGCTACGACCAGGTGCTCGGTATCCAGAGGACCTTCCTGCCGTGGCAGCCGGAGGACACCGACACCAGGACCAAGCTCACCTTCCTCTGGCCGCTCATCGCGTCGGCTCACGTCACCGCCGAGACGGGCTCCGACGAACAGCAGACCCCCGTGTTCGCCAACGACGATCTGGCCCTCGAGCTCGCTCCGGGCGGCCGCCTGGAGCAGATGGTCTCCCTCGGGCGCCAGCTCCCCGTGACGTGGGTGATCGACCCGGACCTGCTCGCCTCCGTCGACGCGATGACGAAGAACTACCGCGTGAAGGTCGGCAACACCACGGTCGCGGGAACGAACCAGACCATCGCCAAGAAGTGGCTGACAGATCTGCAGGCGGCGGTGAAGGAGGGAAAGGTCGTGGCCCTTCCGTTCGCCGACCCCGACCTCGCTTCCATCGCCCACCGCGGCAAGAACGTCTCGGGCGCCCTCAGCCACCTCCGGACGGCGACCGAAGTCGCCGGCACGACCGTGGAGACCGTCCTTCATGTGAAGCCGTCCACGGACTTCGCCTGGCCGGTGGACGGTGCGATCGATCCCTCGGTGGTGGACGTCGCCACGTCGGCCGGCGCGCACAAAGTGATCGCCCGCAGCGACAGCCTCAAGGAGACGGGCGGACTGCCCTACACGCCGACGTCGGCCCGGCCGATCGGCGGGGGCACCACCGCCCTCGTCTCCGACCACCGGCTCTCCACCGCGTTCACCGGGGACATGAGCAAGGCCGGCGCCTCGACGCTCGCCGTCCAGAAGTTCCTCGCTCATACGCTGGCGTTGACGGAGCAGGCCCCCGACAACGAACGCAGCATCGTCGTCGCACCGCAACGGACACCCACCGCCGGTCAGGCACAGGCCATGGCGCGCGCCCTGCAGGCGCTCACGGCCGAACACTGGACCCAGCCCGCCGATCTCATGGCGGCAGCCCGGCAGAAGCCGGACGCACAGGCCACGACCAAGGTCCCCGCGGCCTCGCAGTACCCGAAGAGGCTGCGGAACCAGGAGCTGCCCACCCAGGCGTTCCAGGACATCAGGACGACCCAGGACTCGCTCAACAGCTTCCAGGTCATCCTCACCCAGCCCGACCGGGTGGTGACCCCCTTCGGGAACGCGATCAACCGCGCCGTGTCGACGTCCTGGCGCGGCAGGGCGCTGGAGGCACAGCAGTACCGTGACGCGGTCCGCACCTATCTGCAGGGCCTCACCAACGAGGTCCAGCTGATCACGAAGTCGGACCTGACCCTGTCCGGGCGCAGCGCGACCATCCCTGTGACCGTGCAGAACAAACTGGTCCAGGGCGTCGATCACCTGGTCCTCCGCCTGACGTCGGGCAACGCGACACGTCTCAAGCTCAACGACGGCCGAGCCGTGGCCGAGCAGCCGGTCAAGATCGCCGGCGGACACAGCCAGTCCGTGAAGTTCGACGCCGCTGCCAACGCCAACGGACAGGCACAGGTGACCGCACGGCTCTTCACCGCGGACGGCGCTCCGTACGGTGAGAAAATGACCTTCACCGTGAAGGTCTCGGAGGTCACACCGACCGTGCTCCTCGTGATCGCGGGCGGGCTGCTGCTCCTGGTCCTGGCGGGCATCAGGATGTACACCCACCGCAAGCGCACGGTCGCGGGCGGAGCGGTGGAGGACAACGGCGGCGAACCCGAGCAGCCGAGTGACCCCGCGCCGGACACCGGTCCGGAAAGCGGTGACCCATCCGGCCCGGGTGAGAAAGTGGACCGTTGAGCGATGTCTGTCGGGGCCGGTCGGCCGGGGACGATGAGGTGGGGTTTCGATGAACGCGCCGTACGACGGTGACCGCGGGCAGGGCGCGGGCGGGGCTGGGTCTTCCAGCGGTCCGCCGGTGCCCCCGGGCGCCGGCCAGGACGGGGAGGCACCCGACCCCTACCTGCAGCACGCGTACGACCACGATCCGTACCGTGCCCAGGACCTCGCCTCGCAGGACCCTGTGGCCGAGGCGCTCTACGACCGCGCCTCGCACCCCCCACCGCCTCCGGGCACCTACCAGGAGCCCCAGGCGCTCTACCAACAGCCTCCCGCTGCCCAGCACGCCCCCGACCCTCGTATCTGGGCCCAGACCCCGCCACCGGAGCCCGCAGGGCCCTCCCGGCACCTTCCCTACGGCGACAACGCCGGGACCACCCAGTACGTCGGGGTGGACGACCTGGTCACGCAGGCTTCAGGGGACCGCGGGGAGCAGGACGCGTTCGCTCACCTCTTCCGCGACCAGGAAGGTTCGGGCCGCCCTCCGGGGCCGCCTGCGGAGCCCGAAGCTGCTCCTGCCCCCGCTCCGCAGAAGTCCGGTGGCAAAGCCGCCGGGATACTGAAGTCGAGCGCGCTGATGGCTGCGGGCACCCTGGTGTCCCGGCTGACCGGCTTCGTCCGCAGCCTGGTGATCACGGCGGCCCTGGGCGCGGCTCTGCTCGGTGACAGCTTCACCATCGCGTACACCCTCCCGACGATGATCTACATCCTGACCGTGGGCGGGGGGCTGAACTCGGTCTTCGTTCCCCAGCTCGTCCGGTCCATGAAGGACGACGAGGACGGCGGCGAGGCCTATGCCAACCGGCTGCTGACGCTCGTCATGGTGGCGCTCGGCGTGATCGTGGCGATCGCCGTGTTCGCCGCGCCGCAGCTCATCCGCTTGATGTCCTTGCCCATCGCCAACGACCCTGCGGCCAACGGTGTCGCGGTCACCTTCGCCCGCTTCTGCCTGCCGACCATCTTCTTCATGGGCGTCCACGTGGTCATGGGCCAGATCCTCAACGCCCGTGGGAAGTTCGGCGCGATGATGTGGACCCCGGTCCTCAACAACATCGTCATGATCTTCACCTTCGGCATGTTCATCTGGGTCTACGGCACGTCCGCCGAATCCCGGATGGGCGTGGAGACGATCCCGCCGGAGGGCGTCCGACTCCTGGGCATCGGCACGCTGCTCGGTCTCGTGGTGCAGGCCCTGGCCATGATCCCCTACCTCCGTGAGGCGGGCTTCCGCTTCCGTCCTCGCTTCGACTGGAGAGGCCACGGGCTCGGAAAGACGATCAAGCTCGCCAAGTGGACGGTCCTGTTCGTCCTGGCCAACCAGGCGGGCGTCCTGGTCGTCACCCAGCTGGCGACCTCAGCGGGCAAGCTCGCGGGCAAGGACGGCTCCGGCTTCCTCGCCTACTCCAACGCCCAGCTGATCTGGGGCATGCCCCAGGCCATCATCACCGTCTCGGTCATGGCGGCCCTGCTGCCCCGCATCTCCCGCGCCGCCCACGACAACGACCCCGGGGCCGTCCGCGACGACATCTCGCAAGGGCTGCGCAACTCGGCCGTGGCCATCGTGCCGGTCGCTTTCACCTTCCTCGCCCTCGGGCTGCCGATGTGCACCCTGCTCTACGCCTCCAGCGGCACCGAGGCGGCACGCTCGATGGGCTTCATCCTGATGGCGTTCGGGCTCGGCCTCATCCCGTACTCCGTGCAGTACGTCGTGCTGCGCGGCTTCTACGCCTACGAGGACACCCGCACCCCCTTCTACAACACGGTCATCGTCGCAGCGGTCAACGCGGCAGCGTCTGCCGCCTGCTACGTGATTCTTCCGGCCCAGTGGGCAGTCGTGGGAATGGCGGCGTCCTACGGACTGGCCTACGCGGTCGGTGTCGGCATCGCCTGGCGGCGGCTCAGCAACCGGCTCGGCGGTGACCTCGACGGGGCCCGTGTCGTGCGTACCTACGCCCGTCTCTGCCTCGCCGCGGTCCCTGCGGCCGTGGTCGGCGGCGGTGTGGGCTTCGCCCTGCTGAAGGCTCTCGGGGACGGAGCCGGCGGCTCGGTGGTGGCCCTGGTCTGTGGCAGCGTTGTCCTGCTGGGCGTCTTCTTCGTCGCAGCGAAGAAGATGCGTATCGAGGAGCTCAACGGCATGGTCGGCATGGTCCGAGGACGCCTCGGCCGCTGAACGCGCTCCGAACCGCACAACCATCGCTGGACACCGCGTGTCGTGCATAGCGCCGGAGTGTGGGCACAATTGGCGTGACTGTGCAGGCTGGCTGGCTGGCATCGCGCAACGGATGGGGAGGCAGGAACGACGGTGGCGGAACGTAGCACGGCTGCTGTCGACGTGGCCGACAACAGCGGCGACGAGCCGCTGACCGCCAAGGCGGACGCGGCCACGACCGACGGGACGGCACAAACCAAGGACGCAGACGGCGCAAGCGCCAAGGACGCGGGCAGCGGGCAGGACGGCCAGGAGGCCGTTCCGGCGTCGCCCGATCTGCACAGCGGGCACAAACTGGCCAGACGCTACCGCCTCGAGGAGTGCGTCACCCGGCTGGACGGATTCAGCAGCTGGCGGGCTGTCGACGAGAAGCTGCGGCGTGCGGTGGGTGTCCACCTGCTGCCCGCCGATCACCCGCGCGCCCGCTCGGTGCTGGCCGCGGCCCGCTCCTCCGCCCTGCTCGGCGACCCTCGTTTCGTCCAGGTCCTGGACGCCGTGGAGGAGGACGACCTCGTCTACGTCGTCCACGAATGGCTTCCCGACGCCACCGAGCTCACGGCCCTGCTGGCAGCGGGCCCCCTGGAAGCCCACGACGCCTATCAGCTCGTGAGTCAGATCTCCCAGGCCATGGCCGCAGCACACCGCGAAGGGCTCGCGCATCTGCGCCTCACGCCCGGTGCGGTCCTGCGCAGCTCGACCGGCCAGTACCGGATCCGCGGTCTGGCCGTGAACGCCGCTCTGCGGGGCATCACCGCCGACCAGCCTCTCCGCACGGACACCGAGGCCGTCGGAGCGCTTCTCTACGCGGCACTGACCCGTCGGTGGCCTTACGAGAGCGACGCCTACGGTCTCTCCGGGCTCCCCAAGGACCTGGGCCTGATCCCCCCTGACCAGGTGCGTGCCGGCGTCCACCGCGGTCTGTCCGAGCTCGCCATGCGCGCGCTGGCCAACGACGGCGCCACCGCGTCGCGGCAGGAACAGCCGTGCACCACCCCGGACGAGCTCGCGAAGGCCGTCGCGGCCATGGAGCGGATCCTCCCCCCTGAGCCCGCCTTCACCGCGCCGCCCGAGTACCAGCGCACGACCTACCAGCAGGGCACCTACGGGCGCCCTTCCGCGCGCCCCACGTCCGCCACCCAGCCGGTCATCACGGCCCCTCCGGCCCCGCTCCAGAGCCGCACGGGCAAGGCGCTGAAGTGGGCGGTGTCCGCGCTGCTCATCGCCGCCCTGGGCCTCGGTAGCTGGCAGCTGGCGGAGACCGTCCTCGACCGGGGCAAGGACTCGGGTGAGCAGGTCCCCACGCAGACGAACCAGGAGGGGGGCGACGACAAGAACGCTGTCGCGCCCAGCAAGCCCGTCACCATCGTGGGAGCCCAGGACTACGACCCGCTCGGTGCAGACGGTTCGGAGAAGCCCGGCTCGATAAAGAACGTCTACGACGGCGATGCGAGCTCCTACTGGAACACGTCCGGCTACTTCAGCGCCGATTTCGGACGGCTCAAGGAAGGCGTCGGAGTCGTTCTCGACCTCGGCAAGGTCCAGCAGGTGGGCAACGTCGACGTGTCCTTCCTGGGCGGCAGCACCTCTGTCGAGCTGCGGACCACCGAGGACTCGTCCGTTCCTCAGATGCCCGACGGATTCGGCGAGGTCGCCAAGGGAACCGGAACAAAAGTGTCCCTGAAGCCCGACAAGCCGGTGCAGGCGCGGTACCTTCTGGTCTGGTTGACCAAGCTGCCTCCGAGTTCCGACGGGAACTACCGGGGCAAGATCTCGGACATCAAGGTCACTAGCTGACGGCATCAGGGGAGGGGGCTCACCGTTGGACGACGCCGGATTCGCCGACACCAGTGACCAGGACCTCCTGGCCCAGCACGTCGCAGGCGATCCCGACGCTTTCGGCGAGCTCGTGCGGCGCCACCGGGACCGGCTCTGGGCCGTGGCCCTGCGCACCCTCGGCGACCGGGAGGAGGCTGCCGATGCCGTGCAGGACGCCTTGGTCTCCGCGTTCCGCGCGGCTCACACGTTCCGTGGTCAGTCCGCCGTCACCACATGGCTGCACAGGATCACGGTCAACGCCTGCCTCGACCGTGCTCGCAAGGCGTCCTCACGCAAGACCTCACCGGTCGACGACACCGAACGGCTGGAACAGCTCCTGGAGCCGCACGAGTCCGCCGAGGCGCCGGCCGAACGGCAGGACCTCCACCGTCAGCTGATAGAAGCCCTCGCCACCCTCCCCGCCGACCAGCGTGCCGCTCTCGTGCTCGTGGATATGCAGGCCTACCCCGTGGCAGAGGCCGCCCGCGTCCTCGATGTGCCGACCGGCACGGTGAAGAGCCGCTGTGCGCGTGGTCGGGCCAGACTGCTGCCTCTGCTGACCCACCTGCGCAGCACCGGAGGGGAAGCCGAGGACGGCTCCACGGGAAGGAACCGGACGCGGGGGACATCCGTCCCACCTGCGTCAGGACCACGAGACGCAGGTGACGGCGACCCTGCCGCGGTAAAGGGTGGAGGTGGGCTCGCATGACAGACACGGCCGACACGGCTCGACACCCGGACATCTCGGAGATCTCCGATCTCACCGAGGATCTCCTCCCGCCGTCCCGAGAAGCAGCCCTTCGCCATCACATCGAAGCCTGCGACGAGTGCGGCGACGTCTACGCCTCCCTGGAGGAGATCCGCTCCCTCCTCGGAGGGGTGGCGCCGGTTCACGAGCCGATGCCCCAGGACATCGCCGACCGCATCGACACGGCTCTGGCGGCGGAAGCACCACCCACCGCCACGGCCGCGATCTCCGTTTCACGTGAAACATACGATCCGCCCGCCGAGGGCGCTGCCGCCGCTCGGCCTGCAGGACGTCCTCGCGGGGCCACCGGCCCCGGCCGGGGGCCGTCCCGCCGTCGTCGCCGCACGGTGATCCTCGGCGCTGCCTTCGGTGCGGCGGCCGTCGGTATGAGCGTCTTCCTTCTCCAAGCCATCCAACCGTCCCAGGATTCGGCCGGCTCGATGGCCGACCGTGGTGTCAGCGCCGCAGAGAAGAGCGGGGCGGACTTCTCGGAAAGCACGCTGGAAGGCCAGGTACACGTACTTCTGAGGGGGGCGACAGCTCCCGAGGCTCCGGGCAGGGATCCGGGCAAGCCATCCCTGGACACCAAGTCGTCCCCGGGGGACGCCTCTCCCGACGCCGCGACTCCCCGCACACCGCTGCGTGCACCGGTCGTGGATGTCCCGCCCTGCGTCCAACAGGGCACGGGCCGGGACGCCCCAGCCCTGGCGGTGGAAGAGGGCAGCTACCAAGGCATCGCCGCGTTCCTCGTCGTACTGCCTGACGCGACCGACTCGAGCCGTGTGCGGGCCTATGTCGTCGACGCGGCGTGCGTGGATTCCACGCCTGCGGCGAAGGGACGACTGCTGCTCACGCAGTCCTACGCACGCCCCTGACGGCCAGGCCGTGAGCCGGACCGGCATTTCGGGAATGCATGCCCCGTAGGATCCGTTGGGTGGGGTGAGAGTCGTGGAACCGACCCCAGTAGGCAGTAGGCAGTCTGCAGAGACGAGGAAGAACCCGTGAGCGACGTCCGTAATGTGATCATCATCGGCTCCGGACCGGCTGGTTACACCGCCGCCCTGTACACCGCTCGCGCGTCGCTGAAGCCGCTGGTGTTCGAGGGCGCTGTCACCGCCGGCGGTGCTCTGATGAACACCACCGACGTGGAGAACTTCCCGGGCTTCCAGGACGGAATCATGGGCCCTGAGCTCATGGACAACATGCGTGCCCAGGCGGAGCGCTTCGGCGCCGAACTCATCCCCGACGACGTGGTCTCCGTCGACCTCTCCGGAGACGTCAAGACCGTCACGGACACCGCAGGCACCGTGCACCGCGCCAAGGCGGTCATCGTCACCACGGGATCGCAGCACCGCAAGCTCGGCCTGCCGAACGAGGACGCGCTCTCCGGGCGTGGTGTCTCCTGGTGCGCCACCTGCGACGGCTTCTTCTTCAAGGACCAGGACATTGCCGTGGTCGGCGGCGGCGACACCGCGATGGAGGAGGCCACCTTCCTCTCCCGGTTCGCCAAGTCGGTCACCATCGTCCACCGCCGTGACTCCCTGCGTGCCTCCAAGGCCATGCAGGAGCGTGCATTCGCAGACCCGAAGATCAAGTTCGCGTGGGACAGCGAGGTCGCCACCGTGCACGGCGACCAGAAGCTCTCGAGCCTCACCCTCCGCAACACCAAGACCGGTGAGACCTCCGAGCTTCCGGTGACGGGCCTGTTCATCGCCGTCGGTCACGACCCCCGCACGGAGCTCTTCAAGGGCCAGCTGGACCTCGACGACGAGGGCTACCTCAAGGTCGAGGCTCCCTCGACGCGCACCAACCTGAAGGGTGTCTTCGGCGCCGGCGACGTCGTCGACCACACCTACCGGCAGGCCATCACCGCAGCCGGGACCGGCTGCTCGGCAGCACTCGACGCAGAGCGGTTCCTGGCCGCGCTCTCCGACGAGCAGCTCCCCGAGCCGGAGAAGACCCCGGCAGTCTGACGGCACCCCCCTACTCCCCAGACCCACACCCCCGCGAAGTTAAGGAGGCCGCCGTGGCCGGCGCGCTGAAGAACGTAACCGACGACTCGTTCGATGAGGACGTCCTGAAGAACGACAAGCCCGTGCTGGTGGACTTCTGGGCGGCCTGGTGCGGCCCGTGCCGCCAGATCGCGCCTTCGCTGGAGGCCATCGCGGCCGAATACGGCGACGAGATCGAGATCGTCAAGCTCAACATCGACGAGAACCCGGGAATCGCTGCGAAGTACGGCGTGATGTCGATCCCCACGCTCAACGTGTACCAGGGTGGCGAGGTCGCCAAGACCATCGTCGGCGCCAAGCCGAAGGCCGCGATCATCCGCGACCTCGAAGCCTTCATCACCCAGAAGTAGCCGGCGACGCCTGCAGCGGCTGACGGTTTCACGTGAAACGGGCCCACCCTCCGGGGTGGGCCCGTTTCTCCTTGTCCCCGCCATCGGATGCGCCTCTCAGAGAGGCCGCAACACCGGCTCCTTCTGTACCGCACCCAGCAGTCTGTCCAGTGCCAGCTCGACGTCTTCCTTCCAGGAGAGCGTCGTACGCAGCTCAAGTCTCAGCCGCGGATGCACGGGGTGGGGCCGTACGGTCTTGAAGCCGACCGCGAGCAGGTGATCCGCCGGCAGCACACAGGCCGGCTCCTCCCACCGCGCGTCGCCGAACGCCTCGATCGCCTTGAACCCGCGTCGCAACAGATCCTTGGCAACCGTCTGGACCATCACACGGCCGAGTCCCTGCCCTTGGAAACCTGGAACGATCAGGGCGGTCATCAGCTGCACGGCGTCGGGAGACACAGGGCTGGTGGGAAAGGCCGTGGAGCGAGGAACGTAGGCGGGAGGTGCGTAGAGAACGAAGCCGGCCGCCACGTCATCCACATAGACGACCCGCCCGCAGGAGCCCCACTCCAGCAGCACTGCGGAGATCCAGGCTTCCTTCTCGAGCTCGGCTCTGCCGTCCCTTATCGCAGCTTTCCCGCTGACCGGATCAAGTTCCCAGAAGACACACGAGCGGCAGCGCCTGGGGAGATCCGGAAGGTTGTCCAGTGTGAGCGGTACAAGCCGTCGCCCCATGAAGGCGGTTCCTCGCTTCCTTCGCCCGCCGCATCACGCGCGGCTGTCAGCGCACTCCGTTCTCGGAACAAGCTGCCGACGAAGCCTCCGACAGCGCCAAGGCCCAACCCGACTGTCACCAGGTGGCTGCGATTCACTGATCGCACTGCCCCCGCCTCCTCTGAGGTGGATCACGGTGGTGGATACGGCATACCAGAACGCATCGTATCCACCCAGAGGTGATGGGGATACCGAGAGACGGCAAAGGGGGGCCGCGTCACGGAAGAACTTTCCCGTGACGCGGCCCACCCTCGGCTTCCGGCAGACTCAGGCCTCGTCAGCCTCAGCCTGCTCTTCCTCGACGCTCCGCTCCAGCACGCGTCCCTCACCCGGAGCAAGGCTGCCAAGAATGCGGTCCAGATCCTCCATCGAGGCGAACTCGACGACGATCTTTCCCTTCTTCTGCCCGAGGTCGACCTTCACCCGCGTCTCGAAGCGGTCCGAGAGGCGGGACGCGAGATCGGTCAGAGCCGGCGAGACCCGGCCGCCGGCCCGGGGCCCCCGGGGCTTCGCCGAACTCGTGGGCTCGGATCCGAGGAGGTTCACGATCTCCTCGACCGCGCGCACCGAGAGCCCTTCGGCCACGATGCGGTGCGCCAGCCGGTCCTGCTCCCCTGAGTCATCCACCGACAGGAGCGCCCTCGCGTGTCCGGCCGAGATCACCCCCGCCGCGACCCTGCGCTGAACCGGCGGGGAGAGCCGGAGCAGACGGAGCGTGTTCGACACCTGAGGACGTGACCGGCCGATCCGGTCCGCCAGCTGGTCATGGGTGCACTTGAAATCCTTCAGCAGCTGGTCATACGCCGCTGCCTCCTCCAAGGGGTTCAGCTGCGCCCGGTGAAGGTTCTCCAGAAGCGCGTCGAGAAGCAGCTTCTCGTCGTCCGTCGCACGGACGATCGCCGGGATGCGCTCCAAACCGGCTTCGCCGCACGCCCTCCAGCGGCGCTCACCCATGATGAGCTCGTAGCGGTCCTCGTCGACCTTGCGCACCACGACCGGCTGGAGGAGACCGACCTCCTTGACGGAGGTCACCAGCTCGGCCAGAGCGTCCTCGTCGAAGACTTCACGAGGCTGCTTCGGGTTGGGCGTAATCGAATCGAGGGGAATCTCAGCGAAGTACGCCCCGGCAGAATCGGTCTGCCCGGCGACGGGCGCTGATTCTCCTACAGGAGAACTCGGCTCAGGGACCAAGGGGCCGGACGGAAGGGCGGCTACCTTCGCCGCAGCCACCCCGCGCTCGGCGGTGAGCACGGGAGAGGCACCTGCCGCGTTCGCACTCGGCGCGGGACTCGCGATCTGCTTCTCCTGCGGAGCTGCGGGAATCAGCGCACCGAGCCCACGCCCCAGTCCTCTACGACGTTCGCTCACTGCATGCCCTCCGAATTGCTCTGCCGGCTGTTCTGGACGCCCGTGTGGGCAGGCTCGCCCGCAGGGGCGTGCTGGGCCTCGTCATGCACGCCAACACCTCTCAGCGCGATCTCACGAGCCGCCTCGAGATAGGACAGCGACCCGCTGGACCCCGGGTCGTACGTCAGGACCGTCTGTCCGTAGCTCGGCGCCTCGGAGATCCGCACGGAACGCGGGATGCTGGTCCGCAGCACTTCCTTGCCGAAGTGGGTGCGCACCTCCTCCGCGACTTGCGAGGCAAGCCTGGTCCTGCCGTCGTACATCGTGAGCAGGATCGTCGATACGTGCAGGTCGGGATTGAGATGGCCCCGGACCAGATCGACGTTGCGCAGCAGCTGACCGAGTCCCTCCAGTGCGTAGTACTCGCACTGGATCGGGATGAGCACCTCCGCGCCGGCCACCAGAGCGTTGACCGTCAGAAGGCCGAGCGAGGGAGGACAGTCGATGAGGATGTAGTCCAGCGGCTGGTCATACGCCTGGATCGCCCGCTGCAGCCGACTCTCCCGTGCCACCAGCGACACCAGCTCGATCTCCGCACCGGCGAGATCGATGGTTGCGGGAGCACAGAAGAGACCTTCAACGTCCGGGACCGGCTGAACCACCTCGGAGAGCGGCATGCTCTCCACCAGGACGTCGTAGATGGAGGGGACTTCGGCGTGATGGTCGATCCCCAGGGCCGTGGAGGCATTCCCCTGCGGGTCGAGGTCCACCACCAGAACACGCGCACCGTGAAGTGCGAGCGACGCGGCAAGGTTGACCGTCGAGGTCGTCTTGCCCACACCACCCTTCTGGTTGGCCACGACCATGACGCGTGTCCGGTCCGGCCGTGGCAGCCCTTCACCGGCGCGGCCGAGGGCCTCGACCGCCAGCTGAGCAGCACGACCAATGGGGGTGTCGTCCATCGGCGGCGGTGTTTCACGTGAAACACCGTCCCCCAGGGACTCGGTACGGGGACCGGGGACCGGATCGGTCATCGGTCCCGCGATGTTGGCGTCGGACCGCAAGGATTCACTCTCCTCGACTACAGGCTCGCAATGAACAGAGCCTGCCATGCTTTCGGGGTCGTGAACCAGCGAGGCCGACTGTTCTGTGGATGAATCCGGTTCTGTGGACAACTTCGGAACCCTTACGGGCTTGCGGTCGCGCGGCGCGGCAGCCGCACGACCGCGGTCGATGATGCCCTGCAGCAGAGAGCGACGTTTCACGTGAAACACGATGCCCCCGCAGTACAGCGGCGGGCTCCCGACACTCCGCAGGGAGCGCATATCGCTGCTTGCATGGAGCATCTTCGCGAAGAAGCATCAAACACCCAGAAGAATGACAAAAGGGCAGTGTAGAGCTCTCACTCAACGGCGCCGTCGCGTCCGTCCCACCCGTGCGGCCTTGGCGCGCTTTGCGGCGAACCTCACACCGCCCGGACTCTCCCCGACGACCACGCGTACGACGGTGGACGCGGGATCGACCAACCCCTCACCGACGTGCAACACCTCGGTCTCCACCACTCCGAGCTTACTCAGGGCGGCACGAGCCCCCTGGATCTCCTCCTCGGCCGTCCCACCCTTGAGCGCCAGCATCTCTCCGTACGGGCGGAGGAGGGGCACACCCCATCCGGCGAGGCGGTCGAGCGGGGCAACGGCCCGGGCAGTCACCACATGGACCGGCTGAAGCGTTCCGAGTACCTCTTCGGCACGCCCCCGGACGACCGTCACATGATCAAGCCCCAGAAGCTCGACGACCTCCTGAAGGAAGTTCGTACGACGCAGCAGCGGCTCGAGCAGCGTGATCTTCAGGTCGGGACGCACCAGCGCGAGAGGAATCCCGGGAAGGCCGGCTCCGGACCCCACGTCGCACACCGTGACGCCCTCGGGAACCACCTCGGAGAGCACCGCGCAGTTCAGCAGGTGCCGTTCCCAGAGGCGCGGCACCTCGCGGGGGCCGATCAGACCACGCTTGACGCCCGCGTCCGCGAGCAGCTCCGCATACCTGACAGCCTCTGGGAAGAACTCACCGAATACCGCCTGCGCCTCCTTGGGCGCCTGAGGGAGCACTGCTTCCTCCGTCACGGGGACCGTCCTTCCGTACCGCACTAGCACGCTGACTATCAGGCTGACAAAGATCGGCCCCGCCTGCGAACAGACGGGGCCGACAGTACAAGGATCCGGTCAGGCAGGCAGAACGACGACGAAGCGCTGGGGCTCCTCGCCCTCGGACTCGCTGCGCAGACCTGCTGCCGCGATCGCGTCGTGCACGACCTTGCGCTCGAACGGCGTCATCGGCTCCAGCTTCACCGGCTCACCCGAGCTCCTGACCTCGTCCGCGGCCTTGGCACCCAGCGCCGCGAGGACCTCACGCTTCTTGGCCCGGAAACCGGCGATGTCCAGCATCAGCCTGCTGCGGTCCCCGGTCTCGCGGTGCACGGCCAGGCGCGTCAGCTCCTGGAGCGCCTCCAGCACCTCACCGTCACGGCCCACAAGCTTCTGCAGGTCACGCGCCGAGTCGCTGATGATCGAGACCGCGGCCCGGTCCGCCTCCACATCCATGTCGATGTCGCCGTCGAGGTCGGCGATGTCGAGAAGGCCTTCGAGGTAGTCCGCCGCGATATCCCCCTCCTGCTCGAGGCGGGTCAGGGTGTCGCTGCCCTCAGCGGCCGTGGTGATGGTGCCGTCCGTCACGGATGGACTCCTTCTTACTTCTTGGACGGGTGCTTGGGCCGCTGCGGGCCCTTGCGCTGTCCGGACTTGGCTTGGCGTGAGGAGCCGGACGCGGCGGGCTTGTCCGCCGTCTTCGGCTTGTCGTCCTGCGGTGCGTCCTGCTTCTCCAGCGACGTCTTGGGCTCCGCGTCGGTGGAACCGGAGTCCTTCGCCGCGCCGGGGTGCGTGGCAGCGGTGTGGCGCTTCGCCTTGGTCTGACGCTTCGGCTGCTGACGCTTGGGAGCGGCACCGCCCTCGGCCTCGAGAGCGGCGGCTTCGCTCTTCGCGACCGTCCCGTCCTCCTGGGCGGCGAGGCCGAGCTTGCTCAGACCGGTGATGAACTTGCGCTCGATGTCGTTGCGGTCGGTGCCCTTGGCGAAGATCCGCTTGACGGTGTTGCGCCGTGTCCTGCCGCGGACCTCGCCGTGCGAAGTCACGCTCTTCAGCAGCCGGGTCAGGTACTGGTCCTGCGCCTTGCTGCCCGGAGTCGGGTTCTGGTTGATCACGTACATCTGCTGACCCATGGTCCAGACGTTGGTGGTCAGCCAGTAGACGAGGACACCGACGGGGAAGTTGATCCCCATGACGGCGAAGATCAGCGGGAAGACGTACATCAGCATCTTCTGCTGCTGCATGTACGGGGTCTTCACCGTCAGGTCCACGTTCTTCGTCATCAGCTGGCGCTGAGTGAAGAACTGCGACGCGGACATCATCACGATCATGATCGCGGTGACGACACGGACGTCGGTCAGCGAGGCGCCGAGCGCCGAGACCTTCTCTTCGCTGTCCATGAACTTCGCGGCCAGCGGAGCGCCGAAGATGTGTGCCTGCCGGGCGCTGTCGAGCAGCGGCTGGTCGATGACACCGATCGTCTTGCCCGAGGCGATGGCCGAGAGCACGTGGTACAGGGCGAAGAAGAACGGGGACTGCGCCAGGATGGGAAGGCACGAGGAGAGCGGGTTGGTACCCGTTTCCTTGTACAGCTTCATCATCTCTTCGGACTGACGCTGCTTGTCGTTCTTGTAGCGCTCCTGGATCGCCTTCATCTTCGGCTGGAGCACCTGCATGTTCCGGGTCGACTTGATCTGCTTGACGAAAAGCGGGATCAGACAGATCCGGATCAGGACCACCAAGGACACGATGGAAAGGCCCCAGGCCCACCCCGTGTCATCGCCGAAGAGCGCTCCGTAGAGCTTGTGGAACTGGACGATGACCCACGAGACAGGTGTGGTGATGAAGCTGAACAGACTGGCAATCGTGTCCACTAATCAGGCTCCTTGAGCATTGGGCGAGGTCTCTGTGGCCGGGCTCAGAGGTTCGGAGACCGACCCCCCGGAAGGCACATCGGCGGCGGAGTCCCCGCCCTTGCCGCCACGCACACAGCTGCGCAGCAGTTCGTGCCAACGCGGACGTTTGCGTGGCGGTACGTGATCCACGCCGCCGGGTGACCACGGATTGCACCGCAGGATGCGCCATGCGGTCAGCGCTGTTCCCTTGATCGCACCGTGCCGGTCGATCGCCGTATATCCATAGTGGGAACACGACGGGTAGTAGCGGCAGACGGGCCCGAGGAGCGGGCTGATCGTCCACTGGTACAGCTTGATGAGAGCCAGCAGCGGGTACTTCATCGCGCGCCCCCTCCCAGCAGCCGCTGAAGGGCGGCGTCCAGGTCTCGGGCCAGCTGTGCATGGTCGGCGTCGCCCGATCCGGGCAGCGCTCGTACGACAACAAGGCTACCGGGGGGCAGCTGAGGAAGCCGATCGCGGACCAGATGGCGAAGCTTCCGCTTCACCGCGGTGCGAACGACCGCTCCACCCACTGCTTTGCTGACAACGAAACCCGCACGCGGCGGGGGAACACTTTCCCCTGTCACGTGCGGGTCCGTAACACCGCTGCGTAGATGTACGACGAGTAGCGGGCGTCCGGCCCGACGTCCCCGGCGTACAGCGGCTGCGAAGTCCTCGCGCCGCCTCAGCCGATTCTCGGTAGGCAGCACGTCATGACCTGGCCGCGATCAGGCGGACAGGTTGGCGCGACCCTTGCCACGGCGGTTCGCGAGAATCGCGCGGCCGGCACGGGTACGCATACGCAGGCGGAAACCGTGGGTCTTGGCGCGACGACGGTTGTTCGGCTGGAAGGTGCGCTTGCTCACTCGGGGGCTCCAGAAATGATTCGTGTGTTGGCGGGACATCGCCTGGCTGTCACCGTGCGCCCACGAGGAACTCGCGTAAACGCCTTAGTGCACCGCTTCACAATCACAGATCGTGATCTTTGCCCATCGGAGGCAGGCGGCAGCAGCCATCGACAACTCGACCTGGTCACGGTACGCGCGGCTGCGCCATTCGGTCAAACCGGCTCCGCGCCACCCCGCGCTGTACACAGCCTGTGGACAACAACTTGAACCACGCGGGTCGGCCTGACTACCGTGGCTGAACTCAGGTTCTTTTCCTTCCCCCCTGCCGGGCCTCACCCGACCCGACCCATCCCGTCCCGAGAAGCACACATTCGTGGGACATGCGAGAGAGCGTGCCTTGTGGCTGACGTACCTGCCGATCTTGCCGCAGTGTGGCCACGAGTGCTGGAACAACTCCTCGGGGAGGGCCAGCAGGGCATCGAACCCAAGGACAAGCAGTGGATCGAGCGCTGCCAGCCTCTGGCCCTCGTCGCCGACACCGCGCTCCTGGCCGTGCCCAACGAGTGGGGCAAGCGCGTCCTGGAGGGCAGGCTCGCACCGCTCATCAGCGAGACGCTCACCCGTGAGTGCGGGCGGCCCATCCGGATCGCGATCACCGTCGACGACTCCGCCGGTGAACCGCCCGCCCCGCTCGCGCCTCCGATGCACCAGTCGCACCAGCCTCCCCAGGGTCAGCAGCCCCATCGCTACCAAGGGCCGCGGCGCGACGACTCTCCGCACAACGACGGGTACGACAGCTACGGCCCCAGGCCCTCCGACGACGGCATGCCGACGGCCCGCCCCGCCTACCCGGAGTACCAGCAGCACCGGCCCGAGCCCGGTGCCTGGCCCCGCACCCAGGAGGACCTCTCCTGGCAGCCGCGGCACGGCGGATACCAGGACCGCGACCCGTACGCGAGCCCCCGCCCCCAGCAGCCGCAGCACGACTACCGTCCGCAGCAGCCCGAGCACCAGGGCTACGAGCAGCAGCGGGACAGCCGTGACCGCCACGATCTGCCGGACCAGCAGCCCCAGCACCGCCAGGGCGGCCCCGGGACCGGCCGGTCCGGCGGCGGCCCCCTGGGCACGCAGTCCGGGCCCCCGCCGGGGACCGGTGAGCCGCATGCCCGGCTGAACCCGAAGTACCTCTTCGACACGTTCGTCATCGGCGCGTCCAACCGCTTCGCGCACGCGGCCGCGGTCGCTGTCGCCGAGGCCCCCGCGAAGGCCTACAACCCCCTGTTCATCTACGGGGAGTCGGGGCTCGGCAAGACACACCTGCTGCATGCCATCGGGCACTACGCGCGCAGCCTCTACCCGGGCACCCGGGTGCGGTACGTGAGTTCGGAGGAATTCACCAACGAGTTCATCAACTCGATCCGCGACGGCAAGGGCGACACCTTCCGCAAGCGGTACCGCGACGTGGACATCCTGCTGGTCGACGACATCCAGTTCCTGGCGAGCAAGGAGTCGACACAGGAGGAGTTCTTCCACACCTTCAACACGCTCCACAACGCCAACAAGCAGATCGTGCTCTCCTCCGACCGGCCGCCCCGGCAGCTGGTGACCCTGGAGGACCGGCTGCGCAACCGTTTCGAGTGGGGCCTCACCACCGACGTGCAGCCGCCGGAGCTGGAGACGCGCATCGCGATCCTCCGTAAGAAGGCGGTGCAGGAGCAGCTCAACGCCCCGCCGGAGGTGCTCGAGTTCATCGCCTCCCGCATCTCCCGCAACATCCGTGAGCTGGAGGGCGCGCTGATCCGGGTGACCGCCTTCGCGAGCCTCAACCGGCAGCCGGTGGATCTCGGTCTGACCGAGATCGTGCTGAAGGACCTGCTTCCCGGAGGCGAGGACTCGGCTCCCGAGATCACCGCGCCCGCCATCATGGCGGCGACCGCGGACTACTTCGGACTGACCGTGGAGGACCTCTGCGGATCGTCCCGCAGCCGTGTCCTGGTGACGGCACGCCAGATCGCCATGTACCTGTGCCGCGAACTGACGGATCTCTCCCTGCCCAAGATCGGCGCCCAGTTCGGCGGACGGGACCACACCACCGTGATGCACGCCGACCGGAAGATCCGCGCCTTGATGGCGGAGCGGCGCTCCATCTACAACCAGGTCACGGAGCTCACCAACCGCATCAAGAACGGCTGACGCACGGCCACAGCGGCCGGAGACGACCGCACCGACGCGCCCAGGGCGCCCCACCGAGGACCGCATGACGTCCTCGGTGGGGCGCCTTTCGTGCGTCCTGAGCCCTCCTGAACGATGCCAGGAGCCCCGCTGAGACGCGCCAGGAGCATCCCTGAGCGGCGGATCGCAGCCGGCTCGGCTCGGTTCGAGGGCCCTCCGCGCACCTGCTGCCGCCCGGTGATCCGTCCCCTGAGCGGGCGGAATCCTCAGGGAGTGTTCGAATATGCGCCGCGGACGAGCTCTTCTCCACAGAAGAGTGGAGAAAACGGCGTCCACAGCCTGGGGACTGCGAAGTTGTCCAGATTGCGTCCACAGGCTCGACTGCCGATACTCCATCAGGCCAGGTCACATGCCTGGGGATTTGTGGTCAACCGTGATCCACAGCCTGTGGACAGAATATTCGTCCACAGAGGCTCGATGATGTTGTCCACCGGCGGCCCACAGGCGGGCGGTGGTTGTCCCCAGCTTCTCCACACCCCTGTCCACTGTTCGGCAACCCGACACCGCCTTTCACTGCTCAGAGTGAAAGGCGTCACACGAGGGGGGTCGGTTGAGCTGTGGGGAACGTGGGTAAAGCTGGGGACAGGCCTGGGGAGAAGTCACCCCGCCCTGTGCATCGGGTGTGCAGAACTTTCGCGTGTCCACAGAAACGCATGGTTGTCCACCGGTGCCACCCACAGGGTCGGTGGACAAAAAACAGCTTCTGACCTGCACCGAAGCAGTTATCCACGGTTTCCACAGGGCCTACTACTACTACCACTCAGAGTTAGCCAGGAATCAGCTTCGAAGTGGGACCTGTGCACAACTCGAGCGGCGAGCTCGGCGGACCTCTTGGCGCGACTTGACCCCGAGCAGCAACGAGTGTCGGCGCCGTACGTCAGACTGGACCCCGGTGGTCCCCCCTGCCCCTCGGCAGGGAGCCCCCAGTCAGACGACGAAGGCCGGCAGGGCGAGCGAGCAACAGCAGGAGGCGGTTCCGGTGAAGATCCGGGTGGAGCGCGATGTACTCGCGGAGGCGGTGGCCTGGGTGGCCCGCAGCCTCCCGGCCCGTCCGCCGGCGCCCGTTCTCGCAGGCCTTCTGCTGAAGGCTGAGGACGGAGCCCTCAGCTTCTCGAGCTTCGACTACGAGGTCTCGGCCAAGGTCTCGGTGGACGCCGAGGTCGAGGAGGACGGCACGGTGCTCGTGTCCGGCCGCCTCCTCGCCGACATCTGCCGCGCCCTCCCCAACCGCCCCGTGGAGATCTCCACAGACGGTGTACGGGCCACGGTGGTCTGCGGCTCCTCGCGGTTCACGCTCCACACCCTTCCGGTGGAGGAGTACCCGGCACTCCCGCAGATGCCGACCGCCACGGGCACCGTCCCCGGTGAGGTCTTCGCCTCCGCCGCCGCCCAGGTCGCCATCGCGGCCGGGCGTGACGACACCCTCCCCGTCCTGACCGGCGTCCGGATCGAGATCGAGGGCGACACCGTCACCCTCGCGTCGACCGACCGCTACCGCTTCGCGGTCCGTGAGTTCCTCTGGAAGCCGGAGAACCCCGACGCCTCGGCAGTGGCCCTGGTGCCCGCCAAGACCCTGCTGGACACCGCCAAGGCGCTGACCAGCGGCGACACGGTGACGCTGGCGCTGTCCGGCTCGGGCGCGGGTGAAGGTCTCATCGGTTTCGAGGGTGCCGGCCGCCGTACGACCACGCGGCTGCTCGAGGGTGACCTCCCGAAGTACCGGACGCTCTTCCCCACCGAGTTCAACTCGGTCGCGGTGATCGAGACGGCCCCGTTCGTCGAGGCCGTCAAGCGTGTGGCCCTGGTCGCCGAGCGGAACACGCCGGTGCGACTCAGCTTCGAGCAGGGCGTGCTGATCCTGGAAGCCGGTTCCAGCGACGACGCACAGGCTGTGGAGCGTGTCGACGCGGTGCTCGAGGGCGACGACATCTCGATCGCCTTCAACCCGACCTTCCTGCTGGACGGGCTCAGCGCGATCGACTCCCCGGTCGCCCAGCTCGCGTTCACGACATCGACCAAGCCGGCCCTGCTCAGCGGGCGCCCGGCCGTCGACGCCGAGGCGGACGACGCGTACAAGTACCTGATCATGCCGGTCCGCCTCTCCGGCTGATCCGGCCGTCGTCCCTGTCATGGCAGCTTCCGGCGGGCAGGCTCAGCGCAGAGAGGGCCCACCGTGCTGCACCCCGCCGTGCTGCCCCGGCCGGGCGTAGGCTCGGTCCTGGGTACGAATCGGCACAACGCTTAAGGAATCTCTGATGGAGCTCGGTCTCGTCGGCCTCGGCAAGATGGGCGGCAACATGCGCGAGCGCATCCGCCGCGCAGGCCACACGGTCATCGGTTACGACCGCAACCCGGACGTCGCCGATGTCCACAGCCTCGAAGAGCTTGTGGGCAAGCTCAAGGGTCCGCGCGTCGTGTGGGTGATGGTTCCGGCCGGTGCCGCGACCCAGTCCACCGTCGACGAGCTGGCCGAGCTGCTCTCCCCGGGCGACATCGTGGTGGACGGCGGGAACTCCCGCTGGACCGACGACGAGAAGCACGCCGTCGAGCTGGGCATCAAGGACATCGGCTTCGTCGACTGCGGAGTCTCGGGCGGTGTCTGGGGCCTGGAGAACGGCTACGCCCTGATGTACGGCGGTACCGAGGAGAACGTCGCCAAGGTCCAGCCGATCTTCGACGCCCTGAAGCCCGAGGGTGATTTCGGATCCGTCCACGCGGGCAAGGTCGGCGCCGGCCACTTCGCCAAGATGGTCCACAACGGCATCGAGTACGCCATGATGCAGGCCTACGCCGAGGGCTGGGAGCTCCTGGAGAAGGTCGACTCCGTCACCGACGTGCGCGAGGTCTTCCGTTCCTGGCAGGAGGGCACGGTCATCCGCTCCTGGCTGCTCGACCTCGCCGTCAACGCCCTGGACGACGACGAGCACCTCGACCAGCTCCGTGGCTTCGCGGCCGACTCCGGCGAGGGCCGGTGGACGGTCGAGGCCGCCATCGACAACGCGGTGCCGCTGCCGGCGATCACCGCGTCCCTGTTCGCGCGCTTCGCGTCGCGACAGGACGACTCGCCCCAGATGAAGATGATCGCCGCGCTGCGCAACCAGTTCGGCGGTCACGCGGTCGAGAACAAGAAGTAGCCCGCGGGAAGCCGCCGCGGGCAGTGGACAGCCCGCGGCACAGCGGTACACAGCAGAGCACAGTCGGAAGGGTCGGCGACCATGCACGTCACGCATCTCTCGCTGGCCGACTTCCGCTCGTACGCCCGGGTCGAGGTTCCTCTCGACCCGGGCGTCACCGCGTTCGTGGGGGCCAACGGTCAGGGCAAGACCAATCTGGTGGAGGCCGTCGGCTATCTCGCCACGCTCGGCAGCCACCGGGTGTCCTCCGACGCCCCCCTGGTGCGGATGGGTGCGGAGCGTGCCGTCGTGCGGGCCGCGGTCACCCAGGGCGAGCGTTCGCAGCTGATCGAGCTCGAGCTGAATCCGGGGCGTGCCAACCGGGCCCGTATCAACAGGTCGTCGCAGGTCAGGCCACGTGACGTTCTGGGGATAGTGCGGACGGTGCTGTTCGCGCCGGAGGACCTGGCCCTGGTGAAGGGGGATCCGGGTGAGCGGCGGCGCTTCCTGGACGAGCTGATCACGGCGCGCTCCCCGCGCATGGCCGGGGTGCGCTCCGACTACGAGCGAGTGCTGAAGCAGCGCAACACCCTGCTGAAGTCGGCGGCGATGGCCCGTCGGCACGGTGGCCGCTCGATGGACCTGTCCACCCTGGACGTGTGGGACCAGCACCTGGGCAGGGTGGGGGCCGAGCTGCTGGCGCAGCGGCTGGACCTGATCGCGACCCTGCAGCCGCTGGCGGACAAGGCCTACGCGGACGTCGCCCCCGGCGGAGGGCCACTGAATCTGGAGTACCGCAGCTCGGTCGGCTCCGACGTGGAGCCGGCGAGCACCCGCGAGGAGCTGTACGAGCAGGTGATGGCGGCGCTGGTCCAGGCCCGCAAGCAGGAGATCGAGCGCGGGGTGACGCTGGTCGGCCCGCACCGTGACGACCTGGTGCTGGGCCTGCGCGGTATGCCGGCGAAGGGGTACGCGAGCCATGGTGAGTCCTGGTCGTACGCCCTGGCGCTGCGGCTGGCCTCCTACGAACTGCTCCGCACCGAGGGCAACGAACCGGTGCTGGTGCTCGACGACGTGTTCGCCGAGCTGGACGCACGTCGCCGTGAACGGCTGGCGGAGCTGGTGGCCCCCGGCGAGCAGGTGCTGGTGACGGCCGCAGTGGACGACGACGTCCCGGGTGTCCTGGCCGGAGCCCGGTACGCGGTCTCCGCCGGGGAGGTGGAGCGGCTGTGAGCGGCCCGGAGGAAGAGGGCGGATCCGTGCCCGGCCAGGCCAGGCAGCCGGAGGTGTCGGGTGTCGATCTGGCGCGTGTGGCCCTGCGGGCGGCGAAGGAGCAGGCTCGTGCCCGGGGCGCGGCGGCGCAGCAGAAGAACCAGGCGCGGCGCGGTGGCGGCCTGAGGTCGGGCGCCCGATCCGACGGCCGGGACCCCCTGCCCCTGGGCTCGGCGGTGAACCGGCTGATCACCGAGCGTGGCTGGGAGACCCCGGCGGCCGTCGGCGGTGTGATGGGCCGCTGGCCCCAGATCGTCGGTGACGACCTGGCCAATCACTGCGTCCCGGTGCGGTACGACGAGGATCCGGCCGAGCGGGTTCTGACGGTGCAGTGCGATTCGACGGCGTGGGCGACACAGCTGCGGCTGCTGGCCCCGCAGCTGGTGGCCAGGCTGAACACGGATCTCGGCCACGGCACCGTGCGCATGATCAAGGTGCTCGGTCCGGGCGGTCCGCAGCGCAGATTCGGTCCTCTCCGGACTCCAGGGAGCAAGGGTCCGGGCGACACCTACGGCTGAGCAGGGCTTTTGCCCGGTCGAAGGGCCGTCGGAGGGCCGTCGGAGGGCCCGGGATCCGCCCTGCGCAGTCAAGGTCCGGGAGCCGTTCCATCCACCTCTGCCCCGGTTCGTTCGTAGCCCCGCGTTTCCGCTCTGTACGGCTATGGACTGATTTGCGTTCCCTGATGAGCGGAGAGCGTCCCTCACCGTAGCCGTAGGTTGACAGGCCGAAGCGCGCAATGCCCTCGTGAGCCGCTCGGAGGCCCTTCCCGAATATGGGGAGTCGTCAACCGCTCATTCAGGGCGGCACATGCGTACTCAGGCACCGGCAAACCCCCATTCATGTCAGCGCTACCGGTAGACTGGTGGACAATCCCGCTTCCTCGCGGGAGTCGTCGATACACGCCGAACGACGCAGCCGCTCCCGCGAGCCGGAGAACGGCCTGTGCTGTGCCAGAAAGGGCGCTTCGTGGCCGATTCCGGCAACCCCAACGAGAACATCCCGTCCACAGCCGGTGAGCACGGCGAGGTGACCGCCTCGTACGACGCGAGCGCGATCACCGTGCTCGAAGGCCTGGACGCGGTCCGCAAGCGCCCCGGTATGTACATCGGGTCCACCGGTGAGCGCGGTCTCCACCACCTCGTGCAAGAGGTTGTCGACAACTCGGTCGACGAGGCGATGGCCGGGCACGCGGACACCATCGACGTCACGATCCTCGCCGACGGCGGGGTGCGCGTGATCGACAACGGCCGCGGTATCCCGGTCGGCATCGTGCCGTCCGAGGGCAAGCCGGCCGTCGAGGTCGTGCTCACCGTCCTGCACGCGGGCGGAAAGTTCGGCGGTGGCGGTTACGCCGTCTCCGGCGGTCTGCACGGCGTCGGCGTGTCCGTGGTCAACGCCCTGTCCACCCGGGTGGCGGTGGAGGTCAAGACGGACGGCTACCGCTGGACCCAGGACTACAAGCTCGGTGTCCCGACCGCTCCGCTGGCCCGTCACGAGGCCACCGACGAGACGGGGACGACCGTCTCCTTCTGGGCCGACGGAGACGTCTTCGAGACCACCGACTACTCCTTCGAGACCCTCTCGCGCCGTTTCCAGGAGATGGCGTTCCTCAACAAGGGACTCACGCTCAAGCTCACCGACGAGCGCGAGGCGGCGAAGGCCACGGCGGGAGCGGACAGCGCCGAGGTGGTCGACGTCCCCGACGAGGAGTCGACCCGGACGGTCACGTACCACTACGAGAACGGCATCGTCGACTTCGTCAAGTACCTCAACTCCCGCAAGGGAGAGCTCATTCACCAGTCGGTGATCGACATCGAGGCCGAGGACAAGGACCGTCTCCTCTCGGTCGAGATCGCCATGCAGTGGAACACGCAGTACAGCGAGGGTGTCTACTCCTTCGCCAACGCGATCCACACGCACGAGGGCGGCACGCACGAGGAGGGCTTCCGTGCGGCGCTGACCTCGCTGGTCAACCGTTACGCGCGCGACAAGAAGCTGCTCCGCGAGAAGGACGACAACCTCACCGGTGAGGACGTCCGCGAGGGTCTGACGGCGATCATCTCGGTGAAGCTGGGCGAGCCGCAGTTCGAGGGCCAGACGAAGACCAAGCTCGGCAACACCGAGGCGAAGACCTTCGTGCAGAAGGTCGTCCACGAGCAGCTGACGGACTGGTTCGACCGGAACCCCAACGAGGCCGCCGACATCATCCGCAAGGGCATCGCGGCGTCCACGGCCCGTGTCGCGGCCCGCAAGGCCCGTGACCTGACCCGGCGCAAGGGGCTCCTGGAGAGCGCCTCGCTGCCCGGAAAGCTCAGCGACTGCCAGTCCAACGACCCGACGAAGTGCGAGATCTTCATCGTCGAGGGTGACTCCGCCGGTGGTTCGGCGAAGTCCGGCCGTAACCCGATGTACCAGGCCATCCTGCCGATCCGGGGCAAGATCCTGAACGTCGAGAAGGCCCGTATCGACAAGATCCTTCAGAACACCGAGGTCCAGGCGCTGATCTCGGCCTTCGGCACCGGGGTCCACGAGGACTTCGACATCGAGAAGCTCCGCTATCACAAGATCATTCTTATGGCGGACGCCGACGTCGACGGCCAGCACATCAACACGCTGCTGCTGACCTTCCTGTTCCGCTTCATGCGACCGCTGGTGGAGTCCGGGCACGTCTACCTCTCGCGCCCGCCGCTCTACAAGATCAAGTGGGGCCGTGACGACTTCGAGTACGCGTACTCGGACCGTGAGCGCGACGCCCTGGTGGCTCTGGGCAAGCAGAACGGCAAGCGCATCAAGGAAGACTCGATCCAGCGCTTCAAGGGTCTCGGTGAGATGAACGCCGAGGAGCTGCGCGTCACCACGATGGACGTCGACCACCGCGTGCTGGGCCAGGTCACGCTGGACGACGCGGCGCAGGCCGACGACCTGTTCTCGGTGCTGATGGGCGAGGACGTCGAGGCGCGGCGCTCGTTCATCCAGCGCAACGCCAAGGACGTCCGCTTCCTCGACATCTGAGTCGGCCGTACAAGGAGGAGGGTCCGGCGACCCTCCAAGCCGCAGCGCGAAAGGACTTTGACCAGCAATGGCCGACGAGAACACCCCTGTGATGCCCGAAGAGGAGCCCGCCGTCCCGGGCGTGGGCATGCGTGTCGAGCCCGTCGGGCTCGAGACGGAGATGCAGCGCTCCTACCTCGACTACGCGATGTCCGTCATCGTGTCGCGTGCGCTGCCCGACGTGAGGGACGGTCTGAAGCCCGTCCACCGCCGGGTGCTGTACGCGATGTACGACGGTGGCTACCGGCCCGAGAAGGGCTTCTACAAGTGCGCCCGCGTCGTCGGTGACGTCATGGGTACGTACCACCCGCACGGCGACTCCTCGATCTACGACGCGCTCGTGCGACTGGCGCAGCACTGGTCGATGCGCATGCCGCTGGTGGACTCCAACGGCAACTTCGGTTCCCCGGGCAACGACCCGGCCGCGGCCATGCGGTACACCGAGTGCAAGATGATGCCGCTGTCCATGGAGATGGTTCGGGACATCGACGAGGAGACCGTCGACTTCCAGGACAACTACGACGGCCGCAACCAGGAGCCGACGGTCCTGCCGGCGCGCTTCCCGAACCTCCTGGTGAACGGTTCCGCGGGCATCGCGGTCGGTATGGCGACCAACATCCCGCCGCACAACCTGCGCGAGGTCGCCGCCGGTGCGCAGTGGTACCTGGAGCACCCGGAGGCCTCGCACGAGGAGCTCCTGGACGCACTGATCGAGCGGATCAAGGGTCCGGACTTCCCGACCGGCGCGCTGGTCGTGGGCCGCAAGGGCATCGAGGAGGCGTACCGTACGGGCCGTGGCTCCATCACGATGCGCGCGGTCGTCGCGGTCGAGGAGATCCAGGGCCGGCAGTGCCTGGTCGTCACGGAGCTCCCGTACCAGACCAACCCCGACAACCTCGCGCAGAAGATCGCCGACCTCGTGAAGGACGGCAAGGTCGGCGGTATCGCGGACGTCCGTGACGAGACGTCCTCGCGCACGGGACAGCGCCTGGTCGTCGTGCTCAAGCGGGACGCGGTCGCCAAGGTCGTCCTGAACAACCTGTACAAGCACACCGACCTCCAGTCGAACTTCGGCGCCAACATGCTGGCGCTCGTCGACGGGGTCCCGCGCACCCTGTCGATCGACGCGTTCATCCGTCACTGGGTGACGCACCAGATCGAGGTCATCGTCCGGCGGACGAAGTTCCGGCTGCGCAAGGCCGAGGAGCGGGCGCACATCCTGCGCGGCCTCCTCAAGGCCCTGAACGCCATCGACGAGGTCATCGCCCTCATCCGCCGCAGCAACACGGTGGAGATCGCGCGCGAGGGCCTGATGGGCCTGCTGGAGATCGACGAACTCCAGGCGAACGCGATCCTGGAGATGCAGCTGCGGCGCCTCGCCGCACTGGAGCACCAGAAGATCACCGCCGAGCACGACGAGCTCCAGGCGAAGATCAACGAGTACAACGGGATCCTGGCCTCCCCCGCGAAGCAGAGGGAGATCGTCAGTGAGGAACTGGCGGCGATCGTCGACAAGTTCGGCGACGACCGGCGCTCCAAGCTGGTTCCCTTCGAAGGCGACATGTCGGTCGAGGACCTCATCGCCGAGGAAGACATCGTCGTCACCATCTCGCGCGGCGGGTACGTCAAGCGCACCAAGACGGACGACTACCGCTCGCAGAAGCGCGGCGGCAAGGGCGTGCGCGGCACGAAGCTCAGGGAAGACGACATCGTCGACCACTTCTTCGTGTCGACGACGCACCACTGGCTGCTGTTCTTCACGAACAAGGGCCGGGTCTACCGGGCCAAGGCGTACGAACTGCCGGACGCCGGCCGGGACGCGCGCGGACAGCACGTGGCGAACCTCCTGGCGTTCCAGCCGGACGAGCAGATCGCGCAGATCCTGGCGATCCGCGACTACGAGGCGGCTCCCTACCTGATCCTGGCCACCAAGGGCGGTCTGGTGAAGAAGACGGCGCTCAAGGACTACGACTCGCCCCGCTCGGGCGGCGTCATCGCCATCAACCTGCGCGAGACGCAGGACGGCAGCGACGACGAGCTGATCGGCGCGGAGCTGGTGTCGGCCGAGGACGACCTGCTGCTCATCAGCAGGAAGGCCCAGTCGATCAGGTTCACCGCCACGGACGACGCGCTGCGCCCGATGGGCCGTGCGACCTCCGGTGTGAAGGGCATGAGTTTCCGCGAGGGCGACGAACTCCTCTCGATGAATGTTGTCCGGCCCGGTACGTTCGTGTTCACTGCCACCGACGGTGGGTACGCGAAGCGGACCGACGTCGACGAGTACCGCGTCCAGGGACGCGGCGGTCTGGGCATCAAAGCCGCCAAGATCGTCGAGGACCGGGGTTCGCTCGTCGGCGCGCTGGTGGTGGAGGAAGCGGACGAGATCCTCGCCATCACGCTCGGCGGTGGTGTGATTCGTACGCGAGTCAATGAAGTCAGGGAGACGGGCCGTGACACCATGGGCGTCCAACTGATCAATCTGGGCAAGCGCGATGCCGTCGTCGGTATCGCGCGCAACGCCGAGGCCGGTCGTGAGGCCGAAGAGGTCGACGGGACCGATGAAGCCGAAGGCGCCACGGTCGAGGCCCATGCCGAGAGCGTGGTCGAGGGCACAGTCGAGGGCACGGCGCCTTCGGCCGGGGAGCACGAGGAGTAGAGCGTGAGTGGAGCCACGGGCGCCGGTTCGGCCGCTTCCGAAGCCGGCGCGAACGGCGCCCGTGGCCCTGCCACGGACTCCCAAGGGGGCACTGTGACGGACACTCGGGGACCTCAGCCGCAGTACGAGGGCTACGCGACCGGGCCGTTGCCCGGCGAGCGCGAGCCCGCACCGGGGCTGGCGGGGCCCTACCACCCGCCCCAGGCGTACCAGTCGCCTGCGGGCGGTACGCAGGGCGGAGGCACACAGGGCGGTGTGCAGGGCGCAGGGGGCGCGCAGGCGACCCGGCTGCCCCGCACGGGGGCGCGGACCACTCCGCGTACCCGCAAGGCGCGTCTGCGGGTGGCGAAGGCCGACCCGTGGTCGGTGATGAAGGTCAGTTTCCTGCTCTCCATCGCGCTCGGCATCTGCACGGTGGTCGCGGCCGCCGTCCTGTGGATGGTGATGGACGCGATGGGCGTCTTCTCCACCGTGGGCGGCACGATCAGCGAGGCCACCGGCTCGAACGAGAGCAACGGCTTCGATCTGCAGTCGTTCCTGTCGCTGCCACGCGTCCTCATCTTCACCTCGGTCATCGCGGTGATCGACGTGGTGCTGGCCACGGCGCTGGCGACGCTGGGCGCGTTCATCTACAACCTGTCGGCCGGCTTCGTGGGCGGTGTGGAGCTCACTCTCGCCGAGGACGAGTAGGGCGCCGGGTATCGATTTTGGGACTGGCCCCGACGTGCGCTAATCTTCAGAAGTCAGCGCAACAGCGCGGCGGGGCTATAGCTCAGTTGGTTAGAGCGCATCCCTGATAAGGATGAGGTCACAGGTTCAAATCCTGTTAGCCCCACCAGAACGAAGGCCCCCACCGGAGACGGTGGGGGCCTTCGGCGATTCTCCGGGGCATTCTCCAGGAGAGGGGCTGTCGGAGCGGCGTGCCGGAGTCCGGGCATGCTCGAGATCGTGGTGAAGGCGGAGTGCCAGGAGCGGCAGGTCCGTGTCTCCGAAGGGGAACTGGCGGGGCTGGTCCGGCGCCTGGGCGACCTCGGTGACCGGTTCCTGGTGCTCCAGTGGATACCCGACCTGCCGGACGTCTTCGCCCAGGTCCGGCACCGGACCGGTGGGGACCACACGCTGGAGCACCGTGCCGGTGCCTCCACCGGCACTACCAGGTGACGGTGGAGAGCCCCGAGGGCGTGATCGGGGCGCTCACCGGCTGGGCCCGCCAGGACGACGGCTGGGACGCGGGACCGCCGCCGCGGGACCGTCGCCGGCTGCGGCAGGGCATGAAGAAGGCCCCTGCCGGTGTGGACCGGACCAGGGGCCTGGGGAGTGCGTGCGGCGGGCTCAGGGTGGCAGCGGGGAGGAGTCCCCGGCAGGCGAGGTGCCGTGGGTGGAGCGGGTGCTGTCCGTCGCGTGGACCGCTTCGGTGGTGTCCTCGGACAGCTGTCGGGTGGCCGGTGAGGATCCGTGCGCCTCGGCGCGGATGCGCTGCTTCATCGTGGGTGGCAGCGCCCTGTCACGCGGAAGGGTCCATCGCACCGACGGGGTGGTTGCGGTTGCCGGTGTCACGCCCGTGTGCTCGTGGGTCGTGACCGTCGGCTCCGCGGCCGTGGCCTGGGCGGTGACGAGGCCCAGCGACGCGAGGAGTGCGAAGAAGGCGGTGACGAAGGCGGTCCAGATGCTCTTGGCCCGGAAGGTGCTCATGGCCCCTCACTTTCAGGTGGTCCGGTTTGCTTACCTTTCCGATGATGTGGATCCGGGCCCCGGAAACCGGGACCGACGCCCTCGGTGCGCCGATCTTCTGATGAACACCACTCTTATGGTTCAACCGGCTCGAACGTGCTGCTTCGGGGGGTGCGAAGGGGGTCCCGGAGGGGTCCGGAGCGGGTGGCGGCCTGGTTCCGGGGAGGTCACCGATCGGTATCGGCCGGTGTGTATAGTCGGGCGGCAGAAGTCCCTTACGTCAAGGAAAGACGAGGTCGCGCGGTGAAGAAGCTTCTCCTGGTCGCACTGGCCGCCATCGGCGGGCTCCTCGTGTACCGCCAGATCCAGGCGGATCGCGCCGAGCAGGATCTGTGGACGGAGGCGACCGACTCCGTGCCCGCAGGTTCAGGTGTGTGAGACGGAACAGTCTGCTATGAGCCCCGGCCGCCGAGCGGCCGGGGCTTCGTGCTGTCCGGGGCCGTTCGGGGCCTTTCGGTGTCCGGGGCCTTTCGCTGTCCAGGCTGCGAGGAACTCTTCGCTGTCGGCTGTCCCCCGTCGGCTGTTGCCGGACCGTGACAGTCATTCCCTTGAGTTCGCCCTAGCAAATCGCTAGGTTGCTTGAGCAAAGCAATCGTGAGGTGCGGGGCTACCGAGGGGGATTCGGTGAGTGCACGGGCGAGGGCGGGGACCTGCCGGCGTACGGCGATGGCGGCGGCGGTGACGGCCGGAGGAGCACTCCTCGCTCTGGTGGCGGGGGTGGCGCCCGCAGGGGCCGGGGTGCCCGGGGCCCTCGGCGCCGCCGACCGGGACGGCCCCGGGGGAGGCAGCCTCGTCATGGTGCTCGACTCCTCCGGCTCCATGGGTGATGACGACGGTACGGGCCGGACCCGGATGGAGAGCGCCCGCGCGGCCGTGGGCACCGTGGTCGACGCGCTCCCCGACGGGCATCCGACCGGGCTGCGCGTGTACGGCGCCGACCGGCCCCGTGGCTGCACGGACACCCGTCTCGTCCGGCCGGTGAGCGCGCTGGACCGGGCCGCCATGGAAGAGGCCGTCGCGGGCGTACGGCCCCGGGGGGACACTCCGATCGGGCTCTCCCTGCGCAAGGCCGCAGAGGACCTTCCCGCGCCTTCGGGGAGTGCCGTCGGGACGCGGACGATCCTGCTGATCTCCGACGGCGAGGACAACTGCGGTGCGCCGGCGCCCTGCGAGGTCGCCGAACAGCTCGGCAGGGACGGTGTCGGGCTGCGGATCGACACCGTGGGTTTCCAGGTCGAAGGGGCGGCCAGGGGGCAGCTGGAGCGGCATCGCGGAGGCGGGCAACGGGCGCTACTACGACGCACCGGATGCCGGCGCGCTCGCTCGACAGCTGCAGAGGGCCGCGCAACTATCCGCCGACGGCTACCGGTTGGAGGGGGACAGGATCGACGGAGGGGCCACCACGGACGAGGCTCCCGCGATGGAGCCGGGCCAGTACCTGGACAGCATCGGACCCGGCGAGTCGAGGTACTACGCACTGACTCTGGACGCCGTCTCCACGGCGGGCTTCGCGGCCACGGCGGTTCCGCAGCCCGGTGCGGCCGTCGACGGCCTCGACGCCCTGAGCACCCGGCTGGCCCACGGCGACGGCGACTCGGTCTGTGAGTCGGACACCGCTCGCTTCCTCCAGCAGGAGGGTGCGACTCCGCTGACCTCGGCCGTGTCCCGGGTGCGCTCCGAGGACGGCAACCGGGCCTGCGACGACGCGGGCCGTTACTGGCTGGTGGTCGAGCGCCAGAGCAAGAAGGGTTCCGACAGGGCCCGTTGGCCCATCGAGCTGGCGTACGGCGTGGAGAAGCCGCTGGCTGCCGGGGTCACACCCGCGCAGTCGCAGCCGGAGTACGGGAAGGGCGGCGAGCAGGCCGCGCTGCCGACGGGCGATCCGCGCGACGTGCGGGGCGGCACCGGCTTCAACGACGCCGAGGAGATCGGCCGGGGCGTGTGGCGGGACCGTATCCTCCCGTCGCAGACCCTCTGGTACAAGGTCCCGGCCGGCTGGGGCCAGCAGGTGCGCTACGACGTCGAGTTCGCCAACGAGCCCACGGTGGACGGTGCCTCCTCCGCCCTCTCGTACGGCGGGACGCAGCTGTTCACCCCGGCGCGCTTCCCGGTCGGGGGCGGCGGCGAGTTCCGTCCGACGGCGCTGTACGGGGGGAGGCCCGTGGCGCTGCGGATGGGGTCCGTCCCCGTCACGTGGACCAATCGGTACGAGTCAGCGGCCGCGGTCCGGCCCGTGCACGCCGGGGGAGACTTCTACATCTCGGTGACCCTCGGGGCGAAGGCGGCAGAGATCGCCGAGAACCCGCGGATCGGGGTGGTGCTGCGGGTGGCGGTCATCGGGGACGAGCTGTCCGGCCCCCGGCACGGAGCTCCCGCACGGGCCGCAGCCGGGCAGGACGGCGGAACGACGGGGGCCGCAGACAGCGGCAGTACGGGCGGGGCAGGATGGAGCGGCATCGCGGTGGCTTCCGGAGCGGGCGCCGTGGTCGCCCTGATCGCCGGTCTCCTGCTCGTGCGGAGCCGGCGCAGGGCAAGCACGCAGACGACGAGGGGAAGCGCGTGAACAGGGAGCGCAACAGGGGCCGGGTGACACTCGCGACGCTCGCGGCGGTGTGCGCGGTGGCGGCGCTGCCGGGGCAGGCACACGCGGCCGAGGGCCCCGCAGGCTACACCTTCGATCCCGGCGCGGTATCGGTCCAGGGCACGGAGACCAACGCCGACGCGGAGGAGCTGAAGCCCGGGTCGGTCTACAGGAGTTCCATCAAGAACGGTCAGAAGCTCTACTACCGCCTGGAGCTCGACGAGACGACCGACGCGTACGTCTCCGCCGTGGCCGTGCCGAAGAGCGGCGGAAAGGTCGCCTACGGGGACGGCATCACCATCAGCATCAGGGATCTCGACGACACCCGGTGCAGCTCCGAGGACGCCGCCTTCGAATCGGCCGAGTTCCCGCGCCCGATCGCCGCGTACGCCCACCGGACCGTGGAGAAGGACAGCACCACCTGTGCGGCACGCGGTACGTACAACGTCCTGATCGAGCGGGAGAGCAAGGCGACCTCGTCCCCCGACGCCTGGGACCTGGAGCTGCGCTACGAGGCCGAGCCGGCGCCGAAGGACGCCGACTCACTGCCGACCGAGGCACCGGAGGACTGGCCGTCCGCCTCGCCCGTGCCGCCCGCCGGCAAGCAGGAGCGGTCCGGCGGCAGCGGCTTCTACGACGCCACCAGCCTGGAGACCGGCGAATGGCGGGACACGATCGCGCCCGGACAGACCCGCTTCTACCGGGTGCCCGTGGACTGGGGGCAGCAGATCTTCGCCACGGCCGCGCTGAGCAACAGCAAGAAGTCGACGGAGTACCTGGGGAACGCGCTGGCGCTGGCGCTGGACAACCCGGCGCACGGCCATGTGGACGACGCGACGCTCTCGTACTCCGGGGCGCCCAACTCCGTGGCACTGGACCCGCTGCCCCCGGTGGCGTACGAGAACCGCTACGACTCGGCGGCCGACGTCAGCGCCATGCGTTTCGCGGGCTGGTACTACCTGTCGGTGACGCTCTCGCCGAAGGTCGCCGAGCACTACGGCGACGAGGGCCTGGGGCTGACGCTCAAGGTGAAGGTCGTCAACGACAGCAAGGCGTCTCCCTACGCGGGGGACGCCGGGATCTTCGGGGTCACGGACGACGACAGGGACCTGGCCAGGAGCGGGCAGAGCGCTCCGGAGGCCGGTGCGAGCGACACGATGAGGATGGTCGCCGCGGCGGGCATCGGCGCGGGGTCCGTGATGGTGCTGGGCCTCGGTGCGTGGACCCTGCTGGCACGGCGCCGGGCCGCTCCCGCCGCCGTACCTCCGGGCGCCGCGGGCGGGCAGCCGCCGGGGGCCTGGTAGGGCGCTCAGACCTGGGTGAGCGCCCAGATGCCCACCGCGAAGCAGATCAGCGCCACCACCATGACCGGGACCGCCACCTTCGGGGACGGTCCCGGACGCTTCGCGGGGGACGGCTGCACCTGCCCGGCGTCGTTCCGTGGAGCCTGCGGGTGCTGAGCGGTGTAGGCACGGGTGGGTGCGGCTCCGTACTGCACCGGGGCCGTCGCGGCCTGGGCGAGGTGGTCCGGCGCGGCGCCTGCGGCGTAGGCGGACGCAGCGTGCGCCGGGAGGGGGGCGGGCGGCGTCTGCGGCTGTCCCGGGTGCGGGAGGGGCGCGGAGCGCTGCGGGGGCGGCGCCAGATGGAAGCTGCCGGTCTCCGACATCGACGAGGGCGGGGCGTACGGCTCGTTGCCCGGGCCCGGCTGCTGCGCCCGGCCCTGGCCCTGGGGCGCGTACGGCTGCGGGGCCGGGTTCTGCGGGCTGTACGGCTGCGGGGCCGGCGGGGTGGGGCCGACGGCCTGAGCGGGTGGCTGCGGTTCGGTGGCCGGTGTCGCGGGGCCGTCGGGGCCGAACCCCGCGGGCAGCGGCCCGATCTGGTCGAACACCTCCACCTGCTCGTCGTCCGGATCGGCGTCCGGCAGCATCTCGACGGCGGCGGTCAACGCCTTGCGCGCGCCGGTGGCCGTACGGAACCGGGCATGCGGGTCCGGCTGCAGCAGTCCGGCGAGGACCTGCCACAAGGGCTCCGGCACGCCCTGGGGGGCGCCCGGGGTGCCGTGCTCCGCGAAGTACTCGATCAACGCCTTGGCGTCCGGCTTCTTGCCCTGGAGGAGATAGAGCGCGACGAGACCGACGGCGAACAGGTCCGCCGGGAAGTCGGGCTCCGCGCCCATCATCTGCTCGGGCGCGAAGTAACCGGGCGTGCCCACCACGTAGTTGGTCTCGGTCAGCCGGGGCTCGCCCTTGCGCATCGAGATGCCGAAGTCGGAGAGCCTCAGATGCGGGCGGCCCGTGCCGGTGGCCTCCATCAGGATGTTGGCCGGTTTGATGTCACGGTGCACGACCCCCTCGGCGTGCACCGTGGACAGCCCGGACAGCAGCTGATCGAGCAGGAGGCAGACGAATCGCGGGGGCAGCGGACCGTAGTCGCCGATGACATGGGCCAGCGAACCCCCGCTGACCAGGTCCATCGTGAAGAGGACCTTGTCGTCGTCGGCTGCCCAGCTGGCGGGCGCGAGGACGTGCGGATGCTCGATCCGCAGCGCCTGCTCGCGGACGAAGCGCAGCAGCGTGTGCGCGTCGCTCTGCTGCAGGACCTTGGCCGCCACGTAGCGGCGCCGCCGGTGGTCCCACGCGCGCCAGACGGCGCCGACCCCACCACGTCCGATCGGATCGATCAGCTCGTACCGACCAGCGAAGACCTCACCCATTGCGCTGCGCCCGCTCCCGTTCCCGTTCCCGTTTCGGTTCGTGCCCCGGCTGTCGGGATACTGCCACGGCCCCACCGCCCCGGGGGCTGTCCCGGGGCCAGGGGGCCGTCCTAACTCTGGTGGCCTTCGTAGTGCGCGACCGCGTCCGCGGTGCGTCCCGCGCCGTACACCCTGAGGAACTCTGCCAGTTCCGGGTGGGCCGGGGCGAGGGAGTCGGCGGCATCGATGATGTCGCCGGCCGCCGCGACCGACCGCAGCAGCGACTGGATCTCACGCACCACGCGGCGCACGGTGGGGGCGCCGCCGGTGGTCGAGGTCTGGCCCGTGTTGGTGAGGACCGAGCCGCCCTGCGACTTCTTGATCTCTTCCATCCGGTCGGTGGCCTCCCCCGCACTGACGCTGCCGTCCGCCACCTGGCTGGCCAGCTCCTGGAGCGCCTGGACCCGCTGGACGACCGCCGGATTGCCGATCTTGGCCCGCTGCCCGCTCATCAGCTGGGACAGCATGGGTGCGGACAGCCCGAGCACGGCCGCGAGGCGTGCCTGGTTGAGGCCGAGGTCATCGATCAGCCTGCGGAAGAGCGCCCCCAGCGGCTCTCCGTACCAGCTGCGCTGGAGCTCCCGGGCTCTAGCCGTCGCCTCTTGCTGCGCTGCGTCCATTGCGTCTCCCCTTCGCTGCGGCTTCGCTGCTGCGAACCTCGTCGTGCATCTTACGGAGAGCGGTTGCGGGCCGGGAGCCCCAATCCTTTTGCAGGATTCGGGGGGTCACCCGGTACTCTGTTCTGCGACGGACGTCGAGGCGCGGATGTGTCCCACGGTGTCCGGTTTTTCGGGGCCTTAGCTCAGTTGGTAGAGCGCTGCCTTTGCAAGGCAGATGTCAGGAGTTCGAATCTCCTAGGCTCCACACATGAAATGCCCCCTGAACTGCGGAAACGCGGTTTCAGGGGGCATTTTTCGTGCCCATCGGTGGGCACGTCGGTGCCCGCCGGGAGTGGGGAGGCCCTTGGTTTCGGGGGTTTGCTCGGTCGTCTCCTCCCCCGGCTGATCCCCTGGTACCTCCCGTTGATGCAGCCTGGTGGAGTCCCGGCGTGACGGATTCTGTCGAAGTACACTTAGACGGAATCCGTCGTAGTCGGTGTGTGGGAGGTCTGATGAAGGAGAGCCCCCTGGCCAAGCCGGACGACGTGGTCGACCGCGACCGGGAGTGGGGTCTGCTCGCGGAGTTCCTCACTGATCCGGATCCCGCGATGCGGCTCGGCATCGTGTCGGGGAGGCGGAGGCACGGGAAGTCGTACCTTCTGCAGGCCCTGTCCGAGCAGGTCGGCGGCCTGTACGTGACTGCGGTCCGGGAAGAGGGACGGCTGCCCGCGATCCAGCGGTTCAGCGACGCGGTCGCCGCCCACGCAGGCTTGAGGCCTGGGAGTCTGCGCCTGACGGACTGGCGTGATGTGCTGTCCAACGCCCTTGATGTGACGGCCCGTTCATCGCACCCGCTTCTGGTGATTGATGAGCTGCCGTATCTGCTCCAGCACTCGCCCGAGATCCCGGGACTGCTCCAGCAGCTCTACGACGAGCGCCAGCGCGGCGCGCGGCCCGGGGCCGGGCCGGGTCCGCGGTTGGTTCTGTGCGGTTCCGCGATGAGTGTCATGCACGAGCTGCTGTCGGGGACGAAGCCGTTGCGGGGCCGGGCCGTGGTAGATCTGCGCCTTGGCGCCTTCGATTACCGGGGCAGCCGGACGTTCTGGCAGATTGCCGACCCGCTGACGGCGCTGAAGGTGCACGCGGTCCTGGGCGGGGCTCCTGGCTACCGGCCGGTGGCCGCCCGTCCGCATCCGGACGACGGCTTCGATGCCTGGCTGACGCGGACGCTCCTCGATCCGGGGCGGGCGGTGTACTCGCGGACTGAGACCGAATATCTGCTGCGTGAGGACCCGCGGATCACGCAGCACACGCTGTACTACGACATCCTCACCGCGATCGCACGGGGCGCCACCACGCCCAGCAAGATCGGCGCGGCCCTGGAACGCCCGCGCAACGCCGTCGCCCACCCCCTCGGAGTGCTGGAATCCACCGGCTACATTCAGCGGGAACAGGACATCCTCCGCGCCCGGCACCCCGTCATCACGCTCGCCGACCCCGTCATCCGCTTCAACCAGCTCATCACCCTCCCGCAGGCCGCTGCCGTGGACCAGGGATTCGCCGAGCAGGTCTGGCAGCAGTCCGCCCCGACCTTCAACTCCAAGATCCTCGGCCCGCACTTCGAGGACCTGTCCCGCGACTTCACCCGCCGGTACGCCCATACCCTGCTGCCCGGCGGACTGACCGGCCCGGTCGGCACCACCGAGGTCGCCGACCCGGCCGCCCGGACCAAGCACGAGGTCGACGTCATCGCCCTGGCAGCCGGCGAGCGCCCGCAGGCCCCCCGCGTGAAGATCGCGCTGCTGGGCGAGGCCAAGGCGACCGTAGCCCGCCGGGGGACCGGCGACCTGGAACGCCTGGAGCGTATCCGCGACTTGCTCGTCGAGCAGGGGTACGACACCACCAGCACCACGCTGGCCCTGTACTCCCTGCACGGCTTCTACCCCGACCTGATCGACCTGGCCGACCGGCGCGACGACCTCCTCCTGGTCGATCTACCCACCCTGTACGGAATGTGACAGCAGGCAGGCCCGATCGCCTTCTCGATGGGTGGCTTCGCATGGGCGGCCGAGAACATCCGTACGGCTCTGCGCAACCGGCATAGAGCGGAAGCTGGAGCTGATGGCGGCGGCGAAGCAGGAGCGCCTGGCCGTCGAGGCGGCGCACAAGCCCCATAGCCCATCTGCGGGTGCACGCGCCATCTCGCCAGGCATAACAAGCAGGGCTAGTGCCATGACCGGGTCGAGGTGCCGACCGCCTGGGACGAGAACAAGCCGGTGCGCTATGAGGCGGAGCAGTGCAACTGCCAGCGGTACGTGGGACCGCAGCCGCTGTCGCAGGTGTACGCGGAGGGACTGACCGATCAAACCTGACGGATCGGGCCGGGTACCGCCGCGACAGTCGCCGGGAGCTGGCCGATTGGCCCCACCGCTGGGTTGCGGTGGGGGCCACAGGCAAGAGGGCCGAACCTGAAGTCTTCGGCTACTCGGTGCGCAGCGCTGTCGCGGTTTTGGCCTTGGCGGCCCAGCCGGCGGGCGGCAGGGCGCCCAGGGTGGCGATGAGCAGACCGCCGAGGGTGAGCGGCAGCAGCTGAGCCCCGTCGTACACGGCGACGACGGAGTCGGGGAGGCGAAGCCCGGCGCTGTCGCCCATCGCGGGCATGACCCAACCGTGCAGGACCACGCCGAGCGGTACGCCCACGGCGCCCGTGGCCAGGCCGGTCAGCACAACTGAGGTGAGGACCATCGCGATGGTCTGCCGGGGGGTCATGCCGAGCGCCTTGTGGATACCGAGTTCCCGGACGCGTTCTCGCGTGTCGAGCAGGACGCCGCCCAGCACGCCGAGCGCGGCGACCGCGACGAGCATCAGGGTCAGGAGCGCCGACAGGGCGTTGAGGGTGACGACCATGTCACTGCCGCGGTCGGGGCTGCCGGCGATCGCAGTGACGTCCAGTGGGGCCAGGTCCTTGTTCAGCGCGTCGACATAACTACCCACGTCCGTACCGGACGTGACCGCGATAGTGGCTGATGTCCGTCAGGTCTGCGTGTGTGGGCGTGAGGTTCGCTGCGTCGGTGAAGACCTGCATGCCGTCGTAGCGGGGGTCGAGGACCTCGCCGACGATCCGGACCGTGACCGGCTCGCCCAGGCCGTTCAGGGTGACAGTGTCTCCGATCTCGATGCCGGTGGCAGCCAGGAAGCCGGTCGGGACTGCGGCCTCGCCGGGTTGGTCGAACCAGCGACCGGAGACCATCGTGTAGCCGCCCCAGTAGGCGTCGCCGGTGAAGGCGTTCACGGCGGTGGTGCCGGTCACGCCGGAGACGGTCGCCCGGACCGTTCCGGCGCTGTAGTACTTCCCGGTCCCGGAGTTGGCCTCGATCGCGGCGGCGATCTTCGCTGGATCGGCAGCGGGCCGCTCTTCGGGGACCGGTCCGGCGGGCCCGATCTCCGGCAGGGGTACGGCCACCGTGACATCGGCGGCGTCATGGGCCCTGGCCTTCGTCACCTCGCCGAGTGAGGCGCCCATCCCCACGGCGAACGTGACGGCGACGGTGCCGAACAGGACCGCGGTACCCATCACCAGCGCGCGGGCAGGCCGTGCGAAGGGCCGGGCCAGACCCAGGGCGACCGGCCTCGGCAGAGGCAGCCGTCCGGCCAGGCGGACCGCCCACCCGCCACGTCAGGTACGTGGCCCGGGTGTCCGACCCCGCCTCGGAGACTTTCCGCTGGTGCCCATGGCGTCAGAGGGTCCTGACGTCGTCGCCCTCGCGGGCGGGCCTGCCCTCGGTACCGTCCGGGGAGACCGCGGCGTCCGGGGCCGGGCCGCCGTGGCCCGCGGGCTCCGGCTCGCCCCCGACGGGCGCGGGCTCGCGGACCGGGCGCAGGGCGAGCAGCAGCACGACCGCGCCCAGGAGCGTGACACACATGATCCAGACCGCTCCGACATGCATGGCGTGGACGAACGCGTCGTCGGCGGCGTGCCCGAGCGTGGGCAGGCGGGACGTGGTGGCGGCGTGCCGTGCCTGTTCGGCGGAGACCAGTGCCTGCTCCCGCACCGGTCCGGGGACACCGTCCAGCGAGGGTTCGATCGCGCGCCGGTACACGATCGACAGGATCGTGCCGCCGACGGCGATACCGATCACGCTGCCGGTCTGGCGCGCGGTGTTGGTGACGGCCGAGCCGGCACCGGCCCGCTCCAGCGGCAGCGTGCTGATCAGCGCCGCGGTCACGGGTCCGAGCGCCATGCCGATGGAGAGGCCCTGGACCAGCAGCACGGCCTCGATCCGGACGAGGGGCGTGCCCACTCCGAAGAGCCCGTACGCACCCATGGTCAGCGCCGCGACGAACAGCGCCGTCACGGCGACGGGCCGCAGCGACCAGCGGTGCACCAGGCGGGCGCCGACGGGTGCGCCGAAGATCGCGCCGAGCGCCGTCGGCAGGCCGGCCAGGCCCGCCTCGACCGGCGAGTAGCCGCGCGCGCCCTGCAGGTAGAAGGCGTTGTAGAAGGTGACCGCGGCCACGGCGAACAGGAGCAGGCCGAGCGCCACGTTTCCGCCGCCGAACGCGCGCTGGGCGAGCAGCCGCGGATCGAAGCCGGGCCTCTTGCTGCGCAGTTCGACGCGGACGAACACGGCCAGAAGGACCAGTCCGACGAGGATCGGTGCCCAGACGTCCGTACGGCCCCAGGCCGCCACCTGGCCCGCGCGGATCAGTCCGTAGGCGAGCGCCGCGAGGCCGGTGACGGACAGCAGCATCCCGGCCGGGTCCAGCGGTCGCACGACGGGGCTGCGGAAGTCCGGGACCAGCAGGGCGATGCCGATCAGGGCGAGGATCGCCACCGGGACGTTGACCAGGAAGACAGAGCCCCACCAGAAGTGGTCGAGCAGCACGCCGGCGAGCACCGGGCCCACGGCCATGCCGACACCGGCGGAGGTCGAGGAGATCGCGATCGCGGTCGACCGCGCCGGGCCGGTGAACGTCCACATGAGGATGGCCATGGTGGCCGGCATGATCAGCGCGCTGCCGACGCCCATCGCCGCCCGGGCGGCGATCAGTTGCCCCGCGTCACCCGCGTACGCCGCCCACAGCGAGGACGCGGCGAAGACCACGAGACCCGTCACGAGCACGGTCCGGTGACCGAAGCGGTCGCCCAGCGCGCCCGCGGTGAACATCAGGGTGGCGAAGGCCAGCGTGTACGAGCCGGTGGCCCACTGCAGCTCGGCCGGGCCGGCGTTCAGCCCGTGGACCGGGTCCGCCAGGGTCTCCAGGGTGGTGCTCAGAACGGTGTTGTCCAGCCAGATCAGCAGGAGACACACCATGAGAACGGCAAGGATCAACTGCTGTGCGAACTTCGGCAACGTGGATGTGTTCACGAATTCCTCAGGGTGCGATCCGGAAAGCCGACGAGCGGACCGTAAGCAACCGTCAGATGTGTGTCAATCCCCGTGCTGCCGGTAATGGTCGGAGATTTTACGGCGTCACGAGGGCATGCCGCCAAGCATTCTGTCAATTATTCGGGACGCGATCGGGCCGGTGGTTCAGCGTGCTCCGAGGGCATGCCTGTCAGCCCCTGTCAATTCTTGATCCTGTTGTTTGACCTCGCACGAATTTCGTGCCCCGCCCTGTGTTCTGCCTCCGGCCGCGTCGTGCGCCGCGTCCCGCGCCTCACCAGCGACGGGAGACTGGGTTGCCGCCGTCCTGCGTCTCCCGGGTGGCAGCGCGCCCGGACGGCCACGCCGGGTGGGCAGTCCTTTTCGGTCGGGACGATCGGAATTTGCTCGGGGTCGGTGGGGGAGGAATGTGCAAAGCGTGAATTGATAGGACGGGGAGGCTGATCATTGAGTGAGCGTGGAGATGATTCCGCAGGGATTCTCTCGGCGCGCTCGTGGATTTCTAATTCGAGCCGTGCGGCTTTTCTCTGATGCGCGGGCGGGTGTGACATCGGCTGGTCTCAGGTGCCGAACTCCGCTCCGTAGTCGTTTCGGGTTCGCATCTCCTGGCCTCCCACAACAGAAAGCCCCCGACCTGTCTTTCATCAGGTCGGGGGCTTTCCCGTGTCCGCAAGCGGGCGGGGCGGGGCCGGCCGCGGGAAGCCGGAGCACGTACGAAGCGAGGGGCGCCGGAGACCCTGAGTCTTCCGGCGCCCCTCGCGGACGTCGCTCCCGGGCGGCCGGGTCAGCGGTGGTCGTCGCGGTCGCTACCGTCCGCCGGATCCACTCCGGACTCGGCATCGTCCTGCTTGGCACGGACCTCCGGGTCGAGTACCGTCCGGCCGCTGCCGTCGACCGAGGTCAGCGGGGTGCGGTCGTCGGCCACCTCGGTGGGGGCCGGGGGCTCGACCAGCCAGTCCGGGTTGGCCTGCTTGTCCCACCACTTCCAGGCGGCGAAGGCCCCGCCGGCCAGGACGCCCAGGACGAGGAACCCCTTGGCCGCCCGCCCCGCCTTGGCCCGCCGTTCGTGCTTCCTGACGAGCTTCTGGATCTCCTTCGCCGTCACCTGGCCACGGAGTGCCGCCAGTGCGGCCGCGCTGCGGGCAGTGGCCTCCCCGGCCATGGGACGGCTCGCCGCCACCGCGTACTCGACGCGCGGCACGGTGTAGTCCGCCGCGGTGCGGGCGGCACTGCGCGTCCGGGTGGCGGCCTTGTGCGCGGCCTCGTCGACCTTGGGCGGCACATGGGTCAGAGCCTGTTCGATACGTGGTGCGAGATGCGCGCCGTACTGGACGCGGGCCTGCGCGGCGGCCTTCGACACCTTGGGCGCGAGCCGTGCGCGGGCCTCCTGTGCGTAGTACGCGGCCTGTTCCTTGGCGGTGTCGGCGTAAGGCGCCACCACGTCCGCGGCGTGCTGCGCGCTGTCCTTCGCCGAGTAGGTTGCGGCGCGCACGCTGTCGATGCGGGTCACGGGATCCTCCTCCTTGGTGGCGGGTAGGTACTCCGCCTATCCACCCAATTCGAAATCATGCCCGCTGTGGCCTTCTGTGCCATGCGGGACGGGCATCCGGGTCATGAACGTCATTCTCGGGCAATACGGTGCAAGGGCAGCGTGAGGCCGACCCTGCCACGGTTCGTGTCGGCGCGCTCCGTGTCGTCCGGCACCTGGGCGCACGGTGTGCCGCAGGAAGTGTGGGAAAGGTGCGGGAAAGCGGGCAACGAGGTGAGTGCCGTCCGCCCCGTGCCGTGACCGCGCTGCGGAGCGGTTACCCCGTGCGAGGATCGGTGGTCATCAGCGAAGACTTATCGGAAGGCAGACCGTGGCCGAGCAGCTGTACGCCACTTTGAAGACCAATCAGGGCGACATCGCGATCCGGCTCCTGCCGAACCACGCGCCCAGGACGGTCAAGAACTTCGTCGAACTCGCCACGGGCGGGCGTGAGTGGACCGACCCGGAGACCGGCAGGAAGTCCACGGACAAGCTGTACGACGGCACTGTCTTCCACCGCGTGATCAGCGGATTCATGATCCAGGGCGGTGACCCGCTCGGCAACGGAACGGGCGGCCCCGGCTACGAGTTCGGTGACGAGTTCCACCCCGATCTCGCCTTCACCCAGCCCTACCTGCTGGCGATGGCCAACGCCGGTCCGGGTACCAACGGTTCGCAGTTCTTCGTGACCGTGTCGCCCACCGCGTGGCTGACCGGCAAGCACACGATCTTCGGCGAGGTCGCCGACGAGGCCGGCAAGAAGGTCGTGGACGCGATCGCCGCGGCACCGACCAACCCGCGGACCGATCGTCCGCTCCAGGACGTGGTGATCGAGTCGGTCGTCATCGAGACGCGATGAACCGGCGGGCGGCGGACCTGCCGGGCCGCTGACCCTCACGGCCGTCGCCCCTCGGGGAACGAACCGCCCTGCTCGTCCGTACTGCTACATAACGGGCGAGCGGGGCTGCCGCGTGTGCGGCGCCTCCACGGACGAGGACCGAAGGGGCCATGACCGATGGACCAGCAGCCGCCGGAAGACCAGGACGGGTCCGCGGCCGGGCCGCTCACGTGTTACCGGCATCCGGGCAGGGAGACGGGGATCCGCTGCACGCGGTGCGAGCGGCCGATCTGCACGGACTGCATGATCGGGGCCTCGGTGGGGTTCCACTGCCCGGAGTGCGTCCGTGAGGGTTCGGGTACGGGCCACCATCCCGCCGCGAGCCGGCCGCGGACGCTGGCCGGCGGCCGGGTCGCGGCCGACCCCAGGCTGGTCACCAAGATCCTGCTCGGCATCAATCTCGCCGTCTTCGTGGCGGTCCTCGTCACCGAGCGGACCAAGTTCCCGCTGGTCGACGACCTGCTGCTGTTCGGCCGTGCCTACACGGGCGATCCGTCGGCCGGTCTCGAAGGTGTGGCGGAGGGCCAGTGGTACCGGCTGGTGACGTCGATGTTCCTGCACCAGGAGGTGTGGCACATCGCCTTCAACATGCTGGGGCTGTGGTGGCTCGGCGGCCCTCTGGAGGCCGCGCTGGGCAGGGCCCGCTACCTCGCGCTCTACCTGCTCTCCGGGCTTGCGGGCAGCGCGCTCACCTACTGGATCGCCGACCCCGCCCAGGGTTCCCTCGGTGCCTCGGGAGCCATCTTCGGCCTGCTGGGAGCCACGGCGGTGCTGATGCGCCGGATGAACTACGACATGCGGCCCGTGATCGCGCTGCTCGTGGTGAACCTGATCTTCACGTTCAACCCCTGGGGTGCCATCGCCTGGCAGGCGCACGTGGGCGGGCTGGTCGCCGGGGCGCTGATCGCGATCGCCATGGTCCACGCCCCCCGGGAGCACCGGAATCTGGTGCAGTACGGCGCCTGTGCACTGGTCCTGGTGGTGGTCGTGGTGGCGGTCCTGATCAGATCCGCGGCGCTCACCTGAGCGGAATGCGTTGCTCCAGGGGTGCGGTTGTCCACAGAGTGTGCCGGATCTTGTGCACGACGTGGGGAACAGGTGTGCCCCTTGTCGCTGAACTGGGTTCTTCCAGTCAGGGCAAGGGGCGTACCGCCTCGTGGTGCGTAAGTGTGTAGTCACACCGGCGTCAACTTCGAGGGAAGTTATCCACAGATCGTCTGACCTTTTCCCCCGCCTGTGGATAACTCTGTGGGTAACTTCAGGGCAGAGCTAGCTGGGAGCTACTTCCACTGCGTGGAGACGCCGAAGCCGCCGGCGATGAACCCGAAGCCCACGACGATGTTCCAGTTGCCGAGGGCGTCGACCGGCAGGTCACCCTCGGTGACGTAGAAGACCACGATCCAGGCCAGACCGATCAGGAAGAGCGCCAGCATCACCGGCGCCACCCAACTCCGGTTGGTCAGCTTTATGCTCGTCGACTGCTTCGCCGGCGGGGGCGTGAAGTCTGCCTTCTTGCGGATACGTGACTTCGGCACGAGGGACTCTCCTGTCGATGCGCTGCGTGACCGCGCAGGGATCTGTGGCTGGCGCCGGGGCGCGAGGGGGAATGCTGCCTCCCCGGGGCGTCCGTTAGCGTAGTGCTTCCGTGGCGCCTAAGGAGATAAGGGTACGTTGAGCAATTCTGCCGACTCTCCTCGCGGCCCGGCCCGGCGCATGTCCCGATGGCCGGTCCAGGGCCTCACCGCTGCCGTCTTCGCCCTGGCCGGACTGATCTTCGTCACCAGTGCCAACACGGCCAAAGGGACCGATATCCGGACCGATTCCTCCCTGCTGAAGCTCTCGGATCTCATCCAGCAGCGCAGCGAGAAGAACGCGGAGCTGGACGAATCGACCGCTTCCGTGCGCGCGGACATCGACACCCTCGCCCGCCGCGACGACGGCAGCACCCGCGCCGAGGACGCCAAGCTCGATGCGCTGGAGAAGGCCGCGGGTACGACGGCGGTCACGGGCGAGGCGCTCTCCGTCACGTTGAACGACGCCCCGCCGAACGCCACCGCCAACCCTGGGTACCCGGAGCCGCAGCCCAACGACCTGGTCATCCACCAGCAGGACCTGCAGGCCGTGGTCAACGCCCTCTGGGAGGGCGGCGCCCGCGGGATCCGGGTGATGGACCAGCGACTGATCTCCACCAGTGCGGTGCGCTGCGTCGGCAACACGCTGATCCTGCAGGGCCGGGTCTACTCCCCTCCGTACAAGGTCACCGCCGTCGGGGACCGGGGGCGGCTGAGGCGGGCGCTCGACGACTCCACGGCGATCCAGAACTACCAGCTGTACGTGAAGGCGTACGGGCTGGGCTGGAAGGTCGAGGAGGACGACAAGCTGACGCTTCCCGGCTATTCGGGCACCGTCGATCTCCATGACGCGCAGCCTGTGAAGTAGCCCCGGCCGCCTGTCGCACCCTCCGCGGGATGCGTGCCGGACCGTGTGACAGGCGGGCGGACAGGCGGCTTTCCACAGCTGACCCACGCCTGTGCCCCGGCCGTTTAGTCTGGTGCCGTACCGAATGGAGGCAACAGCATGTACGGCTGGATCTGGCGGCATCTGCCGGGTAACGCATGGGTGCGGGGCTTCATCTCGCTCGTGCTGGTCCTGGCGGTTGTCTACGCGCTCTTCCAGTACGTCTTCCCCTGGGCGGAGCCACTGCTTCCGTTCGGTGATGTGACGGTGGACGGCGAAAGCACCAGCGGAGCGGGGTCCGGTCAGTGAGCGCACGCATTCTCGTCGTCGACAACTACGACAGCTTCGTCTTCAACATCGTCCAGTACCTCTACCAGCTCGGTGCCGAGTGCGAAGTGGTGCGCAACGACGAGGTGACCACGGCCCACGCGGACGACGGCTTCGACGGGGTCCTGCTGTCGCCCGGCCCCGGTACACCGGAGCAGGCCGGCGTCTGCGTCGAGATGGTGCACCACTGCGCGCGCAGCGGCGTCCCCGTCTTCGGCGTGTGTCTGGGGATGCAGTCGATGGCCGTCGCGTACGGCGGTGTGGTGGACCGGGCTCCGGAGCTGCTGCACGGCAAGACCTCCTCCGTGCTGCACGAGGGCAAGGGCGTGTTCGCAGGTCTCCCGTCCCCCTTCACCGCGACGCGCTACCACTCGCTCGCCGCCGAACCCACGACGGTTCCGCCCGAGCTCGAAGTCACCGCCCGCACGGCCGACGGCATCATCATGGGACTGCGCCACCGTGAACAGGCGGTGGAGGGAGTGCAGTTCCACCCCGAGTCGGTGCTCACGGAACACGGCCACCTGATGCTCGCCAACTGGCTGGAGCAGTGCGGTGACGCGGGGGCGGTCGCGAGATCGGTGGGCCTCGCACCGGTGGTGGGCAAGGCCGCCGCGTGACCTCACTCCGCCCCGGCGCAGGCCAGGAAGGCCCGTACGCCCAGGGAGCGTACGAGCCCGACGGCACGTTCGCGGCGGCGGTGGAGCAGCTCGCGGATCCGCTGAACGATCCGCTGCCGGGACAGCACACCTCGCCCTGGTTCCGGACGGAGAGCGCACCGTCCGACGACGGTTCGCCTCAGACGCCTCCGCAGGCCCCTCAGAGGCCTGCGGACGCCCCGGGTGAGTGGTACGACCCGGAGGGGTATCAGAGGGACTGGTACGGGCAGCAGGGCCCGGAGACGGCTCCTGTGGCGGAGACCGTCCGGGGGACGGCGGTCATACCCGATCCCACGGCGGGCGTCCCCGGCCCCAGGAGGGGCGGCCCCGGCTCGACGGCGCAGGCCCCGGTGCCGACGGTGCCCGAACCGGACCACGTGCGGCCCGTTGCCGACGTACCCCCGGCCCTGCACGACGAGACCGTGGCCCTGCGGACGGCCGATACGCGCAGGGCGGCGCAGCCCGCCGGCCCCGAGGACGGCGAGGCCGCTCCCGAGGCGTTGCCGACGGGTGGCCGGGCCGAGCGACGGCGGGCGGCCAAGGGGCAGGGCAGACGCCGGGGCGAGCCCCGGCCCCCTGCGGAACCGGCGGCAGCAGGGCCGGCGGCCCCGATGTCGAGGCTGGAGGCCCGGCGTGCGGCCCGTGCCGCCAAGGACAGCCCCGCCGTGGTGGCCAGCCGGGTCGTCGGCGAGGTGTTCATCACCTTCGGCGTGCTGATGCTCCTGTTCGTGACCTACCAGCTGTGGTGGACCAACATCCGTGCCGACCAGATCGCCGGCCGGGAGACGCACAAGATCCAGGACGACTGGGCGAGCGGCGAGCGCAGCCCGGGCGCCTTCGAGCCCGGTCAGGGTTTCGCGATCATGCACATCCCCAAGCTGGACGTGGTCGCGCCGATCGCCGAGGGCATCAGCAAGGAGAAGGTCCTCGACCGCGGCATGGTCGGCCACTACGGCGAGGGCAAGCTGAAGACAGCGATGCCTTCGGACGAGCAGGGGAACTTCGCGGTGGCCGGTCACCGCAACACCCACGGCGAACCCTTCCGCTACATCAACAAGCTGAAGCCGGGCGACCCGATCGTGGTCGAGACGCAGGACGCCTACTACACGTACGAGATGACCAGCATCCTTCCGCAGACGTCTCCGTCCAACGTGGCCGTGATCGACGAAGTGCCCCCGGGGTCCGGGTTCACCGGCCCGGGCAGGTACATCACGCTGACGACCTGCACGCCGGAATTCACGAGTACGTACCGAATGATCGTGTGGGGCAAAATGGTCGACGAACGGCCGCGCAGCAAGGGGAAGCCCGACGCGCTCGTCGACTGAAGCGGGCTGGACGACATCACGACAGGGGCGGGTGCGGTGGCAGCGAGGACCGAGCAGGAAGAGCACACCGAAGAGCCGGTGGTCCCGGTGCGCCGCAGGAGCCGCCATCCCGTCGCGACGGCGGTGAGCGCCTTCGGCGAACTGCTGATCACGGCCGGGCTGGTGCTGGGTCTGTTCGTCGTCTACTCGCTGTGGTGGACCAACGTCCTCGCCGACCGTGAGGCGGACAAGCAGGGCAACACCGTGCGCGACCGGTGGGCGGGCGGCCCGGGTGACCTGGACATGAGGGACGGCATCGGGTTCCTCCACGTCCCCGCCATGAAGAACGGCGAGGTGCTGGTCAAGAAGGGCACCGACACCGCGATCCTCAACAACGGCATCGCCGGCTACTACACGGACCCGGTGAAGTCGGCTCTCCCCTCGGCGGAGCAGGGCAACTTCGCGCTCGCCGCGCACCGGGACGGGCACGGCGCCAAGTTCCACAACATCGACAAGGTGAAGACGGGCGACGCGGTCGTCTTCGAGACCAAGGACACCTGGTACGTCTACAAGGTCTTCGCGGAGCTCCCGGAGACGTCGAAGTTCAACGTCGAGGCGATCGCCCCGGTGCCCAAGGGATCGGGGGCGAAGAAGGCCGGCCGCTACATCACGCTGACCACGTGCACGCCCGTCTACACGTCGAAGTACCGCTACATCGTCTGGGGCGAGCTGGTGCGGACCGAGAAGGTGGACAGGGACCGCACGAAGCCGGCGGAGCTGCGGTAGCGGTCCGGCGCGCACGGACGGACCACAGGGCCCCGACCACCGCTGAGGTGGTCGGGGCCCTGTGGTCCGTCCGGCTCCGTGGCGTCAGCCTTGCTGGCCGCCGAAGAAGTTGCCGTCGTTGCCCCCGCCGCCGATGGTCGTGAGGGTGACCGTCGTGCCCTTGGCGACCTGGCTGTTGGCCCCAGGATCGGCCCCCATCACCAGTGCGTTCGGCTTGTCGGGTGAGTTGGCGGCGAGTGCGACGACCAGACCCAGGCTTTTGAGCTGCTCCTGCGCCTGCTGGTACCGCATGCCGACGATGTTGCCCGGGATGGTGACCTGCTCGGGCTGGGCCGGGCCCTTGGAGACCTTGAGGACGATCTGGGTGTCCTTGGCCTGCTTGCTGTTCGCCTCGGGCGTCTGCTCGACCACGGTGCCGGCCGCCTCGTCCGAGTCGACGTCCGTCCTGGAGACGTTGGTGAAGCCCACACCCTTCAGCTGGGCGTCGGCGTCCTCGAACGACCGGCCGACCACTGGGGGCACGTTCTGGGTCGCCTCCTTGGCCACGGTGATCGTGACCTCGGTGTCCTTCTCGACCTCGGAACCGCCCTCGGGGTCCTGCGAGATGACCTCGTCCGGGGTCTTGTCGGACTCCGCCGTCTTCACGTTCACCGTGAAGCCCTTGTCCTCCAGGGCCTTGCGCGCGCTGTCCTGGGACTTCTCCAGGACGTCCGGCACCTCGACCTTGGGAGCACCGGTGGAGACGACGACCGTCACGGTCCCGCCCGTCTCCATCTGCTCGTCCGAGGTCGGGGACTGGCTGCAGATCTCGCCCTTCTGCTGCTTCTCGCAGGGTTCTTCGGAGCCGACCTTCAGGACGACGTCGGAGTTGTCGGCGAGTCTCTGCGCCTCCTTGACCGTCGAGCCGACCATGTTCGGCACGTCGACCTTGCCGCTGCCGCCGTCGGTGGAGCTGAAGACCGTGCGGCCGATCAGGATCGCGCCGATGAGCACGAGGATGCCGGCGACGACGAGGAGGATCGTCGAGGTGTTGCTCTTCTTCTGCTGACGCCGACGGCCGGGGCGGTCGTCATGGCCGTAGCCGCCGTCGTCCGGGTTGACCGGGGGTAGCATCGACGTCTGGGCGCCGCCCTGGTCCGCCTGGTGTAGGGCGGTGGTGGGCTGGTCGTTTCCGTAGGCGTCGTACCCGCCGTAGCCGACCGCGCCCATGGCCGACGTCGCAGCGACCGGGCGGCCGTCGAGGCAGGCCTCGATGTCGGCGCGCATCTCGTCGGCCGACTGGTAGCGGTAGTCCGGGTCCTTGGTCAGCGCCTTCAGGACGATGGCGTCCATCTCTGGCGTGATCTCGGAGTCGAAGTTGCTCGGAGGCTGCGGCTCCTCGCGCACGTGCTGGTACGCGACGGCGACGGGTGAGTCCCCGACGAACGGGGGGCGGACCGCGAGCAGCTCGTAGAGCAGGCATCCCGTGGAGTACAGGTCGGAGCGTGCGTCGACCTGCTCGCCCTTCGCCTGCTCCGGGGAGAGGTACTGGGCGGTGCCGATCACAGCCGCGGTCTGGGTCATCGTCATGCCGGAGTCGCCCATCGCGCGGGCGATGCCGAAGTCCATGACCTTGACCTGGCCCGTGCGTGTCAGCATGACGTTAGCGGGCTTGATGTCGCGGTGGACGATCTGGGCGCGGTGCGAGTACTCCAGTGCCTGGAGGATCCCGACCGTCATTTCGAGGGTCCGCTCCGGCAGCAGCTTGCGGCCGGAGTGCAGAAGCTCTCTGAGGGTCGACCCGTCGACGTACTCCATCACGATGTACGGGATGGAGACCCCGTCGACGTAGTCCTCGCCGGTGTCGTAGACGGCGACGATCGCGGGGTGGTTGAGCGATGCGGCGGACTGGGCTTCACGGCGGAACCGTGCCTGGAAGGACGGATCGCGGGCGAGGTCGGCCCGCAGCGTCTTCACGGCGACGGTGCGACCGAGCCGGGTGTCGTGGGCGAGGTAGACCTCGGCCATGCCACCACGGCCGAGCACCGAGCCCAGCTCGTACCGGCCGCCGAGGCGACGCGGCTCTTCCATAACTGATCCAGCCCTCTCCGTCAGTCCCGACCGCACCCGTGTGTGGTCCGGCGGTGCGCTGCTCGCGCATACGCTACCGGGCACCCCCGGTGTGATCGGCCCGCACCCGTCAGCTGATATCCGACCGGTATCCCAATGTGCTGGTGCGGACAGAAGTTGTGACGGGTGTCACTGCTTTCCGTCGAGTACCGCCTTCATCACGTTCTTGGCGATCGGTGCCGCCAGGCCGCCTCCGGAGATGTCGTCCCGGTTGGCGTTGCCGTCCTCGACCACCACGGCGACGGCGACCGGGGAGCCGCTGTCGGTCTTGGCGTACGAGATGAACCAGGCGTAGGGCTTCTCGCTGTTGTTGAGTCCGTGCTGGGCGGTGCCGGTCTTGCCACCGACAGTGACGCCGTCGATCTGGGCGTTGGTTCCCGTGCCCTCCTGGACCACGGTCTCCATCATCTGCTGCACTTTCTGGGCGTTCTCCGCCGAGAGCGGCTCGCTGAGCTGCTTCTTCTCGTGCGTGTAGATGACGTCCAGGTTGGGTGCCTGGCGCTGGGCGACCATGTACGGCTCCATGAGCTTGCCGTCGTTGGCGATCGCCGACGCCACCATGGCCATCTGGAGCGGGGTGGCGCGGTTGGAGGCCTGGCCGATGCCCGCCATGGCGTTCTGCGGCGGGTTGTCCTTCGGGTAGACGCTGGCGTCGGCCCGGACCGGAGTGAAGACTTCCTTGTCGAAGCCGAACTTGTCGGCCTGCTCGATCATCTTCTCGTTGCCGAGGTCGTCGCTCATCTTGCCGAAGACGGTGTTGCAGGAGTAGCGCAGCGCCACCCGGAGCGAGGCGTCCTTGCAGGGGATGTCGCCCTCGTTCTGCAGCAGGTTGTCCGACTGCGGGAGCCGCCAGGGCAGCGGGGAGTCGGTCTTCGCGTCGATGTCGGTGTAAAGACCGTTCTCGAGCGCCGCGGAGGCCGTGACGACCTTGAACGTCGAACCGGGCGGGTAGGTCTCGCGCAGGGCCCGGTTCAGCATCGGCTTGTCCTTGTCGTCAAGGAGCTTCTGCCGGGCGTCGGAGTCCTTCAGCGAGTTACCCGCGAAGACCGAGGGGTCGTACGAGGGGGTACTGGCCAGCGCGAGGATGGCTCCGGTCTGCGGGTCGAGCGCGGCGACCGCGCCCTTCTTGTCACCGAGACCCTCGAAGGCGGCCTTCTGGGCGGCACCGTTGAGGGTGGTGACGACGTTCCCGCCGGTCTTGCTCTCGCCGGTGAACATCGACAGGGTGCGGTCGAAGAACAGCTGGTCGCTGTTGCCGGTCAGGATGCCGTCCTCGAGGTTCTCCAGCTGCGAGGAGTCGAAGGCCTGCGAGGAGTATCCGGTGACGGGCGACCACATGGGGCCGTTCTTCCAGACGCGCTTGTACGTGAAGTCGCTGTCCTTGGTCTCGACGGAGCCCGTGACGGGCTCGCCGTCGACGATGATGTTGCCGCGCTCGTGGGCGTAGCGCTCGATCTGGACGCGGCGGTTGTGCTCGTTCGAGTTGAGCTCGTCGGCGCGGACGTACTGGATGTAGTTGGTGCGGACCAACAGGGCCAGGACGAGGACGCCGCAGAAGATCGCGATCCTGCGGAGCGGCTTGTTCACGGTCGGACCACCTGGGTCATTTCGGCGTCCGGGGACGGCGCGGGTGCAGGGGCGGGACGCCGGGCCGTGTCGCTGATTCTGATCAGGATTCCGATGAGGGCCCAGTTGGCGATGACGGACGAGCCACCGGCCGCGAGGAACGGCATGGTCATACCGGTCAGCGGGATGAGCCCCATGACACCGCCGGCGACGACGAAGACCTGGATGGCGAAGGAACCGGACAGGCCGATCGCCAGGAGCTTGCCGAAGGGGTCACGCGCGGCGAGGGCCGTACGGACGCCACGCTCGACGATCAGGCCGTAGACGAGCAGAACGGCCATCATTCCGGCCAGCCCGAGCTCCTCGCCGACGGTGGCGAGGATGAAGTCGGAGTTGGCGGCGAAGCCGATCAGGTCGGAGTTGCCCTGGCCGAGGCCGGTACCGAGGGTGCCGCCGGAGCCGAAGGCCATGAGGGACTTGGCCATCTGCTCGCTGGCGTCGAACTTCCCCCAACCGGCGAACGGGTCGAGCCACGCGGTGACGCGCTGCTGCACGTGGGGTTCGAAGGTGGCCACGCCCACCGCGCCCGCCGCCGACATCAGCAGACCGAAGACGATCCAGCTGGTGCGCTCGGTGGCGACGTACAGCATGACGATGAACATGCCGAAGAAGAGGAGCGAGGAGCCGAGGTCGGTCTCGAAGACGAGGATCAGGATCGAGAAGGCCCAGACCATGAGGATCGGTCCCAGGTCACGGCCACGGGGCAGGTAGAGCCCCATGAAGCGTCGACTGGCCAGAGCCAGGGCGTCGCGCTTGACCATGAGGTAGCCGGCGAAGAACACCGCGATGATGATCTTGGCGAACTCTCCCGGCTGGATCGTGCCGACACCGGGGATCTTGATCCAGATCTTGGCGCCGTTCACCGCGGGAAAGAACATCGGAAGGATCAGCAGGAACAGCGCCACCAGCATGGAGATGTAGGTGTAGCGCTGCAGGATCCGGTGGTCCTTGAGGGCGATCAGGACGCCGACCAGCAGGGCCACACCTACTGCGGAGAACATCAGCTGCTTCGAGGCAGCGGGGACGTACTGCGGCAGCGCCTGCAGCCGTTCCGACTGGTCCAGGCGCCAGATGATGGCGAGCCCCAGCCCGTTCAGCAGCGTCGCCAGCGGCAGCAGCAGCGGGTCCGAGTACGGAGCGAATCTCCGTACGGCGAGATGCGCCACCCCGCCGAGCAGCGCGAGGCCCAGGCCGTAGCCGAGCATGCCCGCGGGCAGTTCGCCGTTGAGGGCGAGGCCCACGTTGGCGTACGCGAACACCGAGATCAGGACGGCGAAGACGACGAGCACCAGTTCGGTGTTACGGCGGCTCGGCGCGTCGATCGCGCCGATCGTGGTGGTGTTGGTGACAACGCTCATGTGCTGGAGGCCCCCTACGGCTTACTGCTTACCGCACTGCAGGGCCAGCTTCTTCTCTTCCTCCGAGAGGCTGGGGCCGGGAGTGGGAGTCGCGGTCTTGGTCCCCTTGGTGGGAGACGTGGCGGAAGTGCTGTCGGCGGCTTCGTCCTGGCTCTTGGCGGCATCCGCCTCGGCCGCACGGCGCTGCGCGTCCTTCTTGCAGGCGGAGGCCTGTGCTTCGAGCTCGCTGAGCTTCTTGTGGGCACCGGTGAGGTTGCCCTGGGAGATCGTCGCTTCGACCTTCTTGCGCCAGTAGGGCGGGAGGTACTTGAGTTCGATGTTGGTGTCCTCCTCGACCTTCGAGAGGGACACCCAGGCGAGGTCCTGGCTGATTCCGCGGTACAGCGCGACGTTGTCGTCCTTCGCGCCCACGTAGAACTGCGTCTGGGTCCAGCGGTAGCCGCCGTAGACGCCACCGCCGACGACCGCCAGTGCCAGCACGATGTAGAACGAGCGCTTCAGCCACCTGCGGCGGCCCCGGGGCTTGACGAAGTCCTCGTCGGTGTACGCGTCGAAGGCGCCGTCCGGACCGGAGCCGTAGCCCATGTCGTCCCCGCTGCCGGGCGGGCCGAAGCCTCCGGACTGCGGTGGCACGGGGCGGCCGAGGCCGGCCGCGCGGCCGGCCGGTGTCTCCATGGCCCGGCCGTCGTTCGCCTGGGCTGCCTGGTTCTCGGCGACGGCCCCGACGATGACCGGGGTGTCGTTGAGCCGCCCGGCCAGGGTGTCGTTGCTGTCGACGTCCAGGACGTCGGCGACGATGCAGGTGATGTTGTCGGGGCCTCCGCCGCGCAGGGCGAGCTGGATGAGGTCCTGGATGGTCTCCTGCGGGCCCTGGTAGCTGGCCAGGGTCTCTTCCATCGTCTGGTGGGAGACGACGCCGGAGAGTCCGTCCGAGCAGATCAGATAGCGGTCACCGGCGCGGACCTCCCGGACGGAGAGATCGGGCTCCACGTGGTCGCCGCTTCCCAGGGCCCGCATCAGCAGGGAGCGCTGCGGGTGGGTGGTGGCTTCCTCTTCGGTGATCCTGCCCTCGTCGACGAGACGCTGCACCCAGGTGTGGTCCTGGGTGATCTGCGTCAGTACGCCGTCGCGCAGGAGGTAGGCGCGGGAGTCGCCGACGTGGACGAGGCCGAGGCGCTGACCGGTCCAGAGCAGGGCGGTGAGCGTCGTGCCCATGCCCTCCAGTTGGGGGTCCTCCTCGACCATGACGCGCAGTTGGTCGTTGGCACGCTGGACCGCCGTACCGAGCGCGGTGAGGATGTCGGAGCCCGGCACGTCGTCGTCGAGCTGGACGAGCGTGGAGATCACCTCGGAGCTGGCGACCTCTCCGGCCGCCTGGCCGCCCATGCCGTCGGCGATGGCGAGAAGGCGGGGACCGGCGTAGCCGGAGTCCTCGTTCCCTTCCCGGATCATGCCCTTGTGCGATCCGGCGGCGAAGCGCAGGGACAAGCTCATGCGCACCTCGCCCGTCGGCTCGGGGTACAGCCGGTCTCGAGCCACACTGCCCACCCTCCGGTCGGGAGCCGGGCCGGGTCCGTCGTAAGGACCGCCGCGGCTCGCTCGCTCCGCTCGCTCATTGTCGTACTACTTCCGCAGCTCGATGACGGTCTTGCCGATACGGATCGGCGCGCCCAGCGGAACAGGTGTCGGGGTGGTGAGCCGGGTCCGGTCGAGATAGGTGCCGTTGGTGGACCCGAGGTCCTCGACGATCCACTGGCCGTCACGGTCCGGGTAGATCCTGGCATGCCTGCTGGACGCGTAGTCGTCGTCCAGCACGATCGTTGAATCGTGCGCCCGGCCCAGGGTGATGGTCTGGCCCTGGAGCGCGACCGTGGTGCCGGTGAGTGTGCCTTCGGAGACGACCAGCTTGGTGGGTGCCCCGCGGCGCTGGCGCCCGGACTGCTGGCGCTGCTGAGGCGGCGCTGCCTGCTGTTGGCGTCCTTGTTGCGGACGGGTGTCACCAGCAGTGCGGCGTGAGCCGCGCTGCGTGACACGCGTACCGAACAGGTCGCTGCGAATGACCTGGACGGCCACGATTACGAATAGCCACAGAACAGCCAGGAAACCTAGCCGCATGACCGTCAGGGTCAGCTCTGACATTGCCCCCGCTTCACCCTTCGGCTTGCCGGTAAACGATGGTGGTGCTGCCCACGACGATCCGCGAGCCGTCGCGGAGCGTAGCGCGGGTGGTGTGCTGCCCGTCCACCACGATGCCGTTGGTGGACCCGAGATCCTGGATCGTCGAGGGCGTTCCGGTCCGGATCTCACAGTGCCGGCGGGATACGCCGGGGTCGTCGATCCGCACGTCGGCGTCGGTGCTTCGTCCCATCACCAACGTCGGGCGGGAGATCTGATGGCGGGTGCCGTTGATCTCGATCCAGCGCCGAACCTGGGCGTCCGGCGTGGAACCGGACGCGGCCGGCGGGCGCCAGTCGCTGGAAGGACCTCCGGAGCGCCCACCGCCCGGCGGGGCCGGGGGCATGGGCGGGGCGGAGGCCGGCGGGTAGCCGTAGCCGCCCTGCTGCCCCTGGGGGGCGGAGGGGCGGTTCGGCGCGGCATGGGGGGCAGGGCCGCTCTGCGGGCCCTGCTGTGAGGAACTCGACGCCAAGGTCCGGCTGCGTACGCGGTAGAGACCGGTGTCGAGGTCGTCCGCTTTCTCCAGGTGGACCTTGATCGGTCCCATGAAGGTGTACCGCTGTTGCTTGGCGTAGTCACGCACGAGGCCGGACAGCTCGTCGCCGAGCTGGCCCGAGTACGGGCTGAGCCGCTCGTAGTCCGGGGTACTGAGCTCGACGATGAAGTCGTTCGGTACGACGGTTCGCTCGCGGTTCCAGATCGTCGCGTTGTTGTCGCACTCGCGCTGGAGGGCTCCCGCGATCTCGACCGGCTGCACCTCGGACTTGAAGACCTTGGCGAAGGTGCCATTGACCAGACCTTCGAGACGCTGCTCGAAACGCTTCATGACTCCCATGGGGCACCTCCTCCGGTGTCGTCGTGCCTGTGCTGCTTACTGATCGTATCCACGCGTCGGGAAATCGGCTGGTTCCCCTTGTCTGCACAGTGGATGAGTGTCACCCCTCACACGGATGGTAGAGGTGACCTCCTGACAGTGTCCCGCACTCCGGGTGCACTCAGGAGGAGTGGGGCCGAGCTTCCCGGGTTCCCGCTTCCCTCCGTGGGTCGGGCGAAACAACGGATGTGAATCCACCCTGTCCAGCGTGCTAATCTTCCGTTGTCGCCAGGCGCTCGCACCACACAGTGAGAGTCTGAAAACACCACTCATGCGCGAGTGGCGGAACGGCAGACGCGCTGGCTTCAGGTGCCAGTGTCCTTAGGGACGTGGGGGTTCAAATCCCCCCTCGCGCACAACAGGGCAGTCGCTTGCGATTGCCGGGTTGGTTCGACAGAGCCCCCGCACCGAAGAGATTCGGTGCGGGGGCTCTTCGTTGTCCGGATCTCCTCGTTCGGATCTCTACTCTCCGTGGGTCTCGGCCTGACGGCGCCGGGCGGCCGTGCCCGATGGGGCGCCGGTGTCGGTTGTCGGCCTGGCGCGTCCTGCTCTGAGGATGAGGTCGCGGCATGAGGGGAGAGCTCTGCCGGATCACGTCTCGGCGGAGAACTGCGGCTGTGATGAAGCACGCACCCCAGGCGGAGGTGCGGCCGACTGGGGGGGCTGTTTCACGTGAAACGTCGAATTCGCAGCGTCCGCAGCGTCCGCAGCGTCCGCAGCGTCCGCAGCATTCGCATCATTCGCATCAAAGGGGCGGCTCGCTGGGCCCTCCTGGGGCCTCCTCGGCCCTGCTCGGCTCTCCGTAGAGGCGAACCGCGTCAGGCGGCCAGGCGTGCAGCGAGGGCCTTGACCTTCTCTGCGGCGTCCGTGAACTCCTGGGAGCGGGACGCTTCGGCGAGCGGAATGAGTTCGGCCATCTCGGACTTCGAGTGGGCCGGTGTCAGCTCCGGAACGATGAAGTCGACTTCGGCCCCGAGCGTGCCTGTCAGCACCTTCTCCAGGTAGTTCTGGACGAACTCGAAGTCCTCACGCGGGGTGCCGACGGCGCACGAGCCGTCACAGCTGGCCACCACCGTGACAGGTGACAGGTGACAGGTGGCAGGTGACAGGTGTACCGGCGACTGGGCCCTCCGGGCCCGGTCAACTCTTCGGAGAGCTCGGCGCGCAGGGTGTCGCCGGCGCCGGCGGCCACAGCCGAGGCGTCCAGGTGGGGCAGGAGGTCGGCGGCGAGGTCGCGGTACACGACGTTTCCGTCAGGGTGCTGCTCTCGCCAGGCCGTGACGAAGGCGGCTGTGACCTCGCGGCAGGTGGGCCCCTGGGGGGGGGAACGGCGGAGTCGAGGTGGAGGAGCGTAGCCATGGAGATCTCCGTGGGATCGAGAGGCCGGCTCGGTGCGCGATCGCGGGTGGCGGGGATCTGCGCCGAGCGATTCCGGGCATCGGCGAGCGCATGCTGTCGGACCGGCTTTCCGAGTTGGCGGGGCGGCCGGTCTCGTGGTGCGTGAGGTCGATGAGGGGCCCCCGCTGGGGGGCGCGTACCGGTCGACGGACGCGGGTGCCGCCATGGAGCCCGCGCTCAAGGAGCTCGGGCAGTGGGCGGACACCTGTCCGGCGGCCCCCGGCGGCTGCTGACCGACCGCTTGGTGTGCCGGCGGCCGTCGTGCGAACCGGGGGCCGTTTCGCATCCGTGCGACGGGGAGGAGTGGAGGCGCCCGGCGTGGGCGCTCAGCGGGGCGGTGGGTCTTCGCCCGCTGCGTTGTAGCGCAGGAGGTACTCCGCGAACCGGCCGAGGTCGTCCGACGTCCAGGCGCCGAGCCTTTCCCGGTACGCGGCGCGGCGGCTGGCCTGGGTCGAGGCGAGGGCCTGGGTTCCTGCGGCGGTGGGGTGCAGTACCTGGATGCGCTGGTCGTCGGGGTCCGGATGGCGCTCGATCAGGCCCAGCTTCTCCAGTGCGGCGACCTGTCGGCTGACCGTCGACTTGTCCAGCATGTAGTGGGCCGCCAGATCGGTGGCGCGGCAGCCGTGCCGGTATTCGATGTGGGCGAGCAGTGTGTACGAGACCAGCGGCAGGTCCGGGTGGAGCCGCGCGGCGGCCGAGCGTGCGCGGCGTGCGAAAGCGGTCAGCTCGCGCTGGATGACATCCAGCGACTCCTCGCGGTCCCCTGGGTTGTCCGCCACGTGAATCACCTTCTCAAGATTTTAGTTGTATGCTACAACGAGTGTAGGAGTTGTAAAAGCCAACCATTGGAGGAATGGTCGAATGTCCGCAGGTCCGGGCTCCGCCTCCGGCTCAACCGCCGGTGCGCTGCGTCATGTACTCAGTCATCTCGCTACGCCGCTGCTGATGTGTATCGGCATGGGGCTTGCCTATCTGGGGGCCTTTCACGCCCCGGAGCCGCACGACCTGAGGGTGGACGTCGTCGGCTCGGGGGCAAGCGCGCAGGTGCTTGCACAGACCTTGCAGGACAAGGGCGACGGCGCATTGAGTGTGCGTACCGTAGCCGACCGCGACATGGCGGTGAACCACCTGAGGACGCAGCAGAGCTTCGGGGCCTACGTGCCGGGCGGCAGTCCCGAGCTGATGGTGGCCGGCGCATCCTCGGACACCAGCGCGACGGTGGTGCAGAAGATCTTCACCGAGGTCGCCGCCGGGCAGGGCGCACCCCTCCAGGTGACGGATGTGGCACCCACGGCGGACGGGGATCCGACCGGGCAGGGGATCTTCTTCCTCCTGGTGGCGGTCAGCATCGGGTCGTACGCGTCGGTCGCGGTGATCGGTGGCGCGGGAGCGGCGCTGGCACTGCGGATCAGGGCCGTGCTGGCCATCGGCACCTCCTTCGTGGTGAGTCTGATCGGCGCAGCCTTCGCGGGGCCGGTGTTCGGCCTGGTGGACCAGGGGCTCGGCGGACTCTGGGCGATGGCGTGGCTCTATTCGGCGGGCATCCTGCTGATCGGGGTCGGGCTGCACACCTTCCTCAAGCGGTGGACGACGTTCGGCGTGATGCTGCTCTTCGTCATGCTCAACTTCACGAGTTCCGGCGGCATCTTCCGGCCTGAGCTCCAGCCCGGCTTCTTCGGATCCCTGCACTCCTTCTGGAACGGTGCCGGCTTCGTCGAAGGGGTGCGCAGCCATGTGTACTTCGGCGGTCACGCGCTGGGCGGCCACCTGCTGGTGCTGGTTCTGTGGTTCGCGGCCGGCCTGGTTCTCGTGGGTGTGGCGGGTGCGGCCGAGGCACGGCGGCGCCGCGAGGCGGCGGAGAAGGTGCGCGAGGTGGAGAAGGCGCGCGAGGCGGCGGAGCAGGGCCACGGCGCGGTGGGGTCGGCGCGTGGCGCGGTGGAGCCGGTCCCTGGGGCAGCCGCCGTGCGGGCCTCGGCCGGCGCCGAGGAGGAGATGGAGGAGGCCGTCGGGGTGTGACCGGCCGGCCAGATCGGTGGCCTGCGCCTGTACGGGCTCTCGGGGATGTCCCGCTCGTGTCCTCGGTTCTGTCCTCGCGGGTCCTTGCCCTTCGACGGAGGCGTCCCCGTCCGTCGAAGGGGGTACCCCTGTGCGCCGCGGCGGTTGTCCACAGGTCTGCTCTCAAGTTGTCCACAGGGCAGGACGGTTGTCGCGCACCGGTTGTACCGTCGTCCGCAGTTGATGTTGACCGGCCGGAACGGCTGACCGAGGACGGGGGAGGCGGCGCTCCATGGGCGAAGTCGAGGCGACGGTGCCGGCGCGGCGGGCGGCGGGGGGCGGGCGCATTCCCGTCGTTCCCGGTTTTGCGCGGCGCGTGGCGGGGGGAGTGGGGCCGGCCGGTGCCGGTGCGGTGTCCCCGAAGGCGGCAGGCAAGGCACTGAGGCTCAAGGTGCCCCGCTCCGCGCACAGTTCCCTGGTCCTGCCCGCCGGAAGGCCGGATGCGCTGCAGGCGGTCGAGGAGTCGAACCGGGGCAGGGTTCCCGGGCTGACTCCCATACGGGTGGGGCGAATGGCGGCAACGCCGTTCGCGTTCCTGCGGGGCTCGGCCGGCCTGATGGCCCATGACCTGATGGGCACACCGGTCACGGGGGTGGGCGCCCAGCTCTGCGGCGACGCCCACGCGGCCAACTTCGGTCTGTACGGCGACGCGCGCGGCAACCTGGTCATCGATCTCAACGACTTCGACGAGACCGTGTTCGGGCCGTGGGAGTGGGATCTCAAGCGGCTCGCCACCTCTCTGGTGCTCGCGGGCCGGGAGGCGGGGGCGGACGAGGACACCTGCCGCCAGGGCGCGTACGCCACGGTGGGCGCGTACCGGCGCACGATGCGTCTGCTGGCCGGATTGCCCGCGCTCGACGCGTGGAACGCCATCGCGGACGAGGAGCTCGTGTCCCACACGGACGCACGGGACCTGCTGGGGACCCTGGAGCGGGTCTCCGCCAAGGCGCGCAACAACACGAGTGCGCGCTTCGCCGCCAGGTCCACGGAGGACTGCGAGGACGGCGGGCGCCGCTTCGTCGACGCACCGCCTGTGCTGCGCCGGGTGCCGGACGTGGAGGCCGCAGCCGTCGCGGCGGGTCTCGAGGGCTACCTCGGGACGGTCTCGGAGGACAGGGTTCCGCTGCTGGCCCGCTATGCGATCCACGATGTGGCGTTCCGGGTGGTCGGCACGGGAAGTGTGGGCACGCGGTCGTACGTGGTGCTGCTCCTCGATCACCGTGGCGAGCCGTTGGTGCTGCAGGTGAAGGAGGCCCGTCCCTCTGCTCTCACCCCCTATCTCCCGCAGGCGGGCTTCGAGGTGCCGGACGTGGTGCACGAGGGGCGCCGGGTGGTGCTCGGCCAGAAGCGGATGCAGGTCGTCAGCGACATCCTGCTCGGCTGGGCCGAGGTGGAGGGCAGGCCCTATCAGGTACGTCAGTTCAGGAATCGCAAGGGAAGCGTGGACCCGGCCGCTCTGGCGGCGGACCTGGTGGACGACTACGGGCGGATGACCGGTGCGCTGCTGGCCCGGGCCCATGCGCACAGCGCCGACCCCCGGCTGCTGGCGGGCTACTGCGGGAAGAACGCGGAGCTGGACACGGCGGTGGCCGATTTCGCCGTGACCTACGCGAACCGCACGGAGGCGGACCATGCCGAGCTCCTCCGGGCGGTCCGATCCGGGCGAATAGCCGCCGAGCTCGGCGTCTGAGCGGGCCGCGCGGCCACCGTGTGTGTCCGCGGCCCGGGCGGTGGCCATACGCTGGACGGGTGACCCACGAAGCCGCCGGGGTGCCGACCACCCGGAACGACGAAGACCGGCAGGACCAGCACCGGCAGGACGAGCCGCAGCGCGTGCAGGACGCGCCGGCGAGCGATCTGCGGGCGGAACAACATCCTGACGATGCGCCGCAGGCGGGTCGTGCCGCGGCCACCGGTGACGCGGATGGCGATCCAGCCGGATCCGCGGAAGGTGAGGCGGGCGGCGCCGCGGGAGGTGAGACCGGTGCTCCCCGGCCCGAGGAGCGTCTCGCGAAGGCCGTCCGGGTGGCCGAGCAGGCGCTGATCGAGTTCGAGATCGCGGTGGAGACCTTCCGGGTCGAGGTGGAGAACTTCTCCCGGCTGCATCATCAGAAGCTCGGTCCTATGTACGCCCGGCTGGACGAGCTCGATGCGCAGATCGCGGAGGCGCGGGCTGCGAGGACCGGCGACCCGGAGGATCTGCGCAAGGCGCAGGAGGCACGGGCGATCGTCATGCCGATGCCTGGAGTCGACGAGCTCTTCCACGACTGGATGGACTCGGACGGTCTGTCGCCGGAGGCATCGGCGATGCTCACCGAGCAGCCCGTCAGGCCGCCCAAGCGGGTCAGGCCGGGCGAGGAGGCGCGCAAGCTCTACCGCGAGCTGGCCCGTCAGGCCCACCCGGATCTGGCGCCGGACGAGACGGAGCGGACACGGCGGGACGAGTTCATCGCCCGTGTGAACGCGGCCTACGGACGCGGCGACGTGGCGCTGCTCAAGGAGCTGGCGGCCGAGTGGGCGGCCGGGCCCGTGACGCCGGAGCTGCGTCTGAGCGAGAGCGAGGAGCTCTACGCGCGGCTGGAGTGGCTCAGCCGGCGTAAGGAGCTCCTGACCGTCCTGGCCCAGGAGCTGGAGGAGAGCGCGATCGGTTCGATGCTGCGGATGGCCCCGGACGACCCGGACCGGCTGCTGGACGACATCGGCGAGAAGCTTCTGGCCGACGTGTCCCAGCGTGAGGAAGAGCTGGCAGGGCTGGTGCAGTAGCGTTCCCGATGACTCTGGCGCGTACGTACGAGAGAAGGCTTTCCCATGAATTTCGCTCCGCTGCCCTCGGTGGACGTCGCGGCGGTTCCGTCGGACGGCTTCGTGCTGGACGTCCGGGAGGACGACGAGTGGGCGGCAGGGCACGTCGACGGCGCCTTGCACATCCCGATGAGTGACTTCGTGGGCCGCTTCGGCGAGCTGACCGAGGCGGCCGACGGCGGTCGGCGTGTGCACGTGATGTGCCGGGTCGGCGGCCGCTCCGCCCAGGTCACGCAGTACCTGGTGCAGCAGGGGGTCGACGCGGTGAACATCGACGGCGGCATGCTGGCCTGGGACGGTGCCGGGCGCCCGATGGTCTCGGACAACGGGAACTCGGCCTTCGTCCTCTGAGGGCCTCCCCGGTCGCTTGTCCCGGACGCAACCGGCACCGGCACCCGGCACTTCCATCGGCACCGGGCACTTCCATCGGCACCGGGCACTTCCATCGGCACCGGCACCGCCCCTTGACCGAGGTGCAACGGGCGGCTGCCCGGTCGAGTCACTGCCGGACAAGCGACCACCGTGCCGGTGACTGCCCGGACAAGGCTGCTGCCTGGTCAATGGCCTGCCCGGCGGTTGCCCGGGCAGGCCGGCGGTCCGCGTGGGTCTCTGTGCGGCGGGGGTCAGCGGTCGAAGTCGAGGGCGACTTCCGCGGTGAGGGGGTGCGACTGGCAGGCCAGCACGAAGCCGGCTTCGGTCTCCTCCGGTTCCAGTGCGAAGTTGCGGTCCATCCGCACCTCGCCCGAGACGAGGAAGGCCCGGCAGGTCCCGCACACGCCCCCCTTGCAGGCGTACGGGGCGTCCGAGCGGCTCCGCAGCACGGTGTCCAGCAGCGACTCACCGCCCTGGACCGGCCAACTGCCGGAACGGCCGTCGAGTGTCGCCGTGAGGGTACTTTCCGACGGTGCGGTCACCCGGGCGGCGCTCGTCAGGGTCGTCCCTTCGTCGGCGACGTGGAAGATCTCCTGGTGGATGCGTGAACGGTCGGCGCCGAGTGCGCGCAGCGCGCCTTCGGCTCCTCGGACCAGGCCGAGCGGTCCGCACAGGAACCAGCCGTCCACGTCCGGTACCGAGAGCAAGGCCGGCAGCAGAGCGGTGAGCCGCTCGCGGTCCAGCCGGCCCGAGGGCAGCCCCGCGGCCTGTTCCTCCCGGGACAGCGCGGTCACCAGCTGGAAGCGTTCCGGGTAACGGTCTTTGAGGTCCGCCACCTCGTCCAGGAACATCGTCGAGGCGGCCGTGCGGTCGCTGCGGATCAGGCAGAAGCGCGCGAGCGGTTCCCGCGCCAGCAGCGTCGACGCCATCGACAGCACTGGTGTGATGCCACTGCCGCCGACGATCGCGGCGAAGTGGCCCGGGCGCGGATCGAGAAGGAAGCGGCCCATCGGAGCCATCGCCTCCACCTGGTCCCCTACCGCCAGCTCCTTGATGGCGTACGTCGAGAACGCGCCCCCGTCGACCATGCGGATGCCCACACGCAGCAGCGGGTCGCCCGGCCGCTCGGTGGCGGGCGCGCAGATCGAGTAGGACCTCCGGATCTCCTCGCCGCCGATCCGGTAGCGCACGTTCAGATGTTGACCGGGAGTGTGGCGGAAGGTCTCGCGGAGTTCCGGTGGCACGGCGAAGGTGACGGCCACCGCGTCGTCCGTGATCCGTTCGATCGCGCTGACCCGGAGTGGATGGAACATCTACAACTCCTTGAAGTGGTCGAACGGTTCGCGGCATGCCACACAGCGGCGCAGCGCCTTGCACGCCGTGGAGGAGAAGCGGCTGAGCAGCTCCGTGTCCGTGGAACCGCAGTGCGGACAGCGAACGGAGAGGGTCAGGGGCACCGGCCCTTCCGGCCCGCTTCCCGGGCGGGGCGGTGCTATGCCGAACTCCTCGAGCTTGCGGCGGCCTTCGGTGCTGATGTCGTCCGTCGACCAGGCCGGGGCGAGGACCGTGACCACGGACACCTCGGCGACGCCGTGGTCGTGCAGCACACGCTCGATGTCGTGGGACATGGCCTCGATGGCCGGGCAGCCGGTGTACGTCGGAGTGAGCTGCACGGTGACCTTGTTCGGGCCGTCCGCCCGCACGCCTCGGAGAACTCCGAGTTCGTCCAGGGTCAGGACCGGGAGCTCGGGGTCGGGCACGGAGCCCGCCAGCCGGTGGAGCTCCGCCTCCAGCGGGGTCTCGGTGGTCACCATGACGCCCCCGGGTGACTGCGGTGCAGGTGCTGCATCTCGGCGAGCATCCGCCCGAACGGCTCCGTGTGCAGGCCCTGCCGGCCCGCGCCGGCCGCCCATGCCCCGGACTGCGGCCCTGAAGGGAGAGTCAGGGTGGCCCTCTCCACCACGGAGGCGACGGCGGCCAGCCAGCCGTCGCGCAGGGCGTCCCGGTCTACGTCGACCCCCTCGACGGGCTCGAACAGCTCGCCTGTGAAGCGCCACAGCGCGTCCAGCGCACGCTGCATGCGCTCATGGCTCTCCGCGGTGCCGTCCCCGAGTCGCAGGACCCACTGCTCCGCGTGGTCGCGGTGGTAGGCGACCTCCTTGACGGCCTTGGCCGCGAGATCCGCGAACTCGCCCTCACCGGCGGCCAGCGCGTCGTACAGCAGGTGCTGGTAGACGGAGAAGTAGAGCTGCCGGGCGATGGTCTGGGCGAAGTCGCCGTTGGGCTGCTCCACGAGCTGGACGTTGCGGAAGGCCCGCTCCTCGCGGAGGTAGGCCAGCTGGTCCTCGTCCCCGACGAACGAGAGCAGCATCCTGGCCTGTCCCAGCAGGTCCAGCGCGATGTTGGCGAGGGCGACCTCCTCCTCCAGGACCGGGGCGTGGCCCGCCCACTCCCCCAGCCGGTGCGAGAGCACCAGCGCGTCGTCGCCGAGGGCGAGGGCCGCGGTCACAGGTGCTTCACCCCGTCCGGGATCTCGTAGAACGTGGGGTGGCGGTAGGGCTTGTCCCCGGCAGGCTCGAAGAACGAGTCCTTCTCGTCCGGCGAGGAGGCCGTGACCGCTGTCGAGGGAACCACCCAGAGGGAGACGCCCTCCGAGCGGCGTGTGTACAGATCGCGGGCGTTGCGCAGGGCCATCTCGGCGTCCGGTGCGTGCAGGCTGCCCGCGTGGGTGTGGGACAGTCCGCGCCGGGAGCGCACGAACACCTCCCACAACGGCCAGTCGGTCGAGCTGCTCATGCGGTCGCCTCCATGGGCTGGGCGGCCGCCTCGGCTGTGCCGGGTCGCACCGCGTGCTTGTCTGCGTAGGCCGCCGCCGCGTCGCGGACCCAGGCGCCTTCTTCGTGGGCCGTGCGCCGCTGGGTGAGCCGCTCTTCGTTGCAGGGGCCGTTGCCCTTGAGGACCTCCTGGAACTCCGTCCAGTCGATCGCCCCGTAGTCGTGCTGGCCGAGCTCCTCGTTCCACCGGATGTCGGGGTCCGGGAGCGTGAGCCCCAGTGCTTCTGCCTGCGGGACACAGATGTCGACGAACCTGCGACGCAGCTCGTCGTTGGAGTGCCGCTTGATCTTCCAGGCCATCGACTGGGTCGAGTGCGCCGAGGAGTCGTCAGGCGGACCGAACATCATCAGGGACGGCCACCACCAGCGGTTCACCGCGTCCTGCGCCATCTCGTGCTGCGCGGAGGTGCCCCGGCTGAGCGCGAGCAGCAGCTCGTATCCCTGGCGCTGGTGGAAGGACTCCTCCTTGCAGATCCGGACCATCGCCCGCGCGTACGGCCCGTAGGAGCAGCGGCAGAGCGGCACCTGGTTGGTGATCGCGGCGCCGTCCACGAGCCAGCCGATCGCGCCGACGTCCGCCCAGGTCAGCGTGGGGTAGTTGAAGATCGAGGAATAGCGCTGGCGGCCCGCGTGCAGCTTGTCGAGCAGCTCCTCGCGGCTGGTCCCCAGCGTCTCCGCCGCGCTGTACAGGTAGAGGCCGTGTCCCGCCTCGTCCTGCACCTTCGCCATCAGGATCGCCTTGCGGCGCAGCGAGGGTGCCCGTGAGATCCAGTTGGCCTCCGGCTGCATGCCGATGATCTCGGAATGAGCGTGCTGGGCCATCTGGCGGACCAGCGAGGCCCGGTAGGCCTCGGGCATCCAGTCGCGCGGCTCGATCCGGTCGTCCGCGGCCACCGCGGCGTCGAACGCCGCCTGGCGCTCCGCGTCCGCTTCGTCCGCCGCGCCTGCCGTCCTCTGCGTCGTCTGGTCCGCAGTCACTGCCGCCATCCCGGGCTCCCTACCGACCGATCGTTCGGTTCATTGACTTCAATGGTGGGTCGGAGGCCCGTAGGGTGTCAACCCTGTGGATAACTGAGTGGTGATCGACGGTGATCGGGGCGGGATGGACGCGGACCGCGGTGGGCGCACCGGAAACGAGAAGAAGCTTTCCTGGTCCGGCGTGACGAACGGCCCGGTCGCGGATCACGACGCGGAGGACGCACCCGCGGCGATACCGAGGACCGGTGCGGACCACCCCGTCCGCCCGGACGCCGCGAGCCCGGACGCCGCGAGCCCGGACGCCGCGACGCCGGACGCCGCGCCGCCGACGCCTGACACCGCGTCCGGGGCCTTCGCGCCTCGTCCGGCCGGCGGTATGGCCGCGCTCCCGTTTCCGTACCAGGTCGTCGCGGCGCTCGCGCTGTCCGTCCTGGGGCTGCTGGCGTGCGCGCACATATCCATGATCTTTCTGCATGTGGCGCCGTCCAACACCTTGACGAAGCAGCACGGTGACGTGGTCGACCGCTGGGTCTATCCCGAGTTCGAGCAGAACTGGAAGCTGTTCGCCCCCAATCCGCTCCAGCAGAACATCTCGGTGCACGTCCGGGCGGAGCTGGCCGACAACGGTGCCGACGGCAGCAGCATCACGCACTGGATGAACCTCTCGCGTGACGACGGCGAGGCGATACGCGGCAACCCCCTCCCCAGCCACGTCGACCAGAACGAGCTGCGCCGTGCCTGGGACTTCTTCACCGGGTCCCACGACGACGAGAACCGCCCCAACGGCCTGCGCGGTGAGCTGTCCGAGCGCTACATCCGCCGCATCGTCATGCTGCGCCTGGACGAGCACGGATACGGCGGAAAGGTCGAGCGCATCCAGGTGAGGTCGGTCGTCCGCGCCGTCGGTGCGCCGCCGTGGAGCGACGAGAAGATCAGCACCGAGCCGAAGTACCGGGAGCTCCCGTGGTGGACCGTCACCCCGTCCGACCTCCCCGGGACGGATCCCGCGGATCAGGAGCCTCAGGCCCGGAGGGCGGACCGATGACCACCCCTGCTCCCGTTCGCAGGGGCGTGGCGACCTCCGGCCAGTCGCTCGCCCGTGCCGTCCAGCGCGTCACCGCGTCGCCACTGGGGGCCTATCAGAGCGCTGTCGTGCGGATCGGTGTCTCCGCCACCTCTCTGCTGTTCCTGCTGCGCGAGTTGCCGCACCGCCACGAGTTGTACGGCCCCGACGGCCCGTGGGGCTGGGACATGGCGCGCCGGCTCATCACCAACAACGACTCGTTCACCGTCCTGATGTGGTCGGACAGCGCGTTCTGGTTCGAGATCGTGTACGCGCTCACGCTGGTGTCGGCGGCGCTGCTGATGGCCGGCTGGCGCACCCGGGCGACGTCCGTGCTGTTCATGGCCGGCGTGCTCTCCCTGCAGAACCGCAGCATCTTCATGGGCGACGGCGGCGACAACGTCATCCATCTGATGGCGGTCTACCTGGTGCTGACGCGCTGCTCGCGGGTCTGGTCCCTCGACGCGCGTCGTGCGGCCCGGGACGCCGTACGCCATGCGGAGGGGGGGCGACCCGCTCGTGACCTCGCAGGGCCCGCCCTGTGGGCGGTCCTCGGCTGCTTCCTCCTGACTGCCGGCCTCATGGGCGGGCTCGGCGGCACCTGGTGGCTGCCGGCCCTCCTGTGGGTGCTGTGGCTGGGCAACGGCGCCTGGTGGGCCGTGAACCGGTACGCGCCGGACCATGAGCTGCGCGCCCTCTTCGACGTCCTCGCCAACCTCGCCCACAACGCGGCGCTCGCCGTGATCATGGCCGAGGTCTGCCTGATCTACGCAACGGCCGGCTGGTACAAGATCCAGGGCTCCCGCTGGCAGGACGGTACCGCGATCTACTACCCGCTCAAACTGGACTACTTCGCCCCGTGGCCCGAGCTGTCCGGGTTCGTCGCGTCCAGTGCGCTGGTCGTCATGGTGGTCACGTACGTCACGGTCGTCGCGCAGGTCGCCTTCCCCTTCACCCTGTTCAACCGCCGGGTCAAGAACGTCCTGCTGGTCCTCATGATCGGTGAGCACGCCGGGATCTCCGTCCTGCTGGGGCTGCCCTTCTTCTCCATGGCGATGATCGCCGCGGACGCCGTCTTCCTGCCGACGGTCTTCCTCCTGTGGCTGGGCAACGCGGTGAAGCTCGGCAGGCGGCGGTTCTTCTCCCGCACCACCGGCCGGCTCAGACTGCCCCGTCAGCGCCGGGCGGAGCCGGAGGGCGAGGAGGTCCCGCGCGGCGACGGCGGCCGTGGCCATACGCTCGTCGGGTGACCAGCGAGACCGGCAGTACAGAAGAGCCCCCGGCGGCGGAGCCCGATCCGTCCGCGGAACCGATCCAGTACGACGACGGCTACGGCGCCGTGATCGGCGTCGGGCCGCATCCGCTGCCCTGGCCCCAGGGGGAGCGCTACGACCCCGAGCTCCTCGCCCAGGGGGACCGGCGCAACGTGGGCGACGCCTACCGGTACTGGACGAGGGAGGCGATCGTCGCGGATCTCGATCTGCGGCGCCACGACTTCCACGTGGCGGTGGAGAACTGGGGCCACGACTTCAACATCGGCTCGGTGGTGCGCACCGCCAACGCCTTCCTCGCGAAGGAGATCCACATCGTGGGGCGGCGGCGGTGGAACCGGCGGGGCGCGATGGTCACCGACCGCTACCAGCATGTGCGGCACCACCCGGACACGGCGGACCTGACCGCCTGGGCGGAGGCCGAGGGACTGCCGATCATCGGGATCGACAATCTTCCCGGCGCCGTGGCGCTGGAGCGGACGGAGCTGCCGCGCCGGTGTGTGCTGCTGTTCGGGCAGGAGGGCCCGGGTCTGACGGAGGAGGCGCGCAAGCACGCATCGATGGTGTGCTCGATCGCGCAATTCGGTTCGACGCGGTCGATCAACGCCGGTGCGGCAGCCGCCATCGCCATGCACGCATGGGTACAGAGGCATGCCGACATCCCGGAGCCGCTCGGCGAATGAGCGGTGACCGGGTGACCGGTGGAGCGGATGCCCGCTCCACCGGATGCCCACGGCCCGCCGGCCGGGTGCTCGCTCAGGCCTGGCGGCGGACCTCCACCACCCGGAAGCGGTTGGACACGAAGGCTCCGTCGCAGAGTGCCGCGTTGGCCGCCGGATTGCCTCCCGAACCGTGGAAGTCGGAGAAGGCCGCCGTCTGGTTGACGAACACGCCGCCGGTGAGGTTCAGCGAGAGCTGAGCCGATTCGTCGAAGCAGACGTCCTCCACCGCGCTCTCCACCTCCGGAGAGGTGGTGTACGCGCCGACCGTCATCGCACCCTTCTCGCGGACCGTGCGGCGCAGGAGGTCCAAGGCGTCACCGGTCGAGTCGACGGCCACCGCGAACGAGACCGGGCCGAAGCACTCCGAGAGGTAGGCCGCCCCGTCGTCGGGCTTGGAGCCGTCGAGTTTCACCAGGACCGGCGTACGGACCACGGCGTCGGGGAAGTCGGGGTTGGCCACCGGACGCGAGGCGAGTGCCACCTCGCCCAGCGCTGCCGCGCCCTCCAGCCTGGCCTTCACGTCGGCGTTCACCAGCGCGCCGAGCAGTCCGTTGGCCCGGGCGTCGTCGCCGAGGAGTCCGTCCACCGCCTCGGCGATGTCCGCCACCACCTCCTCGTAGGACTTCGCACCCGCGTCGGTCGCGATGCCGTCGCGGGGGATGAGCAGATTCTGCGGGGTGGTGCACATCTGGCCGCTGTAGAGGGAGAGCGAGAAGGCCAGGTTGGAGAGCATGCCCCGGTAGTTGTCGGTGGAGTCGAGGACGATCGTGTTGACGCCGGCCTTCTCGGTGTAGACCTGGGCCTGCCGGGCGTTGGTCTCCAGCCAGTCGCCGAAGGCGGTGGACCCCGTGTAGTCGATGATCTTGATTTCGGGGCGCACCGCCAGAGTCTTGGCGATGCCTTCGCCGGGCTGCTCGGCCGCCAGCGCGACGAGGTTCGGGTCGAAACCCGCCTCGGACAGAGCCTCGCGGGCCAGCTGGACGGTGAGCGCCAGCGGTAGGACGGCCCGCGGGTGCGGCTTGACCAGGACGGGGTTGCCGGTGGCCAGTGAGGCGAAGAGACCCGGGTAGCCGTTCCACGTGGGGAAGGTGTTGCAGCCGATCAGCAGGGAGATTCCGCGCCCGGCCGCCGTGTACGTCTTGTGGAGCCGCAGCGGGTCGCGCTTGCCCTGGGGCTTCGACCAGTCGGTGCTGCGGGGCGTACGTGTCTGTTCCTCGTAGGCGTACGCCACGGCTTCGAGGCCGCGGTCCTGGGCATGCGGGCCGCCGGCCTGGAAGGCCATGACGAAGGCCTGCCCGCTGGTGTGCATCACCGCGTGCGCCAGTTCGTGCGTACGGGCGCTGATCCGGGCGAGGATCTCCAGGCAGACCAGGGCCCTCGTCTCGGGCCCCGCCGCTCGCCAGGAGCCCATCGCGGCGCTCATGGCGGGGAGCAGGACGTCCATGTCGGCGTGCGGATACTCGACGCCGAGCTCCGGACCGTAGGGCGAGACCTCCCCGCCGGTCCAGCCGTCGGTACCGGGCTGGCCGAGATCCAGCCGGGTGCCGAGCACGGCGTCGAACGCGGCCTTGCCCTCGGCCGCGCCGAGGCTGCCGGGGAGACCTCCCTCGCCGTACGCCTTCGGGTGCTCGGGGTGCGGGGACCAGTAGGCGCGCGTGCGGATCGCGTCGAGGGCCTGGTCGAGCGTCGGTCGGTGGATCTCGGACAGCTTCTCGGGGGAAAGCTCGGCGGCCATGACGGACCAACTCCTCGTCGAGCCGGGCAGGGATGTGCGGACGGAGTTAGAGTAACCGAACGATCGGTCGGGACAAGGGGCCCCAAGGAACCTGTGGACAACTCATGGGGGAGGATCGCGGTCATGACCACGGCCAAGCGGGACACGTACACCCCGGAGACACTCCTCACCGTTGCGGTCCGTGTCTTCAACGAGCGCGGCTACGACGGCACGTCGATGGAGCACCTCTCCAGGGCGGCAGGGATCTCCAAGTCGTCCATCTACCACCATGTGGCGGGCAAGGAGGAACTCCTGCGGCGGGCGGTGAGCCGGGCGCTCGACGGGCTCTTCGGCATCCTCGACGAGACGGGGGCGGTGCAGGGGCGCGCGGTCGCCCGGGTCGAGTACGTCACGCGCCGCACGGTCGAGGTGCTCCTGGCGGAGCTGCCGTACGTCACGCTGCTGCTGCGGGTGCGCGGCAACACGAAGACGGAGCGCTGGGCGCTGGAGCGGCGGCGTGAGTTCGACCAGCGGGTGTCCGAGCTGCTCAAGGCCGCGGTGGCGGAGGGCGACCTGAGGGCCGACGTGGACATACGTCTGGCGACCCGGCTGCTCTTCGGCATGGTGAACTCGCTGGTCGAGTGGTACCGGCCGCAGCCGGGGCCTTCCTCGGAGGCGGACCAGCTCGCCGACACGGTCGTCCAGCTCGCCTTCGAGGGGATGCGGGCCGGCTGATCCGGGGCGGGGGCGTCGACCCCCTGGCCCTCTGCACGGCGGCCCAGGGGGCCGCGTCACCAGGGAGTGGCGTCCTGGTCGAGATCGGCCGGGCGGTCCTGGCGCGGTCCCAGGTCGGTCTCCTCGAACACCAGCAGGGTGCGGGTCGACAGCACCTCGGGTATCGCCTGGATCCTGGTCAGGACCAGCTCGCGCAGCGCCTGGTTGTCCGGGGTGTGCACCAGGAGCAGGACGTCGAAGTCTCCGCTGACCAGGGCGATGTGGGTGGCTCCCGGAAGGGCTTGGAGCTGTTCCCGCACGGTGCGCCAGGAGTTCTGGACGATCTTGAGCGTGATGTAGGCGGAGGCTGCCTCCCCGGCCCGCTCGTGATTGACGCGTGCGCTGAAACCCCGGATCACGCCGTCCTCGACGAGCCTGTTGATGCGGGCGTACGCATTGGCCCGCGAGACGTGGACGCGTTCGGCGACGGCGCGTATCGAGGCGCGACCGTCCGTCTGGAGGATGCGCAGGATGGCCCGGTCGACGGAGTCCAGCGGCCGCGCGGGCGGTGTGCGGCCGCTGTTCCCGGCCCCGTCGGCCATTTGTTCAGCTGGCATCTGCCCGCGCCTCCCTGTTGTGGACGACCTGCCCCTATCCCAGGCTGTGGAGAACCGTTTGTCCACAGGCTGGAGCCGCCTGTAGCCAAATTGCGCCCGCGACCGAACAATCGGTAGGTGAGGCGCACCACACCGGTGCCTCGCCCACGCCCCGAATGCTGCAGATTTCGACACCCCTCGATACATCTCGATGCCAGGAGGTGCTTGTCATGACGGTCCAGGAGCTGCCCGGCGCAGCCGCCTACCGGCCCACGCCGCCCCCGGCCTGGAAGCCGCTCACCGATCCCGCGCCGCTGCTCCCGGACCCCGAGCCGTTCCGCGTGCTCGGTACGGATGCCGCTGACGGCGCCGATCCCGAGCTGCTGCTGAGGCTCTACGCCGAGCTGGTGCGCGGTCGCCGGTACAACGCGCAGGCAACCGCGCTGACCAAGCAGGGCAGGCTCGCGGTGTACCCGTCTAGCACCGGTCAGGAGGCCTGCGAGATCGCGGCCGCACTGGTGCTGGAGGACCGTGACTGGCTCTTTCCCAGCTATCGCGACACCCTTGCCGCGGTGGCGCGCGGCCTGGACCCCGTCGAGGCGCTGACGCTGCTGCGAGGGGACCGGCACACCGGGTACGACCCGCGTGAGCACCGCATCGCCCCGCTGTGCACCCCGCTGGCCACCCAGCTGCCGCATGCTGTGGGCCTGGCGCACGCGGCGCGCCTCAAGGGCGACGACGTGGTGGCGCTCGCGATGGTCGGCGACGGAGGGACGAGCGAGGGCGATTTCCACGAGGCGCTGAATTTCGCGGCCGTCTGGCGCGCCCCGGTCGTCTTCCTCGTACAGAACAACGGCTTCGCGATCTCCGTGCCGCTGGCCAAGCAGACCGCGGCGCCGTCCCTCGCCCACAAGGCCGTGGGTTACGGGATGCCGGGACGTCTGGTCGACGGCAACGACGCGGCCGCGATGCACCAGGTGCTGAGCGAGGCGGTGGCACGGGCCAGGAGCGGAGAGGGACCGACGCTGGTGGAGGCCGTCACGTACCGCATGGAAGCCCACACGAATGCGGACGACGCCACCCGTTACCGCGGCGACAGCGAGGTGGAGGCGTGGCGCGCCCACGACCCGGTCCGGCTGCTGGAACGCGAGCTGACGGGGCGCGGGCTGCTGGACGAGGACACCATCGGGACCGTGAGGGAGGCGGCGGAGCGCATGGCCGCGACGCTGCGGGAGCAGATGAACGCCGATCCGGTGCTCGACCCGATGGATCTGTTCAGCCACGTCTACGAGGAACAGACCGGCCAGCTGCGGGAACAGGCGGCTCTTCTGCGGGGCGAGCTGGACGCCGAACACGGCCCGCACGACGAGAGCGGCGCGGAGGGCGGCCGATGAGCACCGCTGCGGTGACGGCAGACGTGCGGACCGGCAGGGCGAAGCCGGCCACGATGGCGCAGGCTCTCGGCAGGGCGCTGCGCGACTCGATGGCCGAGGATCCGACGGTGCACGTCCTCGGGGAGGACGTGGGCACGCTCGGCGGAGTCTTCCGCGTCACCGACGGTCTGGCGAAGGAGTTCGGCGACGCCCGCTGCACGGACACTCCGCTGGCCGAGGCGGGAATCCTCGGAGCGGCCGTGGGCATGGCGATGTACGGGCTGAGGCCCGTGGTGGAGATGCAGTTCGACGCCTTCGCCTATCCGGCCTTCGAGCAGCTGATCAGCCATGTCGCCAAGATGCGGAACCGGACGGCGGGTGCCATGCCCCTGCCGATCACGGTGCGGGTGCCGTACGGCGGGGGGATCGGGGGCGTCGAGCACCACAGCGACTCCTCGGAGGCGTACTACATGGCGACCCCGGGCCTGCACGTCGTCATGCCGGCCACGGTCGAGGACGCGTACGGGCTGCTGCGGGAGTCGATCGCCTCCGACGATCCGGTGGTCTTCCTGGAGCCTAAGAGGCTCTACTGGTCCAAGGCCGACTGGTCGCCCGACGCACCGGCGGCGGTCGAGCCGATCGGGAGGGCCGTCGTGCGGCGCCCCGGGCGCAGCGCGACCCTGATCACCTACGGCCCGTCCCTCCCGGTGTGCCTGGAGGCCGCCGAGGCGGCCACGGCCGAGGGCTGGGACCTCGAGGTGGTCGACCTGCGCTCGCTGGTGCCCTTCGACGACGAGACCGTCGCCGCGTCGGTCAGGCGTACGGGGCGGGCGGTGGTCGTCCACGAGTCGTCCGGATTCGGCGGTCCGGGCGGTGAGATCGCGGCGCGGGTCACCGAGCGGTGCTTCCACCACCTGGAGGCGCCGGTCCTGCGCGTCGCCGGGTTCGACATTCCTTATCCGCCGCCGATGCAGGAGCGGCACCATCTGCCGGGCGTGGACCGGGTGCTCGACGCGGTCGCCCGACTTCAGTGGGAGGCCGAGAGCTGATGGCGCGGGTGCTCGAATTCAAGCTGCCGGACCTGGGCGAAGGGCTGACCGAGGCCGAGATCGTTCGCTGGCTGGTGGAGGTCGGCGACGTCGTGACCGTCGACCAGCCGGTCGTCGAGGTCGAGACGGCCAAGGCGATGGTGGAGGTTCCCTGCCCCTACGGGGGTGTGGTGACCGCACGATTCGGCGCGGAGGGGGCGGAGCTCCCGGTCGGCGCGCCACTGCTCACGGTGGCGGTCGGATCGATGGAGCCGGCGCCCGGCGACGAGGCGTCCGAGCCCGCCGGCGCGGATGCCGAGAGCGGTGTGTCGGGCAACGTGCTGGTCGGCTACGGAACGGGGGCACCGGCCGCGCGGAGACGCAGGATCAGGCCCGCACCGGTCCCCGTCGCACCGGCGCCCGTGGCACCGGCACCCGCACCGGCACCGCCACCGGCGCCCGTGGCACCGGCACCCGCGACGATCACGGCCCCGGTGGATCCGCAGGGTCCCGTCGCCGTCATCTCCCCTCTCGTCCGGAAGCTGGCGCGTCAGCACGGCCTCGATCTCCGGCTGGTCGCCGGCACGGGACGTGACGGGCTGATTCTGCGGACCGACGTGGAGTCCGCCATCCGGACCGCGGACGAGGAACGTGCGGTCGGCGCGGCCCCGGTGGCCGGTCCAGGGCCGGAGGCGGAGGCGGAGGCCGAGCGGATCGCTCTGCGCGGGGTCCGGGGCGCGGTCGCCGAGAAGCTGTCGAGGAGCCGGCGGGAGATCCCCGACGCCACCTGCTGGGTCGATGCCGATGCCACCGAGCTGATGGCTGCACGGGCCGCCATGAACGCCACGGGGCCCAAGGTGTCGGTGCTCGCGCTGCTGGCCCGCATCTGCACGGCGGCGCTGGCCCGGTTCCCCGAGCTCAACTCGACGGTGGACACCGAAGCCCGGGAGATCGTGCGGCTGCCCGGGATCCATCTGGGGTTCGCCGCCCAGACGGAGCGCGGCCTGGTCGTTCCGGTCGTGCGGGACGCGCACACCCGGAACACGGAGTCGATCGGTGCCGAGATCACCCGGCTGACCGAGGCGGCCCGGGACGGGAAGCTGACCCCGGCGCAGCTCACCGGAGGGACGTTCACGCTCAACAACTACGGGGTGTTCGGCGTCGACGGGTCGACGCCCATCATCAACCACCCCGAGGCGGCCATGCTCGGCGTCGGCCGCATCATGGCCAAACCCTGGGTGCACGGAGGCGAGCTGGCGGTCCGCCAGGTCGTGCAGCTCTCCCTCACCTTCGACCACCGGGTCTGCGACGGCGGCACGGCGGGCGGGTTCCTGCGGTACGTCGCCGACTGCGTGGAGCAGCCGGCGGTGCTCCTGCGCACGCTGTAGCGGGGGCGGCCCCGGGCGGTTCCGGCCTGCGGCGGTGTCCGCCGTGGACGGTTCCGTCCGGCTCCCGTGGTGATTTCGGTCCCTGGGGAGACCGTCCTGGGCGGGCGGCCCGCATACTCGGGGCATGACCGCGTATGACGCCATCGTTCTGGCCGGCGGGGCCGCGAAACGCCTCGGGGGAGCCGACAAGCCAGGGCTCCGCGTGGGCGGCCGTGCGCTGCTCGACCGGGTTCTCGCCGCATGTGCCGACGCCGGGTCCACCGTGGTGGTGGGTGGGCGCCGGCCCACCGTGCGCCCGGTCGCCTGGACACGTGAAGTGCCCGAGGGCGGCGGACCGTTGGCCGCGCTCGGTGCGGGCGTGCGGCAGACGGACGCGGAGAGCGTCCTGGTGCTCTCCGCCGATCTGCCGTTCCTGGGGGAGGAGACGGTCCGCTCGCTGCTGGCCGCGGCGCGGACGGGGGAGCACGAAGGGGCCTTGTGCACCGACGGGGACGGCCGGGACCAGCCGTTGGTCGCCGTCTACCGGGGCGAGCCGCTCCGCCGTGAACTGGCCCTTCTCGCCGCGGAACACGGCGGTCTCGCAGGTCTCCCGCTGCGGTTGCTGACGGCCGAGCTGGATCTGGCCCGGGTCCAGGCCGGCTCTCTCTCGTCGTTCGACTGCGACACCTGGGAAGACATTGCTGCCGCCAGGGCGCGGATCAGGGAGCATGGGACCGTGCTGGACGAATGGATCACCGCAGTCAAGAACGAACTGGGCATCGAACTCGACGTCGACACCGGCGTCCTGCTCGATCTCGCCCGCGATGCCGCGCACGGCGTCGCCCGGCCCGCCGCCCCGCTGACCACCTTCCTCGTGGGATACGCGGCGGCGGTGGCGAGCAGCGGAAAGAGCCCGGAGGCTGCTGCCGAAGCAGTCGCCGAAGCCTCCCGTAAGGCCACCGCCCTCGCGCTCCGATGGGAGGAGGAGACGGAGGAGGGCAGCGGGCCCGGAGCGCCATGACCGCCCAGGGGCGCGAAGCGCGGGCGGCCGAGGAGGAACGGGCGGCCGAGGAGGAACGGGCCGTCGAGCAGGCCCTCGCGATCGTCGGACATCAGCCGGGGGCCACCCACTCCCCGTCGGACGGGTCGGGCGGGGCGGCACCTGCCTCCCCGCCGACGCCGGTGCAGCCGGGCGAGCGCACCAACGCGACACCGGGTGGCTCCCCCGGACCGGGCGGCTCCCCGGCCCCCGGCAGCTCCCGCAGACAGGGCAGCCCCCCCGCACCGGGTTCCCCGGCACAGGGCGTGCCGGGATCCGGCCCGTCCAGCGGCCCGTCCACCCTTCACGGAGCTCCGACCCACGGTTCCCGGTCCTCTGGCTCCCCGGCCTCTCCGCATGCCCACCGAGCCAGGGCCACTCCCTGGTCCCGGGCACGCGCCCTGGCCGAGCGCCTCGGACGGTCCGCTCCCCTGGCCGCCCACCGTCTCCCCCTGGACCGCGCCCTCGGGCACGTCCTGGCCGAGGCCGTCGTCGCCCTCACCGATCTGCCGTCGTTCGACACCTCGGCCATGGACGGCTGGGTCGTGGCGGGGCCCGGGCCCTGGACTGTGCGAGAGGGGGAAGGGCTGCTCGCCGGACGGGGCTCATCGGAGCGCCTCCCCGACGGGCACGCCCTGCGGATCGCCACCGGTGCGCGCCTCCCCGCAGACGCCACCGCCGTGATCCGCAGCGAGCACGCCCACTGCGACGAGGCCAAGGGGCTGTTGCACGCCACACGCGAGGTCGTCACGGGCCAGGACATCCGGCCCCGGGGCCAGGAGTGCCGGTCCGGCGACGAGCTCCTGCCCGTCGGGACGGTAGTGACCCCGCCCGTGCTCGGGCTGGCCGCTGCCGCCGGGTACGACGCCCTCGTCGCCGTACCCCGGCCTCGTGTCGACGTCTTCGTGCTCGGTGACGAGCTGCTCACGGCGGGGCTTCCGCGTGAGGGCCTGATCCGGGACGCACTCGGCCCCATGCTGGCCCCCTGGCTCCGCGCTCTGGGTGCGGAGGTCGCGGATCCCCGGCGGCTGGGTGACGATGCCGGGGCCCTCCGTCAGGCGCTCGTCTCCTCCGATGCCGATCTGATCCTCACCACGGGAGGAACGGCCGCCGGGCCGGTGGACCACGTCCATCCGGTACTCGCCGAGATCGGGGCCGAGCTGCTGGTCGACGGCGTGGCCGTGCGTCCCGGCCATCCCATGCTGCTGGCGCGGCTTCCCGAAGGCGGCCCCTGCCTGGTGGGGCTGCCCGGTAACCCTCTCGCGGCGGTGTCCGGGCTTCTCACGCTGGCCGAACCCCTGCTCCGGGGAATCGCCGGCAGGCCCGCCCCGGAGCGCTATCGCGCCCCCGTCCACGAAGAGGTGCACGGACACCCGCATGACACCCGGCTGATCCCCGTGGTCCACCGCGACGAGGGCGTCGTTCCCCTGCATTACAACGGCCCCGCCATGCTCCGGGGGATCGCCGCCGCGGACGGGCTGGCCGTGGTGCCGCCCGACGGGGTACGGTCCGGCACCGAGGTGGAGATCCTCGATCTACCGTGGGCCTCGGCATCGCCGTGGACGGAAGGGTGTTTCACGTGAAACTTCCCGGCCACGACGCGATGGCCAGGCGCGCGGACGAACACGTCGTGCCGACGCGGGTGCTTCTACCCCGGCGGGTGGTCGACCGGCCTCTGCGGCAGGTGGCCAAGCGGCTGGCGATGGCGCTCACGGTGCTGGCCCTCACGGTCTTCATCGTCTGGGCCGACCGGGGCGGGTACCACGACAACGCGGACGGCAAGGTCGACTTCCTCGACGCCGTCTACTACGCGACGGTGACCCTGTCGACGACCGGGTACGGCGACATCGTCCCTTACAGCGACTCGGCCCGGCTGGTGAACGTCATCCTGGTGACGCCGCTGCGCGTGCTCTTCCTCATCATCCTGGTCGGCACCACCCTCGAGGTCCTGACGGAGCGGACCCGGGAGGACTTCCGGCTGAACCGTTGGAGAACCAACTTGCGTGAACACACCGTGGTCGTCGGCTTCGGCACGAAGGGCCGCTCGGCGATCCAGACGCTCTGTGCCACCGGTCTGAAGAAGGACCAGATCGTCGTCGTCGACCCGGCCGGCAAGGTGATCGAGGCAGCCAACGCCGAGGGTTTCGTAGGTGTGCTGGGTGATGCGACGCGCAGCGATGTGCTGCTGCGGGCCGAGGTGCAGAAGGCCCGTCAGATCATCATCGCCACGCAGCGCGACGACACCGCCGTACTGGTCGCACTGACCGCGCGTCAGCTCAACCGGGGCGCGAAGATCGTCGCTGCCGTGCGGGAGGAGGAGAACGCACCGCTGCTGCGGCAGTCGGGCGCCGATGCCGTGATCACCAGCGCGAGTGCGGCCGGGCGTCTGCTGGGTCTCTCCGTCCTGAGCCCCAGCGCGGGCACGGTGATGGAGGACCTCATCCAGCAGGGCAGCGGTCTCGATCTCGTCGAACGGCCGGTGATAAAGGCAGAGGTGGGCAAGAACGTCCGGGAGACCGACGACCTGGTGGTCAGTGTCCTGCGCGGGCATCGGCTGATCGGATACGACGATCCCGCAGCCAGCCCCCTGCAGTTGACGGACCGGGTGATCACGATCGTGCGGGCCTCACCGATCCACCCGTCGCTGTTGAATCATCCGCAGCAGCCCAACCAGCGGCCGTAGGACAGGACCCGGGCGGCGACGCAGGGCAGGTCCGCCCCGCCCGGGGGCCCGCACGGAGTAGCCTCGCGGCCATGTATGCGATCACGATCCCCGAACCCGGCGGTCCCGAAGCGCTCGTATGGGCCGAGGTCCCCGATCCCGAGCCGAGCGAGGGCGAGGTCCTCGTCGAGGTCGTGTCCAGCGCGGTCAACCGGGCGGACGTCCTGCAGCGGCAGGGTTTCTACAACCCCCCGCCCGGTGCCTCTCCCTACCCGGGCCTGGAGTGCGCGGGCCGCATCGTGGCGCTCGGCCCCGGGGTGACCGGATGGGCCGTGGGCGACGAGGTCTGCGGACTTCTCGCCGGTGGCGGTTACGCGGAGAAGGTGGCCGTCCCGGTCGGCCAGCTGCTGCCCGTGCCCGACGGCGTGGACCTCGCGCAGGCCGCCGCGCTGCCCGAGGTGGCGGCGACGGTCTGGTCCAACGTCTTCATGGTGGCCCACCTGCGCCCCGGTGAGACCCTTCTGGTCCACGGCGGATCCAGCGGCATCGGCACGATGGCGATCCAGCTCGCGAAGGCCGTCGGTGCACGCGTCGCGGTGACGGCGGGCGGTCCCGAGAAGCTGGCGCGCTGCAAGGAACTCGGCGCCGACATCCTCATCGACTACCGCGAGCAGGACTTCGTCGAGGAACTGCGCAAGGCGACGGACGGTGCCGGGGCGGACGTCATCCTCGACATCGTCGGGGCGAAGTACCTGGACCGGAACGTGCGGGCGCTGGCGGTCAACGGCCGCCTTGCCATCATCGGCCTCCAGGGCGGTGTCAAGGGCGAGCTGAATCTGGGCGCCCTGCTGAGCAAGCGGGCCGCTGTCACGGCGACGTCGCTCCGTGCGCGGCCGCTCGCCGAGAAGGCCGCGATCATCGCGGCGGTACGCGAACACGTGTGGCCGCTGCTTGCCGACGGCGTCGTCCGGCCGGTCGTGGACCGCACGATGCCGATGGCGGACGCGGCGGAGGCCCACCGGCTGATGGAGTCCAGCAGCCACATCGGCAAGATCATCCTGGCCGCCCCGGAGGCCTGAGCCGAACAGATCGCAGGAGGCGCGGGCAGGTCCGCGTACGCAGGCCCCGTACGGGTACGTCCCAGGGCGCGGCAGGTCCCGGTACGTGCGGGGCCCAGGGGTCCCGACAGGCGGCTGCAGGGCACGTCCCACGCCCGGGAGCGGGCAGACCCCGGCACACGGGCAGCTACGGCGGTGGGAGGCCCGACGCGCGAGCTGACCGTGTTCGCGTACCCCGGTGTCTTTCGTGGTGCGCGGCCCGACCGCGGCCGTGTGCCACGGGAAGACGCCGGGGCCCGGCACACACGGCGTGTGCGGGGCCCCGTGCGTAACGCGCCCGGTGATTCGTCGGTTACAGGTACGGGCCGGAGCGCGCCGGTCCGTGCGGGTCGACGCCGCCTTCCTCGTCCTCATGGCCGACGCCCGGAGGAAGGGCGCGGCGCATGGACTCCAGCTGAGCACGGGCCGCCATCTGCTGGGCGAAGAGCGCCGTCTGGATGCCGTGGAAGAGGCCCTCCAGCCAGCCGACCAGCTGGGCCTGCGCGATCCGCAGCTCCGCCTCGGAGGGCACGGACTCCTCGGTGAACGGCAGCGAGAGCCGTTCCAGCTCCTCCACGAGCTCCGGCGCCAGACCGTCCTCGAGCTCCTTCACCGAGCTCGCATGGATCTCCTTCAGCCTGACCCGGCTCGCCTCGTCGAGAGGAGCCACCCTGACCTCCTCGAGAAGCTGCTTGATCATGCTGCCGATGCGCATGACCTTCGCGGGCTGCTCGACCATCTCCGTCACCGGGATCTCACGTGATTCATCGTCACCGCCACCGCCGCCGATAGCCATTCCGTCCTGCCCCACCACGAGGACTTGGGGGTGCTCCTGCGACCGTTCATTCCTCGGCATCTCCATGACGCCATTGTCTCGCACGCAGGCCTCACCACATGGTGGTGCCCCCGGAACGGGATGACCACTCGCTCCCGGACGCACAGGAATCACGGAATGTGCGTCTCGGCAGGTGGCCGTGTGCACTGCGACCGGAGCCGGACCTGGTCACGGCCGGTGGACAGCGTCCCTGGTCAGAGGGTGGCCGCGTCAGTCCGTGCGGCGCATACGCAGCGCCAGGAACGCCAGGCCCAGCCCCACCAGGGCGATTCCCGACCCCAGCGAGACGTCCCGTACCTGACGCAGAGCGGGTTCGTCCAGCGCCTGTCGCTGCCGCTGGCGCTCGGTCTCACCGGGCTCGGGGAACGCCCCGGGCGGCGGTGTGAAAGCGGGCCGGTCCACGGGATCCTGATCCGGCGGCACCTCGTCCGCCGCGGCCTCGGAGTCCGCGATGTCCTGAGGGGAGAGCGACCGCCCCGGCCGAGCCCGCCCCTCCCCTGCCTGCCGCCCGGCGAAGGGCGGCTGCTCGGCGGATGCGCTCACGGAGGGGGACGGGGAATCCGAGGGCTTCGCCGGTGCCAGGTGGCCAGGGGGCGAGGAGGCGGAGGCTCCACCGTCCGTCTGTGCCCAGGCCGGCGGTCCGAGTGCCACCCCGACCGCCATCACCAGGCAGACGACGCACCGTGACGACCGTGAAGCCGGGAGTCCTGGAGGCATGAGATCAGCGTCACATGCTCCGATATGTCCGGCATCCCGAATGCGTCCGGAAGCCGCATCCCCTGATGGCGAGGGGAGTCAGCTCGGGCGCAGCCGGAGGGTGAGGGGAAGAGGCCGGTCAGGCCGGGTCGCCGGTCGCGATCCGCAGTTCGAAGTGGGCGCCCCGCTCGGGCACGGCCGTTCCCGACGTCGGGAACTGGTCGATGACCTGGTCCTCGGCGTAGGTGTTTCCCTCCACCTCGATGACCTTGACCGTCCAGCCCGCCGCGTCGGCACAGGCCCTCGCCGAGAGGATGTCCTTGTAGACGAAGTTCGGCGCCTGGACCTTGGCCGGGTCGTCCGAGTCCTCGGTGGGGTCGGTGCACTCGTCCTCGTCCATCGTCCGGTTCCGCTCCGGAGCCTTGTGCTCCCCGGCCACGGGGGACTCGCTGGTGCTCGGATCGCCGCCCTTGCCCGAGTCGTCGTCCTGCATGCTCAGGAAGGTGACGAGCCCGCCGATCGCGACGAGGGCCACGACGATCGCCCCGACGACGACGGGCATGTTCCGCCTGGAGCCGCCGCCCGTGCCTCCCGCGGTCGTCTGCGGGGACATCGTGTACGGCGGTGGGGTCTGGTGCCCCAGGTGCGCCGGGGTCCCGTACGGCTGGGGCGCCTGCGGGTAGCCGTAGCCCGGAGTGGGGGCGGGGGTGGCGTACGGCCCCGGCTGGTGCTGCTGCTGGTGGGGGTGCGGCTGGTACGGCGTCTGCACGCCCTGCGGTGCCGGGGTGGCCTGGTCGACGGGCGGGAAGACCGCCGAGCCGACGCCCGATCCGCTGTTGGCCGGACCGCTGCCGCCCGTGATCACCGGAGCGCCCGCGGGTCCGCTCGCGCTCAGCACGCGCGCGATCTCGTCCTGCATCGCCGCGGCGCTCGGGAAGCGCTCGTTCGGGTTCTTTTTCAGTGCGCGGGCGACGAGGGCGTCCATCGCGGGCGTGATCGACCGGTTGACGCTGGAGGGTGCGACCGGCTCCTCCTGCACATGCGCGTAGGCGATGGCCAGGGGCGAGTCCGCGTCGAACGGGATGCGTCCCGTGAGCAGCTGGAAGAGCATGATGCCGACCGAGTAGAGGTCGGAGCGCGCGTCGACGCCGCGGCCGAGCGCCTGCTCGGGGGAGAGGTACTGGGGGGTGCCGACGACCATGCCGGTCTGGGTCATCGAGGTGACCCCCGACTGCATGGCCCGGGCGATGCCGAAGTCCATGACCTTCACGACGCCGCGCCTGGTCATCATCACGTTGCCGGGCTTGATGTCGCGGTGGACCAGGCCCATCTCGTGGCTGGTCTCCAGGGCGGCGAGCACGTCCGCCGTCACCTTGAGCGCCTTGTCGGCCGGCATCGCGCCGTACTGCTGGATGTCCGACTGGAGCACGGAGCCGAGCGGCTGGCCCTCGACGTACTCCATGACGATGTACGGCATCAGCGCGCCGCCGAGCTCGTCCTCGCCCGTGTCGAAGACCGAGACGATGTTGGTGTGCTGCAGCTTGGCGACGGCCTGCGCCTCACGCCGGAAGCGCTCGCGGAAGGACTGTTCGCGCCCCAGTTCCGTGTGGAGCGTCTTGATGGCGACCTGCCGGTCGAGCGCGGTGTCGTACGCGAGGTAGACGGACGCCATGCCCCCCTCGCCGAGCAGGTCACGCAGCTGGTAGCGGCCACCGGCCACGGAACCGCCCGCGTAGCGCCCCTGTGCACCGTCGTGGCTCATGATCTTGCATCCCCCTCGGCGCCCGACGGACGCGATCATCCCTGTGACGGGCCAAGTCTGCCCGAGGGGTACGACACGTCAAGCCGGGTGCCCGTTCCGTGACCGTACGCACAAGAAGCGTCTCGGAAGCGTTACAGGAAGCGCATGGAATTTGCGCGGACGGCGCGCGAGCCGATTGGATGGCCCGTCACTCTCGAATCCGGCGTGTCGGACAGAGGCTGTAGCGTGACGTGGCAATGCAGCAAGGCACCGTGAGAACCCGCGGACGCGCGGACAGAAACGACGGCGAGGACTGATGGCACCCGAATCCGAAGCAAACGGCGGCGGAGTTTCGGATGGCACCGACTCCTGGGGTGTCGGCGGTGTGGTCGGGGACGGCCGTTACCGCATGACACACCGGCTCGGCCGCGGCGGCATGGCCGAGGTCTACGCCGCGGAGGACGTCCGTCTGGGACGCACGGTAGCGGTGAAACTGCTCCGTTCCGATCTGGCCGAGGACCCGGTCTCCAAGGCCCGCTTCACGCGGGAGGCACAGTCCGTGGCGGGGCTGAACCACCACGCGATCGTCGCCGTGTACGACTCCGGTGAGGACGTCGTGGGCGGGTCGACGGTGCCCTACATCGTCATGGAGCTCGTCGAGGGCAACACCATCCGCGACCTGCTGCTCGAGGCGGAGGCGCCGCCGCCCGAGCAGGCGCTGATCATCGTCTCGGGGGTCCTCGAAGCCCTGGCCTACTCCCACCAGCACGGCATCGTGCACCGGGACATCAAGCCGGCGAACGTGATCATCACGCACTCCGGCGCGGTCAAGGTGATGGACTTCGGCATCGCCCGCGCGCTGCACGGCGCCCAGTCGACGATGACCCAGACCGGCATGGTCATGGGCACGCCCCAGTACCTCTCCCCCGAGCAGGCCCTCGGCAAGGCGGTCGACCACCGCTCCGACCTGTACGCCACCGGATGCCTGCTCTACGAGCTGCTCGCCCTGCGGCCCCCGTTCACGGGCGAGACCCCGCTCTCGGTGGTCTACCAGCACGTCCAGGACATGCCGGTGCCGCCCTCCCAGACCGCGGGGGCCGTCCCGCCGGAGCTGGACGGACTCGTCATGCGGTCCCTGGCGAAGGACCCGGACGACCGGTTCCAGAGCGCGGAGGAGATGCGCGGCCTCGTCCAGTACAGCCTGCAGATGCTGCAGGTCCAGGGCGGGCACACGGGCACGTGGAACACCGGCCCGGTCGACGCGCACGACAGCGGCCGCACGGCGGCGATGAACGTGGGCGGCGGTACGGCGGCCATGGGGTACCCCACGCACGGGGACACCTCGCAGGGGCCGATCCTGCCGCCGATGAACCCGGACGACGGCGCGTACGCGGGCGGTCACCAGGGCGGGGGCGGCCGCGGGAAGATGTGGCTGTTCGTCCTGCTCGCGCTGATCGCGATCGGCGCGGGTGTCGCGTTCGCCCTCCAGGCGTCCGACCTGGGCGGCAACAAGAAGACCCCGACCACGCCCTCCACCTCCGCCTCTCCTTCGGAGACTCCGTCCTCGGCGGATCCGACGGACGAGGAGACGGAGGAGACCGAGGAACCGGACAGTTCCTCGGGCGGTCGGACGTGGGAGACCCGCGAGCCGTCGTACACCCCCTCCCAGGACCCGACCGAGCCGACCCAGGAGCCGACCGAGACGCCCACGGCGACGGACCCGGGCACGGGCGGAACGTCCGACGGCGGCACGACGACGGACGGCGGGACCGGGGACGACGGCGGTACGTCGGACGGTGGCACCGAGGGCGGCGGGACCGGTGACGACACGGGGGGCACGACGGACGGAACCACCGCGGGCACCCCGGCCGGCGGTGCGGCGGCGGGTGCCGCCGCGGGTTCGACGGGCACCACGGAGGGCTGACCGAGGGGCCTCACCCCGTGAAGGCCTCGCCGACCGCCTCGTACTCGCGCGTCCACCACACCGCCAGGGCCGACACCGCAGGGAACTGCGGGTCGGCCCTGCGGTCGTGAAGGCGGTAGCGCCAGCGGAGTATCCAGAAGTCGTTGAGGCGCTCCCACCACACCCGGTGCACGGCTGCCGCCAGCTCGGCCGCCCCCGCGCCCGCCGACCGCCGGTACGCGCGGGCGTACGCCCGCACCTTCTCCAGTGCCAGCTCGCCGTTCGGCCGGACGAAGAAGATCGCCGCTGCGCGTACGGCCTCCTCCGCGCGCGGCTGCACAGCGAGCCGGTCCCAGTCGACGATCGCCACGGGGTCGGCCCCCCGGTAGAGCAGGTTCAGCGGGTGGAAGTCTCCGTGCACCCATCCCCTCGCGGAGCCCTCGGGCGTCGGCGGGCGCCGGTGCGCGTGCTGCTCCAGCAGGGCGCGGCGTTCGACGAGACGGTGTACGGCGAGCTCGTCGAAGGCGTCCCGGGGCCCCATCCGCCGCGCGGCCGTCAGCAGCTCGTCGATCAGCGTGAACGTGTCGGTGGGGTCGGGGCTGGGGCTCTGGGCCCGTGCCGGAGACTGCGGGTCCGCCTCCATGACCTGCTCCAGACCCATGTGCACGGCGCCGAGGAGCGCCCCGAGCCTGCGTGACTGGGCCGTCGTCAGCTGGGCACCGTCCCGGTGGAGGCCGTCCACCCAGCGGTGCAGGGCGTAGCGCCGCCCGTCGATCACGGTCACCGTGTCACCCTCTGTGTCCGCGAGGGGTGGGGCCACCGGCACGCCGAGGGAGTGCAGCTGCTGGGTCGCCCGGTGCTGCCGGACGATCGTCGCGTGGTCGCCGCTGGCGTCGTCGAGGTGGTGCTTGTCGAGATGGTGCTTGAGGAAGTACGAGCCTCGCGTGGTGGACACGCGGTAACCGTGGTTGAGCAGGCCCTTGCTGAGGGGCTCGCAGGCGAGGGGCTCCCCGGCGTCGGGGTAGCGGCGCAGGACCTCGCCGACCGGAGGGACAGGCGGGAGGGGCACAGATGAGCGCAGCACCCGCCACATGTTAGGTGACGCTACGTGGCCGGGGTTACGGGGTTGCGTCGAAGGTCAGAGTGTGCATGTGCGCAAGACGCGGATCGAGCCGGAGGTACACCGGATCGAAGTGTTCGCCGTTCACCTCGGACGGGCCGGTTCCGAAGCGTTCGCGCTGGTAGGAGGCCGGATTCACGATCTCCACGGGGCCGGTGAACTGCACCGACCAGAGGTCTTCCCTGCCGCCGGGCTCCGGGAAGTTGAAGTTGTCCGCCCCGTACGCGATGACGCTTCCGTCGCAGGACTCGTGGAAGCCGAGTCCCCGGTGCATCCGCAGCAGCACCCGGCCCTCGATCACCAGGTGCCGGGCCACGGCCAGGAAGGGCAGGGCGCGCATGCTCATGGCCAGCCGGCCGTAGCGGACGCTGCCGAGCAGTTCGATCGCGCGGAGCTTCTCCGCGCGATCGGAGGCGGCCGGGGAGCCGCCGGAGGGGCCGGCGCCTGCGGTGTCGGAGGGGCGGGAGGAAAGCATGCGCTCCACTCTGGGCCACAGGTAGGAGCCGTGTAAGGGTCCGGCGCCCCCGAGGAACCGGGACCAAAGTCCCTGCCCCGGGTCCCGAGCGGCGCCGGGACCAAAGTCCCTGCCCCGGGTCCCGAGCGGCGCCGGGACCGACGCCCCCGCACCCAGCCCGTCGCGGCGCCGTGGTCGGCGCCCGCACACCTCGCCCGACCGGCGTCTCCCCGCCCCGCCCGGTCTCAGCGCTTCTCGGCCTGGAGCCTCGCCACGTACGCCGCCGCCTGCGACCGCCGCTCCATCCCCAGCTTGGACAGCAGGCTGGAGACGTAGTTCTTGATGGTCTTCTCGGCGAGGTGCAGCCGCTCGCCGATCACCCGGTTCGTCAGTCCCTCACCGATCAGGTCGAGGATCCTGCGCTCCTGGTCCGTCAGGCCCGCGAGCCGGTCGTCGCCCTTGCCGTCCTTGCCCTCACGCAGCCGCTCCAGCACGCGCGCAGTCGCCGCGGGGTCCAGCAGGGACTTGCCTGCCGCCACGTCTCGGACGGCGCTGAGCAGCTCGTTGCCCCGGATGGCCTTCAGTACGTATCCCGAGGCGCCGGCCATGATCGCGTCGAAGAGGGCCTCGTCATCGGCGTACGAGGTGAGCATCAGACACTTGATGTCCTCGTCCCTCGACCGGACCTCACGGCAGACCTCCACCCCGCTGCCGTCCGGCAGCCGCACGTCCAGGACGGCGACGTCGGGCCGGGTCGCCGGGATGCGTGCGAGCGCGTCCGCCGCCGTGCCCGCCTCGCCCACGACCTCGATGCCCTCCTCGGCGGACAACAGCTCGTGAACGCCACGCCGGACGACTTCATGATCGTCGAGCAGGAATACCGTGATTTTTCCTTCTTCGCGCACATTCGAAGTCTCACACACTCCTTTCCCGTCCGCCCTTCCCTGGGGCTGTCGCCCGGGATAACGTGCCGTTGTTCCGGCCGCCTGTCGTGCCGCTACCGGTGCTGTGACCAGCGAGAGTTCGCGATTTTTGCGATTTACTTGGAAATCCAAGCAAAATCGCAGGTCACAAGGTGTTTCGCAGTTATGCGATGCACTGGGTAACGTGCTTATGACAGGACGCTCGCCGGGGCACCTGTCACGCTTGTTCCGGCCGAGTGGCACCCACCCCGTGCACGGGTCCGGACACAGGCGAGCCGCACTGGTTCCCGGCCATCCCGGGGGCCGGACCGACGGAGGAGCACGCACGTGACCGTGGAGAGCACTGCCGCGCGCAAACCGCGACGCAGCAGCAAGCGGACCAGCGCCGCGAAGACGCCCGCGCAGACGCCGGAGGCTTCCGAGCCCCAGCTGGTACAGCTGCTGACGCCCGAGGGTGAGCGCGTCGAGCACCCGGACTTCGAGATCGACCTGAGCGCGGACGAGCTCCGGGGCCTCTACCGGGACATGGTCCTCACCCGCCGCTTCGACGCCGAGGCCACCGCGCTCCAGCGTCAGGGCGAGCTGGGCCTGTGGGCCTCGCTGCTCGGCCAGGAGGCCGCGCAGATCGGTTCCGGCCGGGCGCTGCGCGACGACGACTACGTCTTCCCGACCTACCGCGAGCACGGTGTCGCCTGGTGCCGCGGGGTCGACCCGACCAATCTGCTCGGGATGTTCCGCGGTGTGAACCACGGCGGCTGGGACCCCAGCACCAACAACTTCCACCTCTACACGATCGTCATCGGCTCGCAGACCCTGCACGCCACCGGCTACGCCATGGGCGTCGCCAAGGACGGCGCGGACTCGGCGGTCGTCGCGTACTTCGGTGACGGTGCCTCCAGCCAGGGCGACGTCGCGGAGGCGTTCACCTTCTCCGCCGTCTACAACGCCCCGGTCGTGTTCTTCTGCCAGAACAACCAGTGGGCGATCTCCGAGCCGACCGAGAAGCAGACGCGCGTGCCGCTCTACCAGCGCGCGCAGGGCTTCGGCTTCCCCGGTGTCCGGGTCGACGGCAACGACGTGCTGGCGTGCCTGGCCGTCACCAGGTCGGCGCTGGAGCGGGCGCGGCGCGGCGAGGGTCCGACCCTCGTCGAGGCGTTCACCTACCGGATGGGCGCCCACACCACCTCCGACGACCCGACCAAGTACCGGGCGGACGAGGAGCGGGTGGCCTGGGAGGCCAAGGACCCGATCCTGCGGCTGCGGACGTATCTGGAGAAGCAGGAGCTCGCCGACGCGGCGTACTTCACCGCGCTGGACGAGGAGAGCGAGACCCTCGGCAAGCGGGTGCGCGACGTGGTGCGGTCCATGCCCGACCCGGAGCCCCTCGCGCTGTTCGACCACGCCTACGCCGACGGCAACCCGCTCGTCGACGAGGAGCGCGCCCAGTTCGCCGCCTACCAGGCATCGTTCGCCGAGGAGGGCAACTAGCCATGGCCACCGAGAAGATGTCCATCGCGAAGGCGCTCAACGAGTCGCTGCGCAAGGCTCTCGAGACCGACCCCAAGGTCCTCATCATGGGTGAGGACGTCGGCAAGCTCGGCGGGGTCTTCCGCATCACGGACGGGCTGCAGAAGGACTTCGGCGAGGGCCGGGTCATCGACACCCCGCTCGCCGAGTCCGGCATCGTCGGTACGGCGATCGGTCTGGCCCTGCGCGGCTACCGCCCGGTCGTCGAGATCCAGTTCGACGGCTTCGTCTTCCCCGCGTACGACCAGATCGTCACGCAGCTCGCCAAGATGCACGCCCGTGCGCTCGGCAAGATCAAGATGCCGGTCGTCATCCGCATCCCGTACGGCGGCGGCATCGGTGCCGTCGAGCACCACAGCGAGTCGCCGGAAGCCCTGTTCGCGCACGTGGCGGGCCTGAAGGTCGTCTCGCCCTCCAACGCGAGCGACGCCTACTGGATGATGCAGCAGGCCGTCCAGAGCGACGATCCGATCATCTTCTTCGAGCCCAAGCGCCGCTACTGGGACAAGGGGGAGCTCGACACCGAGTCCATCCCGGGCCCGCTCCACAAGGCCGCCGTGGCCCGTGAGGGTTCCGACCTCACGCTCGTCGCGTACGGCCCGATGGTGAAGGTCTGCCTGGAGGCGGCCGCCGCGGCTCAGGAGGAGGGCAAGTCGCTCGAGGTCCTGGACCTGCGGTCGATGTCCCCGATCGACTTCGACACCGTGCAGACCTCGGTCGAGAAGACCGGCCGGCTCGTGGTGGTCCACGAGGCGCCGGTGTTCTACGGCTCCGGGGCCGAGATCGCGGCGCGGATCACCGAGCGCTGCTTCTACCACCTCGAAGCGCCCGTGCTGAGGGTCGGCGGCTATCACGCCCCGTACCCGCCGGCCAGGCTCGAGGACGAGTACCTGCCGGGTCTCGACAGGGTGCTCGACGCCGTCGACCGCTCGCTGGCGTACTGAGGAGAGGGTCGTGACGACGATGACCGAAACGTCTGCTCGTTTCCGCGAGTTCAAGATGCCCGATGTGGGCGAAGGGCTGACCGAGGCGGAGATCCTCAAGTGGTTCGTCCAGCCCGGTGACACCGTCACCGACGGCCAGGTCGTGTGCGAGGTCGAGACGGCCAAGGCCGCGGTCGAGCTGCCGATCCCGTTCGACGGGGTGGTGCACGAACTGCGCTTCCCCGAGGGCACGACCGTCGACGTCGGCGAGGTGATCATCGCGGTCGACGTGGCGCCGGGCAGCGGTGACGCCCCCTCGGCCCCGGAGCCCGTCCAGGAACCCGTCGCGGAACCGGAACCCGAAGCGCCCAAAGGCCGGCAGCCGGTCCTGGTCGGCTACGGCGTGGCCGAGACGTCCACCAAGCGGCGCGCCCGCAAGGGTGTCGAGATCCCGGGGCCGGCAGCCGCCGCGATCCAGGCCGAGATGAACGGCCACGCGGCGCCGGTGGCCCCGACGGTTCCCGAGACGCGTCCGCTCGCCAAGCCGCCGGTGCGCAAACTCGCGAAGGACCTGGGCATCGACCTCGCGACGGTCACCCCGACCGGCGAGGGCGGCGTCATCACCCGCGAGGACGTCCACGCGGCGGCCGCCCCGGCACCCGCCGAGGCGCCGGCGCAGGCCGTCGCCCCGGCCGTGGCGCCCGCACCGGCCGCCGTGTCCGTCGACGCGGCCGGCCGGGAGACCCGCATCCCGGTCAAGGGCGTACGCAAGGCCATCGCGCAGGCCATGGTCGGCAGCGCCTTCACCGCGCCGCACGTCACCGAGTTCGTGACACTCGACGTGACGCGCACGATGAAGCTGGTGGCGGAGCTCAAGGAGGACAAGGACATGGCGGGGGTGCGGGTCAATCCGCTCCTCATCATCGCCAAGGCCCTCCTCGTCGCGATCAAGCGTCACCCGGAGGTCAACGCAACCTGGGACGAGGCCAACCAGGAGATCGTCCAGAAGCACTACGTCAACCTGGGCATCGCCGCCGCCACCCCGCGGGGCCTGATCGTGCCGAACATCAAGGACGCGCACGACAAGACCCTGCCCGAGCTGGGGCAGGCCCTGAGCGACCTGGTCACCACGGCTCGCGACGGCAAGACCTCCCCGGCCGCGATGGCGGGTGGCACGGTGACCATCACCAACGTCGGTGTCTTCGGGGTCGACACGGGTACGCCGATCCTGAACCAGGGCGAGTCCGCGATCCTCGCGGTCGGGGCGATCAAGCTCCAGCCCTGGGTCCACAAGGGCAAGGTGAAGCCCCGTCAGGTGACCACGCTGGCCCTCTCCTTCGATCACCGGCTGGTCGACGGGGAACTGGGCTCCAAGGTGCTCGCGGATGTCGCGGCGATCCTGGAGCAGCCGAAGCGCCTGATCACCTGGGGGTAGCCACCCCTGCTGTACGTGATTCCGGTGGGCCCGCGCGATGTGAGCGCGGGCCCACCGGCGTGTCCGGAGCCCTCCGCCGCAGGGAGAGTTCGGCGTACACGGTCTTGCCGACGGTGCGCGGCTCGACGCCCCAGTGGTCGGCCAGCCGCGCCACGATCAGAAGGCCGCGCCCGTAGCAGTCGTCGGTGGCGGCGACCCGCAGGCCGGGCAGCCGCTCACCGCGCGGGTCACTGACCGCGACGCGAAGCGCCGTCCGGGTGAGCGTGAGCTCCACTCTGATCAGCCTGCCCCGGACGCCTCCGTGCAGCAGGGCGTTGGTCGCCAACTCGCTGACCAGCAGCGCCGCGTCATCGGCCAGCTCCGCGTGCCCCCACTGGATGACGAGCCGCGCGGTGCGGTGCCGACTGAGGGAGATGCTCCGCGCGGTGGGGGTGTAGTCGAGCCGGTCCTCACGGAGCGGGGGCTCGGGTACGGAGATCTCCTGGACTGCGGCCATGGGTGTCTGCCTCCGGTGTGCGTGGACGGCGGTGGCGATGTCGCGTCTGCGGCGAGCCGGATCCGGTCGTCGGTTCCGGCGCAGGGCAGGGCGGTGCACTTCCGCCTGATGGCTCCACTGTGTGAGCGGCTGTGTGCTGAACGTAGCGATCCTCGCGCGATCTGCGCAAGTGAAACGGAGACACTTGTCTCGAAAAGTCGCGGGAGTCGACGGGCGCCACCCAGAACCGCGAGACTGGCCGGGTGAATCGAGCGACGCAGATGGGTAACCGGACGTCAACTGTTCTGGGGCGCAGGCTCGGTAGCGAGTTGCTACGCCTCCGGGACGCTTCCGGGAAGACGCAACAGCAGGCCGCCCAGGTCATCAGCGCGACCAACTCGAAGATCGTGAAGATGGAGCGCGGCTGGGTCCCTATGCGGGACCCGGACATCCGGGCTCTCTGCGATTTCTATGGTCATGACGACGTGAACGTCGTCGGCCGGTTGCTGGAAGTGGCCCGGGTGGACCGGGAGCGCCGCAAGGCGAAGGGCTGGTGGAATCAGTACCCGGAGTTGCGCTCCTTGGTTGAGTACGTGGCGCTCGAAGACATCGCCACCGGTGTCAGGACCTGGCAGGGAGCCTTCGTGCCAGGACTGCTCCAGACCCCGGACTACGCCAGGGCGCTCGCGATCGGAAACGCGGACTGGGACGATCCGGACGAGATCGAGCGATTTGTCGAAGCGAAGATCGCTCGCCAGGCAAGGCTGACGGATACCAAGCCGCTCGCTCTGTGGGCGATCGTGGCGGAGGGTGCACTACGGCAGTTGGTGGGCGGACGTGACGTGATGCGTGCCCAGTTGGAGCGTCTGGAACGCGCTGCCTGCGAGGAAAATGTCACGGTGCAGATTGTCCCCTTCCTCGCTGGTTCGCATCCCGGCATGACCAGCGCTTTCAGTGTCGTGTCGTTCGCTGAACCTGGCGCGATGGACGTGGTCTACATGGACACGACGTCGTCTACGCTGTGGTTGGAGAGCGAGACGGACGCCGAACGACACAACGTCACGTTCGGCCGTATCGCCAGAAGTGGACTCGCTCCCCGCGATTCCCTCGCTCTGATCGGGCGTATTCGCAAGGAGTTGTAGCCGTGACGCACTTCGAGTTCGTCAAGTCCAGCTATAGCAGCGGGAACGGCGAGTGCGTAGAAGTGGCCCGCAACATCCCCCTGGCCGTCGCCGTCCGTGACTCCAAGCGCCTGGACGGTCCCGTCCTCACCGTCACCCCCACCGCGTGGGACGCCTTCACGTCCGACCTGCGCCGGCGGCACGCGTAGCGACGACGGAGGGGTCCTACCCGCACAGTCCGTGCGGGTAGGACCCCTCCGTCGGCTCAGGGCTACTTCTTGAAGCCGTAGTCCAGGAGCTTCTTGGCGTCGGCGGTCCGGGTGGTCGCCGACGTCGAGGTGAGCACGGTCCCGATGACCGTCTTGCCGTTGCGGGTCGCGGCGAAGACCAGGCAGTACTTGGCTGTCGGGCCCGAGCCGGTCTTCACGCCGATCATGCCGGTGTAGCTGCCCAGCATGGCGTTGGTGTTGGACCACGACATGTAGCGGTAGCCGCCGCTCTTGGTCGTGACCTTCTGCTTCGTCGACTTCGTCTTCACGATCCCGCGGAACGTGGAGTTCTTCATCGCGGCGGAGGCGATCTTCGTCAGGTCGCGCGGCGTCGAGTAGTTCGAGCCGCTGCCGATGCCGTCGAAGGAGTCGAAGTGGGTGTTCTTCAGACCCAGGCCCTTCGCGTCGGCGTTCATCTTGCCGATGAACGACTTCACCCGGGCGGCGCGTGTGGAGCCGGATCCGAACGTGTCGGCGAGTGCGTACGCGGCGTCGCAGCCCGACGGCAGCATCAGGCCGTACAGGAGCTGACGGACCGTGACCTTGTCGCCCACGATGAGCCGGGCCGACGAGGCGGTCTTCGAGACGATGTAGTCGCTGTACGCCTTCTGGACCGTGACCTTGGTGTCCAGGTTCAGGTTCTTCTGGGCCAGCACCACCTTGGCGGTCATTATCTTGGTCGTCGAGCCGGTGGAGCGACGGGTGTCCGCCGCCTTGCCGTAGAGCGTCTTCGCGGTGCCGTTGTCCATCACGAAACCGCCCTTGGCGGTGATCGAGGGAGTCGGCGGGGTCGCTGCCTGAGCCGTGGAGGCGAAGCCGCTGCCCGCGAGGACGGCACCTGCGGTGAGAGCCACGGTGACGCCGACACGCGCGCGGTTTATGCCCTTGAGACCGATTTTCAAGTCGAACGCTCCAAACACGCCTGCAGTGCGGCCACATGAGGGTGCCGCTTGGTGATGAGACGCCTGAGGCGGCCGGATGGATGCGTCCCCGAAGGGGTGAATTCGGATCAGGTGCCCGGATCGAGTGCCTCTGGGCCCTGGAGGCCTGGAGATCTGCGGCCGGTGCCCCGGTGGTCCCACCCCTGTCGCGTGAGGCATCGGTGTCCCGCATCGTGGACCGGATCCGTCATGCGTGCATCTTGTATCTATGCTGTGTGCATGCCTGCCGCACCGTCAGCCTCCGCCCTCGCCCGCAAGGCGGATCCCAAGCCCCTGCCCGCAGCCGAGCGCGTCTACGCGCACATCAAGGAAGCGGTCCTCGACCGCCGCTACGAGGGCGGCACGCTCCTCACCGAGGGCGACCTCGCCGAGGCGGTCGGCGTCTCCCGGACCCCGGTGCGCGAGGCGCTGCTCCGGCTGGAGGTCGAAGGGCTGATCAAGCTCTACCCGAAGAAGGGCGCCCTGGTCCTCGCGGTCTCCGCCCAGGAGATCTCCGACGTGGTGGAGACCCGCCTGCTCGTCGAGGAGTTCGCCGCGCGCAAGGCGGTCCCCGCACCGGCCCAGCTGATCGCCCGCCTCGCACAGCTCCTGGAGGAGCAGCGGGAGCTCGCCGAGGCGGGCGACCTGGCCGCCGTGTCCGTCAAGGACCGCTGCTTCCACGCCGAGATCGTGAAGAACGCGGGCAACGAGATCCTCTCGCGCCTCTACGACCAGCTCCGCGACCGGCAGCTCCGGATGGGCGTCGCCGTGATGGAGGCGCACCCGGGCAGGATCGCCGCGAACATCACCGAGCACGGTGAGCTGCTGGACGCCATCAGGGCGGGCGACGCCGAAGGCGCAGCCCAGGTCGTGCGGCGCCATGTCAGCCGGGTCAAGGTGCTGGTCAGGGGGGATGACCGATGACCTCCGCCGCTCCCACGCTCACCCTGCCCGGAGACCCGCCCGGCGGCCGGCGCGCCGCCTGGGTCTGGGGCATCGGCGTCGCGGTCTACTTCGTCGCCATCATCTTCCGTACGAGCCTCGGGGTCGCGGGTCTCGACGCGGCCGACCGGTTCGACGTCAACGCCTCGGCCCTGTCGACGTTCTCCATCCTCCAGCTGCTCGTCTACGCCGGGATGCAGATACCGGTGGGCCTCATGGTCGACCGGCTCGGCACCAAGAGGGTTCTCACCCTCGGGGTCGTGCTCTTCACGCTGGGGCAGCTGGGCTTCGCACTCTCGCCCTCGTACGGCATGGCGCTCGCCTCCCGCGCGCTGCTCGGCTGCGGCGACGCGATGACGTTCATCAGCGTGCTGCGGCTCGGCGCCCGGTGGTTCCCGGCCCGGCGCGGGCCGCTGATCGGGCAGGTCGCCGCGCTCTTCGGGATGGCGGGCAACCTCGTCTCGACGCTCCTCATCGCCCGTGCGCTGCACGGGTTCGGCTGGACCGCGACCTTCGTCGGCAGTTCCCTGGCGGGCGTGGTGGTGCTGGTGCTGCTGCTCCTCTTCCTCAAGGACCACCCCGAGGGCCACGAGCCGCCGCCCGTCGAGCACGCCGGAGCGGCGTACGTACGGAAGCAGATCGCCGCCTCCTGGAGGGAGCCCGGCACCCGCCTGGGCATGTGGGTGCACTTCACGACGCAGTTCCCCGCCATGGTCTTCCTGCTGCTGTGGGGGATGCCGTTCCTGGTCGAGGCGCAGGGGCTCAGCAGGGGTACCGCCGGTGAGCTGCTCACCCTGGTGGTGCTCTCGAACATGGTGGTGGGGCTGGTCTACGGCCAGGTCATCGCCCGCCATCACGCGGCGCGGGCCCCCCTGGCGCTCGGCACGGTCGCGATGACGGCGCTGCTCTGGGCGACCACGATCTTCTACCCCGGCGGCCACGCGCCGATGTGGCTGCTGATCACCCTGTGCGTGGTCCTCGGCTCCTGCGGCCCGGCATCGATGATCGGCTTCGACTTCGGCCGCCCCGCCAATCCGCCGGAACGCCAGGGCACGGCCTCCGGGATCGTCAACATGGGCGGGTTCGTCGCCTCGATGACGACCCTGTTCGCGGTGGGCGTCCTGCTGGACGTGACCGGGGACAACTACCGCATCGCGTTCGCCTCGGTCTTCGTCCTGGAGGCGTTCGGTGTCGTGCAGATCCTGCGGCTGTACGCCAGTGCCACCCACAGGGAACGCGACCACCACGTCGTCAGCCGGGTCGAAGCCGTACACGTGCCCGCCTGACCGTGCCCCGCCGGCGAGCCCGACCGGGTCCGCCGGCGGACGGGCGCCGCCGGGTGCCGGGCTACGGGGTCACGGCGAAGTTGCGCAGGATCTCGGCCGCCAGGTCCTGGTCGCCGTCGATCTTGATCCGGTCCTCCACGGCCCCTGCCCTGATCCTGCCGCAGGCGAGCCGGTAGTACGTCTCCCAGTCCATCGACAGGGTCGCCACAGGTCCCAGGGACGGCGCACCGTCGACCGAACCGTGTCCCTCGCCGTCGACCCTGACCGTGCGCAGGAACTCCAGCGGGCCGTGCACATCGAAGACCACGGCCGAGTTGGGCGGCGCTCCCGCGTCCTTGGCGACCACCTTCGCCAGGCCGATCAGCAGGGTGTCCCGGACGATCAGTGCGCCGGGGGAGTCCAGACCGCCGGGCTGTCCCAGCGTCGTCCGCAGATCCTGCTCGTGCACCCAGACGTCGAAGGCGCGCATGCGCAGGGCCAGTTCCAGGGTCTGCTCGGCACCGAGGGGCGCCCGCACCATGGTCTCGGGGGGGCGCGACTCGTTGCGCAGCTGGCGCATGCGCCGGATGAGCGTGTACTCGAGCTCCGAGGTCATCTCCGGCGCCGTGTGGTGGCGCCGTACGTCGACCTGCATCTCCATGTAGCGCTGGTGGTCGTTCTGCACGTGGTAGAGGTCGCGCGGCAGCGTGTGGATCGGGCGGGGGTCGCCGAGCTGTTCGCACTCCATGCCGATGACGTGCGAGACGATGTCGCGTATCGACCATCCCGGGCAGGGCGTCCGGCGGTTCCACTCCCCCTCGGCGAGCGGCTTGACCAGCTCGGCTATCGACTCGATGGAGTGGGTCCAGGCATCGGCGTAGGTCTGGAGGCTGGGATGGACGGTCACGTGACCCCTCGTGCGGTTCTGCGGTGCATGGGCTGGAGAGCAGGGAGTGCCGGACAGGCTGGCCGGCACCGACGGTGCTGTCTGCGGGCTGCGTGGGAGGTTCGCTCGCTAAGTTACGCTGCGAGAAGGCACCCCGGCAGTGCTTTCGTGTGACGATCGTAGGCCCGCGTTGACGGCTCTCATGCCAGGACGGTGGTAGTGTGCACGCCTCCCTCATCCAGATCGCAGTAAACGAGGATGAATCGGTCAATTCCCGGAGAGAGCGCGCGGCTTCGCTGGTCGTGGCGCAGCGGGGAGCGGACCTGGTGGTTCTCCCCGAGCTCTGGCCGGTCGGCGCCTTCGCCTATACCGCTTTCGCCGACGAGGCCGAACCGCTGCACGGACCGACGCACGAGGCCATGGCGAAGGCGGCGGCCGAGGCGGGGGTCTGGCTGCACGCCGGATCCTTCGTGGAGCGTGCCGAGGACGGCACGCTCTACAACACCTCGCTGGTGTTCTCGCCGGAGGGGGAGCGGGCCGCCTCGTACCGGAAGATCCACCGCTTCGGCTTCGACGAGGGTGAGGCGGTGATGATGGGCGCCGGTGAGGAGCTCGTCACCGTCGCCCTGCCGCAGACCACGCTCGGCCTTGCCACCTGCTACGACCTGCGCTTCCCGGAGCAGTTCCGCGGACTCGTCGACGCGGGGGCGGAGACCATGATCGTCGCGGCCGGGTGGCCGGAGCGCCGCCGCGCGCACTGGACCCTGCTGGCGCAGGCCCGCGCGGTGGAGAACCAGGCGTACGTCCTCGCCGTCGGGTGCGCGGGTACCCACGCGGGGGTCGAGCAGGCGGCTCACAGCATCGTCGTCGACCCCTGGGGCGAGGTGCTCGCCGAGGCCGGAGCGGGTGAGGAGGTGCTCACCGTGGAGTTCGACCCGGCGACCACCGTCACCACCCGGGAGCGGTTCCCGGCCCTCAAGGACCGTCGCCTGGGCATCGCCCCGCGGCGCCTCGCCTGAGCCCCACGCACCACGGTGGCCCGGTTTCACGTGAAACCGGGCCACCGGTGTCTCCGGGGGTGCGGGGACGGTCAGTCGTCCCCGTGCTCCTTGTCCCCCAGGGCGATCACGCCCACGGCCACCGCGATGAGCAGGGGTACGTCGGCGTCCTCCCTGACGATGTCGACGCCGTAGGTGTCGCGGACGCTCAGCCAGCGCCGGGAGATCTGTGCCAGGAGCTCGCCGTCGTAGTCGATGGCGAATTCGCGGTCCAGGATCTTGCCGCTGACGTCCAGCTCGGTGCCGTCCACCAGGGTCACCCGGTAGTGGTTGCGCAGGAGCGAGAGCCGCTTCTTCTTGACCTTGGCGAGCTCCTCGCCGTTCCGCTCGATCAGCATGGTGTCGCGCAGGCTGATCAGCTTCTGGCGGATCTCCACCAGCACCCGGCCGTCCGTGTCCTTCAACTCGAAGGTGTCGCGGACGCGCATGGCCTTGCCGTCGACGAGGAAGAGCTTGTGCCCGTCCGCGTCCTCGATCCAGTAGTCGTCGCCGATGCCGAGCAGCCGCTCACGTACGAGAAGTCTCATGGATCACAGGTTCCCCGACCCTTCACCGGAATGCGCGCACGCCACGGTGCTGTTGACTTGTGGCATGACAGCACGTGCACGTGTCCGCGCCCCCGAACTGATCGGCAAGGGCGGCTGGCTCAATACAGGCGACCGGCAGTACACCGTTGCTGACCTGCCGGGACGCATTGTCATCCTGGATTTCTGAAAATCGACAACGAACCACCGAACTCTTCGTCAAACTCAGTGTGTGTACCAAGACGCGATCTGTGACCTATACCTCCGCCTGTCTCTTGACCGGGACGGACAAGACCGCAATCGAACGGCAGGAAGCCGACTGCCGTGCCTGGGCCGAACGCAACGGACTGACCGTCCGCAAGGTCCACATAGACAGAGGGCGCTCCGGCTACAAGACCGTTGAGCGCAAAGGCTTCGACGCCGCGCTGGCGGCCGTCACGGCGGGCGTCGTGGGCACGCTGATCGTCTGGAAACTGGACCGCCTGTCCCGCAAGGGCATCGGCCAGGTCGGCAAAGTGCTGGACGACATCGAGAAGGCCGGCGGCCGTCTCGTCTCGGTGGTTGACGGTCTCGACACTTCGAACGACTCGGCGCGCATGGTCGTGGCTATGCTCGCCGAACTCGCCCGATCCGAGTCGAAGAATCTCGGCACACGCGTCGGCCATGCCAAGCGCTACCTACGCAGCAAGGGCCAGTGGATCGGCGGGCAGCCTCCGTACGGGCTGCTCATCGACCCGCAGACCAAGAAGCTCGTCCATGACCCGGAGCACGCCGTCTACGCCCGTCTCATCGCGGATGAAGCGCTCGCCGGGACTTCGCTGGTCAAGATCGCCCGACTTCTCAACGAGTACGAGGTCCTTTCGCCCAGGGGCGGGCAGTGGAACGCGGCCAGCATCGTGCAGCTCCTGCGCTCTCCTGCGCTCGCCGGCCTGATGCCGGAGACCGAGACCGTCGAGACGGACGACGGCGAGCGGAAGTACACGGGCAGGGTCTTCCCGTACCGCGATCCCGAGACTCTGGACACCGTCGAGATCGGCGAGGGGATCATCACCGTCGGAGAGCGTGAACAGATCATCCGCACCTTGGAATCCAGGACGTTCGTACACGCAGGAAAGCGGCGGCCGCTCCCCATGCCGTCCGTGGACGTGTCACCGATGCTTGACGGCCTCATCCTGCGTGAGGCGTGGACCGAGGCGACGAACGAAGATCGGCGCGGCCGGTTGTCACTCGCCATAGACAGGGTTGAAGTGACCAAGGGAGTGCGCGGACAGCGGATCATCCCTGAGCAACGCATCCAGATTCATTGGGCGAAGCTGGGAACCGACAGCGCCGCCTGAGCACCGGGGTAACCCTTCCAGCTGTCGGCAGCGGACACGCGTGACGAAGTGACGAAATGACGCTCTCCCCCGGTTACCCCTCATAGAAGTGTTGTTGTTTCCATGAGTGGATCAGAACTAATCGTCATTCCGTCACTTCGTCACCCGGGAAGTCCAAAGTTCAGGCGCAGCCCTCACCGCGACCCCGGCCCCAGCTCGGAAAATGCGCCCTGGGTGCGGCTCCGTTTTTGGACTGCCGACGTTGAACCCGGACTGCCAGTGGACTGCCGCACCGACCGGGGACGCGGACGTGTGCACGGACATGTGCATCGGGCACACGGGCCGGACCGGGCACATGACCTTCCTGCGCGAGTTCTCGGAAGTCGCCGTGGTCGAGCGCGCCCAGTGAGGGTGTCAGTCACCGACCTGGTGTTCCACGCGGTGGCGGATGTACTCGTCCGGATGGGACCGGGCTATCGCCACGGCCGCGTCCTTGTGAACGACATCGAGCCCGAGGACCCGGACGACCTCCGCCACGCATCCGGCGAACACCTCCCTACGGCCCTCCACCCGCCCCGGCAGCGCCATGAGCCCCTGCACCGTCCGCGCCGTCTCGCCGGCAGTCGTCTCGCCCTCGTCCGTAGCCAACCTTCGCTCCCCTGTCGTAGGTCCTGCCGAACGCGTGTGATCCGACGTTCATACCAGGATGGCAAGCTTGAAGGATGAACGATGCTGCCCCGGCGCCCACCCCCGCGCCCGCACCCCGCAAGCGTGCCCGTGTCCGTGCCCCCGAGCTGATCGGCAAGGGTGGTTGGCTGAACACCGGCGGGAAAGATCTCACCCTCGCTGACCTGCGGGGTAAGTGCGTTGTTGTGGATTTCTGGACGTTCTGCTGTGTGAACTGTCTGCATGTGCTCGATGAGCTGCGTGAGCTGGAGGAAAAGCACCGCGACACCGTGGTGATCATCGGTGTCCACTCGCCGAAGTTCGTGCACGAGGCGGAGCACCAGGCCGTGGTCGACGCCGTCGAGCGGTACGAGGTGCACCACCCGGTTCTCGACGATCCCGAGCTCGCCACCTGGAAGCAGTACGCCGTCCGGGCCTGGCCCACGCTCGTCGTCGTGGACCCCGAGGGGTACGTCGTCGCCCAGCACGCCGGCGAGGGGCACGCCCACGCGATCGGGAAGCTGGTCGAGGAGCTGGAGACCGAGCACGCCGCGAAGGGCACCCTGCGCCGTGGCGACGGTCCGTACGTCGCCCCGGAGCCGGTCGCCACGCATCTGCGTTTCCCCGGCAAGGCGCTCGTCCTGCCCGACGGCGGCTTCCTGGTCTCGGACACCACCCGCCACCGCCTGGTCGAGCTCGACGCCGACGGCGAGACCGTGCGGGGTCACTTCGGTGCCGGTGAGCGCGGATTCGCGGACGGCGGCCCCGACGAGGCCCGGTTCAGCGAGCCGCAGGGCCTTGCCTTCCTGCCCGACGGCCGGATCGCCGTCGCCGACACGGTCAATCACGCGATCAGGGCGCTCGACCCCGCGACGGGGGTGACGACCACGCTCGCCGGGACCGGCCGCCAGTGGTGGCAGGGCTCCGCCACGAGCGGTCCCGCCACGGAGGTGGACCTGTCGTCGCCGTGGGACATCGCCTGGTTCGGCGACCGGCTGTGGATCGCGATGGCCGGCGTGCACCAGCTGTGGACGTACGACCCCGGGCAGGACATGGTGGGGGTGGCCGCGGGGACGACCAACGAGGGCCTGGTCGACGGGCCCGGCGGCGAGGCATGGTTCGCGCAGCCCTCCGGCCTGGCCGCGGCCGGCGACCGCCTCTGGGTCGCCGACTCGGAGACCTCCGCGCTGCGCTGGGTGGATCCGGAAGGCGCCGTCCACACCGCCGTCGGTACCGGCCTCTTCGACTTCGGTCACCGTGACGGCCCGGCCGGCCAGGCGCTGCTCCAGCACCCGCTGGGCGTCACCGCCCTCCCGGACGGCTCCGTCGCCGTCAGCGACACCTACAACCACGCCCTGCGGCGCTTCGACCCGGAGAGCGGCGAGGTCACGACGCTGGCCACCGATCTGAGGGAGCCGAGCGACGCGGTGCTGGTGGACGGCGATCTGGTGGTCGTCGAGTCCGCACGGCACCGGCTGACCCGGCTGCGGCTTCCCGAGGAGGCCGTGCGCGTCGCGGACCGGGCCCACCGCACCCGGCGGGCGGCCACCGAGGTGGCCCCCGGGACGCTGCGCCTGGACGTGGTCTTCCAGGCGCCCGCCGGCCAGAAGCTGGACACGCGCTACGGCCCCTCGACCCGGCTGCTCGTCTCCTCGACCCCGCCGGAGCTGCTGGCCGAGGGGGCCGGCCCGGGTACGGACCTGAGCCGCGGCCTGGTCCTCGCGGACGGGCACACCGAGGGCGTGCTGCACGTGTCCGCGATGGCGGCGTCCTGCGACGACGACCCGGCGAACGAGTACCCGGCCTGCCATGTGCACCAGCAGGACTGGGGCGTTCCCGTCACCGTCACCGCGGCGGGGGCGTCCAGGCTCCCGCTGGTGCTGGCCGGGATGGACGAGCAGGGCTGACGGCCCGTGCGCGAAGCCCCGCCCGCCCGACGGAGGTGTCGGGCGGGCGGGGCTTTCACGTGCCGTTACGGGTAGCGGCGTTCGTCCTCCGTGACCACCGTGGTGGTGGGCGGCACGACCATGCGGCGGCGGCGCGCGATGCTCGCGTAGACGAAGACCCCGACGAGGCCGACGAGCATCATGATCCAGCCGACCAGGTCGACATTGACGGTATCCATTTCCCAGTCGGTGGCGAACGCCAGAATCGCCCCGGCACCGATCAGGAGAATGCATCCTCCGAGTCCCATGATTTCCGCCTCCTCGACGGCCCGGTGAGTCCGGGCCGGTGTACGGGTCGCGTACCCGGCCCGGCAACAACCATGTCCGTGAGGGCGGTTGGGGTGGCGGGAGTCAGTCGGTGAGGAACGCCGTGAGCGAGTTGGCCAGGAGGTAGGGGTCGTCGGCGCCGCACAGTTCGCGCGCGCTGTGCATCGACAGGATCGCCACACCGATGTCGACGGTCCGGATGCCGTGCCGGGCCGCGGTGATGGGGCCGATCGTCGTGCCGCAGGGCATCGAGTTGTTGGAGACGAACGTCTGCCAGGGCACGCCCGCCTTCTCGCAGGCCGCCGCGAACACGGCGCGGCCGCCGCCGTCGGTCGCGTACCGCATGTTGACGTTGGTCTTGAGGATCGGACCGCCGTTGACCACCGGGTGGTGCGTCGGGTCGTGCCGCTCGGCGTAGTTGGGGTGGACGGCGTGGCCGGTGTCCGAGGAGAGGCAGACGGCGCCGGCGAAGGCCCGGGCCCGGTCCTCGTACGAACCGCCGCGGGCGAAGACGGAGCGCTCCAGGACCGTGCCGAGGAGCGGGCCGTCCGCGCCCGTGTCGGACTGGGAGCCGTTCTCCTCGTGGTCGAAGGCGGCCAGCACGGGGATGTACGGCAGTTCGTCGTCCGGCAGCGCGGCCACGGCGGCGAGCGCGGCGGTCGCGGCGTGCACCGAGAGCAGGTTGTCCATGCGCGGACCGGCGACGAGCTCGCGGTCCCGGCCCAGGTAGGCGGGCGGCTCGACGGGGTGCGGCATGAGGTCCCAGCCGGTGATCTCGTCGGGTTCGACGCCCGCCTCCTCGGCGACGAAGCGGATGAGGTCGCCCTCCTCGACCTCACCCAGTCCCCAGATCGGCTGCATGTGCTTCTGGCGGTCGAGCTTGAGGCCGTCGGGGTTGGCGGACCGGTCCAGGTGCACGGCCAGCTGGGGAACCCGGAGCAGCGGCCGGTCGATGTTCACCAGTCGGTGCGTGCCGTCGCGCAGCGAGATCCGGCCGGCCAGACCGAGGTCCCGGTCCAGCCAGGTGTTCAGGAGCGTCCCGCCGTAGATCTCGACCGCGATCTGGCGCCAGCCGTACGCGCCCGTGTCGGGCAGCGGCTTGACCCGCAGGTTGGGGGAGTCGGTGTGCGCGCCCACGATCCGGAACGAGGTGTGCGCGCCGGCGCCCTCCGGCACGTACCAGGCCACGATCGCGCCGCCCCGCAGGACGTACTTCCCGCCCGTGGTGGAGTCCCAGGCGTCCGTCTCCTCGACCTTCCGGAATCCGGCCTTCTCCAGCCGCGCCGCCGCAGCGGCCACGGCGTGGTACGGGGAGGGTGCGGCCATCAGGAAGGCCATCAGATCGTCGGTGTGGCCGCGGTCGAAGCGGAGGGGAGAGCTCATGCTCTTCACTGTAACGAGGCCGGCGCGTCCGGAATCCGGCAGGAGGAGTTCGCTGTCCGGACGTCTCCCGGACGGAATCCGGCCATGCGCCCGGGGCGCCCGGGGCGTAGGACAGCGCCCGCCACCCGGCCACTGCCCGGTGCACCCGGGGCGTACGACAGCGCCGCCACCCGGACGGTTTCCGGGGGCGGCGCTGTCGGTGGTCGGAGGGGGCGGGGCGGCTAGAAGGCGGCCTCGTCCAGCTCCATCAGCCCGTTGTCGACGGTCTCGGCGAGCGCACGCTCGGCGGAGACGCCGGGCAGGACGTTCGCGGCGAAGAACTTCGCCGCGGCGATCTTGCCCTGGTAGAAGGCGACGTCCCTGGGCGAGGCGTTGCGCAGCTTCTCGGAGGCGACGACCGCGCCCTTGAGCAGCAGGTAGCCGACGACGACATCGCCGGAGGCCATCAGCAGGCGGGTGGTGTTGAGGCCCACCTTGTAGATGTTCTTGACGTCCTCGCCGGTCGCGGTGAGGTCGGTGATCATCGTGCCGACGATCGCCTCCAGGTCCACCGCGGCCTTGGCGAGGTTGTCCAGCGAGCCGGACAGCTCCTCGGCGTCCTGGGCGCCGGCGAGGAACTTCTTGATCTCCTCGGAGAGGGCGTTGAGCGAGGCGCCCTGGTCGCGGACGATCTTCCGGAAGAAGAAGTCCTGGCCCTGGATCGCCGTCGTGCCCTCGTAGAGGGTGTCGATCTTGGCGTCACGGATGTACTGCTCGACCGGGTACTCCTGGAGGTAACCGGAGCCGCCGAAGGTCTGGAGCGACTGCGCGAGCTGCTCGTAGGACTTCTCGGAGCCGTAGCCCTTCACGATCGGCAGCAGCAGGTCGTTGAGGCCGTTGAGCGCCTTGGAGTCCTCGCCCGCGGCCTCCTTCACCTGGATCGCGTCCTGGACGGAGGCGGTGTACAGGACGAGGGAGCGCATGCCCTCGGCGTACGCCTTCTGCGTCATGAGGGAGCGGCGCACGTCGGGGTGGTGCGTGATGGTGACCTTGGGGGCCGTCTTGTCCATGAACTGCGACAGGTCGGTGCCCTGGACGCGCTCCTTGGCGTACTCCAGCGCGTTGAGGTAGCCCGCCGAGAGGGCCGCGATGGCCTTCGTGCCGACCATCATGCGGGCGAACTCGATGATGCGGAACATCTGGCGGATGCCGTCGTGCTTGTCACCGATCAGCCAGCCCTTGGCGGGGTGCTGGTCGCCGAAGGTCATCTCGCAGGTGTTCGACGCCTTGAGGCCCATCTTGTGCTCGACGTTCGTCGCGTACACGCCGTTGCGCGCACCGAGCTCGCCGGTGGTCCAGTCGAAGTGGAACTTCGGGACCAGGAAGAGGGAGAGGCCCTTGGTGCCCGGGCCCGCGCCCTCGGGACGCGCCAGGACGTAGTGGAGGATGTTCTCGGACATGTCGTGCTCGCCCGAGGTGATGAAGCGCTTCACACCCTCGATGTGCCAGGAGCCGTCCTCCTGCTCCACCGCCTTGGTGCGGCCGGCGCCGACGTCCGAACCGGCGTCCGGCTCGGTCAGGACCATCGTCGAGCCCCACTGCTTCTCGACGGCGATCTCGGCGACCTTCTTCTGCGCCTCGTTGCCCTCGTCGAAGAGGATGCCGGCGAACGCGGGGCCGGAGGAGTACATCCAGACCGCCGGGTTGGAGCCGAGCAGGAGCTCCGCGTAACCCCAGATCAGGGAGCGCGGGGAGGTCGTGCCGCCGATCTCCTCGGGGAGGCCCAGGCGCCAGTACTCGGAGTCCATGAACGCCTGGTACGACTTCTTGAAGGAGGCCGGGACGGGAGCGGTGTTCGTCTCGGGGTCGAAGACCGGCGGGTTGCGGTCGGCGTCGGCGTACGAGTCGGCGAGCTCGTTCTCCGCGAGGCGGGTGACCTCGTCGAGGATGCTCTTCGCGGTGTCGACGTCCATCTCCGCGAACGGACCGGTGCCGTACAGCTTGTCGCGCCCGAGGACCTCGAAGAGGTTGAACTCGATGTCGCGGAGATTCGACTTGTAGTGCCCCATGGGAAGGCTCCGTAATCAATAGCAGTGGCGCGCAGCGCCCCGTGGAGGAACAGAGGATCGGGCGGCGGACGGCCGGGCGTGGGTATATCACCTGACCTCTACGATGATGCTACCCGTCAGTAATAAGACGCAACCCCCCGAGGCACAGATGTGTCCGATTACTCTTTGCGGCATGTATGGCTACGACCAGAACCAGGGCGCGCAGCAGCAGATGGGCGGCGGCTACGGCGAGCAGCCGTTGTACCCCGAGCCCTCGCCGCCGTCCCTGGCCGACGCGGTACGAGCCTTCACGACCGGTTCGCTGTCCGCGGAGGACTTCCAGCAGATCTTCGCCACGGCGAAGGTCTACTGCCCGCGGGGCGACAACCCCGGCTTCCTGGCCCTCCACAACACCCAGCAGCCGGTGATCCCCATGTTCACCACGCTCAAGGAGCTCCGGAGCTATGCGGGCAAGGAGTCCAAGTACTTCGTGATCACCGGGGCCGAGGTGATCGACCTGCTGCCGACCGGCTACGGCTTCGTCCTGGACATGGAGGGCGATCACCGCATGGTCTTCGACGCCAAGGCGGTGGAGCAGATGGTGGACTTCGCGATGCGCCGTATGTACGGCTGAGCGCGGCGCCCGGCAGCACGCACTCCGAGGGCCCGCACCGGCACGGACGCACCAACGGCGTCCGGCACGGTGCGGGCCCTCGGGGCTGTCCGGGTGCGGGGCGGGAATGAATGCCGCCTTGCGGGATGTTCACTGTTCAACTAAATTGGGATCAGAAGACTCCCGGAGGTGGCTCCCATGCCCGCAGTGACCGTCGAAAACCCGCTGACCCTGCCGAAGGTCGCCGCGCAGACCGACGCCGTGGCCCGCCCCGTGCTGACCGTCACGACCGCGCCGAGCGGTTTCGAGGGCGAGGGGTTCCCGGTGCGGCGCGCCTTCGCCGGGATCAACTACCGGCACCTCGACCCGTTCATCATGATGGACCAGATGGGTGAGGTGGAGTACGCGGCGGGAGAGCCGAAGGGGACTCCCTGGCACCCGCACCGCGGCTTCGAGACCGTCACCTACATCATCGACGGGAGCTTCATCCACCAGGACAGCCACGGTGGCGGTGGTTCCATCGAGAACGGCGACACCCAGTGGATGACCGCGGGCAGCGGCCTTCTGCACATCGAGACGCCGCCGGAGGCCCTCGTCATGTCCGGCGGCCTCTTCCACGGCCTCCAGCTCTGGGTGAACCTGCCCAAGGCCGACAAGATGATGGCCCCGCGCTACCAGGACATCCGCGGTGGCCAGGTCCAGCTCCTCGCCTCCCCGGACGGCGGCGCGCTGCTCCGCGTCATCGCCGGTGACCTCGACGGTCACGAGGGCCCGGGTATCACGCACACCCCGATCACCATGGTCCACGCGACGGTCCGGCCGGGTGCCGAGGTGACGCTGCCCTGGCGCGAGGAGTTCAACGGCCTCGCCTACGTCCTCGCGGGCCGCGGGAGCGTCGGTGCGGAGCGCCGCCCCGTCCGCACGGGCCAGACCGCGGTCTTCGGCAAGGGGTCCTCGCTGACCGTCCGCGCCGACGAGACGCAGGACGGCAACACCCCGGACCTGGAGGTCGTGCTGCTCGGCGGGCGTCCGATCCGTGAGCCGATGGCGCACTACGGGCCGTTCGTCATGAACACCCAGGACGAGCTCAAGCAGGCCTTCGAGGACTTCCAGAAGGGGCTGCTGGGCACCGTCCCCGCCGTTCACGGGATGTAAGCGGGGGGCGCGTCCGGCCCGTCCGGCGGCGGCAAGGGGCGGACGCGCACCGCCTGTTCAACCCGGCCGTACGCGTGGCGTGTCGACCGTCGGCGGCGGAGGCTTCTGGTCCGCCTCCCCGCGGCCCCGCGCCTCGCGGCACCTCCCCGGCGCCGCACGGCATGTGACGTGCCGTCCGGCGCAGTCACCCGTACGCCCGCGAGGAAGGGACACCGCTCCGGGCCCGTGATCGGGTGGGAGGGTGCCTACCCGGAAGCCCCTCCTGCCCGTTGTCGCGCGGCGGACGGCCGCCTGGTGCGGTGTCCTGCTCCTGGTCGCGGGTGTCGCCGCGGTGGCCGTCTGGCTGTGCGTCACGCTCAAGACCGCCGTCACCCCGGTCCTGCTCGCGCTGCTCGGTACGGCGCTGCTCGGGCCGGTGCACCGCTGGCTGACGGCCCACCGGGTCAACCGGTCGGTGTCCGCCGGCCTCACCTGTGTGGCCCTGGTGGCGGTGGGCGGGGGCGCCGGGTACATCGTCGTCACCGCGCTCGTCGACACCGGTGGCCAGATCGTCGACTCCCTGAAGGACACCGCGCAGTGGGTCATCGACCACTTCGATATCAAGGGGGTCGCCGACGTGGACGACCTGGCGGACAACGCCAAGAGCCTCGTGGAGAAGTTCGGGGCGAGCGCGGCGGGCGGGCTGCTCAGCGGGATCAGCCTGCTCGGGTCGCTCGTCACCACGGGAGTCCTCGCCCTGCTGCTGACCTTCTTCTTCCTGCGTGACTCCGACCGTGCCGCCCACCTCGCCCACTCGATCGCCCCGCGCGGCACGGGCGACCTCGTGGAGGCCATGGGGCGCAGGGCCTTCGAGGCCGTCGAGGGCTTCATGCGGGGCACGACCTTCATCGCGCTGATCGACGCGCTCTGCATCACGGTGGGCCTGCTGATCCTGCGGGTGCCGGGCGCGGTGGGTCTGGGGGCGCTGGTCTTCGTGGGCGCCTACATCCCGTATCTGGGAGCCTTCCTCTCCGGCGCCGTGGCCGTGCTGGTCGCCCTCGCCGACCGGGGCCTGGTGATCGCGCTCTGGGCGCTGGGCGTGGTGCTCGCCGTACAGGTGCTGGAGGGCCATGTGCTGCAGCCCGCCATCCAGAGCCGCACGGTCCAGATGCACCCCGCCATGATCATGATCGCGCTGACCGCGGGAGCGAGCGTGGCGGGCATCCTGGGCATGCTGCTGGCCGTGCCGCTGTGTGCCGCGGCGTTCGGGGTGATCGGCGAACTGCGCAAGGGGTACGAGGCCGGCGGCGGGGAGGAAGGACCGTCCGGCGGTGAGGTGCAGGGGGCTCCCGGCGGCTCATGATCCGGCGAGGGCGCCCAGTTCCACCGGCTCCGCCGACTCGTACAGCTCGAACCAGATCGACTTGCCCTCGCCCCTGGGGCTCACCCCCCACGCGTCGGCGAGCATCTCCATGAGCACCAGACCCCGGCCGCTGGACGCCATCTCCCCGGGCCGGCGCTTGTGCGGCAGCTCGTCGCTGGCGTCGGCCACCTCGACCCGCAGCCGTCTCTCGCCCCGCTCCCCCTTCACCTCCGCCACGAGCAGCGCGTCGCCGTCCGTGTGGACGAGCACGTTGGTCGACATCTCCGAGACCATCAGCTCCGCCGCGTCGACCTGTTCCGTGTCCGCCCAGTCGTGCAGCAGCTCCCGCAGCTGCTGCCGGGCCGCCGCGACCCGCTCCGGTTCCGCCTGGGCGATGGTCATCGCCGAGCGCCGCCCCGGGGTCCTGCGCGTCCGCGCACCCTCGCGGCGCAGGACCAGGACCGCGATGTCGTCCTCGCGCCGGTCGACGAGCGGGCCGGTCGTGTAGTGCGAGCCGGGGCCGTGCACGGTCTGGACGAGCGCGTCCGCGAGCTCGTCCAGATCCTCCACGGGCTTCTCCAGGACCGGCCTGAGCCTGGTCCATCCGGTGGCCATGTCGTGTCCGCCGGTCTCGATGAGGCCGTCCGTGCAGAGCATGATCGTCTCCCCGGGGCCCAGGACGACGCGGGTCGTCGGGTAGTCGGCGTCCTTCTCGACGCCCAGGGGCAGCCCTCCCGCGGTCTGCCGGATCACCGCGGTGCCGTCGACACTGACCACCACCGGGTCGGGGTGGCCGGCCCGGGCGATGTCGAGGGTGCCGTTCTCGGGGTCGGCCTCCGCGTACAGACAGGTCGCGAAGCGCGTCGCGTCGGACCGGTCCTCGCCGTCGGAGAGGTCGTAGGTCTCCGTCAGGCCGGAGAGGAAGCGCGAGGCGCGGGAGAGCACGGCGTCGGGGCGGTGTCCCTCGGCGGCGTACGCGCGCAGGGCGATCCTCAGCTGGCCCATCAGCCCGGCTGCCCGCACGTCGTGGCCCTGGACGTCACCGATGACGAGGGCGATCCGTCCGTTGGGGAGCGGGATCATGTCGTACCAGTCGCCGCCGACCTGGAGCCCGCCCCCTGTCGGGACGTAGCGGGCGGCCACCTCCATGCCCGGCACGCCGGGGCCGAGGGACGGCCTCATGGCCCGCTGGAGGCCCAGGGACAGCTCCCGCTCGGTCTCGGCGACCCCCGCGCGCGTCAGGGCCTGCGCCAGCATCCTGGCCACCGTCGTCAGCACGGAGCGCTCGTCCGGCGTGAAGGCCACGGTGTGCCGGAACCCGGCCATCCAGGCGCCCATGGTGTGCCCGGACGAGATCATCGGCAGGAAGGCCCACGACCGGCGCCCGAACTCCTCGGCGAGGGGCCAGGTGGCAGGGAAGCGCCGCCGGTACTCCTCGGGCGACTCGAGGTAGATCGCCTGACCGGTCCGGACGACCTCGGCCGCCGGATAGTCGGTCTCCAGCGGCATGTCGGTGAAGGGCTTCTCGTCGTCGACGTTGTGCCCGTGGTGCCCGATGACCGTCAGCCGCTCGCCCGAGACCCCGAAGACGGCGAGTCCGTCCGGCGAGAAGCCGGGCATGGAGAGCGACCCGGCGACCCGAAGCACCTCCTCGGTGGACCCGGCCTCGGCCAGAGCCCGCCCCGCGTCCAGCAGGAACGCCTCGCGCGAGCGCCGCCAGTCGCCCGTGAGGGGGGTCTGCGCCGCGGTGGCCCCCGGGGGCTCGGCGACCTCCTGGAGGATGCCCATCAACACGTACGTGTGGCGGCCCGGGGTGTCCAGGGGGACCGGCTTGGACCGGGTGCGCACCGTGCGTACGACCGCCCCCTGCTCGTCCACGATCCGCATCCTGGCCTCGGCCACGGTGTCCTCGGCGATCGCGAAGTTCACGATGCCGTCGAGCTCGTTCCAGTCGGCCGGGTGGAAGCGGGGGCGCACCTCGTCGCCGGGGCGGGCCGTGGGCTCGGCGGGCAGTCCCACCAGGCGTGCCGCCTCGGCGTCGAGCGTGACCGTGCCCGATGAGCTGTCCCAGCTCCACAGGCCGGTCCCGATCGCAGCCAGGATCTCCTCGGTGCGCATTGCCCCACTTTAGGAAGATGTTCTTCTCGGTCGCCACCGAGGGACGGCCGGACGCCGCGGGCTCCCGTACGGCCGTGCGGCGACAATGCCAATGAAACGCTGCGCCCACGGGCGGTAGCCTGGGGTGTCAATCCACCCCGACCGCGAAGACTGGATGAACGACGATGCATCGGTACAGGTCCCACACCTGCGGCGAGCTCCGCGCCTCTGACGTCGGCACCGACGTCCGGCTGAGCGGCTGGCTGCACAATCGCCGAGACCTGGGTGGCATCCTCTTCATCGATCTGCGCGACCACTACGGTCTGGTGCAGCTCGTCGCCCGCCCCGGCACCCCCGGCAACGAGGCCCTGTCGAAGCTGACCAAGGAGACGGTCGTCCGGATCGACGGCAAGGTCTCCGCGCGCGGGGCCGACAACGTCAACCCGGAGCTCCCGACCGGTGACATCGAGATCGAGGTCACCGAGGTCGAGGTGCTGGGCGAGGCGGCCCCGCTGCCCTTCACGATCAACGCCGAGGACGGCGTCAACGAGGAGCGGCGCCTGGAGTACCGCTTCCTCGACCTGCGCCGCGAGCGCATGCACCGCAACATCATGCTGCGCTCGTCCGTCATCGCCTCCATCCGCTCCAAGATGGTGGCCCTCGGCTTCAACGAGATGGCGACCCCGATCCTCGCCGCGACATCCCCCGAGGGCGCCCGCGACTTCGTGGTCCCGTCCCGTCTGAACCCGGGCAAGTTCTACGCCCTCCCCCAGGCGCCGCAGCAGTTCAAGCAGCTGCTGATGATCTCCGGCTTCGACCGCTACTTCCAGATCGCGCCGTGCTTCCGCGACGAGGACGCCCGGGCCGACCGCTCGCCCGGCGAGTTCTACCAGCTCGACGTCGAGATGTCGTTCGTCGAGCAGGAGGACGTCTTCCAGCCGATCGAGAAGCTCATGACCGAGCTCTTCGAGGAGTTCGGCAACGGGCGCCACGTCACCTCGCCGTTCCCGCGCATCCCGTTCCGCGAGTCGATGCTGAAGTACGGCAACGACAAGCCGGACCTGCGCGCCCAGCTGGAACTCGTCGACATCTCCGACATCTTCGCGGACTCGGAGTTCAAGGCCTTCGCCGGCAAGCACGTCCGTGCGCTTCCGGTGCCGGACACCGCGGCGCAGTCCCGGAAGTTCTTCGACGGCCTCGGCGCGTACGCGGTCGAGCACGGCGCCAAGGGCCTCGCCTGGGTCCGCGTCGGCGAGGACGGCACGCTGGCGGGCCCGATCGCCAAGTTCCTCACCGAGTCGGACATCAAGACCCTCACCGAGCGTCTGTCCCTCGTTCCCGGCCACGCCGTCTTCTTCGGCGCGGGCGAGTTCGACGAGGTTTCCAAGATCATGTCCGTCGTCCGCGTCGAGGCCGCCAAGCGCGCCGGCCACTTCGAGGAGGGCGTCTTCCGTTTCTGCTGGATCGTCGACTTCCCGATGTACGAGAAGGACGAGGACACCGGGAAGATCGACTTCTCGCACAACCCCTTCTCCATGCCCCAGGGCGGCATGAAGGACCTGGAGGAGAAGGACCCGCTCGACATCCTGGCGTGGCAGTACGACATCGTCTGCAACGGCATCGAGCTGTCCTCCGGCGCCATCCGTAACCACGAGCCCGAGGTCATGCTGAAGGCCTTCGCGATCGCCGGCTACGAGGCGGAGACCGTCGAGAGGGAGTTCGCGGGCATGCTGCGCGCGTTCCGCCTCGGCGCCCCGCCGCACGGCGGCATCGCCCCGGGCGTCGACCGCATCGTCATGCTGCTGGCCGACGAGCCCAACATCCGGGAGACGATCGCCTTCCCGCTCAACGGCAACGCCCAGGACCTGATGATGGGCGCCCCGAGCGAGCTGGACGAGACCCGTCTGCGCGAGCTGAACATCCAGCTCCGCAAGCCCGTCGCGTCGGCCAAGGAGAAGGCGGAGGCCAAGGACTCGGTGGCCAGGGACACGGGCGCGAAGTAGGCGTCAGCGGTTCCGCTTCGGTTCCACGTGAAACAGTCCCCGGCCGACCGGCCGGGGACTGTTCTGCATCGCGGAGCCCGTGGTCACCGGGCTCGCACAGGAACACACAGCCGTCACCTGTTCGAGCACCACCACCCGCACGACCCTGACCGAGGACACGACCGGAGCGGGGTGACCGGAGGTCGCTGAAGCTCTCGTACCGCACGGGCAGGATGGCGTGGGGCGGCACCGGCTCGATCACGATGGGCGTCGACCCCGACGAGACCCACGACGGCACGGACCTCCAGGGCCCGCTGGAATCCTGCGGGAAGGGGCCCGGAACCGCCGACGGGTCCGTGCCCTTTGCCTGCGTACGGGTGAGACGTGCGGAACTCGCCGTACGCGGGTACGCGGAGCGGGTACATCCGGATGGCCCCGGTTCGGGTTCGGCGCCGCCCGGCCCGGCAAGGACTGGCACCGGAAGTGCTCGCCCGCCCGCCACCGAGGAGTTCCGCACCGTGTCCGTCCCGCGTCGCCCGTACGTCCTTCTCGTCACCCTCTTCGTCCTGGTCATCGGCTGTTCCGCCGGTGCGGTGCAGACCTCCGACCCCTCGGCGCCCAGGGGCGCGGCCGGTCCCGGGGCCTCACCCGCGCCGCCCCGCGTCGTGGAGCCCTTCGTCGCTCCCGCGGAGATCCCGGACCTGGGACCCGAGACCCGGGCACAGATCCCGGTCACCGCACGGCAGGCCCTCGTGGTGACGGGACAGGGGCCCGACTCCAACCGCTCCGCGGTCGCGCTCTACAGCCGTGACGACGCCGCTCGCGGCTGGAGACCCGGGGCGGGCCCCTGGCCCGCTCACAACGGGATGGAGGGGTGGACGGACCACCACGTCGCCGACGACCTGCGCTCACCCGTCGGGGTCTTCGGGCTGACCGACGCGGGGGGCCGGCTCCCCGACCCGGGCGCGCTGCTGCCGTACGACGAACAGTCCCGCTTCGCGGTGAGCGGGGAGGGCTTCCTGGGGGAGCCCCTGGAAGGCTCCTTCGACTACGTCGTCGCGATCAACTACAACCGCACCCCGGGCACCAGCCCGCTGGACCGCACCCGGCCGCTCGGCGGCGAGAGGGGCGGCGGCATCTGGGTCCATGTGGACCACGGCGGCCCCACCCAGGGCTGCGTCTCGCTGACCGAGGAACGGATGCGGGAGCTCCTGCTCACCCTGGACCCCGCGAAGTACCCGGTGATCGTGATGGGGGACGCGGCGTCCCTGGCGCGGTGAACCCGGGATCCCGCCACCGTGTCGTACGGG